>JBNKHH010000072.1:0-119297 GCA_050290245.1 Silicimonas sp.
GCGACAACGTGCATCGACTTCAACTCGCCCTGATCCCCGGACAGCGGCTTCAACGCCCCCATGGCAATCGGCTGATCGCCGTCGAAGGCGGCAACGAAAAGCACGCCGGCCTCGGCGAGGGCGCCAGCCTCCATCGCATGCACGCTGCAAGCGGGAGACGAGGCATACATCAATGTCAGGTGACGTTCGATCAACACGGCCAAGGCCGGATCTCTGGGATCAACCGTGCGTATATCCAAGCTCAGTGGGTCCAGGCGCCCCGGCGATCGGTCGCAAAGTTCTCGCCGTAACCACGTGCGCGCACGTTTGGCTTGCGCACTTTGGGCTCGGTCACCGTCGCGTCGATGCCGTGGTCGCGCGCATATTCCAGCGCCGCTTCCTTGCTCGGGAAGGTCATTCGAACCTGTGCCTGCGTGTCCGACGACGACGTCCAGCCCATCAGCGGATCGACCTCGCGGGCCGTGTCGTTGACATACTCCAGAACCCAGGAGCGTGTCTTGGCGGTTCCAGAGGACATGGCGGATTTGGAGGGCCGGTAAATACGTGCGGTCATGATCAGATTCCCTTGCGTGGCCTAGCTATCGGAGAAAATGCGCGCAGGATCAAGGGGCTTGGGAGAGCGTCGGCCGGACAATGTGGAGCGAGGGGTGGGTGGGTCGCAATGTCCGGCCGACGACCCGTTCTGCTGCTTAGGGCTCAACCATTGCACGCATCAGCGGATAACGCAAGAATTTTTTCTCCCTAAGGTTGCATTCCCTCAATGACCACCCTCCAGGATGCCCGTGCGCACACTGTAGTCCACGGCCACGCCATAGTCCGGATCGTCATCCGACAGGGTCACAAGGTGCCCCGCGCGCGACAACAAACGATGGCAGTCCCGGCTCAGATGGCGCAACTGGATGCGCTTGCCCTCGGCCTCGTACTTGGCGGCAATCGCCTCGATGGCCTGAAGCGCCGATTGGTCGGCGACGCGCGACTCGGCGAAATCGACGATGACGGTCTGCGGATCTGCCTCGATCCGGAACAACTCGGTAAACCCATCGGTCGAGCCGAAAAACAGCGGCCCCTGAATCTGGTACACCTTCGCACCTTCCGGCGTGATGTATGTGCTGGCGTGGATGCGCCGCGCGTTCTGCCAGGCGTAGGCCAGGGCCGAGACGACAACGCCCACGACGACCGCCGTAGCCAGGTCAGTCGCCACGGTGACCACGGTCACCAGCACGATCACAACGGCATCCGTGCGCGGCACGATGCGCAGGATGCGCAGGCTGTTCCAGGCAAATGTACCGATCACGACCATGAACATCACGCCGACGAGCGCAGCCAACGGAATGCGTTCGATCAGCGGCGAGGCAAACAGGATAAAGCCCAAAAGGAACAACGCCGCAGTGACGCCCGCGACCCGCGTGCGCCCACCCGAGCGGACGTTGATCATCGACTGACCGATCATGGCGCAGCCGCCCATGCCGCCGAAAAAGCCGGTCACGGTGTTGGAAATCCCCTGCGCCACGCACTCCTGGCTGGCACCGCCGCGCTTGCCGACAATGTCGCCGACAAGATTCAGCGTCAGCAGGCTCTCGATCAGGCCAATCGCCGCCAGGATCACCGCATAGGGCAGAATGATCTCAAGCGTCTCGAAAGTCAGAGGCACCATCGGCAGATGGAAAGCCGGCAGCCCGCCTTCGATCGAAGCCATGTCGCCGACCACCGGCGTATCCAGCCCCAGTCCGATCACGATCACGGCCGTGATCAGAATTCCCGCAAGCGGCGCCGGAACTATGCTCGTCACCTTGGGCAACAGCCAGATCACCGCCATAGTCAGGCCCACCAGACCCAGCATCAGACTCAACGGCCAGCCGCTCAGCCACTGGCCTCCCGACATGCCATGCCCGCTGGCCTCGGCCGTGCCCGGCACCTGGAACTGCGTCAACTGCGCCAGGAAAATCACGATGGCCAGACCGTTCACAAAGCCCAGCATGACGGGATGCGGCACCAGACGTATGAACTTGCCCCAGTGCATCGCGCCGACCACGATCTGAATCAGCCCCATCAGCACGACCGTCGCGAACAGGTACTCGATCCCGTGTTCGGCAACGAGGCTCACCATCACCACGGCCAAAGCCCCTGTCGCACCCGAGATCATGCCCGGACGACCGCCGATCAGCGCTGTGATCAGCCCGACGATAAATGCGGCATAAAGCGCGACAAGTGGATCAACACCGGCCACAAAAGCAAAGGCCACGGCTTCCGGCACCAGTGCAAGCGCGACGGTCAAACCGGACAGGACATCCGTGCGCATCTGTGCCGCCGTCCACTCGGACGATTGCGATTTGCCGAAACTGGACGCAAGATTGTCCGTAAATTGGGCCAGGGCCGCCTTTACCATGAAGATCTCCGATTTAGCGCTAAAGCGTGGGCCTTATCGGAATTTTGTTAAGATGACACGCACAGGCCGCGCATAGCGGATATGCGCAGGGCGCAAGCATCGGGAGGGCACAGGCCGGTTTGCGCGCCTCTTCAGGGCGAAATCGGGCCCGCTTATCGTTGGAACAAGACGCCGCCGGTGAAAACTTGTAGGCTCCGAAGCACAACACCTCTCAGATGACATTGATGGAAAATTTCTATGACCACGCCCGAAGATCGCCTGAAGACTCTGGGCTTGCAATTGCCACCACCAACCCAAAGGCCTGCAGGCGTGCATCTGCCGTTCACCCCGGTAAATGTTAGAGGCGATCGCGTAATCTTTTCCGGCCACCCCAAGACCGGAGAGGACGGAACGCTTGCCGGCCCATTTGGCGTCGTCGGCTCAGACTTCACGACCGAACAGGCCTATGCCGAAGCACGCGGTGTCGCGCTCTCCGTGCTCGCCAACATCAAGAATGAAATCGGCGACCTGTCCAGAATTACCGGATGGTGCCGCGTTTTCGGAATGGTCACCTCGGCACCAGGCTATTCGGAGCAACATCTTGTCATTAACGGTTTCAGCGACCTTATCATCGACGTCTTCGGCAGGGACATAGGTCGCCATGCCCGCTCGGCAATCGGCGTGTCCGGCCTGCCACTCGGCTTTGCGATGGAGATCGAAGGTGAAGTTCTGCTTTGATCGTCCAACCCTCCTGACACTGCCCTGTCAGGAGCTGACCTTGAACCGATACAAAAAGAGAACAATTGTAAGGAGACCTTGACCCCAGCGATTCCGGCCCTGCCCCATGCAAGACATTGCCAACCCGACCATGCCCATGCTTTCGGCCCCAGCCGAGGACGTGCGGACCCGCGAAAAGCTCGAAGGTGGCCACCGCTTGGTCATGCACACCGATTTCAAACCGGCGGGCGACCAGCCGACGGCCATCGCTGAAATCTCCCAGGCCATCATGGAAGGGGAACAGAACCAGGTCCTTCTCGGCGCGACAGGCACCGGCAAGACCTACACCATGGCCAAGGTGATCGAGGCGACACAGCGCCCCGCCATCATCCTCGCCCCGAACAAGACGCTGGCCGCCCAGCTTTATGGCGAGATGAAGGGCTTTTTCCCCGACAACGCCGTCGAGTATTTCGTCAGCTTTTACGACTATTACCAGCCCGAAGCCTATGTCCCGCGCAGCGACACCTACATAGAAAAGGAAAGCCAGATCAACGACCAGATCGACCGGATGCGCCATTCGGCCACCCGCGCCCTTCTGGAACGCGACGACGTGGTGATCGTCGCCTCGGTCTCCTGCATCTACGGTATCGGCTCGGTCGAAACCTACGGCGCCATGACGCTCGATCTGAAGGTCGGCGAAAACTATGACCAGCGCCAGGTCATGGCCGACCTCATCGCCCAGCAATACAAACGCAACGACAACGCGTTCCAGCGCGGCACCTTCCGTGTGCGCGGCGACACGCTGGAAATCTGGCCCGCCCACCTGGAAGATCGCGCCTGGCGCCTCTCCTTCTTCGGTGAGGAACTTGAATCCATCGGCGAATTCGACAGTCTGACTGGTGAAAAGACCGGCACCATGGACAAGGTTCGCGTCTACGCCAACTCGCACTACGTCACGCCCAAGCCGACGCTGAAGCAGGCCATCGTCGCGATCAAAGAGGAACTGAAACAGCGCCTCGACATTCTCGTCGGCGAAGGCAAGCTCCTCGAGGCACAGCGCCTCGAACAGCGCACCAATTTCGACCTTGAGATGCTTGAGGCGACCGGCCACTGCAACGGCATCGAGAACTATTCCCGCTACCTCACCGGACGCGCGCCGGGCGAACCGCCCCCGACCCTCTTCGAATTCATCCCCGACAACGCCATCGTCTTCGCGGACGAGTCACACGTCAGCGTACCCCAGATCGGTGGCATGTACCGGGGCGACTATCGCCGCAAGTTCACGCTGTCGGAACACGGCTTCCGCCTGCCCTCCTGCATGGACAACCGCCCGCTCAAGTTCGAGGAATGGGACGCCATGCGCCCCCAGTCCGTCTTCGTCTCGGCCACCCCTGCGGCTTGGGAACTGGAGCAGACCGGCGGCGTCTTCACCGAACAGGTCATCCGCCCCACCGGCCTCCTCGACCCGCAGGTCGAAATCCGCCCGGTCGAGATGCAGGTCGACGATCTGTTGGACGAGGTCCGCAAGGTCACAGCGAACGGCATGCGCACCCTGGTCACCACGCTGACCAAGCGCATGGCCGAAGACCTCACCGAGTACATGCACGAGCAGGGCATCAAGGTCCGCTACATGCACTCCGACATCGACACGCTCGAACGGATCGAGATCCTCCGCGACCTCCGCCTCGGCGCTTTCGACGTGCTGATCGGCATCAACCTCCTGCGCGAGGGCCTCGACATCCCCGAATGCGGGCTGGTGGCAATTCTCGATGCGGACAAGGAGGGCTTCCTGCGCTCGGAAACCTCCCTCGTCCAGACCATCGGCCGCGCGGCGCGCAACGCGGACGGCCGCGTCATCATGTACGCCGACCGGATCACCGGGTCGATGGAGCGCGCGCTGGCCGAAACCGACCGCCGCCGCGAAAAGCAGATGGCCTACAACCTGGAACACGGCATCACGCCCGAGACCGTCAAGAAGAACGTCGAAGACGTCCTCGCCGGCCTCTACCAGGGCGACACCGACATGAGCCGCGTGACCGCCAAGGTCGACAAGGCCATGGTTGGAGAAAACCTCGCCACGCACCTCGACGCCCTGCGCGACCAGATGCGCAAAGCGGCCGAGAACCTGGAGTTCGAGGAAGCGGCTCGCCTGAGGGACGAGGTCAAACGGCTGGAGACGGTGGATTTGGTGGTGTCGGACGATCCCCTGGCGCGGCAGTCAGCGGTTGATGCGGCGGTCGAGGCCGGGAAGAAGACGAGCGGTCGGAGTACCGCCGGGCGGGCTGGTCAGCGTGGGGGGAATGTGAAGCGGCGGGGGCGTTAGCGTCAGCCGCAACAACCGCCAACACACCTTCGCCATACCCGTCCTGCATAACTCCATCTGTTAATTAAAGTTTAACAAAAAAGGAGTTTTTGAATGAAACAGTTCGCCATTGCTGCAATGCTCGGAATGACGATCTTCACCCCCGCGTTTGCGTTGCCGGTATCGACATTGTCCTTCAATGCTGATGACACAGTTTACCATGGCGGCGGCTGCCGCAAAGCGTCTCCTCCCGGTCAATGCTGCCATGCAGGTTCGCAACCCTATCATTGCCATTAATCAGCGATGACCTGACGAGAGGGTGCGCATCTGTTGCGCTCCCTTTTTAGCCACCCCTTACGCCGACTCTCCGCTTTCTTGGAAAGAAAGCGCCGCGAACTCTCTTCAAGATTTCACCCGACTTCCCTTAAATCCCCCATTAAAATCCAACACTCCGCATCCAGGCGCGTGGCTCAGTCGGCATTGACCGCTTCACGGAAGATTCAAAAACATCGAAAAAATGTGCTATGCTGAATGAACTTCATTTCGAAAAGACTCTTATCAAAGGATTTAGCCATGGCTGACGAATTTCATGCGTTCCCGGCGACTGCAGCCGGAATTAAAAAGATCGACACACCCTCATTGCGTCAGGATTTTTCGGATCTTCTGGCGGGCGCCCAGTATGCACTCGATTCAGAAGACCAGGAACTTCTGAACACCTGTACCCATGGCCTGCGCTTGATGGCCCATTCCCTCTGCCGCACAATTGGGGGCGCGGCATCGGTTGCCGTGATCGAAGGGCTTGCAGCCGACACAAAAGTCGCGGCGCTCAAACCCGCGCCGCCGATCATCTGGAACGACGATCGGATCTGTGATGTCGGCGGAACGGCAAAATGTATCGCCCGCAAAAACAACAAGTGTAACCAAAGCAGCACGGGGTGCATCAGCACAGGAGACGGAATCAGCGCCGGATATGTTTGGGGAATCGCCATGCTGACTGCCTGACTCCACTGTCGCGGAATGATACCCGCGCACGCTGTCAAACTCCCAACTCAGCCCGCGCCTTCCTGGTCAGCTTGGCCACCACCAGCCGATAACTCTCCACGATGTGCTCCTTCAACGAGGCATCGCTCATCGCACCCGCTTCATGGACCTGAAGCCACTTCATCCCCCGCGACGCCAGATAGGGCGCGGGCCGGATCCCCGGCTCACTCCCAAGCACCTCGAAGGCGATTTCGCCGACCTTGAAGGTAAAGGCGTCCCGCCCCTCGGCCCAGCCGCAGATGGCAAAGACCTTGCCGCCGATTTTCCACACGTCCGCATTGCCCCATTGAACCACATGGGTCACCGGCCCGATCCCGGCGCAGAATGCGTTGAACTCATCGCGTGTCATCGTCCGGACCCTAGAACAGACACCTTCCGTTCACCATCGCCTTGGGGCTACTCTCCTGACATGACCAAGGACATGATCCGCCCAACGGACGACGAGGCCCGCACCCTGGCACGCGGGCTGATGGCCAATGCCCGCCATGGCGCTCTGGCCACCCTGCGCGGCGGCGCGCCCTTTGCCACCCGCATCGCGTTCGCGCCCGACGGGGCGACGCTCCTGACGCTGGTGTCCGACCTCGCCCCCCATACCGCCGCACTGCGCGCCGACCCGAGGGCCTCGCTTCTGATCGGCGATCCTGGCAAGGGAGACCCGCTCGCTCACCCGCGCATGACGCTCCAGGTGACGGCCGCCTTCATTGACAAACCCGGGGCTGCCGAAACCTACCTCAACCACCAGCCAAAGGCGCGGCTCTACATCGGCTTCGCCGATTTCCACATGGTGCGCCTTACCCCGACCGAGGCCTTCCTGAACGGCGGCTTCGCCAAGGCCTATCACCTCTCTCCCGCCGACCTGGCAGCACCGGCATGATCCGCGCTGCCATGTTCTGCCTGGCGGCCACGCCGACACTGGCCGACACCTGCGCACCCTACCCCTGGAGCGACGCGCCCAGACTGGCCAGCGCCAGCGAAACCCTATCCTACCTTGAAATCGTCGCCCCCACGCTCAGACAACTTACCGACGACCTCCGGCCCACGCTCTGCCTGGCCGACACGCCCGGCGAAGCCCACGGCAGTTTTGATCCCGACACGCGGGTCATCACCCTGGCCGCGGGCCTTGATCCGGGCCAGACCACAGCCATCCTGCTGCACGAATTGCGTCATCTGGAACAGAACTGGCAAGGTGCCTGCCTTTCGCCGGACCTCTCCATGCGCGCAAATGCCCGCGCCGTCTTCGCGCTGGAAGCCGACGCCATGGCGATCACAGCCCTCCTGACCTGGAACCTCCGCGGCATCGACGGCGGCAAGGGCTTCGACGCCCTATCCCAAATGCCCGGCAGTGCCGATATCGCTGATGCATTCGCCCTGGCGGTCGGGGAAACCGGCGACCTCTCCGCCGCCACGGCCCAGGCTTTCGCCGCCTGGTACGGCTCGGACGAGCGGACCGAACGCTACTACGTGGCAAGCTGCGAAAGCTACCTCAGCCATCGTGAAGACACCAAACGGCTCCCCGGCACGCTCTCCTTCAATGCCGCGCTCCTCGCGAACATCTGCCGCCTGCCAGACGGGGCTCCCTACGCCTGCGCCGAACCGGCCAACGCTCTCCCGCGCTAGAAAACCGAAGCCACTTCGTACATCACCGGTTCGAACCGCGAACACATGGCCGCAATCGCCCTGTTCCGCCTGCGCATCTCGTCGCTGCGCAGCATGGCCTGGAAATCCTCCCGCCGCTCCCACTGGGAGTAGTTGGCGATCCGGGTCTGCGCGTCGTTCACGTGCAGCCCTGCAGAAATGAAGCCGGGCTGCTTGGAAATGAAAACGTCATAGGCCTGCGTCAGCGCCTCCAGAAGGTCGGCGCAGGTCCCCGGCGAACATTCAAACGTGGTGATGACCGTCTGGCATTTCAGCTCTGTCGAGATTTCGGGCATGAACAACTCCTCCTGGCGCCCATGCTAGCACGCATTCCAGACAGTCATAACAATTTGAGCAAGACCGTCTCCTTCTTTTCGGAAATACTTCAGGGGAATCATTGGCCTGAAAGCCAAGAAGGGGGCAGCGCCCCCTTCACCTGAACCCTAGCAATCGGCCAGCCCCCTACCGCATGACGTGCACGCAGCACTGCGCATGGCGCACTACACGCGCGGCGGTCGAGCCCAGGAAATAGTCGCTCAGACCCGGCTGGTGTGACGCGATGACGATGCAGTCGATATCATGATCCGTGGCGTACTCCACAATCTGCGTGCCAGCCGAACCGTGAAGGATCACGGTCTTCACCTCGGAGGTCGACCCAACGAAGTTCCGCAGCGAAGCCATCGCCTTCTCGCCAGCCCTGGCTTCGTATTCGGGCCCCGCGTCCGTCAGCCCGATATAACTCGGCACCGGCTCGATCACAGTCAAAGCCGTGATCTCTGAATTCGAGTCGTCCGCCAAGTGCAGAGCCATCTTCAATGCAGCTTCATGCTTTTCCGCGTGGGACGGATCGACCGGAACAAGAATGTTTTTGTACATGAGTTTCCCTTCCTCTTTTCACAGGAAGGGAAACACATTCCACACCTCTCTACCTTGATCTGCGTCAGACCGGTTTGTCGACGCGCACAGTCACGTGAACCCGGCCTTTCACGGCTTCCGGCCATGTCAAGGTGACCTGGTCCATCCCCGCGCCGACCTCGGTCGTGACATAGGGCATGGCAAAAACCGACGCGGCCCCGGCGTTGGTTACCGCGCCTTCGACAACGACCGAGGTCACTTCCCGCGCACGCCCGCCAAAAGGCAGCCAGGCGCCAACGTCCACCGCCCAGGCCGTTGCCTCTGTCGCTTCATCGTGCTGGATCACGACCGGGTTCTGCGTCACCTGCCCGATTCCGTTGAACGTATTGCCGTCGAAGACGACATTGCGGATAGAACCATAGGCCAGATCAGCGATCGAGGTATCCACCTTCTCGATCCGGTCCGTGGTCCCGTTCAGCGACTTGAAGGCGTTGCCGGTCACGCTCAGCCCTTGAATGTAATGACCGACGCCATAGGGCTTGATCACGATCCACGAGAACCAGCTCGCCGCATCGTTCACCGTAAAGATATTGCCGGTGACCGTCAGCCCGCCAAAGGAATACTCGGCCGAGAATTCCGGCGCCGCGTCATGCTCGTTCGTCCACTCGATGAAACAGTTGTCGATATAGTTCCCCGTCACCACCGACTTCACATTCGGTTCGGTAAAGATCAGACCGGCCACGCGCGGCCCGTCGGTGACGTTGTCGCCCTGGAACCAGTGGTTGCCGACGATCAGGTGGCCGTTGCCGTTCAGAACCATGGTGGTGCCGAACCGCTGGAACCGGTTGTCGCGCAGCTTGGCGTCGTTGGCGTTGACGTTCAGCGCCAGGCTCACCCGTGCATCCGCCGCCACGCTCTGCTCGTCGCTCACGAAATGACAGCGGTCGATCTGCAAATCCTGGCACCCGTCGCCGTGGCTGGTGACACCGCGATCCTTCGGCTTTGTGACGAAACTGTCCTTCAGATGGAACGTCTCGCCCGCCGGAGCCATCAGGATGCCGCTCGCCACACCCTGACAATGGATCTCCACGTCCGTCAGTGTGAATTTTGACAACTTCGTAAAGCCTGAGAAAT
The DNA here is from genome assembly GCA_050290245.1 of Silicimonas sp. Taxonomy (GTDB): domain Bacteria; phylum Pseudomonadota; class Alphaproteobacteria; order Rhodobacterales; family Rhodobacteraceae; genus JBNKHH01. The sequence goes on from JBNKHH010000072.1 coordinate 10,050, forward strand.
CCAGCACATAGCGGAACCGCGTGAACGTGTACGTCTGGCTCGCCGGCGCCGCGTGCAGCGGTTGCGACAGGGTGATCGTCCCCGCGCCCACGTTCTTGGCCTCAACGTAGACCTCGCGACCAACACCGGTGCCCGTCACCAGGCTGCCGACCTCGATGTTGGCGACGTTCACGACATTGGTCAGCGTCTCGGGCTGGCCCGCGTCATAACTCGCCGTCGAAGTCTGAACGCCCGTATCCCAGGCTGCACCCGGCACCACGTTGAACTGTCCGTTGCGAATGACACGCCGGATCTCATAGGTCGAATGCTGCGCGGCGGCGGCCATGTCGATCGGCCCCGTCACTTCGATCCGGCGACCGCCAAGATCGAAACTCTCGTGATCTGCAAAGACCATCAGCGCCTGAAGTCCCTTGCGAAACCCCAGTTCCTCGTCACCAAACGCAGCCGCATAGGCCGGAAGGCTGAAATTCCGCCTCAAGATCAATGCCTTGTCGTCCGGCATCGAGACAGTGCCCGTAAACCGCGCCGCATACTCAAACGTCACATTATCGCTCAGGACATAAACGCCCTCCGGCACCAGGATGCCGCGCCCCGCCGCCGCCGTGTTGGCGGCAAGGAACGCCGCCGTACAGTCCGTCACCCCGTCGCCGACAGCGCCATAGTCCCGCACATCGACCCAATCCATCATTGTGCGATGAAAGACCGAGGTCACATCTTCGACCTGCACATCTTCAATCCGGACGATCCCGCCCGTCGCACCCGTCAGGTCAAGGCCCAGATGGCCATAAACCACCGGCTCGCCCCAGACCATGTCGACACCCGTCCTCGCCCCCGAGCCCAGAATCGCCGAAACCTCGACCACCTCGCCGTAATTCGTCAACGCGGCGCTCGCGCCCACCTCCGTCAGCCCGGTCACATGGGTGTCCGCGCCATCGCCTGCCCAGCCCGCCACGCGGACCGAGGGCAGCGAACCCGAAATCGCTTTCACCCGCACGGTGACGCGCAGGTAGCAGCCCGGAAGGATCGGCGTCTCTCCCGTGTACCGCACTTTCTGCACGCTGTCGGTCTTCATCAGCTCCAGGCAGGATCCGAAATCCGCATCTCCGGGAACGACCGCGGCCGTGCCGACCGTGTCATAGGTGACCGAACCCGGCGTCCCGTCCCCGCTGGACCAGACAGACAGACCGTCCTCGAAGGCAGGCGGCATCAGAACCAACCCGTCGGTGATCGCCTTGTTCATCGCAGACCCTTTCCTCGGCTTTCATGCGTTTGGCGCAAAAGCTAGGCCAGGGTCGTTAAGCCGATCAGAACTCAGCGTTCGGTGCCAGAGGCAACCAGCACCGGGTCAAATGCCAGCCGTTTTCAAAAACCATAAGTTTTACGTACGTTTTGCCGACGGTGTGCAGACACGGAATTCCCTTGGAGCCAAGGCCAAATCCCCCGGTTTCCCACCTGCCCGTCCTCGCCCGCCGTACGCGGCATTAACCGCTCGCTAGGCTCCCGCTCCGGGCGCCTCCAGAATATGAACCGCGTTGATCTGCCAGCCGTCGCCGGTCCGGATCATCTGATAGTCCAGGATGTGCACTGCCCCGCCCTGATCGCGGATGAACACCTTCTGCCAAAGGGCCCCGTCGATCTCTCGCAGACCAAGATACCGCACCTCGCCCGGCCGCCAGACCATCGGATAACCGTTCCGCACCATCTGGCCGAACCGCTCGGGCGAACCGAACAGACCCTTGATCATGGGCGACGCAAAGCTGAATGCGGTCGAAAAATCATCCGCCAGAAACGCATCGACCTGGCTTTGGATGGTGCTTTCGATCCCCGGGACGGGCGCAACTTCAGTTTCGGCAAAAGCCGCTCCCGCACTCAGAAACGCCAGCAAAACAAGCCATTCTCTGAACATGAGGTCCTCCAGTCCCGATTGCCGTCCCTTAGTATACGACAGAAATCTCGGACTGGTTTGAAATAGACCTCAAAGCAATTCGCCGTTCAGACCCTTGTCAATCAACGTAATGCTTTCCTCGATGCCGTACAGCGCGACAAACCCACCGAACCTGGGGCCCTGCGATGCGCCCAATAGCACCTCGTACAGGGCCTTGAACCAGTCGCGCAAAGGATCAAAGTCATGGGCCTTGCCGACGGCAAAAACCATCGACTGCAACTCTTCCGGGTCGTTCCCACCGTCCCAGGCCGCAAGCCGCGCCTTCAGGTCCTCCAGGGCCGCCCGTTCTTTCTCATCAGGCGCACGGCACAGCCGCTCGGGCTTGACGAAATCGTTGAAGTACCGCACCGCGAACCCGGCCGCAGCGTCCAGGTCCGGATGGGTCTCGGCCGTCGCCTCGGGCGCATAGCGGCGGATAAAGCCCCACAGCGTTTCCTTGTCCTCGGCCCCGCTGACCGACGCCAGATTCAACAGCATCGCAAACGGCACCACCATCTTCGACTCCGGCACGTCGCCGTTGTGGATGTGGTAAACCGGGTTCGCCAGTTTTTGCGCCTCGTCCTGATCGGGATAGGCCCTTAGCTGTTGGTGATACTCGTCCACCGCGCGCGGAATGACGTCGAAAAACAGCCGCTTGGCCGTCTTGGGCTTCTGGTACATGAAATAGCTGAGGGATTCAGTCGAGGCATAGGTCAGCCACTCGTCGATCGAAATCCCGTTGCCCGACGACTTGGAAATCTTCTGGCCCTTGTCGTCCAGGAACAGCTCGTACACGAAGTGCTCCGGCGCCTTCTGACCTAGAATCTGGCAGATCCGGTCATAGATCGGCGTGTTGGTCGAATGGTCCTTGCCGTACATCTCGAAATCGACGCCCAGTGCCGCCCAGCGGGCTCCGAAATCGGGCTTCCACTGGAACTTGACGTTGCCGCCGGTCACCGGGACCGTCCACTCGCGCCCGTCCTCGTCGTCAAAGGTCACTGTGCCGTCCTTGGCGCTGACCTCTTTCAACGGCACATACATCACCCGTCCCGTCTCGGGATGTATCGGCAAAAAGATCGAGTAGGTCTGCTGACGCTCTTCCCGCAAGGATTTCAGCATGACCGCCATGATCTCGTCATAGCACTCGACAGCCCTGAGAAGGACCTCGTCGAACTGCCCCGAGGCATAGTACTCGGTCGCCGAATAGAACTCGTATTCGAACCCGAAGGTATCGAGGAACCGGCGCAGCATGGCGTTGTTGTGGTGGCCAAAGCTCTCGTGCGTCCCGAACGGATCGGGCACGCTGGTCAGCGGCTTTTGCAGATGCTCCTTCAGCATCTCCTGGTTCGGAACGTTGCCCGGAACCTTGCGCATCCCGTCCATGTCGTCGGAAAAGCAGATCAGCTTGGTGGGAATGTCGCTTATGACCTCGAACGCGCGGCGGATCATCGTCGTGCGCAGCACTTCGCCAAAAGTGCCGATATGCGGCAAACCGCTCGGGCCATAGCCGGTCTCGAACAACACGTACCCCTTCTCGGGCAGTGCCTTCTCATAGCGTTTCAACAGACGGCGCGCCTCTTCGAACGGCCAGGCCTTCGAGCTCATCGCAGCGTCACGCATCGCAGTCATCTGTTCATTCCTTACAGCAAAGCCCGCGTGTCCTATTGCGAGCGGCCAATGGCGTCAATAAAATCTCCACGAGCTTTTGAAAGGACCGACCCCTTGCCCTTCACCGATTTCACCCCCGAAGACACCCTGGTCGCCGTGATGATCGCGATTTCCGCTTCGGACGAAACCATCCGCACCTCGGAACTGATGTCCATCGAACGCATGGTTAACCACCTGCCGGTTTTTCGCGACTATGATGTGGCGCGACTGAAAGACGTTTCCAACGCTGTTTTCGATATTCTGGCCGAAGAAGACGGTCTGGACATCCTGTGGACCACCGTGCGTACTAATCTGCCCGAACGATTGTTCGACACCGCCTATGCCATGGCCTGCGATGTCGCGGCCGCCGATGGGGCCGCACGGGAAGGAGAGCTTAGGCTGCTTGAAGACATGCGCTACGAATTGCATATCGACCGGCTTTTGGCCGCTGCAATCGAAGCAGGCGCTCGCGCCCGCCACCGGGTTCTCTAACGCAAACTGGGCGGCTCAGGTAAGGCCGCTTTCAATTCTGAACTGATCCCTCTCAAGGGGTTGCTTCAAGGTGCTCGTTGACGGAAACGCTGACCCTTGCTGCCGTCATATTTCCTATCCAAAGGCTTCGGCCCAGCCCCGGATAAGCTCTTTTTGCAACTGGCGCGACCGGCGCGACCAGCCCTTCGCGCCAGGAGGCCGTTCGCGCTCAGCGGGTGGTATGGCATCGCGCCGTTCGGTATCGGCGGTCATGATGGCGAAACACAATTCGCGCCCGCTCGCGCTTTTGACGTATCCGGCCAGACAACTGACAAAGTTCAACGTCCCGGTCTTAGCATGAACCTCGACCCCCTCGGGCGAAGGGTGTTTCTTGTCCAGGCTCAGGTTGACCGTCTTCAGCATCGGCGCCAATTCCCGGTTCGCCGACAGGACGCGCACCATACCGACCGGCGGGATGGCCGAGTTATAGCCCAAACCCGAGTGGTCCTTGATCGAAATGTTCACCGCCCCGAACCGTGCCGTCGCCCACCGCGCCATGCGCGCACCGGACTCGTTCAGGCCATCGACCATGTCGCCGTCCGCCTGGCTTGCCGCAAGGCCGGACGTCTCGGCGATCAGGTTCGTCGAATACTTCAGCATTTCCTGCAACATGGGTGCCAGCGGCTCGCTTTCGACGCTCACGACAGACCAGGCCTGGGGACGTTCACTGACCACTTCCGCCGGTCCCAGCACGATGCCGTTTGACCGCGCCAGGGTGCGAAACACATCGCCAGCGTACCAGGCCGGGAAACGAACCGGCAGCCACCGCGCTCCATTCTTGCCCAAAGCCCCCCGCGACACCGACCACCGGTCGCTGTGGGCACTGTTGGCATAATCGAAAACCGGCGAACTTCTGTCGACGATGGCCATGCTGGATACGCTTGTCGCCGGGCTGAATTTCCGCGCGCGGGCATGCATCGTGATCTCGTAATCGCCCTGCTTGCGCTCCCACTGGAAATGCACGCGGTTGTAATTCAGGTTCAGCCCACCATAGGCAGGATTATAGCTGACAACCTCTGGCTGATCCGCGTCAATCCGATCCCCGCGTGGCAAAGAGCCCGGCCAGATCAGGAATTTTCCCTTAACCTCGTGCACTCCCGCTTCGCGCAGGCTGACGGCAAGTTCGGCCATCCTGTCGGTATCCAGCGTCGGGTCGCCTCCGCCGGCCAGTACCAGATCGCCCTTGATCTTGCCGTCCACCAGGGGCCCCGTTGCCAAGACTTCGGTTCGGAAACGATAGTCCGGGCCCAGCTTGTCCAGGGCATAAAGCGTCGTCAGAACCTTCATCGTCGACGCCGGCGGCATTGGATGGGTCCCGTGCCGCATTTCAAGCATCGCCCCTGTCCGCGCATCGGCAACGGCAAAGGCGACGTCCCCGCCAAGAGCCGCCTTCTTGACCAGGCTTTCGCTGGCTGAATTCTGAACCGGCGCCACAAACGGCCCCGGACCCGGGCGCATCCGGGGCCGCTCCACGGAAAGCGGCGCTTCGGCAAGCGCCGCGCTAGCGGCGCCCGACATGAGACCGGCCAGAAGACTGCGACGTGTCAGAAACTGCGACATGGCTACGGTTTTAGGCTCCGCGGCAGGCGGGACAAGCCCATGTTGCAGACTCGGTCAGAATTGTGACCCGTCAGACTCATCCAGCCCCCCAGGCACCGCTGGCCCGAATATGAGTAGATGACGAAGAGTTCATGGGCACATTGACAAAAGCCCAGGCCGGAGCCTCGCAATGGCCCAACAGCGCCGCCTCCCGCGCCTTCAACCGCTCCGCCCTGTAATACCGTGCCGCAACCGACATCCGCGCCGAGATACGCTGACCCGGACGTGCCATCACGCCAACCGGAACCATTGACATGATCTCACGCCAGTTTTCCCACTGGTGGAAAGTAGCAAGATTATCGGCTCCCATCAGCCAGACAAAACGTACCCCTGGGTAAAGGCCGACCAGCGTTAAAAGGGTCTCATAGGTATATCTCGTGCCCATGCGACTTTCGAGATCGGTCACGCGAACCCGCGGATCTGAAATGACCTGGCGCGCTCGTGCCATCCTGTCCGCCATGGGCGCTGGCCCGTGTCGTTTCAGGGGATTGCCGGGGCTGACCAGCCACCAGACCTGGTCCAGACCGAACCGCTTCAACGCCTCGCGGGTGATATGCGCATGGCCCTCGTGAGCCGGATCAAAAGATCCGCCCAACAATCCGATCCGCATGCCGGGACGCGCATATGGAAAGCCTTGCCGCATGCGCCATTGGATGTCGCGCGCGACCGGCCTTGTCCAGCCCTTTCCGGAAGGCCGGAACATGTAGAACTTCCGGGGAAAATTTCCGCGGCGGAAATCGCCGCCGATCAAACCTCTTCCGAGGATCGCGCCCAGAGGTTGATCAGATTGCCATCAAGCGACAACTCCTCGATTTTGGCCAACTCCTCCGCCGAGAAGTCCGGCGCGTTCAGTGCACCGACGCAATCCTCGATCTGGCTGGGCCTGGACGCGCCAATCAGAGCCGTGGTCACGCGACCGCCGCGCAGCACCCAGGCAATCGACATTTGTGCCAGGGTCTGCCCCCGCGCCTGAGCCATATCGTTCAACCCGTTCAGACGCGTCACAACATCACCATCCAACAGATCGGGGTTCAGCGACTTGCCCTGGGTCGCTCGGCTGCCTTCCGGGATACCGCCCAGGTATTTGGCCGTCAGCATACCCTGCGCCAGCGGCGTAAAGGCGATCGAACCAACGCCCAGGTCGTCCAACGTGTCCAAAAGCCCGTCGCGCTCGATCCAGCGATTGAAGATATTATAGCTCGGCTGGTGAATGAGACACGGCGTCCCGAGGTCATTCAGGATTGCCACTGCTTCGCGCGTTCGCTGCGTATTGTACGAACTGATGCCGGCATAAAGCGCGCGCCCGGACCGCACGATGTGATCCAGCGCCCCCATGGTTTCCTCCAGTGGCGTGTCGGGATCGAAGCGGTGCGAATAGAATATGTCGACATAATCCAGTCCCATGCGTTTCAAAGACTGGTCGCAGGATGAGATAAGGTATTTCCGGCTGCCCCACTCGCCGTAGGGACCCGGCCACATGCCATAGCCTGCCTTTGACGAGATCACCAACTCGTCGCGGTAGCCTGCGAAATCCGTCTTCAAGATCTCGCCAAAGGCTTCTTCGGCGCTGCCAGGAGGCGGACCATAGTTGTTGGCGAGGTCGAAATGGGTGATGCCCAGATTGAACGCCGTACGGCAGAGGTCGCGCTTCAGCGTATGCGGTGTGTCGCCGCCGAAGTTGTGCCAAAGCCCGAGGCTGATGGCGGGCAGCTGCAGACCGGATCGGCCACAACGGCGATAGGTCATCGCGTCATAGCGGTCATCGGCGGGCGTATAACGGGGCGTGGGGCTGGGTCTGGTCATGGCACCAGAGTTTCCAATGCCCGCGCCCTTGTCAATCTGGCAGGGGGGATCTGCCGCCGGCCCCGGTCGGGGCCTCCCGCGGAGTGTCTGAAAAAGAAGAAGCACTTGGACGCTTCGAACGAAGCCTGCCCTTGGTCTTGACCACGATCACGGTCTTCGCCACCCTGTTGCCAAGGAGTGCGCCAATGCCCAGTTTTGACAGCAAAACCATCGCCAAGACACATCGCGACCTGCACAGCAGTCTGCCCTCTGATCCGGCTCTCCGGGTCAAGGCTCTGGAGAGCCTCGCGATCGAGAAAGGTCTGGTCGCACAAGAGAGCATCGACAACTGGATCGAGCTTTATTCCGAGCGGATCGGCCCCAAGCGGGGCGCTGAGATGATCGCGCGCGCATGGACGGAACCCGCATATTACGACCGGTTGATGACCGACGCGGGCCAGGCGGTGAAGGAGTTCGGCTACGAGGGCCATGCGACCGAGCATCTGAAAGCCGTCGAAAACACCGAGACGGTGCACAACCTCGTCGTCTGCACCCTGTGTTCGTGTTATCCGTTTTCGGTCCTTGGAATGTCTCCGATCTGGTACCGCTCGTCGGCCTATCGCGCCCGCGCCGTGAAAGAGCCGCGCGCTGTCCTGACCGAGTTCGGCGTGACCCTGCCCAAGGGTGTCGGGGTCCGGGTCTGGGATTCGACTGCGGAATTGCGTTACCTCGTGGTGCCGCAGCGCCCCGTAGGCACCGAGGGGTGGGACGCAGACCGCCTGGCAGCCATCATCACACGCGACTCGATGATCGGGACGCAGCGTGACCTCTCGCTGGAAGCTACGTGATGGACGGCCCTCAGGACCTTGGCGGCAAAGAGGACTATGGTCCTATCGACACTGGCGCGCCCGAGTTCCGCGCCGACTGGGAGAAACGCCAGTGGGCGCTTTCCAAGCTGGTTTCGGCACCTGGCGTGACCATCGACTGGTTCCGACACACGCTCGAATCCATGCCGCCGTCGGTCTACCTCTCGGTGCCTTATTTCCAGAAATGGAACGCAACGGATTTCGCGCTCGGAATCGACGCGGGGGCCTTTACGCTTGAGGAGGCCGCCTCGGGCCATGCTGAAACCCCGGCGGCTCCCGCAACGGTCCAATCCGTCGACGAACTGGAAGACCGCCAGCGAGGCATGGCGCGCAGCTTCGAGGTCGAAGCCGATACGCAACCAAGGTTTCGCACAGGCGACAAGGTCGTGACCGACGCCCGCCCCTCGCCTGGCCACACGCGCCTGCCCGCCTATGCCCGCGCCGCATCGGGCACCATCGTCGCCCATCACGGCGCTCATCTTTATGCCGACGCCGGCGCACGTGGAGAGCATATCGGCCGCCATCTTTATACGGTCGAATTCCGTGCCGGCGACCTTTGGCGCGATGCCGAAGACCCCGATGACACAGTGTGCCTCGACCTCTGGGAGCCTTATCTTGCAACCGCCTGAAGACCCGCTCGCCCCGGTGGGACATTGTTTTGCCGAACCCTGGCACGCCCTGATCCTGGCGACGGCGCATGAGCTGATCCGGGCCGGGCACCTTGCTCAGGCCGATTGGGCCGACGCCCTGGGAGCGGCGTTGCAGAAAGCCGATACTGCCGGTCAACCCGATACCGAGGAAACCTATTACCTCGCCGCTCTGGACGCCCTTGAATCGGTCGCGCCCTTTGACGCCGATGAACTGGCGTGCCGCAAGGCAGACTGGGAGTCCGCCTATCGCCGCACGCCACACGGCCAGCCCGTCGTCTTGCGCGCCGACGCCTGACGGACCGGCAAGGCGCATGTCCTGGGACATTTATCTCAAGCCGTCGCATGGAAGCGCCGAGGCATTTGTCGGTGGCCTCAGGCACACCCTCCGACGCTTCGAACCATTCACCCGGACCTCTGAGACGAGCTTCGACTATCTGAGCGAGGACACAGGCGTCTATTTCGGCATCGACATGATCCGCGAGGGTGACGACGACGGCCTTGCCGTCATGACCGTCAATTTTGCCCGCCCCTCACCCTTTGGCCGCGAGGCCGCCGCAATCCTTTCTGACATTGCCCGCAGCCTACCGCTGCTGGTGCGCGATCCGCAGGACGACGACACATGGCGCCCGTTTGACGAAACGCGCATGGCCGAAAGTTACCGTACGTCGAACATCCGGGCGACTCAGTCCCTGAAACGCCACATGGACGGGGATGGCCATGCCCACGCTCTTGGCTACCCGATCCCGCAGGCCTTGCTGGAATATGCCTGGGACTGGAACTTTCGAAGGGCCGAGCGCGACCGCCAACGCCAGCGTGAGAAGCGCAATCTCTGGATTCCGAAGTACGAATTCGTCGAGATCGGCGGCCGCGTCTATTCCTTTGTCTTCTGGTTCGACGGCGTGGCAACGCTGTTTCCCAAGACCGAACTGGTGGGCCTGTCGCGCAACAAGTATCAGCTGCGCACGCCCGGCCTGTTCGGTCGCAAGCGCCCCTCGCTCGACTTCGTGCTCCGGTCCGCCATCGACCCCATCCTGTATGAGACCTATCAGTCCGACACCATGGTGCCCGGGGGCCTGTCGCCCATCGTCGATGGCGGGGTTGCCGGGCAGGACCTGTTCTTGGCCCGGACACTTGGCCAGGACGCCGTGACCGACACCACCTTTCTGGACAGCGATGACTACAAGCGTCGTGACGTCAAACCGTTTCACCGGCGCAGCTTCGACAGCCTGATCGACTCCGAAGCGCTTCAGCCCTGACGATCGAATCCGTCACATCACGCGGGCCAGCCGAATATCCAGGAACGGGTGCATCTGGCCGTTGCCTTTCTGAACCACGCGCCTGGTATGGGACAGCTCAAGCCCGTGGGCCGCGTGGTCAAATACCTCCGAGCAGTCCTTCGACCATACGCGCATGGCTCCATCAACGATCTCGATATTCCACTTGTGAAACCCGAGATAGTTCTGCGCCACGGCTTCGTTCTCAAAATGGCCAAGGTGGATCACCCCGCCCTCTGCGAGGCTGTCGATCATTTGTTTCAGCCCTGCCGGCACGTCAAAGGCATGATCCAAACAGTTCTTCGCGGCAATGACGTGAAACTGCCCCACGTCCAGCTTGTCCAGGATCTCTACCGCGCCGAACACGACATCCCCGCCGCCGGGCGCGTCGAGAAAACCCATCAGCTTGTTGTAAGCGCGCGCCAGCGGGTCCATGTGGACAAATTCGATCGGTCGCGGGCTTGATTGCCCAAGGTCCGGGCGTGGGCCGCAGCCGATATTCAGGCACCTCAGCGTGGCGATTTCAGAAAACCGATCCAGATCGTCGAGATAGGGAAACGGACGATCGCGCAGCATCGCCCATGTCCCAAGCTTCCCTTGTCTGCGCAACGTGTTGATCCACGTCCACCACCACTGGATCTCTTCGACCACACCGGCTTTCCAGGCCTCGCCCGCGTCCGATCCGTGGCGCTCCACGTCCTCAATGCACAGACGCGCGAGATGCTCGCACGTCTCGGAATAGCTTTTCGCATGGCCCAACAGGGCCTTGGTGTTGACCACGAACCCCTGCCGCATCGCCGGAGCCAGCGGAGTGCCGGTCCGGATCGACGACATCAGGACTTCGACATCCGTGTCTGAGAGTCGTTCTTCCATGGTTCCGATACATGGCGAAACAGGATGAATGCGAGGTTAACGCGCCAGGGAAGTCCGGTCGCGGTGCACCGAGGGGCGCCAGTCGCGTGAACCGTTGCCCTTCCCGCCGGGATTGAGTACCTCGCAAAGGAACCGGAACGCGGAGACAACCATGGCCAGCTATCAGTACGTTTACCACATGGACGGGGTGTCCAAGACCTATCCCGGCGGGAAGAAGTGCTTCGAGAACATCCGGCTCTCGTTCCTGCCTGGCGTCAAGATCGGTGTCGTGGGCGTCAACGGCGCGGGTAAATCCACTCTCATGAGGATCATGGCCGGGATCGACAAGGACTTTACCGGCGAGGCCTGGGCCGCCGAGGGCGCGCGAGTCGGCTATCTCCCGCAGGAGCCGCAGCTCGATGAATCGCTGAACGTCCGCGACAACGTCATGCTGGGTGTGGCCGGGAAAAAAGCCAAGCTCGATCGCTACAACGAACTGGCGATGAACTATTCCGACGAGACCGCCGACGAGATGTCCGCCCTCCAGGACGAGATCGACAGCCAAAACCTCTGGGACCTCGACAGCCAGATCGACGTCGCGATGGAGGCCCTGCGCTGCCCGCCCGACGATGCCGACGTCTCGACCCTGTCCGGTGGTGAAAAGCGCCGTGTCGCGCTGTGCAAACTGTTGCTCGAAGCGCCCGACATGCTGCTCCTCGACGAACCGACCAACCACCTCGACGCCGAAACCATCGCCTGGCTGCAACAGCATCTGATCGACTACAAGGGCACTATCCTGATCGTCACCCACGACCGGTATTTCCTCGACGACATCACCGGCTGGATCCTCGAACTCGACCGCGGCCGCGGCATACCCTACGAGGGCAACTACTCGGCCTGGCTCGAACAAAAGGCGAAGCGCCTCGAACGGGAAGCCCGCGAAGACAAGGCTCGCCAGAAGACGCTCGAGCGTGAACTCGAATGGATCCGCCAGGGCGCCAAAGCCCGCCAGGCCAAGCAAAAGGCCCGGATCAACGCCTATGAAGACCTCGCCAACCAGTCCGAGCGTGAGAAACTTTCTCGCGCCCAGATCATCATCCCCAACGGCCCGCGCCTTGGTTCCAAGGTGATCTCGGTCAATGGTCTCTCGAAGCATATGGGCGACAAGCAACTGGTCGAAAACCTCTCGTTCGACCTGCCCCCTGGCGGTATCGTCGGCGTCATCGGCCCGAACGGCGCCGGCAAGACGACGCTTTTCCGCATGCTCACGGGACAGGAACAGCCCGACAGCGGCACTGTCGAATACGGCGACACCGTTCAGCTCTCCTACGTCGACCAGTCTCGCGACGCGCTGGACGGTAACGCCACGGTTTGGGAGGAAATCTCGTCGGGTGGCGAGATCATTCAGCTTGGCGATGCCCAGATGAACTCCCGTGCCTACTGCTCGGCCTTCAACTTCAAGGGCGGCGACCAGCAGAAAAAGGTCGGCTCGCTTTCGGGTGGTGAGCGCAACCGGGTCCACCTCGCCAAACTCCTGAAGTCCGGCGGCAATGTCCTGTTGCTCGACGAACCGACCAACGATCTCGACGTCGAAACTCTCCGCGCCTTGGAGGACGCCCTCGTCGACTTCGCCGGCTGCGCCGTGGTCATCTCGCACGACCGCTTCTTCCTCGACCGGATTTGTACCCACATCCTGGCGTTCGAGGGTGAAGCGCATGTGGAATGGTTCCAGGGCAACTTTGAGGATTATGAGGAAGACAAGAAGCGGCGGCTGGGGCCCGATGCTGTCGAACCCAAACGCCTGAAGCACAAGAAGTTCTCACGGTAATTTCTGCGCCTGTGAAATCCAGCATGAACGAGAGTACGCCTCGCGCCCCAAGATTCCGGCTGGATCTCCGTCAAGCCGTGCGTTCGCATTTGCACCAAACCTGACGGCCCGGCACTACGACCACACCGCAAGTCTTTGACGCAACACGCTCATCCGTGCCATCCTCATCAATAGGGGGAAGAGCATGGAAACAGCCAAGGAACAGGCCCGCACCGAGCTGACCGGTAGCGAAATTACCGCTATCGCTCACCTGTATCGCGGGGAGGTTTATCGCTCGACCATATGGCGAACACGACTCGACACCACGACCAACTGGGCGGTCGTGACACTCGGGGTCGCGCTTTCCATTACCTTTGCGTCGCCTGACGCCTCGCCGGTTCCGCTGGTCCTCGTTGGCGTTCTGATCATCTTTTTCCTGATGTTGGAGGCCCGCCGCTATCGTTATTTCAATGTCTGGCGTGCCCGGTGCCGCTGGATGGAGACGCATTTCTATGCCCCTATGCTCCACGAGGGCGATCTGCACATGGAAGAAGGCTGGCAAAAGACGCTCGCCGAGGATTACTGGCACCCGCGCTATCATATCTCGATGACGGTTGCCCTTGGACGGCGGATTCGGCGCAGCTATTTCTGGATTCTCCTGATCCAATGGCTGGCCTATGTCGGCAAGCTGGTGGTGCACCCAACCCCTTTGTCAGGTCTTGATGAGCTGTATCAGCGTGCCAGCATTGGCCCGCTTCCCGGGCAGGCGGTTATTGTCATGGGGGTCATCTATGCGATGACTTGGGCAGGATTTTCGGTCTGGAGTTATGTCAAGGACAGCCACCGCGCCAAAGTTCGACCTGGCCACACCTCAATGGGCTGACGCCATGCACCGTTCACTGACCCGACTCCGAAAACACTTGCAAAACGCTCCCAAAACCCCCATATGCCTCCCGCGACCGTTATTCTATTTCGACCACTGTCTTCCCTAACACGGCTGTCAGTCTATCGATCCAGACCGACCAAGCCGAGCTGCCGCATGTTGTGGGCAGCGCATATAATTTAGGAGACACTCGGATGGCCAATGGCACCGTAAAGTGGTTCAACTCGACCAAAGGCTTCGGCTTTATTGCCCCTGAAACTGGCGGCAAAGACGTTTTCGTTCACATCTCGGCAGTCGAGCGTTCGGGCCTCACCGGTCTGGCTGACGACCAGAAAGTGACCTACGACGTCGAAGCTGGCCGCGATGGCCGCGAGAGCGCAGTCAACCTCGCACTCGCCTGACATTCGTCAGCACGTTGAGACAATCGAAAGGCGCGTGACCTCACGCGCCTTTTTCTTTTGCTTGCCCTTGGGTGCGTTGACCCACATCAAGGCCGCATGTCCCCGCCCCGGACACTCTGGTGTCAAACCTAGAAACGGGAGGCAAATTTGACCCACACACCGCACGAACTGGCCGAGGACTTTCCGGGACAGGCCGATCTGATCCATGATCTGAAAATGAAAGACGGCGAGTTCCGCGTGATGGCTGATCGCTATCACGAGATCAACCGCGCCATCCACCGGGCCGAAACGAATGTGGAACCAACGGATCAGTTCCACGAGGAAAACATGCGCAAGGAACGGATGCGTCTGAAGGACCAGATCGCCGCCAAACTCTCTACAGCGGCCAGAACCTGACGCGACCTCGAACCAAAAGCGGCGGGCGGGGAAATCCCCGCCCTTCTCGCTTACGAGAACGCGTTGCCCGGCTTGGCCCCCAGCTTTTTAAAGATCGTCGCCGCAGGGCAAAAACCGGTGAATGCCGATTGCAGCAGGTTTAGCCCGATGAACACCGTGAACCACGCCCAAAGCGGCGAGACATATACGGTCAGCACCACGCTCAAGAGCACCATCACACCTGCAAAGGCCAGAACGGCACGGTCAATAGTCATTTCACCCACTCCTTTTTGGATTGAAATCAGTGTTGCGAGACCCATTGCAGGATACCCGCCGCCGGCATGGCGCCGGCTTGCCTTGCAGCCTCGCGACCGCCTTGGAACTTGACCAACAGCGGGATGCCCCGGATGCCATAGCGCCCGCCCGCCTGGGGGTTGGCCGAGGTGTCCAGTTTGACGAAGCGAGCCTTGCCCTTCATCTGGTCCGCTGCCTTGGCGAACTCGGGTGCCATCATCCGGCAAGGGCCACACCAGTCCGCCCAGAAGTCGACGACCAGAGGCACTTCGTCCAGCTTCTCAGCCTTCATCAGCACGTCCAGCGAGACTTCCACCGGCTTGTCCGGCATCAGCTTGGTGCCGCAGGTGCCGCACTTGGGGTTGGATGCCAGTTTTTCGTCCGGCACTCGGTTGCCTTGCCCGCATTCCAGGCAGGTCAGTTTCTTAGCCGACATCAGGGACCTCATAAACATATTTCATTTTTGCTATATAAGTGATGTTGCGCGTTCTGCAACGTGGGCGAACGGTCGCACCGGCGCGGAAACCACGTTGGGTCTTCTGGCTAGGCCAGGTGGAACCCGACCCACATTCCAAGCGCGAAGACTGTATGGGCCACCAGCCCCTTCCCTCTGACTTTCCAAGGGTTTGGCGTCCTGGACGCCGCCCATCCAAGTCCCATTCCCGGCTGCAACAAGAACCAGCCCGCCGCAATCGTCAGAATCGAGAAGATCCAGAGTGGCAAGAACTGGGGGTTGGCAACCCAATCCTCGCCGGAAAACGCAATGAAAACAATTCCATAGAGGATGCCGACCCCATAGTGCAGCACCCAGCCCAAGCCCAGCTCGCCGCCAATCGGCTCGACCGCTGCGATATCATCGTGGAAGATCCTGCCTTTGAACACATGCCCCAGCCAACGCCCCGGCATGGCCCAGTTCGGCAAGGAGTGACCGCCGAACCTGTGCAACACGTAGGCCCAGACATCCATGGCCAGCGTGCCACCGAGTCCCATGATGATGCCAGTCATGATCATAAAACTTCTCCCCACCGTTCGCCGGAGAACCTTGCGACACCCTCTCCAGCAGGACAACGACAATCTGAAGGGGAGAAACAGAACCACCAAACGGTGACCTCAAGCGAAATTTACCGTTCTTGGGCACTCCGCACGCACCGCCATGGCTTTGAAAAGCTTTCATACTCTGACATTCTGACCCCATGATTTTTGCACGCGCCCTTTCCTACCTCTTCGCCGCCGCCGTTGTCATCTTGGCCGCCAACTACGGCATCCCCAAGTCATTGGGGGCACACCCATTCTGGTCGACCAAAATAGCTCTCATCGGAGTGCCAGTCGGGCTGGTCCTTGCCGTGTTGATCCGAAAGGTCTCATGGCCGCGCCGCCTTGGTATATGCCTGATCGCACTCTTCCTCGCCGCTGTCGCCGCGCACCAGGGTCGACTGGTTTTTGCCGCCTCATTTGCGGAGAACCACCTTGCCGGATTGTTCTGGTTCTATGGCTGGATCGCAGTAGCCGCAGCGACGACCGCATTGATCGCAGCGCTGCTCACCCCACGACCGTTCTTCGGATGATCGCTTTTACGACGGGTTTCGCCGTCAGCTTATCCCTTATCCTTGCTATCGGTGCACAGAATGCATTCGTGCTGCGACAGGGCATTCGCGGCCAACACGTCGCCGCCGTAGTACTGACCTGCGTGGTCTCCGAAGCGATCCTGATCTCGGTCGGCGTATCTGGTTTCGACGCAGCAACAGAGGCCGTTCCAATGCTTGAACAAGTGGCAAAATGGGGCGGTGCTTTGTTCCTGTTTGCCTATGGCACGCTCAGTATGCGCAGGGCGATATTCGTCTCGGAATCCCTCAAGGCGGGCAAAAATGTTGATCAAACCGTCTGGGGCGCCATCCTGACCTGCCTTGGCCTCACCTGGCTCAACCCGCACGTCTATCTCGATACGGTTGTCCTCCTGGGCGCAGTCGCCTCGCAATACGGCTCAGACCGCTGGACCTTTGGCGCAGGTGCGCTTGCAGGCTCGACGGTCTTCTTTACCACGCTCGGTTACGGGGCGCTGCGTCTTCAGCCTTTCTTCGCGCGGCCCACCTCCTGGCGCATCCTTGATGCCGGCATAGCGCTTTTGATGTGGACCATCGCGATTTTTCTGATCATGGCTTGAGCAGCGACAGAGTGAAGCACATAGAAGGCCATGCCCGAATTTCCAGCCACACCTCTTCTAAAAAGCCAATCGACGCATCGCCCTTTGGCGGGCATCGGCTGGATGGTATTGACCGGTATTCTGTTCGTCGGCGTCACCGCAGCAGTCAAGCACGGCGCGCAGGATTTGCCGGCGGCAGAGTCGGCTTTTTTGCGATATATTCTGGGGCTTGTCTTTCTTTTGCCTTTCATGGGCGCCATTCGCACCGCTCGGCTGACAAGGCACCATATCCGGATCTTTGCACTGCGCGGCCTCGCCCATACCTTTGGCGTAGTGCTCTGGTTCCACGCCATGACGCGCATCACGATCGCCGAAGTTACGGCGATGAACTACATGACGCCGATCTATGTCACGCTCAGCGCGGCGCTTATTCTGGGCGAGCGATTGGCAGCAAGACGGATCGTCGCTATCGCATTGGCCTTTTTCGGTGCCCTGATCATCCTGCGACCCGGTTTGCGCCCACTGACCGATGGCCACGCCGCGATGATTTTCGCGGCCATGCTTTTGGCGTTCAGCTACCTTTCTGCCAAACGGGTGGCGCATGAAGTGTCCGCCTCGGTCATCGTAGCCATGCTGTCGATAACCGTGACTATCGGACTGATCCCCTTTGCCATTGCCGTCTGGCGCTGGCCGACAGGGCCCGAAGTCGGTTGGATGATGGTGGTGGCTGTCCTGGCAACATCGGGCCACTACACGATGACGCGGGCTTTTGCTTCGGCTCCCGTTTCGGTCACTCAGCCGTTCGCATTCCTGCAGCTGGTCTGGTCCGTCATCCTGGGAACCCTGGTCTTCGGTGAGGCCGCCGACGTCTGGGTCATTCTTGGCGGCGTCATCATCGTCGGAGCCGCGACGTTCATTGCCATACGCGAAGCCATGCTCAGTCGAGCAAAGGCCTCCACCAACACTGAGAAAGACTCAAAATGATTGACTTGTATACCTGGTCCACCCCCAACGGGCGAAAGATCTCTATCGCCCTGGAAGAATTCGGCCTCGACTACGAAGTCCATGAAATCGACACCGGAAAAGGCGAACAATTCACGCCCGAGTTCCTGCGGATATCGCCCAACAACAAGATTCCGGCCATCGTCGAGCGCGAAACCGGCTTTCACCTCATGGAATCCGGTGCCATCCTGCTGTGGTTGGCCGAACGCGAGGGCAAGTTCATGCCGACAGGTCAGGACAGGTGGGAAGCCATCGAATGGCTAATGTGGCAGATGGGTGGCCTAGGGCCGTTCCTCGGCCAAGCTCATCATTTCCTAAGTAATAACAAAGGTGTATCCGAATACGCCGAAGAACGCTATCACGCCGAAGCGCAACGCCTCTATGGGGTGCTGAATCGTCGGCTTGAGGGTCGGGAATTCATCGTGTCGGACTATTCGATCGTGGACATTGCATGCTGGCCGTGGATCAGCCGGTTCGAATGGCAACAAATCGACATGCACGACTATCCCAACGTCCTGCGCTGGTATCTGCAGATCGCCGATCGCCCAGCCGTCCAGCGCGGATATGATGTCCCCAAGGTGATCGGCATCCCGCGCCCCTAGGCAGGATCCCGCTTTCCCAGACATTGGAGCAAAAAAACAGGAAATCGGAGGGGTTTCGCCCTGATTTCGCCGCTTTTCGTCAGGAAAACTGGCAATCAGCAGCAACAGGAGCCACCTGATGAGCAGTCCACAAACCGGTTCGCCCGACGCAAGTTTTCAAAATCGCTTGAGCCGCGTCGCAGAAAAACGTGCGCCGATGGAGGCTGCCAAGCCGCAGGTCGATGTGCTTCCCGACTGGAAACAGAACGTGAAGTATCCGGCCGCACTTGTCGGATCCGCCCTCGTTGGCATGCTCGCGGTTTTCGTGGCGCGATATGTGCGGTTCCACCTGATGGGTGGCTCGCTGACCGGCGAGGATGCGGACATCACCATGATGATCGACGGTGCGATCGGTGCTGCCTGTTCGTTCCTTCTCTTCACGGCCCTGCGTTTTCACGGGGCTGAATACAAGGCTGCTCAGACCTTTGGTATTTTCACGATGATCGTCATCATGCACAACTTCGTGCATGCCGCGCCAAAGACATTCAGCTTTATTTTCTCGCAGGAATGGACCGACGAGGTGATCGCATCGACCGAACCGAAATCCATCCTGTTCCGCGGTGCGACCTTCCTGCTGTCCAATCCTGACGGAGAAGCTGTCGCCGAGGAAGAAGCCGCGCCCGCTCTGCCGAAGGTGCGCAGAATGGGCGGCTAGTCCTTAAGCCGCCTTTGAACTTCCTTGGTCAGGGCCTCGATTTCGTCTGTCCAGACCCCTTTGCCTTTCTCAAGGACACCTTTTCCGATTCCCAGCATCTCTGGGAAGGCAACACGGTGACCGATCACGGTTTTCGCTCGTTTGACGCCCAGTTCACGTAGCGTTCTGTCCACGTCCTCGGCAACTCTGGTCCCCGCTTTCGCGCGGTTCAACACCACCATGACATCGGCCTTTTCACGGGCGGCCATTTCCAGAACGCCTTCGGTGGCCCAGACATCGACCTGGCTTGCCGAAACCGGCACCATCACAAGATCGCACTCGCGAATTGCCGGCTTGAGGTCACTGTCGATCTTTGGCGGTGTATCTACGAGGACAAAATCCGCCTCGTCACGCAGCTTGTCGCATTCGTAACTGACGCCCCAGGCACTTGCTGTCGAAAAGGTCATTCCAGGATCGCCCGCCGCCCGTCGGGTCATGAACCAACGGCCAAGCGAGCCCTGCGGGTCGGTATCAAGCAATGCGACCGACTTGCCCTGACGCGCCAATGCGACGGCCAGATTTGCGGCCAGCGTCGTCTTTCCGGCGCCACCCTTTTGTTGAGCAACTGTAATGATCTTCCCGGACATGACGAAACCTCGCGCTCTGCTGCACTGCAGCATAGACCTCGCTGCAACGCAACGCAAACACTGGTTTCAGACCTTCTTCAATCTACTATCGCCGCCACGACTTCGACTTCGACTTTAAACTCAGGCCGGGTAAATCCCGAGACGATGACGAGGGTGGAGGCGGGCAACCGGTGCACGTCGGCAAGCCAACGATCGCGCGCTGCCATATATCCTGCCATGTAAAGGCGATCGGTGACAAAGGCGTTGATCCGCACGACATGTTCTGGGCCGGCGCCTGCGGCTGAAAGAATGGAAGTTACCGCAGCAAAACAAATATCTGCCTGCGCCTCGACATCCTCGGGGACCTGACCATTGCGGTCCAGTCCCAATTGTCCGGACGTGTAAACCAGACGGGCGCCGGCAGGCACCTCGACGCCATGCGCGTACCTGGCAAATGGAGGAGCGATTCCGTCAGGTTTGATTTCTTTCATTCCATTCCCCCGTCGATCGGTCCGAGGGTGCGGTAGCGGGAAAGATTCTGCAAAGAAAACCTTGCGCCTATTTCCTGTGCGAATCGAGCAACACTGACTAATAGTTAATCGAGAATCCTGGGGCACGTCGCGTCGTTCGGCCATACGAATGGCGCCGGCACAAGGCCGCGGATAGAAGCGAGAAGAACAAAAACCTGGAGGTAAGGATGTTCTACAAAACCATGATGGGTGCTGCTGCAGCGATGATTGCTGTTGCCGGCTACGCATCGGCCGACGGAGATCTGGCGGAGGTCAGTTTTGGCACAAACTGGGTGGCCCAGGCCGAGCATGGCGGCTTTTACCAATCTGTTGCTGACGGCACCTACGAGGCCTGCGGCCTCAAGGTCACAATCGTTCCCGGCGGCCCTCAGGTGAACAACCGCGCGCTGATGCTTGCGGGACGAATCGATTTCCATATGGGCGGTGACCTGCTGCAAGCGTTTTCAGCAGTAAAAGAAGGCGTTCCCGTCGTTTCCGTCGCCGCTGCCTTTCAGAAGCACCCTCAGGTTATTGTCACCCATCCGGGCAAGGCGAAGACTTGGGAAGATCTGAAGAATCTCACGCTTCTGATCGGCGACAACGGCTTCCAGAGCTATTACCAGTGGATGATGGCAGAATGGGGTTTTACCGCAGAACAACGCCAACCTTACACGTTCAACCCTGCTCCGTTCCTCGCGGATGAGAACAAGGGGATGCAAGGCTATCTGTCGTCCGAGCCGTACCTGGTTGAAAAAGAAGGCGGGTTCACGCCCGATGTCTTCCTGATCGCAGACGCCGGCTATTCGACTTATGCAACGACAATCGAGACAATGGCGCAAACCATCGAAGAACGTCCCGAGCAGGTCAAATGCTTCGTCGATGGCTCGATCCTCGGCTGGTACAACTATATCTACGGCGATCCGTCAGCCGCGAACGCGCTGATCAAGGAAGCCAACCCCGAAATGACCGACGACAAGATCGCCTATGCCATCGAAAAGATGAAAGAAAATGGCATTGTCGACTCGGGCGACTCGCTTGAGTTGGGAATCGGCGTGATTACCGACGCAAAGGTGGAAGACTTCTTCAACAAGATGGTGGCTGCCAATGTGATCGACGCAGACATCGATTGGAAGTCGGCCTATACAACCGAGTTTGTCGGCACGGGCCTTGGGATGGACCTCAAGAAGTAATGTGATCGGCCCGGTCCTCCGCGGACCGGGCCCCCATCGGAGACCCCCATGACCTCGATCGACGAGCGCCAGCCGCTTTTGAAGATGAGCCACATCGAGAAAACGTTTGGTAGCGACGTTGTAGCTCTCAGGGACATGAACCTTACGGTCAACGAAGGTGATTTTCTCTCACTTCTGGGCCCATCAGGATGTGGTAAATCCACTGCTCTGCGCCTGATTGCAAACCTGACCCAGCCGACCCGTGGCAAGATCGCCTGGGAAGGGGGCCGGGGCGGTGATGACCTTGGTATCGTATTCCAGGAACCAACACTGATGCCCTGGGCAACTGTTGCGCAGAACGTTTGGCTGCCTTTCCGCCTAAAGGGAGTGTCATACAACGGCGTACGCGATGAAATCCTGCAGGCCCTGAGGCTCGTGGGCTTGGAGAACTTTCAGACCGCATATCCGCGAGAGCTGTCAGGTGGTATGAAAATGCGCGTGTCGATCGCACGCGCCATGGTCACAAAGCCCAGGCTGATCCTCATGGACGAGCCTTTTGCAGCCCTGGACGAGATCACCCGCTTTAAATTGAACAATGACCTTCTGGCCTTGAAGGAAGCGATCGGTTGCACCGTGATCTTTGTCACGCATTCCGTATTCGAGAGTGTCTTTCTATCAGACAGGATCGTTGTCATGGCGGCGCGCCCTGGCCGCGTGATCCATGAGCTCGAGGTCGACACACCCTATCCGCGCAGCGAGGAGTTTCGAACGTCATCCGAATATGCGGCACACACGCGCGCTGCGTCCGAGGCGCTCGGCGAAGCCATAGGAGAAGCCGCATGAGCCTTGTTGAGGATGCTGATTTGGCCCCGGTTCTTGATGCAGAGGAGGCCGCACGCGCGCGCAAAGAACGCGTGAACAGGATCGCCAAGTGGACGCTCCCGTCCCTTGTCATGGTGCTGTCCCTTGTTGCCTGGCATCTCTACGTCACGATTAACGAAATTCCCCACTATGTCCTGCCCGGCCCCCTGGTCGTTGGAAAGGCGATCATTGCCGACTGGAGCCTTCTTTGGCCCGCGATGCTGACAACAACCAGACTGACGTTGCTCGCGCTGATGTTTGCGGTTCTTGGTGGTGTGGCACTTGCCGTGGCGTTCACGCAGTCGAAATGGGCCGAGATGAGCTTCTTCCCCTATGCGGTGATCCTGCAGGTGACGCCTGTTGTTGCCATCGCGCCATTGCTTCAGATTTATATTGACAGCGCCTTCGTTGCCGCGCTGCTGTGTGCCTGGATCGTGGCGTTCTTCCCCATTCTCTCCAATACGACGATTGGCCTGAAATCGGCAGATCACAACCTTGAGGATCTGTTCACCATTTACGAGGCGTCGAGGTGGCAGCGCTTGCGGTATCTGTCCGCCCCTTCTGCACTTCCCTACTTTCTCGGCGGCCTTCGCATCGCCGGAGGATTGGCGCTCATCGGAGCCGTTGTGGCCGAATTCGTCATCGGCCGCGCAGGCACGGGGCTTGGGCTTGCCTCAACTCTGCTCGAAGCATCGTACCGTTTTAATTTTGGTAGGCTTTATGCCGCGTTGATTTTGATTTCCTGCATGGGCGTGGTGATCTTTGCTATCACATCGCTTGTCAGCCACCTGCTGCTTCGCAAGTGGCACGAGAGCGCATTGAAACGTGAATCATGAGGGAGCTGGAAACATCTAAAGGTCCGGTACGGCTGCGGAATGTGACTGTCCCGGGCTGTCTGATCGACCGCCCCGAAGATCTGGTCGTCACCGACCTGACCATTTCAGACGGAAAGATCGCGGCAAGGGGTGGCACCGATTTCGAAATGGGTCGCGCGCTGGTGCTGCCCTGTTTCGTCGACATGCACACGCATCTGGACAAAGGCCACATCTGGCCGCGTGCCGCCAATCCAGACGGGACCTTCATGGGCGCGCTGACGACAGTCGCAGAAGACCGGATTGCGAACTGGACCGCCGCAGATGTACGGACGCGCATGGAGTTCTCATTGAAGTGCGCCTATGCCCACGGAACACGTGCGATCCGCACGCACCTGGACAGCGCAGCTCCGCAAGACGAGATTTCCTGGCCCGTCTTCGCGGAGCTTCGTGAAAGATGGGCGGGTCGGATCGATCTGCAGGCATCCAGCCTCGTGGGGTGCGAAAACTTTGAAAAGGTCGAAATCGACTATGCCGACACGGCCGATATCGTGGCCGCTGTTGGCGGAACTCTGGGCATGGTCACCTATCCGGTGGACGACATTCGAGAACGGATTCTGGACCTGTTCCTTCTTGCGGGCGAACGCGGTCTAGACGTCGATTTTCATTCGGATGAAACGATGGACGCGAATTCCGAGACCCTCAGAACGATTGCCGAGGTAGTCCTGGAAATCGGTTGGGACATGCCTGTGACAGTGGGACATTGCTGCTCGCTTTCGACCCAAGATAGCAAACGCGCCTTCGACACTCTGGACCTGGTCGCCAAGGCTGGTTTGAACATCGTCAGCCTGCCGATGTGTAACCTTTACCTCCAGGATCGCGAAACGGGCCGCACTCCGCGTAATCGGGGCATTACGCTGGTCCACGAAATGGTCGAACGTGGCATCAATGTCAGCTTCGCCTCGGATAACACCCGCGATCCCTTCTATGCCTATGGCGACCTCGACATGCTGGAAGTCATGCGCCTGGCAACCCGGATCGGGCACCTTGACCATTCGCGTCTCGACTGGCCAAAGGCGTTCAACATGAACCCCGCCGGGGCGTGTGGTTTCAGCGCTCAAGGCCTTTTGCCGGGAAATCCAGCTGACCTGATCATTTTCGCTGCCCGCAATTGGACCGAGCTGTTTTCCCGCCCTCAATCGGACCGCATTGTTCTGCGGAACGGCCAGCCAATTGACACCAACCTGCCGGACTATTCCGACTTAGACGCCCTGATGGAGTGATCAAATGAAAGACAATGTCGCCGCTGCCAAGGCCTCCCTGTCTCACCTCGACCTTGACGCATCCGATGCAGCGATCAAAGCGAAAAGCCGCGATTTCTTCTGGTACTCGCCTGTCCTCAAGGATCGCCTCGATCACGTCACGGCGGATTTCGTCGTCAGCCCGCGCTCTGAAGCCGAAGTCATCGAAGTACTGAAGACCTGCTATGAACACGACGTGCCGGTAACGACCCGCGGTGCCGGAACGGGCAACTACGGCCAGGCCATGCCTTTGGCGGGCGGCTGCGTCATGCACCTGCGCCACATGACCAACGTCAAGGAAATCCATCCCGGGCGGGTCATTTGCGAGCCGGGCGTTCTGCTCAAGGATCTGGATGCAACCTGCAGGGCAGACTCCGGACAGGAACTGCGCATGATCTCGTCGACCTGGAGCACGGCGACAATCGGGGGCTTCATCGCAGGCGGCTCGGGCGGCGTGGGGTCCTGTACATGGGGCAGCCTGCGCGACCTGGGCAACATCATCCGTCTGCGTGTCGTCACTATGGAAGCCGAACCGCGCGTGCTTGAGTTCCGGGGCGAGGAGTTGGCGCGGGTGAGCCACGCCTATGGTACGAACGGGATCATCACCGAACTCGAAATGCCCCTTGCCCCAGCCTATGACTGGGTCGAAATGTTCGTCGCGACGGACGACTTCATGGACGCTGTGCGGTTTGCCGAAGATCTTGCCAATCAGGACGGCATTCTCATCAAGTTGGCCACAGTCCTGGAAGCCCCGATCAGCAAAGACTATTTTCAGCGGGTTGCCCCCTACGTCGAAAAAGACACGAACCTGATCGGCCTGATGGTCGCGCCCCATTCCATGGACGGCTTCCTGACGTTTCTTGGACGACGCCCCGAGGCACGGCTGATCTATCGTAACGATGACCACGACTGGGCGCGCAGCCCGGGTCCGGTTTTCGAGTACGGCTGGAACCACACCACGCTCAGGGCCCTGAAGGTCGATCCCTCGATCACCTACCTTCAGGTGCGCTACGCCTTTCCCCAGCACAAAGAACTTATCGACAAGATGCGGACCGCGCTCTCCCCCGAAGTGCTTCAGCATCTCGAAGTTCTGCGCGAAGGCGGCAAGGTGATCTTCGCCGGTCTCAGCCTGGTCAAGTTCTCAAGCGAAGAGCGCCTGAACGAAATCATCCGCATGCATGAAGAGGCGGGCGCCATGATCTTCAATCCGCACCGCTATACATTGGAGGAAGGCGGACGCCAGACCGTCGATGATCGCCAGTTGGCATTCAAACGCGAAGCCGACCCCAAGGGGCTTTTGAACCCGGGCAAGATGATCTCCTGGGACGACCCGGATTGGGACTACAGCCGCATGTATGCCTGGCCCGGACTGCAAGCCGCCGAATGACCCGCGCTCTCGTCCTGTTCGCGCACCCATGTGAGGAAAGCTTTGGCGCCGCGCTGCACCGCACGATTGTTGACACCCTCCAGGATCGTGGCTGGGACATCGATGACTGCGACCTCAATGCCGAAGGGTTCCAGCCGGTTCTGACCGGCGCGGAACGCCGCGCCTACCACGATGAACCCGAGAATATTGAGCCCGTACGCGACTACGTCGATCGGCTACGTGCCGCCGACGCGCTGATTTTCTCGTTTCCCGTTTGGAATTTCGGCTATCCCGCGATCCTCAAAGGCTTTCTCGACCGCGTCTTCCTGCCCGGCGTCTCCTTCAAGCTCGTAGACGGAAAGGTCAGACCCAACCTGACCCATATTTCCAAGCTGGCCGCTGTGACGACCTATGGCGGAACGCGGTGGCGCGCCTTCGTGGCCGGTGATCCGCCCCGCAAGCATTTCACCCGCGCAGTGTGGCATGTAGCGCGTCCCGACACCATGAAGTACGTGGCTCTTTATGACATGAACCGGGCAACGGACTCTCGACGTGAAGCATTTCTGGCGAAAGTCAAAGGTCAGATGTCGGTACTGTGATGAGAGCCTTGATTGTCTACTGCCACCCGAGAGAGGGAAGTTTCACCTCCGCGATCCGCGATCTTGTTGCCGACAAGCTGGCGCAGGCTGGCGCCGAAGTCAGGCTGAACGACCTCTACGCCCGCGGGTTTGACCCGATCCTTTCAGCCCGGGAACACGAAAATTATCTCGACACCCCGGCGAACCGTGTTCCGGTGGCCGAGGACGTCGAGGACATCCGTTGGTGTGACACTCTGATCTTTATCTATCCAACCTGGTGGTATGGTTTGCCGGCCATGCTGAAGGGTTGGCTTGACCGAACGCTCTTGCCGGATGTCGCGTTTTTCATGCCAAGGCAGGAAGGGGAAACCATCAAGCCCGGCCTGCGTCACATCAACCGGATCGCGGTTTTCACGACCTGCGGTGCGTCCTGGTGGCTGACAGGTATCATCGGAGCGCCGGGTCGGCGGACCTTGTTGCGAGGCGTCGGATTCCTGTGCGCCCCCAGACGCAAGACTACATTCGCGGCGCACTACCTCATGGACGGCTCTTCAGATGAAAGCCGCCGTAAACATCTTGACCGTGTCGCGCGCAAGATGGATCGTTTTCTGAAATGACAGGAGTTTCTCCATGATCCCCGTCCTCGACTGGTCGCGATTTTCATCCGGTTCCGACCGAGAGGGTTTTGTTGCGGACCTGGGAAAGGCATGTCGCGAGACCGGCTTTTTCATGATTTCCGGCCATGGCATTCCGCAAAGTCTGATTGACGAAACTTTTTCTGCTGCGGATCGGTTCTTCGCGCTCCCCGAAAGCGAGAAATCTCAGCTCGACATCCGCAACAGCAAGAACAACCGGGGCTGGACTGCTCATGGCTCGGAGAACCTGGACGACTCTGCCCCCGGCCAGGTTGACCGGAAAGAGGCATTCAACATCGGGCTCGAGATGGCCGACGACGACCCCCGCATGGGACAGCCCTTCCGCGGCCCAAATGCCTGGCCACGCCTGGATGGCTTCCGCGAGACGACGCTCAAGTATTTTGATGCGGTCCATCAACTTGGCGTCGATCTTCATCGAGCCATCGCCCTGGACCTGGGCTTGGACGAACACTATTTCGCGCCCTTCCTGGATGAACCTCTGGCCACGCTGCGGCTTCTGTCCTACCCGGGTGGCAATCCCGACACAGACGGCATAGGGGCCGGCGCGCACACGGACTATGGCTCGATAACGGTTTTGATGAGCGACGGTGAACCGGGTCTTCAGGTCAAGCCCCTAGGCAAGGACTGGATCAACGTCCCAAAGATTCCCGACGCATTCGTTATCAACATAGCCGACTGCCTGATGCGCTGGACGAACGATATCTACATTTCCACGCCGCACCGCGTATTGGTGCCCAAGAACCCACGGCGTTCGCTTGCGTTTTTCCTCGATCCGAACCCAGACGCCGTGATCAAAGCTCTTCCGGGCACCGGTGAGGCGAAGTACCCGCCGACAAGCGGCGCTGAATACCTGCGAATGCGTCTGGACGCCACTTACACGGAAAAGGTTACATCATGACTCGCCGTTTCGATTGGGCTGACTACCGTACGACGGAATTTGACGACATCGACCCCGAGAAAGTCATAGCGATACTACCGACGGCGGCCATCGAGCAACACGGACCCCACCTGCCCACCGGCACCGACACGATGATCGCGGACGGCATGCTGGCCGAACTGCGCCACCAATGCCCCGATGACCTTGATATCCGCATCCTCCCGGTCCAGGCCGTGGGCAAATCGAACGAGCACATCCATGCGCCCGGCACCCTTACACTGACGGCCGAAACGGCGCTAAAGGCCTGGCGCGAGATTGGCTTGTCCGTTGCGCGTGCGGGCGTTCGAAAGATCGTGATCGTCAACAGCCACGGTGGCAACCTTGACCTGATCTCGATCCTGTCTCGCGAATTGCGTGTGGAAGCCGGGATGCTTGCGATCAAGTGCCAATGGGGGGGCTTCGGAGCTCCAGACGGCTTGTATTCTGAACGTGAGATTTCCTTTGGCATCCATGGAGGAGATCGGGAAACCTCTCTGATGCTGCACTTCCGACCGGAAACCGTTGATTTTTCAAAGGCTCTCGACTTCCCATCAAGTGCCGAGACAGCCACCATTCCTCCTATCGGCCCATTGTCCTATGGCTGGGTATCTTCGGATCTGAACAGTTCGGGAACCGTCGGAGAGGCGCACCTGGCGACAGCTGAAAAGGGCGAGAGAACGTGCAAGCATCAGGTCCGGGGCTTTATTGAACTTCTGAGGGATGTCAGGGATCAGCCGATCAGCAGCATTGCGCCGACCCACCCGGGTTTGCGTTAGGTTGGTCTCATCGGATTGTTGACAAGCCGATCACTTGCCGATGCTATATGTGCCAGAACCAGAACCGTTATGAGGATGAAGCGGCCCATGGCAGCTGGAGCAGTGTTACTAAGTCTTCCCACGGCTTTTTTCAGCTCTCTGTTGTTTTCTTTTTTCAATGGCCTAAGCGCTCAACAAAGCTTTGCCATCTACGCGTCTGTGGGATTTCTCAGTATGATTACCATACTGGTCGTCGATGGGCTGACCTCGAGGAAGCGCGTTTAGTCGACGCGACCTTTGGATATCCGATGCACGCCCGCAGGACCGTTCAATGGTCCACGATCGACTTCCAGTGGCGCCTGCACAAAGCCAGCTTGAAGGTGCTCCTGATCGGCCTTATCCACAGCAGACGCACGACGAGGAAGGGAGGCCGACGTGAAAAATCCGCTCAACGAAATCTGGGCCCGAGGTGAACCGGTTCTGAACGGCTGGTGCTCGATTGGTAACCCCTTCACAGCCGAGATCATGGCCTCTCAGGGCTTTGATTCCATCACGGTGGACGGCCAGCATGGCGCTTTGGACTACTCGAGCATCCTGCCGATGATGCAGGCCATGCGTGCCTCGGGCAAAGTTTTGATGGCCCGGGTGCCGTGGCGTGATCCAACGTGGGTGATGAAATTCCTGGACGCGGGCGCCATGGGCATCATTTGCCCCATGATAAATTCAGCGGCGGAAGCGGCTGAGTTTGTCAGCTACCTGCGGTATCCGCCCCATGGCCAGCGCAGTTGGGGCCCGACGCGGGCGGCCTTCGCCTATCCGGGCTACAGCAAGGAGGCGGATGCCGCTGTACTGGCGTTTGCGATGATCGAAACTGCCGAGGCGATGGAAAACCTCGACGAGATTGCAGCAACCCCTGGACTGGATGGGCTCTATGTCGGACCTGCGGACCTGTCGATTGGCATCAGCCACGGCACACTCAGCCCTGGTTTCGACCGGACTGAGCCCGAGGTTGTCGCAGCCATCAAACGCATTGCGGCAGCGGCAAGGGCAAACAACATCCACGCTGCCCTACACTGCGGCACGCCGGAATATGCAGCCGCGGCCGTGGATTGGGGCTATGACATGTTCACCGTCTCCGGCGACACACGCTTGCTTGCCAGTGCTGCATCGGATGCCGTTTCGCGTTTCCGCAAACTGACAAACACCTGAAAGCCAGAGATAGCCGCGGACCGCCTTCGAAAGTCGACGTCAGAACACCAGCCTGCGATCGGTGCGCGGGATGATCCGCACCATCGAACGATCCGGGTGCGTCGGCCTCGGCGGCGAAGAGACCTTTTGCGGCAATCCCGACTTGGCCGATTCTTCTATGGCAAGCATCGCGCGCACGTCTGCAAGCCCCTCGTAGCCATCCGGCTCGGGGCGGCTACCGCTCTGGATGCAATCCGAGAAATACGCAATCTGCCCACCAAAGTGGTCGCTGTCAGGTACGTCGATCTCCTGGGTTTCCTGTTCGCTAAGGGTGATTTTGACCGCAGGCGTGACCTGGAATGCATATCCCGGCTCGACCGTAATCTCGCCGGCCGTACCGATGACCCGGTACATGTCGGTATTGCCGCTTTCAAAGCTGATCGTAAATTGAGCCAGCCGATCCCCTGGAAAACGCAGCGTCACGGCCATTGATCCCTCGACCTCTTCAAAGCGCGGATCGCCATTTCCGTGGACCTTCATGGCATGAACCTCCACTGGCTCATCAGAAAAGACATGCCGTGCAGCATTCAGGCAATAGACACCGATGTCCTGCAAAGGACCGCCCCAATGCTCGCCCTTCAGACGGTGGTTGGTGTCCGGTGACTGGAATGAAAAGCTCGAAACGAAAAGCTTGGGTTCGCCGATCTCTCCCGCACGAATGCGCTCCAAAACGTCTACCGTGCCCGGTTCACAGTGCAGGCGATAGGCCGTCATCAGGTGCACGTTGTTTTCATCCGAGACAGCGATCATCGCCTCGCATTCGGGCACGGAAATGGCCAGCGGCTTCTCGACAATCGCGTGCTTGCCCGCTCTCATCGCCCGGATTGCATAGTCGGCATGCATCGAATTCGGAAGCGCGATATAGACAGCATCGACAACGTCATCGGCCAGCATCGCGTCATACTGGTCATAAGAATAGACCTTTGAAATCCCATAGAACTCGGCCAGCTTTTTCGCGACATCCGCGTTGCCGGTCACGATGGCAGTAATTTCGGAATTCTCAACCTGTGGCACCGCCGGCATAAATGCGATCTGGCTGATCCATCCCGCGCCGACGACGGCGTATCTCACTTTTTCCATGTCTTCCCCTAAAAACCTACTGGCGCGCGAAATCTTCGAAACCTCAACTGTCCCACGCGGGAGCCCAGGTGATGTGTTCCGTGATCCGCAGATGCACCGCCTTTGCCAGATCATCCATCTGCGCGAGTTCGACATTCGATAGGCAAAAATCCAACACGTCGAAGTTCGCACGGATATGTTCCGGCTTGGTTGACATGGTGACCGGGCAAATCCCCTTTTGCAACAGCCACTTTATAGCAACCTGGGCAACGGATTTCCCGTGTGCCCCTGCGATGTCCGCCAATTCCGCATGTTCAAAGA
This sequence comes from Silicimonas sp., assembly GCA_050290245.1. GTDB lineage: Bacteria > Pseudomonadota > Alphaproteobacteria > Rhodobacterales > Rhodobacteraceae > JBNKHH01. Next base: position 41,529 of record JBNKHH010000072.1, read on the forward strand.
TCTTGCCGCGCGCAACCGAGCAATAGGCCGACAATTGCACACCCAAACGCGAGGCTGCGTCAAGCAGCGGCGTCTGGTCGATCAGAGGATGGAATTCGACCTGGTTCGTCGCTACCGGAGCCTCAAGGACGGAAAGCGCCGTTTCCATCTGTGAAATGTTATAGTTCGAAATCCCGATGTTTCTTGCCAGTCCCCGATCATATGCCACCTGCAACAGACGAAGGCTGGGCACCACGTCACCTCCGACGGTCGGCCAATGCAGCAACAACAGGTCCAACGGGTCGCCCCCAAGATCGCGGATGCTTTGCTCTACGGAAGGCAGAAAGCGATCTTCGGCGAAATTGTCCGGATGTACCTTTGTCGCAATGCAGAGTTCATCTCGTGCTACCCCGCATTCTGCCACGACAGCCCCGACATCCGCCTCATTCCCGTACATCTGCGCGGTATCAATAGAACGATAGCCGACATCAATTGCACTCTGAAGCGCCTCACGGACATCCGCACCTTTGAGCGGAAAGGTCCCAAAGATCCGAAAGTTGTTGCCCTGGTTCAAAATGCTCATCGAAACCTCCCCGCTGTGCCGACCCCTTTTTGTGGCCGATAGCGCCTATTGTGCGGCGAGATCGGCCGGAAAATCCAGACCGCCAATCTCGGCGATCAGATCTACTATCTGTTCCACGCCCTTGCCATGCCGAAGTGAAGTAAAGACGAAGGGTCCCTCTCCGCGCATCCTCGTCGCGTCTCGCCGCATCACTTCGAGGTCGGCCCCGACGTGTGGCGCCAGATCCGTCTTGTTGATCACCAGAATGTCCGACTTGGTGATTGCCGGGCCACCCTTTCGGGGAATTTCCTCACCAGCGGCCACGTCGATGACATATACCGTCAGATCGGCAAGCTCTGGGCTGAACGTCGCCGAGAGGTTGTCGCCGCCCGACTCGATCAGGACCACTTCAACGTCGGGGTGACGCGCCTGCATCTCGGCAACCGCGGCCAGGTTGATCGATGCATCCTCGCGAATGGCCGTATGGGGACAGCCCCCGGTTTCGACCCCGATCACCCTGTCTGACGGCAGGATCTGCATGCGCATGAGCGCCTCGGCGTCCTCTTGAGTGTAGATGTCGTTGGTAATGACGCCGATCGAGTGAGAGGCTTTCAACGCTTCTGCCAGTCGCGCGGTCAAAGTCGTCTTTCCGGCACCCACAGGACCACCGATGCCGATGCGGAGCGGACCATTCATATTCATGATTGAAACAACCTCGGTTCCTGGGTTTCGTGTCGCATGGCCGAGATGTCGGACATGATCGCTACATTGGACAGATCGTCCAATGTCGCCATTTCTGCCTGCTCGGCCAACGCGGTGCAGATGGGGCCAAGCGCCGCCAAAACTGCCTGCCCCTCCGTCTGACCCAGGGGGACCAGACGCACGGCCGCAGAAACCATGTTCGCGGCAAATGAATGTAGATAGAGACTGTTGGTCTCTTGGAGGCCGACACTCTTCAGCCTGGCTGCCCTGCCGACCGCGACAGGGTACATCAGGTCGGGAATATCCAGTTCCCACACGTCTCGAACCGTCCGGGCAAAAGCAGCCCCCATCCGTTCGGACTCCCGGCTTCGCTCTGCTGACGACTGAAAGGCCCGCGCCATCTCGTCGACCAAGCCAAGGTCTGCCTCGTCGTTTGCGGAATAGGCCGTCGCCAGGAAGACAACGTCAGACCAGCCTGAACCATGCCGAAGAACACCGGAGAGCCAGAGTCGCAACTCTTCGGAATTGCGGACACGCCCCGCACACACGGCATGCTCCAGCCCATGCGAATAGGCAAAGGCGCCCACGGGAAAAGAGGGTGAAAGCCATTGTGCCAGGATCAGAAGGTCATTCGACATGAAACAGCCCATCAATGCGCATGCGCGCTATGGCCATGTTCATGACTGTGAGTTCGCCCATGTCCATAGGCACCACCCTCAGGCGTAAATGCTTCAGTCACCTCGGTCAGTGTGGCGCCAAGATGTTCCAACATGTGCCCGATCACAGGGTCACGCTGGATCAAGAGCCTGTCGCTTTCGATCTGGCAAGGCGTGTGCCGGTTGCCGATGTGCCAGGCCAGCCGCACCATGTCTGGCCCGGTGACCGCATAAAGATCTTCGGGTGCCGCAATGATTTCGACGAAACGTCCATCGGACAGCCGGAATGCGTCGCCGTCATTCAGCGACATGGTTTTTTCCAGGTCCGCCACGAAACTCAGACCGCCCTGGGCAATCAGCCGCTTGCGACGCAGAAACCTTTCATCATAGCTCAACACGCAGCGGTCGGTTGCGCCGGACCAGGTGCCAACTTCCGAGATGGATTGACTGACAAGTGCCATGTCTAGTTCTCCTCGACTGAAATCGACTGGGGCGGGTAACTGTCAAAAACTCCGTCCCCGCCGAACCCCACGACAACGGGTACGCCAAGGTCCAGCAAGAACTGGAATTCAACCATGCTGGTGCCGTCGGGGTATCTTTGAAAAGTCTGGAAAGCGATGGAGTCGAAGGTGCAGGCCCCGATAGAATACTTCAGTTGCCCGCGCGTATGGTAAGAAAATGCGACGCGTTCGACCTCGACTCCCGCTTCATTCAACGTGATCTGTTCGCCGGCCTGTCCGGACCATTCGTCCAGCGGCAATAATTTGGACGTATCGAAAGTATAAGAAAACCGATCCGAGATTCCGGCCGCTGTTTCTATGTATCCAGTCTCAAGAACACCATTCTCAGTGACATATTGATACACGTCCTCGCCCGAGTGTTCTTCCTCGGTCACTACGCCTTGGTCGTCGCGGGTAATGATCGAATACCCGTCGCGATACTGAACCCGAACACCCCCGGCCAGATCAGCGGAGGTCGGGCACTGGGCACCGGCTGCGCTTCCGATGAGCGCAGCCATGCACCCAGATGTCAGATGTAGTAGATATCGCGAAACACGTGTTGCACGATGTGATCGCGCTCGATACCCAACTCTTTCAACTCGTCGTCCGAAAGAGCGTTCAGTTTCGCGATCCGATCCATGCGGGACTGCAAACTTGCATTTATCGACATCGCCTTCACCAACGCCTTGAAGAACGTCGAAATTACGTCGAAAGGAGAACGTGCGCCGTCGGAGAAATCGGCCAGTGAGTCTGCGGTTCGTGCCATTGGAAACCTCTTGGAGTTGTGTTTTCACGTCTTCTCCCTGCTTCCAATTTAGGTCAGACATATTGTCGTTACTACTGACGAGACACCAAAGTCGCTATGCGCGAAATGCATGGCTCACCTCCAAGCCCCAATCCTAGAAGAGAAAATATCGCTGCGCCATGGGCAGGCTTTCTGCCGGCTCGCAGGTCAAAAGTTCGCCGTCGGCGCGCACTTCATAGGTCTCGGGGTTCACTTCGATTTCAGGCGTCGCGTTATTCAGGACAAGGTCTTTCTTGCCGATGGAACGCGTATTCTTGACGGCAATTGTCTGCTTGGCCAGACCAAGCGTGTTGCCGACACCTTCCACCAGCGCGGCTTCGGATACAAAAACCACCGCCGAATTCTCGACCGACCGGCCATAGGCGCCAAACATCGGACGCGAATACACCGGCTGAGGCGTCGGGATCGAGGCGTTCGGATCTCCCATCTGCGCGCAGGCAATCGTACCGCCCAACAGAACCATCTCCGGCTTCACGCCGAAAAATGCCGGGTTCCACAACACCAGGTCAGCCCGCTTGCCAATTTCGATCGAACCAATCTCGTGACCGATGCCATGAGCGATGGCCGGGTTCAGCGTATACTTCGCAACGTATCGGCGCACGCGGAAGTTGTCGTTGTCGCCGGTCTCTTCCGACAGGCGACCACGCTGCTTCTTCATCTTGTCTGCCGTCTGCCACGTGCGGATGATGACTTCGCCGACTCGCCCCATGGCCTGGCTGTCCGAGGCAATGATCGAAAAGGCGCCCATATCGTGCAGAATGTCTTCGGCGGCAATCGTTTCACGGCGGATACGACTTTCGGCAAAGGCCACATCCTCGGGAATGGATTTGTCGAGGTGGTGACATACCATCAGCATGTCCAGGTGCTCTTCGATAGTGTTCTTAGTGAATGGTCGGGTCGGGTTGGTCGAAGACGGCAAGACATGCTCTTCGCCGCAAATCCTGATGATATCAGGCGCGTGCCCGCCGCCAGCGCCCTCGGTGTGGAAAGCGTGGATCGTGCGCCCTTTCATGGCGGCGACGGTGTTTTCGACGAATCCGCTTTCGTTCAACGTATCGGTATGGATCATGACCTGGACATCCATCGCATCGGCGACAGACAAACAGCAGTCGATCGCACCGGGCGTTGTCCCCCAGTCTTCGTGCAGCTTCAGACTACAGGCCCCTGCCTTCACTTGCTCTTCCAATGCTGCAGGAAGAGACGCATTACCCTTGCCCGCAAAAGCCAGGTTCATCGGAAAGGCATCCGCTGCCTGCAACATACGCCCTATATGCCAGGGACCGGGCGTGCATGTCGTCGCAAGCGTGCCATGGGCAGGACCCGTACCGCCTCCCAGCATTGTCGTCAGTCCCGAGTGCAGCGCGTCCTCGATCTGCTGGGGGCAGATAAAGTGGATATGGCTGTCAAACCCGCCCGCCGTCAGAATGCGGCCTTCGCCTGCAATGGCTTCGGTGCCGGGTCCGACGATGATGTCCACGCCCGGCTGGGTATCGGGGTTTCCCGCCTTGCCAATGCCGGCAATTCGCCCGTCCTTCAAACCGACGTCCGCCTTGTAGATCCCTGCGTGGTCAACGATCAGCGCGTTGGTGATGACGGTGTCGACGGCACCCTCCGCCCTGGTCGTCTGCGCCTGCCCCATGCCGTCGCGAATGACCTTGCCGCCGCCGAATTTGACCTCTTCGCCATAGACTGCCGCGTTGCCCCCCGCACCGCCGGTTGTCGCCCTGCCAACAGCTTCGGCTATCAGGTCGCGTTCGACCTCGATGATCAGATCAGTATCTGCAAGACGCACCCGGTCACCCGTCGTCGGTCCGAACATTGCGGCATAGGAAGAGCGCGATATCGTTGCTGGCATTTTGCGTATCCTGTCTTCGTCAATTCGCCCGTCTGGGCGTGTGCATCCTGTTGTCGAGCGTCGCCGCGGTCAGCATGCCTGCCGCGGCCAACTGTGGCGCAGAGGAGTCAAAGTTCCCCCATGACCTTCTGGTTGAACCCATAGATTTTCCGGGCTCCGGCGATCGGGATCAGTTGCACTTCGCGCGCTTGGCCGGGCTCAAACCGAACGGCGGTGCCTGCGGCAATATCCAGCCGCATCCCCCGCGCGGCATCCCGGTCGAAATCAAGGGCACTGTTTGACTCTGCAAAGTGATAGTGGCTGCCAACCTGCACGGGCCGGTCCCCCGTGTTGGCTACCATCAGCGTGATGGCCGTGCGCCCGGCGTTCAATGTCAAAGTCCCCTCGGCGGGGAAAACCTCACCCGGTATCATTTGCGCGCCCGTGCATATGCCTTTGCACCGGCGAGCATGGCCGTCAGCGCGATCAGGCCCAGACCGGCAGGCAGTGCCCAGTCGGAGTGAGCATGCGGAACAGAGGCGTCATGAGCCCAAACAGGCGTGGCGGCCAGTACGGCAAAAACGGATATCGTGCGCATTGAGAACTCCTATCGGATTGGATTGTGAACGGTGACAAGCTTGGTGCCGTCGGGAAACGTCGCCTCGACCTGCACCTCGTGGATCATTTCCGGAATGCCTTCCATGCACTGGTCCCGCGTGATGACCTGAGCACCGGCCTCCATCATGTCAGCAACGCTGCGACCGTCGCGCGCGCCCTCGACGACGGCGTCCGTGATCAGGGCGATGGCTTCGGGGTGATTAAGCTTTACGCCGCGCTCAAGCCGCTTGCGGGCGACTTCGGCGGCCATTGCAATCAGCAGCTTGTCGCGCTCTCTGGGGGTCAGGTTCATGTCAGATCATCCATGGTCTGGGTAGGTCATCGGTGTTCAAGAGATCAATGATAGGTACGAGGCTCTGCCGTAGAAGAAAGCTGTCCAAAGCCACGAGACGCACAGCAATCAACGATGGCTGAACCAGGCTGGCACCACCCGTTTCGGGCAACATGGCACGGACGGGCTCAATCATCGCTTCTGCGGCCGGGTGTACGAACAATACAGTTGCTATTGCGCCTGCGCCGTCTCCGATGGCCGGACCGGCCAAAAGGTTCGCAACATCCGTGTCCAGCTTCATCTGATCGAGATAGGCCAGCTGCCCCGAACGACGAACTTCGATCCGATCGTGAAACTTTGCCTGAGTCAGAACCTCACCCATAGCCGCGCGACCCAAGACCAGCGGTTCGACGATCAAGGCAGTGGCGGCATCTTGCAGGTCCACGGTCAACCTGCGTTCAACAGAACAGCCCAGGAACAGGATCGTTTCCTGCGGCAGCCAGTTGATGCGTGCGCCTGCCTCGGCGCGCAAGAGCGTATCAATGCGCGCGGTCTCACCGGGCTGTGCCAGATAGGCGCGTTCGGCGGTTTGAGTGGATAGGGTCAGTGTCGCGCCGGTTTCAGCCGTGGCTTCAACTTTGAACCTGTCACCACCGGTCACGCCACCGGATGTATTCGTCAGGATAACGGTAAAGGCGTCGCCTTCGCTACGGGGAAACACCGCGCGCAAAGAACCCTCGTGCCGCAGTTTCGACAATTCCGATCCTCGAACGCTGTCGCGTACGGTGATCCTGGCAGCGCCAAAGGCGCGCGGCTGTCGAACTCCGATTTTCGGCAATTGCGTCAAAGCCGGCCTTCCCCCGATTGCTCAGCCGTTTTCAGCACTCAACCGGGCAGATGTCCGCAGTTTTTCCCAAAAAAAGGGCAGCACGACCCTAACTGCACAAAAAATAAACCTGACTTGCGGAAATCAGCACAAAAAACAGGCAACGCTCCAGAGAGGGGAGATAATGCAGGCAACAAGATTGCTAATTGGGGCGACTTCCAGAATCGAATGCTTACCCGCTGGCGGTGGATGCCGTTGGAAATCGGGGGGTGTGCGGCAGCCGATGGAAGTGGAGAACCAGGCCACCGCACTTTTGCAACACTAATGTTGCAGGGTCGAATTAGGCGTTTGATGGCCAATTGGCAAGGAACGCCGACCCTGCGGGGAGACGGAAACATGACTCACCTAAAATCCACGATCGCCGGCACCGCGCTGTTGGCCGCCCTGGCTGCCCCTGCTGTCGCGGCAGATTGCCCGATCAAAGTCGGCGTTTTGCACTCGCTGTCCGGCACCATGGCCATTTCGGAGACCACGCTGAAAGACACCATGGAAATGCTGGTTGAACAGCAAAACGAAAAAGGCGGACTTCTTGGCTGCGAACTTGAAGCCGTCGTTGTTGATCCCGCGTCGGACTGGCCGTTGTTCGCTGAAAAAGCCCGCGAATTGCTGACTGTCCACGACGTCGATGTGATCTTCGGGAACTGGACTTCGGTTTCGCGTAAGTCGGTCCTGCCGGTCATCGAAGAACTGAATGGCCTTCTTTTCTACCCCGTCCAGTACGAGGGCGAAGAAAGCTCTAAGAACGTGTTCTACACCGGCGCCGCGCCCAACCAGCAAGCCATTCCGGCGACCGACTATTTTCTTGACGAGTTGGGTGTCGAAAAATTCGCTCTGCTCGGTACCGACTATGTCTATCCGCGCACAACGAACAACATCCTGGAAAGCTACCTGAAGTCGAAGGGCATCGCGGAAGAGGACATCTTCGTCAACTACACTCCCTTCGGTCACTCTGACTGGTCGAAGATCGTTGCTGACGTCGCTGCTCTCGGCGCAGACGGCAAGAAGGTCGGCGTGATTTCGACCATCAACGGTGACGCCAACATCGGCTTTTACAAGGAGCTCGCTGCCGCCGGTATCTCGGCTGACGACATTCCGGTCGTGGCCTTCTCGGTCGGTGAAGAAGAACTGGCGGGCCTCGACACCACCAACCTTGTTGGCCACCTTGCTGCATGGAACTATTTTCAGTCCGCCGAATCCGAAGCCAATGACGCATGGGTCAAGGCCTGGAAAGCCCGCATGGGTGAAGACCGCGTGACGAACGACCCGATGGAGGCCCACTATATCGGCTTCAACATGTGGGTGAACGCTGCAACCGAAGCCGGCACGACCGACGTCGATGCGGTTCGCGCCGCCATGTATGGCCAGGAGTTCCCGAACCTGACGGGCGGCACGGCCGTCATGCTTCCGAACCACCACCTGGCCAAGCCAGTTCTGATCGGTGAAATCCAGGACGACGGCCAGTTCGACATCATCAGCCAGACCGCAGAAGTCCCCGGCGACGCTTGGACCGACTTCCTGCCCGAATCTGCGGTCCTGAAGTCGGATTGGAAAGACCTCGGCTGCGGCATGTACAACACCGAGACCGAGACCTGCGTCCAAATCAAATCGAACTACTAAGTCTCTAAGCAATATCTGCCTGGAGGGGTCTCCTCCTCCAGGCGCACTTCGGGGGTAGGCCAGCGATGTCGTACGTTTTCCGGGCGCTCTTCTGCCTGCTACTAAGTCTTGGAACAGCCTCCGCACAGGACGTCTCGATCCAGGACATCCTGCAAGCGAACAGCGAGATCATTCTCAAGAGTTCGCGCAAGACCATTCAACCCGCCATTGACGCCGTTGCCGCCAGCGGCTTGCCTCAGGCCCAATCTGTCCTGGAAGCATGGCAAGCCAAGGAAATGTGGCAGCGAGAGGCGGATGGTCTTTTCTTCAAAGCCGAGAAGATCGACTCCAAAACCTATCGCCTGATAGATTTTGACACGGGCGAGCCTGCCGCAGACGCGGACAAAGACGACCTGAAACAGATAAAGCCCAACAGCGGTATCCGCGCACTGATCGCCACCGCACTGGTGCAGTTTCAGCTTTCCGATCCCAACCCGGAAAACCGCCGGGCTGCCCTGTTGTCGCTGGAGCGGAATGCCGAGGCAGACTCCTTGGCTCCCTTGCGTAACTCAATACCTGCTGAAACCGATCCTGATATCCTTGCGCGCAAGGTACGGCTGGAGCGGCTTTTGACAATTTCCTTCGCCAAGGATGAGGCTGCGCGGATCGCCGCGATCGAGGAAATGTCCACTGACATTGGCGTCGATGTTCGCGCCACGCTGAACCCGCTTGTGGCCACACGAGTAGAGGTCATCGAAGGTGACGTTCCGGCCAACCTGAACCTGGCACGCCGACTGGAGCCCGGCAGCGACGCCCTTTCGGACACCGAGGCATATGACCTGCTTGTGGAACGCGGCCTCGCACCGGCGCGGCTGGACGGTGACACGCTCAAGTCCGTGCTGTCGGAAAACATCGTCGGCGGTGCCGTCGGCGGCGTGCCCGTCAAGGACCTGGATACATTGCAGGCCCGTGCCCGTGCCTATGCCGCGCTCGTTCAGGCCGGCATCGCCGAACCCCGCCTGACTGACCTCGAGATCACTGGTGAACTCGATCGATTTTCCTTTGTTGAGGTCTATCAGGAACCCTCCAAGGCTGTCACCGACGCCGTTCAGGAAGCTCTCGGCACCATTGGGACACGGGTTGGCGCTGCACAGACACTGGACTTGACGCTGGACGCGCTCTCGCTTGGATCGATCTACTTCCTCGCCGCCATTGGCCTTGCGATCACTTTCGGCGTTATGGGCGTCATCAACATGGCCCATGGCGAGCTGATCATGATGGGCGCCTATACCGGTTACGTGGTGCAGCAGTTCATTCCGAACCACACGGCTTCGATCATCGTCGCCATCCCCCTAGCCTTTGGGGTGACCTTTGCGACCGGCGTCCTGATGGAACGGCTTGTCATCCGTCACCTCTACAACCGCCCGCTTGAAACACTTTTGGCGACCTTCGGAATCTCGATCGCGCTTCAACAGCTGGCCAAGAACATCTTCGGCACCCAAGCCCGCCCCCTGACAGCTCCAAGCTGGCTGGACGGGGCATGGGTGATCAACGACGTGGTTTCGATCAGTTACATCCGTATCGCGATCTTCGTGCTCGCACTTCTCTTCCTGGCACTGTTCCTGTTCATCATGAAGCGCACGCGCTTTGGTCTGGAGACCCGCGCCGTGACCCAGAACCGCCGCATGGCCGGGTCGATGGGGATCAACCCCAACCGCGTAAACATGCTGACCTTCGGGCTTGGTTCGGGCATTGCCGGCATCGCGGGCGTCGCCATCGGACTTTATGCCAAGGTGACCTCGGAACTCGGCACCGATTACATCGTCCAAAGCTTCATGACGGTCGTTGTCGGCGGCGTCGGCAACATCTGGGGCACGCTTCTCGGCGCGTCGATGATCGGCTTCCTGCAAAAGGGGATCGAGTGGGCCAACCCCTCGAACACCCTGGCGGCCCAGACCTACATGATCATCTTCATCATCATCTTCATCCAGTTCCGGCCGCGCGGCATCATTGCGCTCAAGGGCCGGGCCGCGGGGGACTGAGCCATGGCAACGCAACCCAACAGCTCGTTCTTTGCCCGCAACCCCTCAGTGCCGATCTTCCTGGTCCTGCTGGCCCTGTTCACGATCGGTGTAACGCTCATGTCCGAGGCATATGGCAACGGCGCAGTTTCCACCTCATTCGTGAAGACACTGGGCAAGACGCTGTGTCTTTGCCTGATTGCCGTCGCTATGGACCTGGTCTGGGGCTACACCGGCATCCTCAGCCTTGGGCACTTCGCCTTCTTCGGGCTTGGTGGCTACATGATCGGCATGTGGCTGATGTACGAGCGCACAAAAGACATCGTTGAGCACTCGCTGTCGCAAGCCCCAATTCCTCCCACGAGACAGGAAATTGTGGACGGGATAGGTACACAGATCTTCGGCGTTGTTGGGTCGAATGAGTTTCCGTTGATCTGGACCTTTGCCGACAGCCTGGTGCTGCAACTCGCTCTCGTCGTCCTCGTTCCCGGCCTTCTGGCCTTGGTCTTTGGCTGGCTGGCCTTCCGCAGCCGGGTGACCGGCGTGTACCTGTCGATTCTGACCCAGGCGATGACGCTAGCCCTGGCGCTGTACCTCTTCCAGAATGACAGCGGCCTCCGGGGCAACAATGGCTTGTCAGGCTTGCAAAACCTTCCGGGCCTGGACGCCGTCCCGCAGTCCCACGTGTCGATCTGGTTCCTCTGGGCATCTGCGGGCACCCTGGCGCTGGCCTATGTGATTGGAGCGTGGATCGTCTCGGGCAAATTCGGCTCGGTCATACGCGGCATCCGCGATGACGAAGCACGGGTGCGGTTTCTCGGATACTCGGTCGAGGGCTACAAACTCTTCGTCTTCACCCTGACGGCCATGATCGCGGGGATTGCCGGTGCGCTTTATTATCCGCAGGCCGGGATTGTGAACCCGGCCGAGATCGCCCCGATTGCTTCGATCTATCTGGTGGTTTGGGTGGCCATAGGCGGGCGTGGGCGCCTTTACGGCGCGGTCATCGGCGCAACGTTTGTCAGCCTCGTTTCAAGCTGGTTCACAGGCGGACAGGCGCCTGATGTTAACCTCGGTTTTTACGCGATCAAATGGGTCGACTGGTGGTTGGTCCTGCTGGGCGTCTCGTTCGTTGGTGTCACCTTGTTTGCGCCGAAAGGCATCGGAGGGCTGGTCGACCTTGTCACCGGTCGCATCGCCCCGAACAGACACGGCGCGGACCTCGGTCCCGACCACGGAAGCTTGCGTGAAAGGGAGGCAAGCGAATGAGCACTCTTCTCGAAGTTTCCGGCGTCTCCGTCTCCTTCGATGGCTTCAAGGCGATCAATAACCTGTCGTTTCAGATCGGCGAGGCTGAAATGCGGGCCGTGATCGGACCGAACGGCGCAGGCAAAACGACCTTCATGGACATCATCACCGGCAAGACGCGACCTGATGAAGGGCGTGTGCTCTGGGGGGAGAAATCGAAATCGCTTCTGTCCATGTCCGAAGCGCAGATTGCGCGCGAAGGCGTGGGGCGCAAGTTCCAGAAACCAACCGTCTTCGAAGACCAGTCTGTGCAGGACAACCTATTGATGGCGCTACAGAATGAGCGCGGCCCCTTTGCCGTTCTGTTCTATCGCCCAACCCCTGCCGATCTGAAACGCGTCGATGACCTGGCCGGACAGATTGGCCTGACTGAACAGCTCCAACGTAAGTCGGGAGAGTTGTCGCATGGACAAAAGCAGTGGCTCGAAATCGGCATGCTGCTGGCCCAGGATCCGCGCCTGTTGCTGGTCGATGAGCCTGCCGCCGGCATGACGCCGACCGAGCGGGAACACACGACATCCATCCTTGTCGAGGCCGCCAAGACACGAGCCGTAGTGGTCGTCGAACACGACATGGAATTCATCCGCCGCCTGAACTGCCGCGTCACCGTCCTGCACGAGGGATCGGTTCTGGCCGAGGGCAGCATCGACCACGTCACGTCGGACCCCAAGGTCATCGACGTCTATCTGGGGCGCTGAACCATGCTGTCAGTCAAAGATCTCGACCTGCACTATGGCCATTCCCAGATTCTGCATGGCGTTTCATTCGATGCAGCCCAAGGACAAGTAACCTGTGTCATGGGAACCAACGGCGTCGGAAAAACAAGCCTTATCAAGGCGATATCAGGCACGCATCCCCGCTCGGGCGGCGAGGTTGTTCTCGACGACCAAAGCCTGGGGAAACTGCCGGCACACGAGCTGGCGCGACTCGGGGTCGCTTATGTTCCCCAGGGTCGAGAGATCTTTCCGCTGTTGTCGGTGGAAGAGAACCTGCTGACGGGCTTTGCCTGCCTGCCTGCGGACGAACACTTTATTCCTGATGAAATTTTTGAGCTTTTTCCTGTACTTGACGAGATGCGCAACCGGAACGGCGGCGACCTGTCGGGCGGACAGCAGCAACAGCTCGCGATTGCACGGGCTTTGATCACAAAGCCCAAACTATTGCTTCTCGACGAGCCGACAGAAGGCATCCAGCCGAACATAATCCAGCAGATCGGCAATGTTATCAAACGCTTGCGCGATCGCAGTGAGATGGCGATCGTGCTGGTCGAGCAGTATTTCGACTTTGCCTATGACCTCGCGGACTCGGTTGTGGTGCTGCGGCGAGGCGAGGTGACAATGTCAGGTACGATTGACAGCGTCGAGCGAGACGAACTCTTGGCCGCCGTGACAGTCTGACACGAGCCAAATCCCTGATTTCTGAACGCTGACCGGAAGGATATGGTGGAGCCGATCGGGATCGAACCGACGACCTCGTCATTGCGAACGACGCGCTCTCCCAACTGAGCTACGGCCCCACTGAGCGGGGTATTTGGGCGCATTTGATCCTTGTGTCAAGCTTTTGAACCCGCCCCTCTGGCCCATGGCATTTTGGGTGCGATGGTGCACCGGTGGCGCGAGGGAGAGGTCTTCGCAACCGGCGCGCCGGTGAATGGCATTCTGTCGGCAGATGCTGTCTGGCTGGCGCCGATGTCGGACGCGGCGGCACGCACCTATCTGCGATCAACCCTGTGCTTTTGCCGCGTCGTGACGCCGCCCTGTCTCCAATTGATCTGGCCGGACAAGGCGGGTCTGTTTCCGTGGCAGACAGGTTTCGACGATCGCATGACGGGGCTGCAACCGGATCTGAGCCGGGGCGCATGGCCCCGGCCCCGAGGTCGCGTTACTCAGCCGCCTCGGCATAATCCTCGAGCGGCGGGCATGTACATACCAGGTGACGGTCCCCCCAGGCGTTGTCAACGCGGTTGACCGGCGGCCAGTATTTGTCGACGCGGAAAGCGCCCTTGGGATAACAGCCCTGTTCGCGGGAGTAGGGGCGCTCCCAGTCTCCGACAAGGTCCTCGACCGTGTGAGGCGCGTTTTTCAGCGGGTTGTTTTCCCTGTCGCTAGTGCCCTCTTCTACCGCGCGGATCTCCTCGCGAATGTCGAGCATGGCATCGATGAAGCGGTCCAATTCGGCCTTGGTTTCGGACTCCGTGGGCTCGACCATCAAGGTGCCAGCAACGGGCCAGCTCATGGTCGGGGCGTGGAAGCCGTTGTCGATCAGCCGCTTGGCAATGTCATCGACGGTGACGTCCGCGCTGTCGGCAAAGGGACGGGTGTCGAGAATGCATTCGTGAGCGACACGGCCATTACGTCCCTTGAACAGGACGTCAAAGGCGCCTTCCAGCCGCTTGGCGATGTAGTTCGCGTTCAGGATGGCGACGCGCGTGGCCTGGGTCAGCCCCTCGCCGCCCATCAGGAGGAGATAGGCATAGGGAATGACAAGGATCCCGGGTGAGCCGTAGGGCGCCGCCGAGACCGGGCCTTCGCGCCCGCCGGAATGCGGGTGGCCCGGCAGGAAGGGCGCGAGGTGGGCGCGCACGCCGATCGGGCCCATGCCGGGACCGCCGCCGCCGTGAGGAATGCAGAATGTCTTGTGGAGGTTCAGGTGGGACACGTCGCCCCCGATCTCGCCGGGCTTGGCAAGGCCGACCATGGCGTTGAGGTTGGCGCCGTCGATATAGACCTGCCCGCCGTGGTCGTGGGTGATCTGGCAAACCTCGCGGACGGTTTCCTCAAACACGCCGTGGGTTGAGGGATAGGTGATCATGCAGGCGGCAAGCTTGTCGCCGGCGGCCTCAGCCTTGGCGCGGAAATCTTCGACGTCGATGTCGCCGTTCGGAGCTGATTTGACGACCACCACGTCCATGCCGCACATCTGGGCCGAGGCCGGATTGGTGCCGTGGGCCGAGACCGGGATCAGACAGACTTTGCGGTCTTCGTCGCCGCGGGCGCGGTGGTAGGCCATGATCGTCAGAAGGCCCGCGTATTCGCCCTGCGCGCCCGAATTCGGCTGCATCGACATGGCATCATAGCCAGTGATCTGGCAGAGGCGGGCCGAAAGGTCTTCGATCATGTCGGTATAGCCCCTGACCTGGTCGGCGGGCGCAAAGGGATGGATGTTCGAGAACTCGGGCCATGTCACGGGCATCATCTCGACCGCCGCATTCAGCTTCATTGTGCATGAGCCCAAGGGGATCATCGCGCGGTCAAGCGCAAGATCACGGTCGGCGAGGCGGCGCATGTAGCGCATCATCTCGGTCTCGGCCCGGTTCATATGGAACACGGGGTGCGTGAGATAGCTGGAGGTGCGGTGGTATTCCTGTGGCAGGCGGGTGTACCCGGCCTCGAAATCGTTGCGGCTGTAGTTCAGCCCGAAGGCGCGCCAGACGGCCTCGATGGCGGCGGGGCGCGTGGTTTCGTCCACCGAGATGCCGATTTTCGTATTGCCGACCTTGCGGACGTTTATCTTTTCGCCCTGTGCGGCGTTGATGATCACGCCCTGGAGCGCGCCGACCTCGACAGTGATGGTGTCGAAGAACAGCTTGGGCTCGACGGCGAAACCGCCCGCCTCAAGTCCCATGACAAGGCGCTCGGTCTTGCGGTGGACGCGCTGCGCGATGGCCTTGAGGCCCTCGGGTCCGTGGAAGACGGCATAGAACGAGGCCATGACGGCGAGGAGCGCCTGCGCGGTACAGACGTTTGACGTCGCCTTTTCCCGGCGGATGTGTTGTTCCCGGGTTTGAAGCGAAAGGCGGTAGGCCTTGTTGCCGCGCGCGTCGATCGAGACGCCGACAAGGCGGCCCGGCATGGCGCGCTTCAGACTGTCGGTGCAGGCCATGTAGGCTGCATGGGGGCCGCCAAATCCCATGGGCACACCGAACCGCTGAGTCGAGCCGACGGCGATGTCGGCGCCCATTTCGCCGGGCTCTTTCAACAGGGTCAGCGCCAAAGGGTCGGCGATGACGATGCCAAGAGCCTTGGCCTCGTGCAGAGCGGTGATCTGGTCGGTGAAATCACGGACATGCCCGTAGGTGCCGGGGTACTGGAAGATGGCGCCGAAGACGGCCGTGGCGTCCAAGCCGGCGGGATCGCCGATGACAATCTCGATACCAAGGGGCGCGGCGCGGGTCTTCATCACCTCAATGTTCTGTGGGTGGCAGTTCTCATCCACGAAGAAGCTCATGGATTTCGACTTGGCCGTACGCTGTGCCATGGTCATGGCCTCGGCGGCGGCGGTCGCTTCATCCAGAAGCGAGGCGTTGGCGATCTCAAGCCCGGTGAGGTCCGAGATCATGGTCTGGTAGTTCAATAGCGCTTCAAGTCGTCCCTGCGAAATCTCGGGTTGATAGGGCGTGTAGGCCGTGTACCACGCGGGGTTTTCCAGGATATTGCGCTGGATGGCCGGGGGCGTGACGGTGCCGTAATACCCCTGCCCGATCATCGTTGTGAAAACCTTGTTTTGCAATGCCACCCGACGCATCTGCCAGATCAGCTCGCGCTCGGACCGGGGCTTTTCAAAGGCAAGCGGCTCGGCCTGGCGGATCGAGGCCGGAACGGTCTGGTCGATGAGTTCGTCCAGCGATGAAACGCCCAGGGTTGCAAGCATCTCGGCCATCTCGGTCGGAGATGGGCCGATATGACGGCGGTTGGCAAAGTCATAGGGCAGGTAGTCGGTCGGGGTGAAGGTCATAGCCTCGGTCTCCATGGAATCGGGCGCAATACTCTTTTCAAGTATTGCCCAGCTACTTGGACGAAACTCAGGTCAGCCGATCATGTCCTTGTATTCGTCTTCGCTCATGAAGTCGTCGAGTTGGCTCATATCCACGACCTTCATCTTGAAGAACCAGGCGGCGCCCAGGGCGTCTTCATTCACCAGGCCGGGGTTGTCGGCGAGGTCGTCGTTCACCTCGACGATTTCACCGTCCACGGGCGCGGCGATGTCCGAGGCGGCCTTGACGCTTTCGATCACGACGATGTCGTCGCCCTTGGCCACCTGCGTTTCAGGCTCGGGCAGTTCGACGAAAACGACGTCGCCCAGTTGCTCAGCGGCGTGTTCAGTAATGCCCACAACGACCAGATCGCCATCCACGCGCAGCCATTCGTGTTCTTCGGTGTATTTCATGTTGGTCTTCCCTGTTTAGCGTTTGAAATTGGCAGGCCGGAACGGCAGATCCGCGACAGAGAGGGCCATGCGTTTGCCCCTGACCTCTGCTTCCAGCGCGGTGCCGGTTTCGGCGTGTTCTGTTGTGACATACCCCATCGACACGGGCCGTTCGAGCGAGGGGCCGAAGCCGCCCGAGGTGACTTCGCCCACCTGGGAGTCACCCGCGAAGATCGGCGTTCCGGCCCGCATCGGGGCGCGGCCGTCGGGCAAAAGGCCGACGCGGCGACGGGACGCGCCGTTTTCCAGTTGCGGCAGGATGACGTCGGCGCCGGGAAAGCCGCCCGCGCGGTCACCGCCGGTGCGGCGCGCCTTCTGGATCGCCCATTCAAGCGCAGCCTCGACGGGTGTGGTCGTGGTGTCGATGTCGTTGCCATAAAGGCAAAGGCCTGCTTCGAGCCTGAGAGAATCGCGCGCGCCAAGGCCGATTGCCTCGACCTCTTCCATGGCCAGCAAAGCCTCGGCAAAGGCAGTGGCGCGGGCCTCGGGGACCGACACTTCGTATCCGTCTTCGCCGGTGTAGCCCGAGCGCGAAACCCACAGTTCGGTCCCGTCCCAGTCAAGAATCGCAACATCCATAAAGCGCATGTCCTCGGCACCGGGCACCAGGCGGGCCATCGCCGCCTCGGCTTTCGGCCCCTGCAACGCGATCAGGGCGCGGTCGGTCACAGCCTCGACCGTGCAGCCAGCGAGGTTGGTCTCCATATGGGCGATGTCGGCGTCTTTGCAGGCGGCGTTCACCACGACGAACAGGTGATCGCCCCGGTTCGCCACCATCAGGTCATCAAGGATGCCGCCCTCGTCATTGGTGAACAGTGCATAGCGCTGCCGACCCTCGGCCAAGGCGAATATCGACACAGGCACCAGCGTTTCGAACGCGCGCGCAGCGGCCTCGACGTTCTCTCCCCGCACGATGACCTGCCCCATGTGGCTGACGTCGAACAGCCCGGCATTCTCGCGCGTCCACAAATGTTCCTTCATCACGCCAAGGCCGTACTGCACCGGCATGTCATAGCCAGCAAAGGGTACCATCTTGGCCCCAAGCGAAACGTGCAGATCGTAAAGCGGTGTGCGCATCAAGTCAGGCATCGTGTTCCCCTGTTCCTGCCGACACTATGCGCGCCGGGCACCATCGGGCAACAGCCTTGCCCTTGGCGCCCCCTCTGTCCCTTTCGCCTGAGATCGCTATCCCTTCGGCGCCCCTGCCGGGGTCTCTCCAGAGTCTTTCCACACGACGGTCCTGGGGCCTGAGAGTTTACCGGGGCGCTTGCTCCTTCGGCATCGGGCTGCCCCGATTCTCCCGTTGTGTGGCCATTGCATACGCCGCGCAGGCCGCGTCTGGCAAGTGGTTGTATTCCGTCGCACACAAGGGCATGAGAACCGACATGGAAGGCCCTTATTTCTTTGGCTATGGCAGCCTGGTAAACCGCGCGACCCACGATTACGGCGATGCACATCCGGCACGGATCGCTGGCTGGCGGCGGGCCTGGCGGCATGTTGAAGGGCGCAAGGTCGCCTTCCTCACGGCGGTGCCCGACCCGGACTGCGAGATCGAGGGCCTGATCGCCCATGTGCCGGGCGGAGACTGGGCCGCGCTCGACATGCGCGAGCACGCCTATGCCCGCGTCATGGCCGACAGGGTCAGCCACGCCCTTGGCGCAGGCCCAGAGGTCCACATCTATCATGCCCCCGAGGACATGCACGTTGCCGCGACCGAGCACCGGCCGGTGTTGCTGAGCTATATCGATGTCGTCGTGCAAGGATATCTGCGCGAGTTCGGCGAAGCAGGAGTGGCCCGGTTCTTTGACACCACCGATGGCTGGGACGCCCCGATCCGAAATGATCGCGCCCGGCCGATTTATCCGCGCCACCAGTCTCTGACAGCCAAGGAAACTGCTCTCGTTGACGGTCACCTCGCGCGGATCGGAGCAACGCTGATCCTCTAGCGCCGGTGGCGGAAAACCTGGAACAGGCGGGCCTGACGCTCGTAAGGGTCCGGGCGCACATCCTCGCGTTTCATCGTCGCCATGACCCGGCGCACCAGCAGGGCCGACGCGGCCGCAAATATCACGCCCCCGATACCTTGGCCTATCAGCACCCCTGGTGCGCCCAACCAAAGCGAAAAGATCCAAACCAGGGGGACGGTCCCCAGGGTGTGGCGGCCCCAGTTGGTCAGGGTCGAATAGAACGGGTGGCCAAGGTTGTTGAACGCTGCGTTCGACACGAAGATGACTCCGTTGAAGAACCACAGCAGCGACAAGGGGCCGGCGAAGAGAAAGACAAGGCTGGTGTCCGGCCCGCCTTGGTCCAGGTTGAAAAGCCAGGCCAATGGGCCCCGCAGCAGGAACAGGATGAGAGACACCAAAACCGTGACCGCAAGGGTAAAAACCAGTCCGTCGCGATAGGCTTGATGCACGCGCCCCGCGTTTCCCGCCCCCGCGTTCTGGCCGATGATGGGGCCGACGGCGCCCGACAGCGCAAAGACCACCGCAAAGGCCACGGGTGTCAGGCGGCCAACGATGGCCATGCCGGCAACAGCCTCTTCGCCGTATTCAGCCATGGCGCGGGTGACATAAGCCTGACCCACGGGGGTTGCCAATTGGGTCAGGACCGCAGGCATGGCAAGGGCAAAGACAGGGCGCAGGTCGGCAAAAAGATCAAAGGCCGTCACGCGGCCAAGTCCCCGGTGGTGGCGTTGGATCGCCGACAGCGCAAGCACAGCAATGGTGATGCGTGCCGCGATCGAGGACAGCGCCGCTCCCGTCAAATCCAGCCCAAGACCGAAAATCAGCACCGGATCCAGCACCGCGTTCACCAGCCCGCCCAGCACCAGCACGTTCATCGACCGGCGGGCGTCTCCGTGGGCGCGCAGGATCGCACCGCCCACCACGCCGATCAACAGGATCGGAAGGCTGGGCAAAACGATCTGCATGAAATGCACCGCCAGTTCGCGCGTCTCGCCACTGGCGCCCAAAAGGCTGACAAGAGGGCGAATATTGATCCAGACCAGCGCAGCAAAGACGATGCCGAACCCCAGCCCCAGGACCAGGCTCGACGTCGCGCGCCGCCGGGCCAGTTCCACCTCTCCGGACCCAAGTGCGCGGGCAACAAGGGCGCCAGCGGCAATCGCCATCCCGATCCCGAAAGACCCTGTAAAGAACAGGATTGCGCCCGCATATCCAACGGCGGCCGCCAGTTCGGCCTTGCCCAGCATCGAGATGAAGACCATGTCCACGAAATCGACTGCGAAGACGGCCATCAGCCCGGCCGAGGATGCCAGAGCCATCACCGCGATGTGCCGCATCAGGTTGCCATCGAGAAACTTGGCCTGGTCGCTCATCCATTCTCCATTTGAGATCGCCCGTCAAAAAAATCACGGCACCGCAGCTCTCGCACATCTGCCCCTTTATCTTGCCGCAAGTACGCACTTCGCGGACCCGGACCGCAACAAAAAAACGCGCCGACGAATGCCGGCGCGCACCTTGCGCAATGCAGTGCGGCGAAACCTACAGCATCATCTGATAGGTTGCAGGCACATAGTGGAAGCTGCCCGGGCCTGCGTCCGTCACGTAACCCATGCCAGGAAACGGCATGTGATATCCGATCAGTGGAATTCGGTCTGCGGCGAGCATCCCCAGGATCTTTTTTCTGGTTGCCGCCGCGGCCGCCTTGTCCATGTCGAACCGCACCTCCCAGTCGGGGTAGGCCAGCGACCAGACATAGTGGTTGGCGGTATCGGCCATCAGCAGCACCTGTTCACCGCCTGAGTCCAGCATATAGCTCATGTGCCCCGGCGTGTGGCCGAAGGCGGCGACCGCAGTCATCCCGGAGACGACGCTGTCGCCATCGCCGACAAAGCTGAACCGTTCGGCAAAGGGCTTGACCTTGGCAGCAAAGGTTTCGTTATCGGTGCCCGCCCAATGATCGTATTCGACCTGGCCGGCGAAATAGCGCGCATTCGGATAGGTCAGCGCGCCATCGGCATCGGTCATGCCGCCGATGTGGTCGCCGTGCATGTGGGTAATCACGACAACGGTCACATCCTCGGGGGCGATTCCGGCCGCCGACAAAGCCGCCGTGGTGCCAGCCGCGGAAAGTCCGGTGTCGAACAGGACGATCTCACCGCCCGAGCGCACAACCGTGGGCGTAAAAAAGAACTGGGCAACGTCGTCAGGAATGAAATTTTCGGCACTGACCCTGGCAAACTCTTCGGCCGAGACATTCGTGCCAAAGATCGACTGAATGTTTTCCACGGCGCGGGTTCCGGCCAATAGCGTCGAAACCTGAAAATCACCCAGGCCAAATGTATTCTGAATAGCGTTCTTGGGTCCGGCCGCATGTGCGGCGGCCAGTGTCGGCGTCGCCGCCGCTGCAAACGGCACTGCTGCGCCCCCGGCCAGGGCGGCCCGCCGGGTCATGGTGAACTTGGTCATCGGATTTCTCCCTGAAAATGGATATCCACGCAGAAAACCTAGTCCGGACTCCGGCTTTATCCATCAGATTTGCTGTGTATTTTTGCACGGATCTGTGCGTCTCAGGGTGCGCTCAGGTCCACCACTGGTCGATCGAGGCGATATCGTCATCGGACCAGCCAAAATGATGCGCCAGTTCGTGCACCATGACGTGGGACACCAGATCGGCCAGTGCGACATCGCCGCGCGCCACCCATTCGTCCAGGATTGCACGGCGGAACAACCAGATCGCATCCGGTTGCCCCGGCTGGTCAGAGACCGATTTCTCGGTTAGCGGAATGCCGTCGTAGAGCCCGGTCAGGGCGAAGGGATCGTCGATCTCCATCTCGCGCAGCATCTCATCGGGTGCAAAATCTTCGATCCGCAACGCAACTGCGCGGGCATGGCTTCGAAACGCCTCGGGCAGAGCCTCTACGGCGGCAAGCGCCATAGCCTCGATATCGGCGGCATCGGGGGCAGTGTTGTGGCTTTGGTCCATGCCGACTAGCTAGCGGCAAAAACGGTTGGAAACCAGTCGCGGCGCGCCTAGGCTTGCCCACATGGCGGGGAGCAGGACCAAAACGACCAGCGGCCCGGTGGAGGACTTTCTTGCAGCCGTCGAGCCCGCACTCAAGGCGGGCGAGGCGCGCGCGCTTGATGCCCTGTTCCGCCGTGCCACCGGTTTTGAACCGCGCATGTGGGGTCCGGCTATCGTCGGCTATGGCAGGTATCATTACACCTACGCCTCGGGGCGCGAGGGCGACTATCTAGCCACCGGGTTTTCGCCCCGAAAGGCTGCCCATTCGATCTATATCATGCCGGGCTATGGCGACTTCGGCGCGATCCTCGACCGGCTGGGAACGTTCAGGATCGGCAAGTCGTGCCTCTATGTCACGCGCCTGCCGAACATCGACCTCACCGTACTGGAAGAGCTGATCCAAGCCGGTCTCGCCGATCTTGCGACCCGCTGGGACGTACATCCGACCTGATGCGCATGGACAAACCGGCCGTGGTATGACACAGCCTCGCGCCACAGGAGAGACCCATGATCACGACCCGTTTCGCGCCCTCGCCCACCGGATACATCCATATCGGAAATCTGCGCACCGCGCTGTTCAACTGGATGATAGCCCGGAAGTCCGGCGGCACCTTTATCCTGCGCATCGACGACACCGACCCCGAACGGTCGAAAGAGGAATATGTTGATGCGATCAAAGAGGACCTTGAGTGGCTGGGCCTGACCTGGGACAGGGTTGAGCGTCAGTCGGAACGGCTCGACCGCTATGCCGAGGCGGCGGACAAACTGCGTGATATGGGCCGGTTCTACGAAGCCTGGGAAACCCCGACCGAGCTGGACCTCAAGCGCAAGAAACAGCTGAATATGGGCAAGCCACCGGTCTATGACCGTGCTGCACTGGCGCTCTCCGAAGATGAAAAATCGCGCCTGCGCGCAGAGCGCGGCGATGGCGTCTGGCGTTTCAAGCTGGACCAAGAGCGCATCGAGTGGACCGACGGCATCCTCGGCGACATCTCGATCGACGCCGCAAGCGTGTCTGACCCTGTGCTGATCCGCCAGGACGGGCAGGTACTCTATACCCTGGCCTCGGTCGTGGATGACACCGAAATGGGCGTGACAAACGTGGTGCGCGGCTCGGACCACGTCACCAACACCGCCACCCAGATTCAGATGATCAAGGCGCTTGGCGGCACCCCGCCTGCCTTTGCGCACCATTCTCTTCTGACTGGCCCCCAGGGCGAGGCCCTATCCAAACGCCTCGGCACGCTGGCACTGCGCGATCTGCGCGCGCAAGGCATCGAGCCGATGGCGCTCTTGTCGCTGATGGCGCGGCTGGGCTCATCGGATCCGGTTGAACTGCGCACAAGCCATGACGAGTTGATCGAGGGCTTTGACATCTCGCACTTCGGCTCGGCTCCGACCAAATTCGATGCCGAGGACCTGAAACCGCTGACAGCGCGCACGGTCCAGGGCCTGGACCCGGCCGACGTGGACGGCGAGCTGGCCGCAGCGGGCGTGCCCGAGGCGCTGCGCCCAGCCTATTGGCAGGCAGTGCGCGGGAACACCGAAACCCGCGCCGAAGCCGGGGCCTGGTGGCCGGTGTTTCGCGACGGCGCCACACCCGAGATCGCCGAAGAGGACCGCGAGTTCGTCGCCACCGCTTTCGATATGCTGGGCGAACCGCCCTACACCGCCGATACCTGGTCAACTTGGACCACGGCCGTGAAAGCGGCCACTGGCCGCAAGGGCAAAGGCCTTTTCATGCCGCTGCGTCTGGCGGTTACCGGTCAGCCGCGCGGGCCGGAAATGGCCGATGTTCTGCCACTGCTGCAGAAAAAGCCGGGCTGACTGGATCGCCGAAGCGGAAATCGCCCCCTTGCCTTGTTGGCGCTAACAGGCGATGAACGACCTACTGCGGGAGTAGGCCAATGAAATCGCATATCCTGACCATCACCCTGAACCCGACGGTGGATTTCTGTACCACCGCACCCCATGTCGAGCCCGGTCCCAAACTGAGGTGCACCGATCCCGCGATCGACCCTGGCGGCGGCGGTATCAACGTGGCCCGCGCGGTCAAGCTCCTCGGCGGACAGGCGACGGCGCTGGTGGCTATCGGCGGCGCGACCGGCGCGCACCTGTTGCAGCTTCTGGCGCTGGAGGGCGTCCCCACCGTGGCATTCCAGGGCCCGGGTGAGACCCGGCAATCCATGTCCGTCATCGACCGCTCAACCGGCCAGCAATACCGGTTCGTCATGCCGGGCCCGGTCTGGCAGGATCATGATGTGCCACGCGCCCTGGACTCGGTCGACCAGGCCACTAGCGAAGAGTCACTGGTGGTTCTCTCGGGCAGCCAGCCACCGGGGGTCGCCAAGGATTTCCCATCGATCCTCGCGAACCACGTAGCGGGCCGCGGCGCGCGCCTGATCGTCGACACGTCTGGACCGGCGCTGTTTCACCTGGCTGAAAGCCCTCACGACTCGCTCTACGTGTTGCGCATGAATAGCGAGGAAGGCGAAGAGCTTGCGGGCCGCCCCCTGAAGACGCGTGAGGACACGGCCGAATTTGCCCAAGCACTGGTGAAAAAGGGCGTCGCCCGTATCGTGATCGTGGCGCGAGGCGCCGACGGCTCTGTCATGGCCGAACGGGAAAGCGCCTGGCACGCGGTGCCGCCAAAAGTCGAGGCGGTCTCAAAAGTCGGCGCAGGCGACAGCTTCGTCGGCGCTTTCACCCTGGCGCTGGCGGGGTCCGAGCCGCCCGAAGACTGCCTGTCCTGGGGCGTGGCGGCGGCCTCGGCAGCCACCATGACTGAGGCGACGCGGCTGTGCGAACGTGAAACGACCGTCCGTCTGCGCTCTGAAAGCACCATCACGCGGCTCTAGACCGCACGTCCCGGAGGCTCTGCCTCCCGTATGATGATTTCAAAAAGAAGAAGTGTGAATTTGAAATGAACCGTCTTCTTCTTTTCTGAAATACTTTCGGCGAGCGCGAGGGGTGAAACCCCTCGCCTGCCGCGACGACGACGTCGGCGCAACTCTCAACTCTTCAGGCGATACCCCGTCTTGAGCATCCACCAGATCACGCCGACACACGCCGCCGCAAAAGCGAGAACCGCCGCAAGGCTGATCGCAATCGGTACATCCGACAGGCCGAAGAACGCCCAGCGGAAACCTGACACCAGGTAGAGCACCGGGTTGAACATCGAGATAGCCTGCCAAAAATCGGGCAGCATAGAGATCGAGTAGAACGACCCGCCAAGGAACACCAACGGTGTCACAACCAGAAGCGGCACGAGGTTCAGTTGCTCGAAACTCTTCGCCCAAATGCCAAGTATGAAGCCCAAAAGCGAAAAGGTGATGGCCGTCATCACCAGGAAACCCATCATCCAGAACGGGTGCAGGATTTGCAGGTCGACAAAAAAGAACGACGTGGCCAGGATGATCAACCCGATCAGAATGGATTTGACCGCCGCCGCTCCGACGTATCCGATGACGATTTCCATGGCACCGACCGGCGCCGACAGCACCTCGAAGATCGTACCGATGAACTTCGGGAAGTAGATGCCAAAGCCCGCGTTCTGAATCGACTGTTGCAGCACCGTCAGCATGATCAACCCCGGCACGATGAAAGCGCCGTAAGACACGCCCTCGATCTGCTCGATCCGACTGCCGATCGCGGCACCAAAGACTACGAAATAAAGCGAGGTCGAAAGGACCGGCGAGAACACAGATTGGATTATCGAGCGGAAGAAGCGGGCCATTTCGAACCGCCAGATGGCGGCGATCGCATACCTGTTCATTGGGACTCGTCCTTTACGATGCCGACGAAGATATCTTCCAGAGAGCTTTGGCTGGTACGCAGGTCGGTCATGGCCAGGCCAACTTCCTGAACGGCGGCCAACAGACGCGTAATACCGGTGCGCTCTCCGCTGGTGTCATAGTGATAGCACAGCGCCATTCCGTCCTCGGCGCGGGTCAGATTAAAGTCGGCCAGCGCCTCGGGAACATGGTCGACCGGGTCCTTCAGGTCGATCCAAAGCTCTTTTTTGCCAAGTCTGCTCAACAGCGCCACCTTGTCTTCGACCAGCAGCAGTTCGCCCTTGTTGATAACGCCGATACGGTCGGCGATGGCCTCGGCCTCTTCGATGTAATGGGTCGTCAGGATAATGGTCACACCCATGGCGCGCAGGTCTTCCACCAGCCGCCACATGTCTCGTCTGAGTTCAACATCGACGCCTGCGGTCGGTTCGTCCAGGAACAGGACACGGGGTTCGTGGACCAAGGCCTTGGCGATCAGCACCCGGCGCTTCATGCCGCCCGAAAGTTCCATGATGCGCGACTTGCGCTTATCCCAGAGCGACAGGTCCCGCAGCACCTTTTCGACCAGGACGTCGTCACGCCCCTTGCCGAAAAGGCCGCGCGAAAACCGCACGGTGTTTTCGACGAACTCGAGGGGTTCAAGGTTGATTTCTTGCGGCACCAACCCGATCAGCCGGCGCGCAGCACGCCAGTCCTCCACGACGCAATGCCCGTCCATCTCGATCTTGCCCGAGGTCGGGTTGGTAATCCCGCAGATGGTCGAGATCAGCGTCGTCTTACCCGCACCGTTGGGACCGAGCAGCGCAAGGATCTCACCCTCTTCGATGCCGAGGGTCACGCTCTTGAGCGCCTCGAAACCATTCGAGTAGGTCTTGGTCAGGTTTTCAATTTCAACAATTGCCATGAGTGGAACTCCTCGGGGAAGGCTGACATAGCAAATCGCTTCAGCGCACAAAACTGTGATTATGCGTATGGGAGATGTTCATTCTTGCAGAGTTCTTCCGGCGAGCAGATCCCACTTGCCGTGCCCGGGTCGCCCATGAACAGGGCGGAAGAGATCGACGCCTTCAATAGCATGCAGGGTCGCGCCACTGGGACATGGCCTGCCAAAATGTGACGCCTGGCCAATTTGATCGAGACCTGTATGCCGGTCATTCACAAGCAAATCAGAACCCCGAACCAACGAAAAAGGCCGCCCCGGACAGGGCGGCCTTTCGACATCTCTTTGCAAAGAATCGCAATCAGTTCTGAGCGTAGTATTCGATGACCAGGTTCGGTTCCATCATGACCGGGTACGGAACATCCGAAAGCCCGGGGGTGCGCACGAAGGTGGCGGTCATCTTCGAGTGGTCGGCTTCGATATAGTCGGGAACGTCACGCTCGGGCAGCTGTACGGCCTCGAGAACGATGGCGAGCTGCTTGGAGCGGTCGCGCACCTCGATCACGTCGCCTTCCTTCACGCGGTAGGAGGGGATGTTGACCTTATTGCCGTTCACACGGACGTGGCCGTGATTCACGAATTGACGGGCCGCGAATACGGTCGGCACGAACTTGGCGCGGTAGACGACGGCATCCAGACGGCGCTCCAACAGACCGATCAGGTTCTCGCCGGTGTCGCCCTTGACCCGCTCGGCTTCGGCATAGATGCGGCGGAACTGTTTTTCGGTCAGATCGCCGTAATAGCCCTTCAGCTTCTGCTTGGCACGCAGCTGAAGGCCGAAGTCGGACATCTTGCCCTTGCGGCGCTGGCCGTGCTGACCGGGGCCGTACTCACGGCGGTTAACGGGGGATTTCGGACGGCCCCAGATGTTTTCGCCCATCCGGCGGTCGATTTTGTACTTGGCAGACGTGCGTTTGGTCACGGCTGATCTCCTCTTCGGTTTCGAGAGGGCGTTGTCCTCCTTCCCGGATTTGGCCGGGACGACAGGTTTCCCCTTGCGGGGTCCACCAACACCAATGAAGCGGCGCTTATAGAGGCTTTGGGAGGTGAGTCAACAGGAGTTTAGCCGCGCTGCCGCGCGTCTGTTTGCGTATTTGTGGCAAGATAAATGCGTCAGTCCCACCAGATCCAAAGGCGAGGCGCACCGACGAGGCTTTGGCCCTTCGAACCGAAGCGGTCGGCGTTGATTTCAGTTGCGCCGAGAATGGCGAAACGGCGGAGCACCTCTTGCGCCTCGTCGGTTGTGGCGATCGGTTGGTCGAGCTGGAAGCCGATATGATCAGTCGAGGCGGTGATAGGGCGCGCGCCGTAGCGGTCCCACATCCAGCGGCATTGGGCGACGAAAACCGGCTTGGGCGCGCAAAGGGCATAGGTGCCGTGTTGGAGCCAGGCGGCGCTTTCCCAGGGCAAACTCGTTTCCAACAGCCCGGCCGCGATCATATCTCCATGGCGCGGCGTCACGTAATGCACCGGATCGGGGTAGATGGCGGCGTTGCCCTCCGCCTCGAGTTCGGAAATGACGGCGCGGATCTCGTCGAGGTCGGCGTCGTTGGCGCCGCCCGAGGCCTCGAGTTCGGCGAGCTGCGCCTTCAGGGCGTCTATGCCCGAGCCCGTTTCGTCGGCGGCGGACGGGCCATAGTCGAAGGGCGAGCGCGACATGAAGGCGGGCTTTTTGCCCGTCAGCGGCCAGCGGGCCAACCGCAGCGGAAGAAGTGCGACATCGAATGGAAACGCGGCCACGCGGTAAGCCGTGTTGAACAGCTTGAGCGAACGATTCATCTGCGCCTCGGCGCCCGAAGGTCCCAGGCGTCGGTTTTCGAACCAAAGGTCGATGTCGATTTGACGGGCTTCGTCGAGGATGATTTCGGGCGCGTCGAAGGCGTCGACACATTCGGCCCATTCGACCGAAAAGACGTCCGCATCCCCCAGAAGTACCGGCGTAATGCCGGGCTTCTGGCGGCGCAGGGACTCTAACTCTGCATCTGCTGCATCGGACGAAATAGTCTGAAGCGCAAAAGGTATATCCAGCATAGGTCCCTCACTCATCCATGCGGTAAGGCGAGATCACCAGCCAAATCAGGCGAAAAAGGGGCGCGCATCCAAACGGGGCGCCGCCGGAGCAGGCTGTTGCAAGACTGCCGCAGTCGTCGTGTCAGGCAGCGTTTGGTAAGAGCGCCGCCTCGGCCCGCGTCAGGGCGCGGCGCACCGAGGGGCCATAGCTTTGCGGATCATAGGCCAGGTCGGGCATGACGTCGTACATGCGCTGGCGCTGATCCTCGGCGATGGCGTTCAGGTGCGCGGCCCCCGGGTGGAAGCTTTCGGTTTCGACGCCATTGGCGACCAGAACCTGGTGCGATGCCAGCATGAGGTGGTAATAGGTCACCGATTTCGCGCCCATGTCACGGCTGACGCCATTGCCGTTGATCAGGTCGCGGGCGGCAACCAGAACCTCGTCTTCGCCCCAGAGAGCGCGGGCGGCCTTGCCCTGGATCAGCATCCGGTGGTCGGGAGAAACGATCAGATCGCCCGAGGGGCTTCCGGTTCCAAGCGCGCCCTCGCGGATGCGAACGGGCCTAAGGTCAGGCATGGCGTAGAGCCGCGCGCCCGAGACGTTGCGACTGCCGACCCAGAGGATCGGTTCGGCTCCATTGTCCTTGGTGACGATGCGGTCTCCGGCGGCCAGGTCTTCGACCAGACGCGGACCATCGGGGGTTTCAAGCCAGGTGCCAGGTGTGAAACAAACAACGCCTTCGGCGGCTTCGGCCAGGCGAGAGGGGAGCGAGGGCTCAACCACGCCCTCGGTCACAAAAAGCGGCGTCCGGGCAGGCGGCATGGTGCCGGTGAACATCAGGAGAGGCCGTGCGATCTCGGGCATCTCGATCAGGGTGGCGGTCCACTTGCGATGGCCGTCCGAGACAGTAAAGGCCCGGTCGAATTCGACCACGTCATCAACGAAAGGGGTGCGTACGCCTTCCTGTACCAGCGCCCGCGCCACGATCCGGCGCGCACTGACAGCGGCGCGGCGGCGGTGAATTTCACGGCCTTCCTCGGATGTCTGCCCTGCAAGTCCGCCAGCCACGGGATCAATCCGCACCGGCTCGCCCGTCCAGGCCCACATGGCGCCCGCATCGAGCGACGTCACCGGTGCTCCCGACAGCCCGTCGATCTCGGTCTGCGACCAAGAAATGACGAACGTGCCCTCCCGGCCCGTCATCATGTTCATCTTACCTGCCTCGGTATTTATGTTCTTTTGTTTTCTTGCGAGGAGGTTAGCGCGGCCAGTTCAAGTGACAAAAGCGGAATTCAACCCGGAATGCGCGACTGGCAAGGGCCTGAGTCATTGGTGCAACAGTCAGGCGAGCCTCAAATTCGGGTTGCGGAATGTCGGCGGCAGATCAGGTCAGACAAGTGCACATCGCAAATCTCGCAGAGTCTGAGGGTGCGAGATTGACCATGCCACGGACGCCATCTCCGGGTGTCTTGCAGACGAGACCGGATGAACTTTGAAACACCTGTCAACGGTCGCCCGACTGGCCCTTGTAGTAGCGCCGGCCTACCCAAATCCCGCTTCCGTGCTGGCGCGATCTATGCCGGGCAACTCCATCGGCTCCCGCGCGTCATAACGCTTCGTCCAACTCGGGAAAGCTGCTATGGGCTAAACTTCAAACCTCACCCAGCAGATGCTAGCCGCATTTCGAATGCCCGCAGGACGGGCAGGTCATGCAGCCTTCGATCATCTGCATCCCGTACTGACCGCAGGACGGACAGGCAGGACCGGGACGACCGCCCAGGTTCACCACTTCGGCCTTGGGATCGGACTTCAGCCCCATGCCTTCGCCGTCGATAAAGCCGATCGAGATCATGTGCCGTTCGATCACCCCGCCGATAGCCGCAAGGATGGACGGCACGTATTTGCCATTCATCCAGGCTCCGCCGCGCGGATCGAAGACGGCTTTCAGTTCCTCGACGACAAAGCTCACGTCGCCGCCCCGGCGGAACACCGCAGAAATCATCCGCGTCAGGGCCACGGTCCAGGCGAAATGCTCCATGTTCTTGGAGTTGATAAACACCTCGAACGGTTGGCGACGGCCGCCATGGATGATGTCGTTGATGGTGATATAGATCGCATGCTCGCTGTCGGGCCACTTCAGCTTGTACGTATTGCCCTCCAGCGTCGCGGGCCTGTCGAGCGGTTCGGCGATATAAATGACATCGCCATGGGGAGTGGCGGGTTCGCCACCGGTAGCACTGACCACCTCGGGCACCCTGGGCTTTTCGTCCTCGACGCTGAGCACCGACCCGGTCACATCGTTCGGGCGATAGGTCGTGCAGCCTTTGCAGCCTGTATCCCAAGCTTGCATGTAGACGTCCTTGAAGTCCTCAAAGGAAATATCCGCGGGGCAGTTAATCGTCTTGGAAATAGACGAATCCACCCATTCCTGAGCCGCTGCCTGCATCCGTACGTGGTCGGCGGGCGACAGGGTCTGGGCGTTGACGAAATGGTCGGGAAACTCGGTGTCGCCGAACTTATCGCGCCACAGCTGGACGGCATAGTCGACCACCTCTTCCTCGGTTCGGGACCCGTCGCGTTGCAGCACCTTACGAGTATAGGCAAAGGCAAAGACCGGTTCGATGCCCGACGAGACGTTGCCCGCAAGCAGGCTGATCGTTCCCGTCGGCGCGATCGAAGTCAAAAGCGCGTTGCGGATTCCGTTCTCGCGTATCGCTTCGCGCACATCGTCATCCATCTTCTGCAACGCGCCGCTCGCCAGGTAGGGTTCGGCGTCGAACAAAGGAAAAGCCCCCTTCTCGGCTGCCAGACGTGTCGACGCCAGGTAAGCGGCGCGGGCGACGCTGTGCAACCAGCGCGACGTCAGACGCGCCGCCTCCTCCGATCCATAGCGCGCACCGACCATCAACAGCGCATCGGCCAGTCCCGTGACCCCCAGCCCAATCCGGCGCTTGGCCGCGGCCTCGGCGGCCTGTTCGGGCAGGGGAAATTTCGACGCATCGACCACGTTGTCCATCATCCGGACGGCTGTGGCGACCAGATCGTCCAGCGCCTCTTCGTCCAGCCCCGCAACTCCTCCGAAGGGGTCCGTCACCAAACGGGCCAGGTTGACCGACCCCAACAGGCAGGCTCCATAGGGCGGCAGAGGCTGTTCGCCGCAGGGGTTGGTGGCTGCGATGGTCTCGGCATAGGCGAGGTTGTTCAGCTGGTTGATCCGGTCGATGAAAATCACGCCCGGTTCGGCATAGTCATAGGTCGCCCGCATGATCCGGTTCCACAGATCGCGGGCCTGTGTCGTGCGATAGACCTTGCCGTCAAATACAAGGTCCCACGGCCCGTCCGCCTTGACCGCCTCCATGAACGCATCCGTTACCAGCACCGAGACGTTGAAGTTCCTCAGCCGCGCCGGATCGGACTTGGCCGAAATGAATTCCTCGATGTCCGGGTGATCGCAGCGCATTGTCGCCATCATCGCGCCCCGCCGCGCACCGGCCGACATGATGGTACGGCACATGGCGTCCCAGACATCCATGAACGACAACGGCCCCGAGGCATCGGCCGCCACGCCCTTCACATCCGATCCCTTGGGCCGGATGGTCGAGAAATCGTACCCGATGCCGCCGCCCTGCTGCATGGTCAGCGCGGCCTCTTTCAAACCCTGAAAGATCCCCTCCATGCTGTCCTCGATCGTCCCCATGACGAAACAGTTGAACAGCGTGACAGACCGTCCGGTCCCTGCGCCAGCAACTATTCTTCCGGCGGGCAGGAATTTGAAGTCCTCGAGCGCGCCGTAGAACTTCTCCTCCCAGGCCGCCGCATCGCTTTCCTGCCCGGCCAGCGACCGCGCGATCCGGCGCCAGGTATCCTCGACCGTCTGGTCGATCGGAGCGCCCTCGGCGTCCTTCAGGCGATACTTCATGTCCCAGATCTGTTCGGCGATCGGCGCGGCGAAACGGGTCATAGCGATTCCTCGGAAAGTCAGGGTCCCCAATGTATCCCTAAGGCCCAAATAACACAACTGGTTGAACATCCCGGCTAGAGGCATACGATATCAGGTAGCTGCTGTGGAAGAATCTGTGGATAATTCGCTAAACTTGGTAAAACTCTGCGTTGGCGCGGATAGCGTGCAGGACCTGGCCGACTGGCAGGCTTCCGCGCGCTCTCGCGGGCCGGACGGATTGCCGCGTCATGTGACGCGGATGTGGCCCAGGCGCGAGGCCGAATTGCTGGACGGCGGATCGCTCTATTGGGTCATCAAGGGCGTAATCCTTGTCCGACAGCGGATCGTCAAGCTGGACGAGGTCGACCGGGGCGACGGCGTTCGCCGCTGCGGCATCGTCCTGGACTCCGAGTTGCACCGCACCGAAAGCGCGCCACGCCGCCCGTTTCAGGGTTGGCGATACCTCGAAGGTAGGGCCGCACCAAGCGATCTGCCCCGTGGCCGGGCAAACGACGACCTGCCCCCTGCCCTGATGACAGCGCTGGCCGAGATCGGGGTACGCTGAAGTCTCGTCTCCTGTCGGAGCCGATCCGCCAGAGGGGCGCTGCCCCCCGGACCACCCCGGACCACCCCGGACCACCCCGGAGTACTTTCAAAAAAAAGAAGAGGCGGTCTAGATCAAATTGAGTTTCTTCTTTTCACAAATACTCAATTCGAAAGGCGAAGGTCATCGCCTTAGTTCAGGGCAAGGCGGGACGACAATTCCTGCCAGGCCGCCCGCGCCTCGTCATCCCAGGTCTTGGCACGGGATTTGTACAGCGCCGCCTGGCTTTTCAGGACCAGGCCGTCTTTCAGGATCCGCAGGTGGTTCGCGCGCAGCGTTTCTCCGGTCGATGTGATGTCGGCGATCGCCTCTGCGGTCAGGTTCTTGACCGTGCCCTCGGTCGCACCCTGGCTGTCGACCAGTTGATAATCGCCGACGCCGTGGTCGCGCATGAATTCACGGATCAGGCGGTGGTACTTGGTCGCGATGCGCAAGCGGTGCCCATGGGTGGCGCGGAACTCGGTCGCGACCTGGTCAAGGTCATCCAGCGTCGTCACATCGACCCAGACGTCAGGGACCGCAATAATCAGGTCGGCGCCGCCAAAGCCCAGCGTCGCAACTTCGGACACGCGGTTTTCCCAGAACGCCAACTTTTCGCGCACCATGTCGATGCCGGTAACACCCAGGTGGATACGGCCCGCCGCCAACTCGCGCGGGATCTCGCCCGCTGACAATAGTACCAACTCGACACTGTCCACCCCATCCACGGTGCCGGCATACTCACGCGACCCACCGGTCAGCGACAGCGATACGCCGCGCGCGCCGAACCAGGCAAAGGTCTTGTCCATCAATCGGCCCTTCGAGGGCACACCGAGTTTCAGCGTCATACCCCCATCCCCAGATCGTGCAGAAGGCCCGGCCTGATCACGCCACCGACCGCGGGCACCCCTTCGCCGCCGCCAATGGCCCGCGTCAGCGCGTCATAGCGACCTCCCGTCGCCACGGGGGGCAGGTCCGGGCGTCCCAGAGCGACAAAGCCGAAGACAAAGCCGTCGTAGTACTCCAGCGTGGTGCGCCCGTAACTGGCCTCGAAGTCCAGCGCATCCACATCGACGCCGTGGCCCTGCAGAGCATCGAACCGGTCCGACATTCTGTCGACCGCTTTTGCGATGGCAGGCAGGTCGATGGCGATGTCGCGCAGTCTCGACAAGGCCTCGGGTGCCTTTTCGCGGATCGACAACAGCGTGTCGATCAGCGCGATTTCTTCGGCGCCAAGCGGCGGCACGGCGCTGTCCGCGCGCAGGTGCTCGATGCGTGCCTCGATCTCGGCGCGCGATCTCAGCCCGATTTCGACCTTGCCCGCAAGAGGGTCGGGCGCGGACAGAATGGGCCGCTCCTCACCCGGTCTCGCGTATCGACCCAATAGCGACTTGAACCGGCGGGGCCGCCACATGTGATGCAACAGCGCGGCCTTTCGGGCCTCCGAGGTAGACAGCCCCAGGACTGCAGCGCGCAGGATACCGATGTCACCGATGGAAGGAGACAGGCCAAGCGGCAAGAGGATCTCGGCGAATGTGGCAAAGACCTCGGCGTCGGCATGGGCGGGCGGCGCGCCGTTGAACAGCTCAAAACCGACCTGCATGTATTCGGGCGCCCGGTCCGGGTCCTCTTCTTGCCGGCGGAACACCTCGCCGGCATAGGTATAGCGCCCTTCGCCCCGTCCTTCGGCCATGTGACGCTGAACCAGCGGCACGGTAAAGTCCGGGCGCAGCATCATCTCGCCCTTCAAGGGGTCGTGCGTGACGAAGGCGCGGGCGCGAATGTCCTCGCCATACAGGTCCAGGAGAGCGCCTGCGGGTTGCAGGACATCGGTCTCAAACACCTCGGCCCCGCGCGCCTCGATCAGCGCGCGCAGGCGATCGGCCTGGACCTTGATGTCGGACTTGGCGGTCACTGGCCCAGGATCTCGCGCACGCGGGCGACCATCTCGGAGCGCGGGCATTCGAACTGCTGCTTCTGCTCTTTCCACTCGTCGACTGTCGCCGTCTCGGCGATCTCGGCGCCAAGGATCAGGTCCTTGATCTGGATGACATCGCGGGCGGCCTCGTCCGAGCCCTGGATGATCGCCACGGGGCTGCCGCGCTTGTCGGCGTACTTGAGTTGGTTGCCGAAATTCTTGGGGTTGCCGAGATAGACCTCGGCGCGGATGCCCGCCTGGCGGAGCTCGGTGGCCATGGCCTGGTATTCGCCCATGCGGTCTCGGTCCATGACGGTCACGACGACGGGGCCTTGAGTGTCGGCCTTGATCCGACCCTTGGCACGCAGCGCGGCGAGGAGGCGGTCGACGCCGATGGAGATGCCGGTCGCGGGTACGGGCTGGCCGGTGAAACGCTTGACGAGGTCGTCATAGCGGCCACCACCGGCCACCGAACCGAACTGGCGCGGTCGGCCTTTCTCGTCTTTGATCTCGAACGTCAGTTCCGCCTCGAAAACGGGGCCGGTGTAATAACCCAGACCTCGAACGACAGAGGGGTCGATAATCACGCGGTCGGGACCATAGCCCTGCGCGTTCATCAACTCAGCGATCTGGCGAAGTTCGGCCACGCCTTCGGCGCCTGTCGCGTTGTCGCCAACGATTTCAGAAAGGCGCGCTAGCGTCGCCGCCGTGTCGTCGCGACGCGCCTCCATGAAGGCCATGATGGTGTCGGCCCGCGTCGCGCCAAGCCCTGCACCTTCCGTGAAATCGCCGCTCTCGTCTTTGCGGCCTTCGCCCAAGAGCGCACGGACCCCATCGGGGCCAAGCCGGTCGAGCTTGTCGATGGCGCGCAGCACGATGCCGCGCTCACGTTCGGCGTCTTCGGACAAACCCGCGACCTCAAGCACGCCGTTCAGAACCTTGCGGTTGTTGATTCGCACCACATAGTCGCCACGCGGAATACCCACGGCCTCCAACGCGTCCGACAACATCATGCAAATCTCGGCATCGGCGGCGACGCTGGCCGTCCCGACCGTATCCGCATCGCACTGATAAAACTGCCGAAACCGCCCCGGCCCCGGCTTTTCGTTGCGCCACACGGGTCCCATGGCGAACCGCCGATAAGGCGTCGGCAGGTCGTTGCGGTGCTGGGCAAAAACGCGGGCCAGAGGCGCCGTCAGGTCGTACCGCAGCGCCAGCCAGTCGCCGTCATCGTCCTCTTGCCAGGCGAAAACCCCCTCGTTCGGGCGATCCACGTCGGGCAGGAACTTGCCCAGGGCCTCGACCGTCTCGACGGCAGATGACTCCAGCGCCTCGAAGCCGTACAGATGATAGACCTCGGCAATCTTATCCAGCATTGCCTTGCGTTCGGCGACGTCTGCGCCGAAATAGTCGCGGAAACCCTTGGGCGTTTCTGCCTTGGGACGCGGGGTCTTTTTCTGCTTGGCCATGGGCCTTCCTTCGGGGTCTGGTCGCGCGGGGGTTTAGCCCGAAGCAGGGAACTCGGCAAGGAGCACGGGCATGAGCGAGAAAATCGAGGAAAGACTGGCGCATCTGGAACGCCTCGCGGACGAGCTGAACGAAGTCGTCGCGGCACAGTCGGGCGAAATCGACAAGCTGAAGGCGCGGGTCCGCATGCTGCTTGAACGCGAGGCTTCCCGCGAAGCCCAGAACACCGGCGGGGTAGTCTTCGGCGACGAGCGTCCGCCGCACTATTAGGAGCCGCACTGCCAGCCTGTCACGGAATCGATTCAATGCCCCGTTATGGACAAGGCCAGCGGGTTCCCCGACCCGTTTTTTGGCAGGCCGGCCAACGTCATCCCGCGCCGGGGCCTCTTCGGTAAGTCCTGGGCCGGCCTCTGCCTTCGCGTCAAACTTCTTTCGACGCGTCTTGTCCCCCGACCCGGCGTCGGGGGACTTTTTCTTGTGCCGCTCTGGATCTGTGGCAAGCGCGAGACTAGGCTCTGCCTTCGGGAGGATCGCACATGGCGTTCGGCAGCAACATCCGCACCTATTTCAACGGCACATGGCATGACGGCGACGTGCCGGTCATGTCGGCGGCCGATCATGGCGCCTGGCTGGGCTCGGGCGTCTTTGACGGTGCACGATATTTCGACGGAGTCGCCCCCGATCTACGCGCCCATTGCGACCGTGTGAACCGCTCGGCGGCAGCGCTGATGCTGACGCCAACCGTCAGCACCGACGACATGGTGCAGATCGTCTGGGAAGGGTTACGCGCCTTCGACTGGGGCGCAGCCGTCTATATCCGGCCCATGTACTGGGGCATCGACGGCGACGTCACGGCAATCATCCCCGACAAGGGCACGACGGGGTTCGCCATTTGCCTCGAACAGGCAGCCCTCGCCCCGGCCGAGGCCACGGCTACTCTGACCACCACGCGGTTCCGCCGCCCTGTTCTGGAAAGCGCGGTCGTGAACGCCAAGGCGGGATGCCTTTATCCCAACAACGCCCGTATGCTGGCCGAGGCCCGCTCAAAGGGCTATGCGAATGCGCTGGTTGCCGACGCCATGGGCAACGTGGCTGAGACCGCGACGGCCAATATCTTCATGGTGCGCGATGGCGAGATCCTGACGCCTGTCGCCAACGGCACCTTCCTCGCCGGCATCACCCGGTCGCGCCACATGACGAACCTCGCGGGTGACGGCACGCCGGTGACCGAAAAGGTCCTGACCTTTGACGATTTCCGCACTGCGGACGAGGTCTTCATGTCGGGCAATATGAACAAGGTCACCCCGGTGACCGAGTTCGACGGCACCAACTTCCAGGTCGGCCCCGCCACGCGGCGAGTGCGCGAGATGTATTGGGACTGGGCCCTGTCGGAGCG
Organism: Silicimonas sp.; assembly: GCA_050290245.1. GTDB lineage: Bacteria > Pseudomonadota > Alphaproteobacteria > Rhodobacterales > Rhodobacteraceae > JBNKHH01. The sequence continues at coordinate 79,510 of JBNKHH010000072.1, forward strand.
CCCCTGATGCGCTTGCTGGCGCGGCTTGTCCTCGGACTGGCGGCGTTGGCGACCTTTTGGGCCTCGTCCTGGGCACTTTGGCAGTCGCCCTTTGCCGCTCCCTATCGGGATCGCACCGAGGCCGAGATCAAGGTGGCCTATGAGGCCGCCATGACCCGGCATCTGGACATGAGAACTGTCGACGACCGCATCCATGCCGCACTGGAGGCGGGCGAGGTCGACGAAGCCGTGGCCCTGGTCCGGCTCGCCGACGGCAGGGGCGTCGCGATCTTTGACAGAACCCGGACCGAAGTCATGATCGCCGAAGAGGGTGCCACTGGATGGTCCGCCTGCCTGGCCTGCGCCATTGATCCCGACGCCTGCCCGGACCTGACGCGGCTGGCCTCGTGCAACTTGCCCCTGGAATTGACGCCCATCGGCGACGGCAAGGCAATCTATCGGGCGCTGGAGGCCTATGTGGTCGGTGCGGAAGTCGACCGCATCGACCTTGCGCTCGGTGTGATCGGGCTGGTGGCCACGGTGGCCATCGTCGCCAGCGGCGGCTCGTCCGCCAGCGTCAAGGCGGGTGCAACGGCATTGAGGGTGGCGCGCAAGGCCGGTGCCATGACAGGCCGCCTGACCGACGAGATCGCCGGGCTGGCTATGGACACGCTGCGCATGGATCGGGCGGGCGAGGTGCTGCGCGGCTCTGCGCGGCTCGAGGACCTGGTCGACCCGGCAGCCGCCAGCCGCCTCACCAGCATCGCCTCGGACGTCGGACGCCTGACCGACCGGGTGCCGCTTGGCGATGCCTTCGCGGTCCTGCGCTATGCCGACAACACCGACGACCTTGCCCGCGTGGCTCGCGTCGCCAACGCGGCGGGCGACGAAACCCGCGCCTCGCTTGCGGTGCTCGGCAAGGCCCGTGCCTTGCGCCTGACCACACGGCTGACCGATATGGCAATGCTGACGGGGGCACTCCTGGCGGCCCTTGGTGGGCAAATCCTGTCCTTCGTGATCTGGCTGATGCGTCGTGCCCTTCGACCCGGTGGACAGGGGCGCACCCCTCGGCCACCATCGCCACAGCGCCCCATGAGAAGGACCACTGCGCGATGAACCTGCATATGACCGGGGACCACCTGTTCCTGACCGACGCCGAACTTGAAAACATGGGCATCGCCCCGCGCGAGATCGCTGACGCCATCGAGCGCGCGCTGGTGGCCAGGGCGGAAGGACGGCTGCATGTCGCGCCAAAGTCGGCGATCTTGCCGGGCGGCGGGCGCTACATGATGTCGACGCTTGCCGTGGGGGACGAGGGGCTTACCGTGCTGAAGAGCGTCGCCGTCTGTCCTGAGAACCCAGGCCGCGGCCTGCCCGCGATCAACGGTGCAATCATGGTGCTGGACGCCGAAACCGGCCAGTTGCGCGCAGTCATGGGCGCGAACTGGATCACGGCGCACCGGACGGCGGCTTTGTCGGCCGTGGCGGCCCGGCGGCTGGCCGACCCCGCCTCGGAAACCGTGGCCTTCATCGGCTGCGGCGTGCAGGCGCAAAGCCACCTAATCGCATTTGCCGACCAGTTTCCTTTGAAGCGTGTCCGCGCCTTTGGTCGCGGGCAGGCCAATCTGGAGGCGTTCTGCATCATCGCATGCGAAATTGGGCTCGAGGTCGAGGCCCCCAAGACGCCCGAGGAGACGCTCAACGGCGCCGACATCGTTGTCAGCTCGGTCACGCTGAACTATGACGTCAAGCCCTTCCTCGACGCCAACTGGCTGAAACCGAACGCCTTTGCCGCGATCACCGACCTTTGCATCCCCTGGCACAACGAAAGCCTAGGCCGCTTTGGAACAATAGTCGTCGACGATATGGACCAGGAAACCAGCGCCGAACGCCCGATGCTGCCCAGAGACCGCATCACGGGGGACCTGACCGACCTCGTCATGGGACGTATCCCCGCACCTGCCGCCGACAGGCCGCGCGCCTTCGCCTTTCGCGGCATCGCTCTGGGCGATTATGCTGCTGCCGTCCTTGCCCTGGAGCGCGCCCGCGAAACCGGCACTGGCCAGATCGTTGCGCCACCTGAGTGATGGACAGGACGATCCAAAACCCCCATCATCCGCCCGCAAAGGGAGACAGTCATGCGAAAGTTCCTTGTGGTCCTCGATGACAGCCGCGAATGCCTGAATGCTATGCGCTTTGCCGCCATGCGTGCGGCCAAGACCGGCGGAGGCGTACAAATCCTGGCCGTCATCCCGCCCGAAGAGTTCAACCACTGGATCGGTGTGGGCGAGATCATGCGGGAAGAGGCGCGCGAGCGTATCCACGCCCATTTCGAGGTCTTCGCCAAGTGGATGCGGGACCGCCAGAATGTCGACCCCGAACTGGTGATCCGCGAAGGCGACCCGGTGCCCGAAATCATGCGCCAGATCGAAGAGGACGGTGAAATCGGCGTCCTGGTGCTTGGCGCCTCCGCTGAAAAGGGCGGGCCCGGCCCCATCGTGACCGCCTTGTCTCGAAGCTTCGGCTCGTTGCCCCTGCCTTTGACGATCGTGCCGGGCGAGTTGTCGAAAGAGCGGCTGGAGGCTGTCAGCTAGGAAGTTTTCCCTGTCGGAAACAGACCTCCGGCGGGCGTGATTCAAAGCAAGATGAAACGGGTGCCCCCGGATTTAGAACCGTTCCAATCCATTGACACGCAGGTCGGCGGGTCGCATATGATGGGATGAAACCTGAAGGATCGCACCATGTTCATCCAGACAGAATCGACCCCGAACCCTGCAACGCTGAAATTCCTGCCCGGTCAGGCAGTTCTGCCTGCAGGCACCGCTGATTTTCCCAGCGTCGATAGCGCCGGGAAATCGCCGCTGGCCATGCGGATTTTCGACATCGATGGGGTGACCGGCGTTTTTTTCGGCACCGATTTCGTCACGGTCACCAAGGCTGACGACGTTGAGTGGGACGTCATCAAGGCCCCGATCCTGGGCGCGATCATGGAGCATTTCCAGTCCGGCCAGCCGGTGATCGAGGGCGAGACCGCCGCCTCGGCGCATGCCGAGCACGATGGCGAAGACGGCGAGATCGTCAGCCAGATCAAAGAGCTGCTGGACACACGCGTGCGCCCCGCCGTGGCACAGGACGGCGGCGACATCGTCTTCCACGGTTTCGAGCGTGGCATCGTCTATCTGCACATGCAGGGCGCCTGCGCCGGTTGTCCGTCGTCCACGCTGACGCTGAAAATGGGGATCGAGAACCTCTTGCGCCATTACATCCCCGAGGTGGTCGAGGTCCGTCCGGTTGCCGCCTGATCCCACAATACTGGCGTTTGACACATCGGCCGCGCATTGCGCGGCCGCTTTGCTGATGGGCGGGCGCACCGTGGCATCGCGCCATGAAGAGATGAAACGCGGACAGGCCGAACGGCTGTTTCCCATGCTCGAAGAGGTGTTGAGAGAAGGCGGCGTTGTCTGGGGTGAACTGGACGCTATCGGGGTCGGCGTCGGCCCCGGCAATTTCACCGGCATTCGCATCGCGGTCAGCGCGGCGCGGGGGCTGGCCATGTCGCTTGGCATTCCCGCGATAGGCGTGAGCGGCTTTGAAGTCGCGCGCACTGGCGCAGAGACGGAACTCGTCCTCTTGCCGGGACCCCGGGACAACGCCTACGCGGCGCTTTGGTCAGACGGCAGTTGGGGCAATCCCGCTTTGGTCGATCCGTCCCAGGTCGGGCACGATCTTCTACCACCGGACGGGGTGGTCGTCACCGGCCGCAATGCTGACGTCGTTGCAAAAGTCAGTCCGCACGGGGACGGGGGCATGGGATATCGGGTTCACAAACCCAAGAAAGCTCCACCCGCTGAGCGGATCGCGGAAATCACAGGTGATTGGATCAGTTTGGGTTTGGAATTTTCTCCCCCCGCCCCCCTTTACGTCCGCCCCGCCGATGCTGCCCCGGCCTCGGACCCGCCGCCGAAAATCCTGCCGTGAACCCGCGCGTTCTTGCCCATCTTCACGCCCGCGCAATGGTGACGACCGCGCCCTGGGCAGCCAACGATTTTGCTGAACTGTTGACCGGCCCCGGCGTCTTTGTTGCCGTGCCCGATGGTCTCATCGGTCCCAAAATATCCCGGGGTGCGCGAGGGGCAGAGCCCTTCGCCCGCCGTGCCGACTTGCACGCCTTCGCCCTTGGTCGGGTCATCCTGGACGAAGCCGAACTCCTGACTCTCGCCGTCGATCCTGGCCAACAACGCCGGGGACTTGGCCAAGCTTGCCTGAGCGTCTTCGAAACAGAGGCCCGCACAAGGGGCGCGGCCCGCGCCTTCCTCGAAGTCGCTGCAACCAATACCGCTGCGACAGCCCTTTACGCGGGGAACGGATGGGTCAAAGACGGCACCCGCCGCGCCTATTACCGAACGGAAAATGGCCAGATCGACGCCATCGTGATGAGCAAATCGCTTTTGACCCCATGACCTTGCGTCGCGAGCCTGAAATTCGACCGTCTGGTCAAGACTCCGCTTGACGGTCCTTGGCCTCTGCGGCCTTAATCAGCCATCAAGAAGGGCGCCGGGGGATTAACCACCACAAAAGTGCGCCCGTGTGTTTGCAACTGGGAGATACATATGACCTTCATGCACAAAATCCTCGGATCGGCTGCTGCCCTGGCCCTGACGGCCGGTGCCGCGCTGGCCGAGCCGGCGCTGATCTTCGATCTCGGCGGCAAGTTCGACAAATCGTTCAACGAAGCCGCCTTCAACGGTGCCAAACGTTGGGCCGAGGAAACCGGCGGCACCTTCCGCGAGATCGAACTGACGTCCGAAGCACAGCGCGAGCAGGCGCTGCGCCGTTTCGCCGAATCCGGCGCCAACCCGGTGATCACCACAGGATTCGCCTTTGCGACGCCGCTCGACGCCGTGGCCCGCGACTACCCCGACACCAAGTTCGTCAACATCGACGGCTGGTTGCCCGAAATCCCGGCCAACGTGCAGATGATCTCATTCCAGGAGCACCAGGGCTCCTACCTCGTCGGCATGATGGCCGCCATGGCGTCCGAATCCGGCACCATCGGCTTTATCGGCGGCATGGATATCCCGCTAATCCGTCACTTTGGCTGCGGCTATGCCCAGGGTGCGAAGGCCGTCAATCCCGACATCACGATCGTGTCGAACATGACCGGCACCACCCCGGCGGCCTGGAACGACCCTGTCAAGGGTGGCGAGTTGACCAAGGCCCAGATCGGACAGGGCGCAGACGTGATCTATGCTGCTGCCGGCGGTACCGGCGTTGGTGTTCTTCAGGCTGCGGCAGATGCCGACATCCTGTCGATTGGCGTCGATTCGAACCAGAACCACCTCTATCCGGGCAAGGTCCTGACCTCGATGCTCAAGCGTGTCGACGTCGCGGTCTACAACTCGATGAAGGCTGGTGCAGACCTTGAGACCGGCACAAGCGTCGTGCTTGGCCTGGCGGAAGACGGCGTCGGCTATGCCATGGACGAAAACAACGCCCCGCTCGTCAGCGCCGAAATGCAGGCCGCTGTCGAAGAGGCCAAGGCCAAGATCATCTCGGGCGATCTCGAGGTCACGGCCTATTACGCCAACGACAGCTGCCCGGTCCACGAATTCTGAGACCTGCAGGCTGAACAACAGGACCGCCCCGCCATCAGGGGCGGTCCATGCGCCAGGCACGGTATGGGGGGCAGACGTGAGCGACGCACCAGCGATTGAACTCAAAGGCATTTCCAAGGCGTTTGGTCCGGTCCAGGCCAACAAGGATATTGCGATCCGCGTCATGCCGGGCACCATCCACGGTATCATCGGCGAGAACGGTGCGGGCAAATCGACCCTGATGTCGATCCTGTACGGGTTTTACAAAGCCGACGCCGGACAGATCTTCATCAAGGGCCAGGAGACCCAGATCCCCGACAGCCAGGCCGCTATCGCCGCCGGCATCGGCATGGTGTTCCAGCACTTCAAACTGGTCGAAAATTTCACGGTTCTGGAAAACGTCGTCCTCGGCGCCGAAGAGGGCCGACTTTTGAAGCCTTCGCTGGCAAAGGCGCGCAAACTCCTGAACGAGCTGGCCGAAGAATACGAGCTGAACGTCGACCCCGACGAGACCATCGAGGAACTTTCGGTCGGTCACCAGCAGCGAGTCGAAATCCTGAAGGCCCTTTATCGCCAAGCCGACATTCTGATTCTGGACGAGCCGACGGGCGTTTTGACACCGTCCGAGGCCGACCACCTGTTCCGCATTCTCAAGGGCCTGAAAGAACAGGGGAAAACCATCATCCTGATCACCCACAAGCTGCGCGAGATCATGGAGATCACGGACACCGTCAGCGTCATGCGGCGGGGAGAAATGACCGCGACCGTCAAGACGGCCGAGACCTCCCCCGAAGAATTGGCCGAGTTGATGGTCGGTCGCAAGGTCCTGTTGCGCGTCGACAAAAGTCCCGCTTCGCCCTATGCCAAGGTGCTCGAGGTCGAGAACCTGCGCGTCGTTGACGAGGATGGCGTCGAACGGATCAAGGGCATCGACCTGCACGTACGCGGGGGAGAGATCCTCGGCATCGCAGGCGTTGCCGGAAACGGGCAGTCCGAACTACTTCACCTGCTCGGCGGATACGGCAAGGGCACCGGAACGATCCGCATCAACGGCGAAAACATTGACATGACCGGCAAACATTCCGACGGTCAGTCGCGCCGCGCGCGCGGCATCTCGCACGTCCCCGAAGACCGGCACCGCGAAGGCCTGATCCTGGACTTTTTTGCCTGGGAAAACATGATCCTCGGCTATCACAACGAACCGGAATATCAGAAATCCAAGTGGTTGATGGACAATGTCGCGATCAGACAGGCGACCCAGGAAAAAATGGAGCGTTTCGACGTGCGCCCGCCGATCCCCAGTCTGGCCGCCAAGAATTTCTCGGGCGGCAACCAGCAGAAAATCGTTTTGGCGCGCGAAATCGAACGCAACCCGGAGCTATTGCTGATCGGCCAGCCGACCCGGGGCGTCGACATCGGCGCGATCGAATTCATCCACCAGCAGATCGTTGCGCTTCGCGACCGGGGCAAGGCAATTCTCCTGGTCTCGGTCGAACTCGATGAGATCATGTCTCTGTCGGACCGTATCGCCGTGATGTTCGATGGCAGGATTATGGGCGAGCGCCTGCCCCATGAGACCGACGAACGCGAACTTGGCATGCTGATGGCCGGCATCACTGACACGGGCCGCACACAGCAGCCAGCAGCTACCGGCGCGACGGGGCCGGACGCATGAAAGGCCCGGACCTTCGTCGGCCTCGAAATATCCCGGGGGTGAGGCCAGCGGCCGAGGGGGCAGAGCCCCCTGCCCGGCGCGACGCTGCCGGCGCAAACGTAATGCACAGGGAGACCACCCAATGGACGTAATGCCAAAATGGGCCGACGCGATCCTGATCCCGCTGATCTCGATCCTGATCTCCTTTGCACTTTCCGCCCTGGTCATCATGGCCATCGGCAAGGACCCTGTCGAAGCCGTCCGCATCATGGTCACCGGCGCCCTCGGCTCCTCTTACGGCTGGGGTTATACGCTGTACTATGCAACCAACTTCATCTTCACGGGCCTCGCCGTCTCGGTCGCCTTCCACGCCCGCATGTTCAACATCGGCGGCGAGGGCCAGGCCATGCTGGGCGGTCTTGGCGTCGCACTGATTTGCCTGGCCATCGACTGGCCGCACTGGCTGATCGCTCTGCCTGTCGCTCTGGTGGCGGGGGCCGTCTTCGGAGCCGCCTGGGCATTCGTCCCTGCCTACCTGCAAGCCAAACGCGGCAGCCATATTGTGATCACCACGATCATGTTCAACTTCATCGGCGCCGCGCTGTTGACCTATATGCTGGTCGAAGTCATGCGCCCCGCAGGTGCCATGGACCCGGCCTCGGCCAAGTTCCCCGAAGGCACTCACCTGCCCACTCTGGCCGACCTGTTGGGCCTTGTCGGAATCCCGTTTTCCAAGGCCGCGCCGGCAAATGTTACCTTCCTTCTGGCCATCGCAGCCTGTTTCCTCGTCTGGGTCCTGATCTGGCGCACACGGCTCGGCTATGAAATCCGCGCCTATGGCCACTCGGAACCCGCCGCAGTATATGCCGGGATCTCACCCGCCAAGATCATCGTCGTTTCGATGCTGATCTCCGGCGCCCTGGCTGGCTGCATGGCGATCAACAACGTCATGGGTGAGGCCGAGCGCCTGGTGTTGAACGCCGTCGAAGGTGCGGGCTTCATCGGGATCGCCGTGGCGCTCATGGGCCGTTCGCACCCGCTTGGCGTCTTCCTCGCCGCGCTCCTTTTTGGCTTCCTTTATCAGGGCGGCGCGGAGCTCTCGCTCTGGGCCAATATTCAGCGCGAGTTGATCGTCGTCATCCAGGCGCTCGTGATCCTTTTCACCGGCGCGCTCGACAACATGGTCCGCATGCCGCTTGAACGCCTGTTCCTCATGTTCCGAAAGAAAGCCCCGCAAGAGGCCACAACTTCCGGAGCTGGATCATGATTGCCGAGTGGTTGCCGAACTTGCTGGTCGCCTGGAGCATCCAGCTTTTGGGCGTCTTCTCGCCCGGCCCCGGCGTGGCGCTGATCCTGTCCGTCGCCACATCGCGTGGACGCGCCGCGGCGTTGACCACCTGCGCCGGGATCGGCCTGGGCGCTGTCTTTCTGGCGGTGACCACCGTCATCGGTCTTGCCACCGTCATCGCCGACATCGCATGGGCGATGACAGCGGTTAAGCTCGCCGGCGCGGCCTATCTCACCTGGCTGGCTTGGAAGTCTTTTGGCAGGGCCATCGTTCCCGGTGATATTCCCACGGCAGGCCGCGCCCGTCGGTCGGGGCCCGGTGCCGCCTTGGCAGGCTTTACCATGCAGATCACCAATCCAAAGGCCATCGTCTTCTGGGTGGCGATTGCCGCCCTTGGCAGCCTTCAAAGCGCTCCATTGCCGATCATCGGGGTGTTTATTGTCGGCGCCTTCCTGAACTCGTTCATAGGCCACGGTGTCTGGGCTATCGCCCTTTCGTCGCGGCCCTTTCTTGCGCTCTACAAGAGCGCCCGTCGCTGGGTTGAAGGCACCCTTGGGGCTTTTTTCACCTTCGCCGCATTTAAACTCGCCACATCACGAGGCTGACGCATGGATTTCCTGACTCTCCTGCAAATCTTCGACTCCTCGGTCCGCCTGGCAACGCCGCTTCTCTTCGCCTGCCTTGCCGGGCTCTTCTCGGAACGCGCAGGGATTTTCGACATCGGCCTGGAAGGCAAGATGCTGGCCGCCGCCTTCTTTTCGGCGGCCATCGCCGCCATTTCCGGGTCGGTCTGGATCGGCCTCTTGGCCGGGGTAGGCGCGTCTCTGGCATTCTCGGCGATCCACGGGCTTGCCTCGATTACATTCCGTGGCAACCAGCTGATCTCTGGCGTCGCGTTGAACTTTCTCGCTTCGGGCCTAACCGTGCTGGTCGCACAGGCCTGGTTCCAGCAAGGCGGCCGCACCCCCTCCCTGTCGGGCGCTGCGCGTTTCAACGCCATCGAGCTGCCCTTCGTCGAGAGCCTGGCGAATGTACCGTGGTTCGGCCCGATCTATTCCGAACTGATCTCGGGCCACACGATCCTGGTCTACGTCGCATTCCTGACCGTACCGCTGACATGGTATTTCCTCTACCGCACGCGGTTCGGGCTGCGCCTGCGTGCCGTGGGCGAAAACCCGGCCGCCGTCGACACCGCCGGCATCTCGGTCATCGGCCTGCGCTATTCTGCCGTCGCGATCTGCGGTGTGCTCTGCGGGCTGGCGGGTGTGTACCTCGCGACCGGACTTCAGGCCGGCTTCGTCAAGGAAATGTCCTCGGGCCGCGGCTATATCGCCCTGGCGGCTCTGATCTTCTCGAAGTGGAGACCCTGGTACGCACTTTTCGCCTGCCTTCTCTTCGGCTTCCTCCAGGCTCTGTCCCTGCGCCCCGACGCGGTCGAGGCCCTCGTGCGCGTCGACGTGCCCGGCCAGCTTCTCGACGCGTTGCCCTATATCCTTACGGTGGTCATCCTTGCAGGGTTCGTCGGCAAAGCCATCCCGCCACGCGCGGGTGGCGAGCCCTACGTCAAGGAACGCTAGGCGTCTTCACATAGGCCTTCGTTTCATCTTGTCTTGACGCCGCGCCAGCGGCGGCGCACCGCGACGGCCAACGCCCGGTGCAATCACTCGCAGGTGTCGGACACCTCAGATATTTTCAAGCTCCGCGCCTTATGCCTTGAAACCCAAGTCCCGACAGGCGTAAGAAAAATCATGCAGATTTACCTCCCCATCGCCGAGGTTTCGGTGAACGCTTTCCTGCTCCTCGGGCTGGGCGGCATGGTGGGAATTCTGTCAGGCATGTTCGGGGTCGGCGGTGGATTTCTGATCACGCCTCTCTTGTTTTTTACGGGCATCCCGCCGGCAGTCGCAGTCGCCACATCTGCCAACCAGATCGTGGCCGCGTCGATATCCGGCGTCCTTGCCCATCTGAAACGGCGAACGGTCGATCTCAAAATGGGCACCGTTTTGCTGATCGGTGGTCTTGTCGGCGCGGCCCTCGGGGTTCAGATCTTCAACCTTCTCAAATCCGCCGGTCAGGTCGATCTCCTGGTCCAGCTATCCTATGTCCTGTTTCTCGGTGTCATTGGCACGCTGATGTTCATCGAAAGCGTCAATGCGTTGCGCAAAACCCGTGCGGGCCGCAGCGCGCCGCTGCGGAGGAAACACAACTGGGTCCACGCCCTGCCCTTAAAGATGAAGTTTCGGACGTCCGGTCTCTATATCTCGGTCATACCACCGGCTCTGGTCGGGATTCTTGTCGGCGTCCTGGCCGCGGTCATGGGCGTTGGCGGGGGTTTTATCATGGTGCCCGCGATGATTTACATCCTTGGGATGCCGACCAAGGTCGTTGTCGGCACATCCCTGTTCCAGATCATTTTCGTGACCGGCTTTACAACCGTTCTTCACGCGGCAACGAATTACACAGTGGACGTGGTCCTGGCCGTGCTTTTGCTGATCGGCGGTGTCATCGGCGCACAGTTCGGAACCCGGCTCGGCTCTTATCTGAAAGCAGAGCAATTGCGTGTCCTTCTGGCGCTGCTTGTCATCGTGGTCTGCGCGAAGATCGGGCTCGACCTTTTGCTTGAGCCCGCCGAACTCTATTCGCTCGGCAAAGCAGGATGAGCAGGGTGCGGCATTTCCTCCTTGCGATTTTCGCATCCGCCATGGCCGCCATCCCTGCCGACGCCGAAGAAGTAGTCGCGGGCCTAAGCCAGAGCCGCATCTCGATCTCGACCAATTTCGACGGTTCAGAGATCCTGATCTTCGGCGCGGTCAAACGCGAGGATCCGATCCCCGAAGAGCCGCTTCAGGTGGTCATCGCCATTGAAGGACCGTCCGAACCCATCGACGTGCGCCGAAAGGAGCTCCGTTTCGGCATCTGGGTCAACACCGACGTTGTCGAGGTCGACAGCGCCCCCAGTTTCTATGCCGTTGCCACCACCGGACCCTGGACCGAGGTGCTGAAGGACGTCGAGGACCTGCGTCACCGCATCTCGATCCGCCGTGCCATCCGCTCGGTCGGCGCCACCATCCCCGGCAGCCGCGATTTCACCGACGCCCTGATCCGCATTCGCGAAAAGGACGGCCTTTACCAGACCAACATCGGTGCGGTCAGCATCGACAGCCAGACCCTGTTCTCGACCGTCGTCCGCCTGCCAGCCAACCTGCATGAAGGCGCCTACAAGGCCCGGTTTTACCTGACCCGCGATGGAACAGTCGTCGACACGTACGACACTCAGATCGATGTCCAGAAAGTAGGGCTGGAACGCTTTCTATTCCGCCTGTCGCGCGACAACCCGCTGGTCTACGGCCTAATGTCGCTCACCATCGCTGTCGCTGCCGGCTGGGGCGCCTCGGCAGCGTTCCGCATCTTCCGCGCCTGACGCCTGACCATGCCGCCGGGATTGCCTCGGTGACGGCACATGCCATTTTGCCGAAGATACCCGAATGCCGAACGGCCCCGCCTCAGCCCCGGCCGATAAAGGGCATCTTAGTCGCCATCACCGTCGTGAACTGCACATTCGCGCTCAATGGCAGCTCGCACATGTTCACGACCGTATCGGCGATGTGGCGCGCGTCGATGGTCGGCTCGGGCTTCATCGACCCGTCGGCCTGAGGCCGCCCCGTCGCCATGTCCGTCGTCATGTCGGTCAGCGCGTTGCCGATGTCGATCTGCCCGCAAGCGATGTCGAATTCGCGCCCGTCCAGCGACAGGCTCCGCGTCAGGCCTGTAACCGCGTGCTTGGTTGCCGTGTAGGGCACCGAGTGCCAGCGCGGCACATAGGCCGAGACCGAGCCATTGTTGACGATCCGGCCACCCTGGGGCGTCTGCTTGCGCATATGACGAAAGGCGGCGCGGGCACAGTTGAACATGCCGGTCAGGTTGACACCCACCACGGTGTTCCAGGTCTCGTCATCAATTTCGTCGATGGTAACGGGGGCGCTGCCCATACCCGCATTATTAAAAATCGCATCCAGGTGACCGACCTGCCCGACGAAATTGTTGAAGACAGTCTCGACGGCGCCACTGTCCGAGACGTCGGCAGCCAGCGGGATCGCGCGTTCCTTGCTCTCGCAAAAGGCGTTCAGCTTGTCGGCGCTGCGCGCCAGGCAACCGACGGTCCAACCCGCCTCGAGAAAAGCCTCGGCCGTGACCATGCCGATGCCCTGACTGGCACCGGTGATGATAATGGATTTCGTCATGGTGTCTCCTCCCGCGTCAACTCGAACTGTGCCGGCGGCGCGTCGAGATCTCTCGTTGTCAGTGGGTCTGTCGGCTTGCCCAGGCGATAGCGTGTCACCCAGTGCAGCCGCTCCTCGGCACGAGTAATAGCGACATAGGCCAGCCGTTTCCAGAGCGGGATCCCTGCCTCCATCCGTCCGGCCCGGCTGGCGGCATAAAGGTCCGGCGCAAAGACCTGCACCTCGGGCCATTGGCTGCCCTGCGCCTTGTGGATCGTCACGGCCGCCCCATGCAGAAACGCTGCACCCATGTTGGCAGCAAACGGAATGAAGGGCTCTTCCTCATCCGGCATCTCGATCTTGACGATGGACGCCGCCGAGACCTGCGGCTCCGGCGCGCCGATCACATGCAGGCGCGAAAAGCCAGCCCGCCGTCCGGGTCCGAGATAGATGACCTGCGCGCCCTTGATCAGCCCGCGCGCCTCCAGATCCAAGCGCTTCTTGCGATGCTTCAGCGGTAGTTCGATCCCGTCGCAAATCAACGGCTCGCCAGGCAACAGCGCGTCGGCGGGGGCGTCGTAAGCCGCTCTAAACGCGTGGATCAGCCGGATGCGCGTGGCGTTGCGCCAGACCAACACCGGGGACCGCGCCATCATGCCCGCCTCGACACGTGGGGCGACGACGACGCGGTCATCCGCCCCGGCCGCCTCTTCGATCATCCGCTCGAACCGCTCAAACGTCAGGTCATCGTCACCTAGCGCATGAGCCAGGTCCAGGATCGGGTTGTCCAGGTCCTGGCGGTGAATACGGTGCAGGACCAGCTTACGGAGTTCGGGCAACCCGTCAAAGACCATGGCGCCTGATTGGTTCACCGGGGCCAGCTGCGCCGGGTCGCCGAACAGGACCAGTGTCGGGAAAATCTCCCTGAGGTCATCGAATTGCCGCGCATCCAGCATCGAACTTTCATCGACAAACCCGATGTCCAAGGGATCTTCGCGCCGCTTCCAGCCCAGGATGAAATCCGACCCCTTCAGGCCCGCAGCCGCCAGAGCACCCGGCACAGAGCGATTGCCCTGGAAGAACGCGTGCGCCCGATCCAGGGCGGCGTCGGTCAGCCCCTCGATCTCGGGACGTTCGCCATTGCCGACCAACCATTCGGCGATCTTCTCGTACTCGGGGTCATAGACCGGCGTGTACAGTATCCGGTGAATGGTTGTGGCCGGCACGCCGCGCGTCCTGAGAACGCTCGCGGCCTTGTTGGTTGGAGCAAGGATCGCCAGCGTCCGCTTGTCCTTGCGCCGGCGCCCCTCGTAGTCGCCGCTGATCGTCTCGACGCCGGCCTCGGTCAGCGCCTCGGCCAAGCGTGCAAGCAACATGGTCTTGCCGGACCCGGCCTTGCCAATCACCGCCAAGGCGCCCTGCCCGCCCTCTGTGCGCGGCATCGTCAGGCTTTCCTCGATGTCCACGCCTGCGCCGCGCAGCACCTCAGCCACGCGGTCGAAGGCCTCGGCCTGGTCGTCAGAGAAAACGGTTACGGGAAGCGACATGCGCCCGAGCCTACCCCGTCACCTCAGCGCCCACCAGCCGAAACGGGCGCTGAACGGCCTCACGCCGCACTCTGGTGAGCCCCGCGCGCCCGGTCGAACCAGTACTGCGAAACTTCACCGGAAACCCCGGCCCCCGCCAACAGCCGAGGCCGCAGGTTTTCGCCGAAATCCCATAGGCCAACGCTGATCGCGTCACGCCCCTGCCCGTCCGAACCGAGGATGATCGGCCCCCAGCCCAGTCGGCGGTAGATCCGCACCATTCGGGCATCGAACACTCCAACCGCATGGCTCAGCCCGTGTCCGCGACCGACTTCCATACCGCCCAGCATCAACGCCGCCGACACCCGTGTCCCGGCCCCCGGCGCCAGGCAGAACCGCGTGCACTCCCAGATCTGAGGGCTTTCGATCCGCCTCCCCCCGGTCAGTTCGAGGAAGTGCTCGTTCACCATAGTCCGCCCCGTGGTCGGCAAAAACCGGATCGAGCCACCGTGCGTGCCGTCGGGGCGCTCCCAGATGACGTAGAGCGGGTCAAGCGCATCATAGTCGTCGCGCTCGAACCCTTGTGTGTCGATGCAGACCTCCCACCCAAGCCGGCCATGAAACTGGTCGGCGCGGTCGCGGAACATCGAGGTGGCAAGGCGGGGATAGCGCGACAGATCGTCGGCACGGATATAGCGAAGCATGAAGCCCTCCAATTGATTTGGAGGGCGTCCTACCGACGCCAGATTAAATCGCGGTGAGAGGGGCGTTCGCCCTGGTTATCAGAGACTTAACAGGCCATGATTCAGCGCGCGCGCCACGGCATGGGTGGTGTTCATCGCGGTAAGCTTGAAGCGGGCACTTTCGATGTAGACCCGCAGGGTGTGCTCGGAAATCGACAGGCTCTCGGCGGCCTGCGCCCGGCTAAATCCCAAGGCCAGCATGGTCAGGGCATCGGTCTCGCGCGGACTCAAGCTGACGAAATCCATCTGGTCCGAGCCGCGTTCCAGCTCAAGCGCCTTCTGGTTGATGTAATGTGAGGCCAGGATCATTTCTCGGCTGCGTTCTTCGGTGAGCCGCCGCCACGCGTCGTCGCCGTCGTTACCGGAGACGGTAAACAGGGCGAATTGCCCCGACGGCCCCCGGATGGGAACCGAAAACCCCTGGCCGCCAACACCACTGTCGATGGCCTCGCCCAGGAAATTGCGGGCATTCTTTCCCGACCAATCCAGGCGCTTCCAGTCGACCGGGTTAAAGCGGCGCAGACAGGCCTGAACCACCGGGTCTGTGCGCGAATAATCCTGTTCGAGATAACGTGCGACCCACTCCGGTGAATAGGTCAGTGCGGCGTATTGTTCGCCCGTGGAATTGACCGAGTGGTAGACAACATGTTCGACTTCGAGAGTGTCGCGAAGCGACACGACCAGATCGTTCAGCTGATCAAGAGTTTCCACTCCCTGCAATCGGTCGATGAAGTCTTCCAACATGGCCAATTCGCGCCGTCCCCTGCGCCATCCCTGATCTCAACGCCAGCTCGTCCGCCACCACAATCATTACCTGGTCGAGCTGCCTCTCCGTCGCACCCAAGCCATTCTTTCCAGCGAATGACCTCAAGTCCTCAAGAACGTCGAGTATCCAATCACTTGCCATATTGTTTCTCTTTTCGATTGGTTAACGAAAGATTAATACAACCATAGCATGTATGCCCTTTTCTTGAAAACTCACTAATTTCAACTCCCCATTTATAGGGAGGAACTGGTCTCTAAAGCATTGAATTCAAATCGACGCATCCAAAACGAATACCTCCTGGTGACGGTCTCGGCACCAGGAGGTATTAGAGCGATTCTGTGGATAGTTTGTTTCCTAAATGGAAACACTCGCCTCTAACGTGTCTTCGTAGGTTCGCAAACCGGTCGTCGGCGCCTGTACCAGGACAGCCATGTTGCCCGGTTTGTGCTCGTTTTTGCGCATTTTCACGTGAGCGGCCGGAATGTCGGCCCATGGAAACACCTCGGACATGCAGGGGTCAAGTCTGCGGTCCACCATCAAACGGTTCGCCGCAGCGGCCTGCTTGAGATGCGCAAAATGGCTGCCCTGGATGCGTTTTTGATGCATCCAAACGTAACGCGCGTCCATCGTCAGGTTGTAACCGGTGGTGCCGGCACAGATCACGACCATGCCGCCCTTCTTCACGACAAAGGTACTGACCGGGAAAGTCGCCTCGCCGGGGTGTTCAAAGACCATGTCGACGTTGTTGCCCTTGCCGGTGATCTCCCAGATCGCCTTGCCGAACTTGCGAACCTCGCCAAACCACGCCTTGTATTCCTCGGTGTTCACCTTCGGAAGCTGACCCCAGCAATTGAAGTCCTTGCGGTTGATGACCCCCTTGGCGCCGAGGGACATAACGAAGTCGCGCTTGTCCTCTTCGCTGATCACGCCAATCGCATTGGCGCCAGCCGTGTTGATCAACTGTATCGCATAGGAACCAAGTCCGCCCGAGGCGCCCCAGACCAGGACGTTCTGGCCCGGCTTCAGTTCGTGCGGATGGTGGCCGAACAACATCCGGTATGCGGTGGCCAACGTCAGAGTGTAACAGGCCGATTCTTCCCAGGTCAGGTGCTGGGGACGCGGCATCAGCTGCTGTGCCTGAACCGTGGTGAACTGGGCAAACGACCCGTCAGGCGTCTCGTACCCCCAGATCCGCTGGCTGTCCGAGAACATCGGATCGCCGCCATTGCATTCCTCGTCGTCGCCGTCGTCCTGGTTGCAGTGGATCACGACCTCGTCGCCGACCTTCCAGGTCTTGACCTTGTCACCGACCGCCCAGACGATCCCGGCGGCATCCGAGCCCGCGATGTGATACTCGGCCTTGTGGACGTCGAAGGGGCTGATCGGAATCCCCAGACCCGCCCAAACGCCGTTATAATTGACGCCAGCGGCCATTACCATGACGACAACCTCGTGGCTGTCGGGCTTTTTCACATCGACCACTTCCAGTTGGAACGACTTGTCCGGCTCGCCATGACGCTCGCGACGGATCGCCCAGGCATGCATCTTTTCGGGCAGGTGCCCCAGCGGCGGCATCTCGCCGACGTCATACAGGTCTTTCTTGGGCGCCGTCTCAGTCATCGTTCCAGCCTCGTCCAAAGCCATTATCTTTCCCCACATCCACGCTGCATCGCAGAATTCCAATTGTCAAACACAGGGGATAAATACCGAAAAGTAACTTTGCAACATATTTCTTATCTTTTTTGTAATTTTATGTCGCGGCATGATCTTGGCGGTTCGGCAAATCACCTCGTTTCATATGCGTATGCAGCAATCACTGGGATTACTAAGGAAAATACGGCAGAGTTGATTCAGATACAGTCGACGACCTGCCCGAACTGCCGCATTGCAGCGAATTGACAACGCCAGATCATTTCGCTTATTCAGTTTCAGACGTAATTTTATTGCTCATGCGTGACGGAGGCCGAAGCAATGTCGCAATCGCAGAAAGATCGCCCCTGGCTGTTCCGCACCTACGCGGGCCATTCGACAGCCAAGGCCTCCAATGCGCTCTATCGCGGCAACCTCGAAAAGGGCCAGACCGGTCTTTCCGTCGCCTTCGATCTGCCCACGCAGACGGGCTATGACAGCGACCACCGCCTCTCGCGGGGCGAGGTCGGCAAGGTCGGCGTACCGGTCGCCCATCTTGGCGACATGCGCACACTGTTCGACCAGATTCCGCTCGACCAGATGAACACCTCGATGACGATCAATGCCACTGCACCCTGGCTTCTGGCGCTTTACATTGCCGTGGCCGAGGAACAGGGCGCCGACGTGTCCAGGCTCCAGGGCACCGTCCAGAACGACATCATCAAGGAATACCTGTCGCGCGGCACCTATGTCTGCCCGCCCCGCCCGTCGTTGCGCATGATCACAGATGTGGCCGCCTACACGCGCGAGCATCTGCCGAAATGGAACCCGATGAACGTCTGCTCCTATCACCTGCAAGAGGCAGGGGCGACGCCGGAGCAGGAACTGGCCTATGCGCTGGCCACCGCGCAGGCGGTTCTGGACGATCTGAAAGACAAGGTTCCCGCCGAACACTTCCCCGCGATGGTCGGCCGCATCTCGTTCTTCGTGAATGCTGGCATCCGTTTCGTGACCGAGATGTGCAAGATGCGCGCATTCACCGAGCTTTGGGATGAGATCACCCGCGAGCGCTATGGTGTCGAGGACGAAAAATTCCGCCGCTTCCGCTATGGCGTTCAGGTCAACTCCCTTGGCCTGACCGAGCAGCAGCCCGAAAACAACGTCTACCGCATCCTGATCGAGATGCTCGCCGTCACGCTCTCAAAAAACGCCCGCGCCCGCGCTGTTCAACTCCCGGCATGGAACGAGGCACTTGGCCTGCCGCGTCCTTGGGACCAGCAATGGTCCCTCAGGATGCAACAGATCCTCGCCTATGAAACCGACCTTTTGGAATACGGCGACCTTTTTGACGGCAACCCCGCCGTCACTGCCCGGGTCGAAACACTGAAGGAAGGCGCGCGCGCCGAGCTTGCCCATATCGACGCCATGGGCGGCGCGGTCGAGGCGATCGAGCACATGAAATCCCGCCTTGTTGAAGCGAACTCCGACCGTATCGGGCGCATCGAACAGGGCGAAACCACCGTCGTCGGCGTGAACCGCTGGCAGGCGGGCGAGGTCTCGCCGCTGACCTCCGGCCCCGAAGCGATCATGACCGCCGACCCCGAGGCCGAGGCCGACCAGATCGCCCGTCTTCATGCCTGGCGCGACGCCCGCGACGACGACGCCGTCAAGGTGGCGCTCGACGACCTCGCCGCCGCCTGCGCCTCGGGCGCCAACGTCATGCCCGCCTCGATCAAGGCCGCCAAGGCCGGGGCCACCACGGGCGAATGGAGCGATGTGGTGCGCAAGGCCTTCGGCCAATACCGCGCCCCGACTGGCGTCTCGGTCAACCCGTCGAACCGTACCGAGGGCCTCGACGAGATCCGCGAAGCCGTCAACGCCGTCTCGGCCCGCCTCGGCGAACGGCTCAAGTTCCTCGTCGGCAAGCCCGGTCTCGATGGCCATTCGAACGGCGCCGAACAGATCGCCGCCCGCGCCCGCGACGCCGGGATGGATATCACATACGAAGGCATCCGCCTCACGCCGACCGAAATCGTCGCTGCTGCGCAAGAGACCAGGGCCCACGTCGTCGGCCTCTCGATCTTGTCGGGCTCGCACCTGCCATTGATCGAGGAAACGCTTGCGGAAATGTCCAAGGCCGGCCTGGGCGAAACGCCCCTGGTCGTCGGCGGCATCATCCCCGAGGACGACGCCAAACGCCTCCTCTCCATGGGCGTCGCCCGCGTCTACACGCCCAAGGATTTCGAACTGAACCGCATCATGTTCGATATTGTTGCGCTGGCCGATCCCGCGGCGGTGGCAGCAGAATAACGGCGTCTAGCCGAACCGCCTGAACGCCTCGATCTCCAAGGCAAGGCGCATCTCGAGATCGGCTAAAACCTTCATCTCGGCCTTGCGCTCTTCTTCCCCGGCCAGCGCTGCCAATCGCGCCTTCGACTCGGCGATCTTCTGCTTCAGCACGACCACCGGCGGCATGACGTTGGCCTCTTTGGCCAGACGGCCAAGAACCGCATTCTGGGGCGTGCCCTCCAATTCCAGCGGCTTGCCCGCGCCCGGAAGATTGTCCAGTTCGCCACGCTTTTGCGCTTCGCCAAGTATCTCGTTGATAAGCGAATCCAACGGATGTGCCAACGCACGGGCCCTTTCGTGACTAGAACTCCGGCAGGATAGGCACCCGGACGCCGGGCGCAAGCGGTGACACCCCATTGCCGTCTATTCTTCCGATTGATGTCGATCAACGCCAACGCCCGAAACGCCGCCGGTCTGTAAGGCACGTCAGGGCGGGAACATGGCATGACACCCACGGCTGTATGCATCCGGTCGACAGATGGCATCTCACCCGCTGAACGCCAGCCACCCCTGCCGCCATCTCAGCACCGTCGTCACAAGGCAGGCCGCCGCAAACACATAGGCCAATACCGGGAACCAACCCGGCAGCAGGCACATCAGGATGAACAGAAAGATGGTCTCGAACCCCTCGGTCAGCCCACCCAGGTAATAGATGCCCTTGGTTGGATAGGCGGGTGCGGCCTCGCCCGTCTTGGCCGCGATGACGGCAAAGGCCAGAAAGGACGACCCTGTCCCGACAAAGGCCGTAGTCAGCACAGCCGCCGCCAGGGCGTTTTCTCCGGGATCGTTCAGGGCGAACCCCAAAGGCACCAGGGCGTAAAAGACGAAATCCAGGGCGACATCCAGGAACGCTCCCCGGTCGGTCGGCTGCCCCAGGCGCGCCACCGCCCCGTCGAGCCCGTCGCACAGCCGGTTCAGCCCGATCAGGACCAGCGCCGCGGTCCACAGTCCCGCTGCCAGCATCGGCAGCGCCGCCAGCCCAAAGACGAACCCGGCCAGGGTGATCCAATCGGCCTGCACGCCCAGTGTGGCCAGCAGCCGCGCCAGGGGTCGCAGAACCCGGCTTATCACCGGAACGAGTTGGGCATCGATCATGCTGACTGGTCTCCAGAATTGTCCTCACCTCATACGCCAGCCCCGCGCGCGCCGCCAACCCCGGCCTTGTTCGTTCACCTTCTGTTGACCAACGCATCAACAGGGGCGTCCAGCACCACAGAGGCGCACTGATGTGAGACCGACGTCGTGCCGACAGGGGTTTTCGCCCCCTTCCGAACCGCGCTAATCTCGGAAAAACCTATGTCAAAGGAACACTGTCATGACCGTCCACATCGGTGCCAAACCCGGCGAAATCGCCGAAACCGTCCTCATGCCCGGAGACCCCTACCGCGCGAAATGGGCGGCCGAGACCTTTCTCGAAAACCCTAAATTGGTGAACGAAGTCAGGGGGATGCTCGGCTTCACCGGCACATGGAAGGGCAACCCCGTGACGATCCACGGTTCGGGCATGGGGATGCCGTCGCTCTCCATCTACACCAACGAACTGATCCGCGACTACGGCGCCAAGACCCTGATACGAATAGGGTCCTGCGGCGGCATGCAGGACAAGGTCAAGGTTCGCGACGTCATCATTGCCATGACCGCTACCACCCTTTCTACCCCCTCGCGCGGCATCTTCAAGGAAATCAATTACGCCCCATGCGCCGACTGGAGCCTCCTGTCTGCTGCGGTCCAAGCTGCTGAAAACAAAGGCTCTCCCACCCACGTCGGCGGCATTTATTCCTCGGACGTCTTCTACGACGAACGCCCCGACCTGACAGAACAGATGACCCGCCACGGCATCCTCGGCGTCGAGATGGAGGCCGCCGAACTCTATACGCTGGCCGCCCGCCACAATGTACGCGCCCTCGCCGTCCTCACCGTCTCCGACCACCTCCTGACAGGCGAAGCCCTGCCGTCCCGAGACCGCGAAAAGACCTTCGGCGACATGGTCGAAATCGCGCTGGAGGCCGCCTTCGCCTAAGCCGCAGTCTTTATCTTTCCTCAAGTACGCAAGCCGCGCCGGGATTCGCCCGGCGCTAAGATATTGCGCGCAGCGAAGCTGCTCATTTTCAAAGACTTAAACCCCGTGCGACCGGTCGTAGGTGTTGACATCCGGTATCAACCATCCGTCCGGCGGCACTCCTTCGAACACCTCGACCAATAGCGGATGGCAGGACGCCTCGTCCGACGAATGTTCTGCCCCGCAATCTCCGCCGGGACAGGCCGACAACGCCCCCAAAAGGTCGATCTCGGCAAAAATCGTCAGGTGGTCCCCGGCCCGCGCAGGCGAGGCTTTCATAAAATATTGCCCGGTGTCGCGGGTGAACCCGGTGCACATGAACACGTTCAAGACGTCATGCACACGGGCCTCGGCCTCATCCACCGCCATGCCGGTCTCGGCCACCAACGCGCGGATCAGGTTCGAATGGCAGCAATGGTGATAGTCGTTCCCTGACAGCAACCGGCCCGTGTAGGGATCGCAGCGGGTCCCGATCACATCGTGAACGCCACCGCCGAAATCATCGATCCCATACCATCCAAGACTGTCCTCGATGATTGTCGCCATCTGCCGAAGATACGGAAAACAGGACCACAACCGGTCTCCCACAGTCACATGGGTGCCGTGCAGCGCCCGCGTCTTGCCCGAGAAGAAGCGCTCGGAAAGGTCTCCTGCATGCCAAAGGTTCAAATCGCCAACCTGTGAACCTTCGGGGCAGGAAATCCGGAACACACCGGCCGCAGGCACCCGGAATGCCGCCGCCTCACGCGGCGGCACGATCACCTCGTCGGTCTTCTCATAATGCGAATAGGCGTGCAGATACCCGTCCAGGTCAGCAGGCGCCAGGCCATCGGTCGGGTAACAGATCACCGGGGCAATCGCGCGGCGCTCCGCTGCATCGGAAGGGGGGATTCGATCAGTCATGATGGTTGATACCATGCCGCAGATCAAACCGCCGCCAAAGCAGCTTGACGTCCATCGCGACCACGGCAATTCCCAAAGGGATCATCCAAAACCCCAGCACCGGCAGAAATCCAAGAAACCCCAGGCCGATCAGCACAAGACCTACAACCCAACGAAGACCGGGCGGCACATGGCGGCGGACCCATAGCCGGGCGCGCGCAACAATTGTAACCAGTTTGCGTTTGAGCGGCATGGAAGCCCCTTGTGTCTTTCCTCGCAACATAGGTCGCGCGACGGACAAATGAACCCCCGATCTGAAAAGTGACGGACCGGGGGCAAAGGGATCAAGCGGGTTTAGGCCCGGTTTCGACTGGCGGCGCTGCCGGGCGCCGCCTCAGGGGCCAGCGTGCAATCCCGTCCGAACTGCTCCACTCTTCGTTGCGCGTCAGCCACATGGTCAGGGCCAGGGCGACGAAGGCCAGCGTCGAGCCGGCAAGCAGGGCATGGTCCGCGCTGCGCAATACCATGAACAGGACGGCATAGACCGTGACCAGCACGCCGCCCAAGACACCGGTCTTGCGCCCTAGCTTCAGCGCAGTCGCTCCGAACAACACCAGCAGCCCAATCGTTGCGCCAGCCGCGACCAGATAAGCTGCGCCAAATCCGATTTGCTCAGCGTATGAGACCATCAGGAGAATGAAAACCGACTGTGCCAGCCCAACCATGAGGTATTGCACAGGATGGGCAGGCTTCATGCTTGCGCGGTCCAATAGCAGGATGGTCAAGAAAGTTAGCGCGATGAACAACAAGCCATAGCGCGAGGCACGCCAGGCTTTCTGGTAAAAGTCGTTGGTCGTAATGAACCGCACTCCCATAGTGGCGTGGTCACGCGCCGCCCGATCCGGGTTTTCGCGCCCGATCTGTGGCAAGGAACGCGCCAGGT
Organism: Silicimonas sp.; assembly: GCA_050290245.1. Classification (GTDB taxonomy): domain Bacteria; phylum Pseudomonadota; class Alphaproteobacteria; order Rhodobacterales; family Rhodobacteraceae; genus JBNKHH01. The sequence goes on from JBNKHH010000072.1 coordinate 103,142, forward strand.
GCGGAATGGTCCAGCTGGCGGTGAACCCGCCTTCAGTGACCTCGCGTGTATCGGGTAGGAAGTCGCCGTAAAAACTTGGATCGGGCCAGTCGCTGGTCATGGCCAGCCGTGTCGTGCGCCCGGTGGCCGCCACCGCAAGAGTTCCGGCGCCATTGACACCCAGGCTCAAGTCGAATCGCCGCAGATCGCGCGGATCACCCAGGGCAGCGGTGATACCCCGTTGCTGGCCATCGCCGGACGGCACCGGTTCCAGGGCCAGGTCGCGGTCTCCTGCGTTCAGCCGTGCCACTCCCCTCAGACCCCTGTTCGACGTCAGAAAAACTGAAAGAACCGCGTCGTCCCAGTGGATTTCCTCACCGTCATGCACGACCGAGGATGCCGGGGCGAAGTCGAAATCGAATCCCATTTTCACGCCTGCGGTATAGACAGGAACCTCGAACACACCCCGGCTGCGCGTCGTGCTTTGGCCCGAGATTTCGACGTCCAGGTCTGCCGGATAGACATAGATCGGAGACCGGGTTTCGGTCACGGTCTCCTCGAAATGTTCGAACACCGCGTTACCTTTCTCGTCGCGCAACGCCAGCCCGGTGGCAGCATCTACCGCCTCGCGGCGACGGTCATAGGTCACATCCTCCGTCACCGGGATGACAACCAGTGGGCCCGAGAACAAATGCTCTCCGCCCCATTCGCGGCTCAGTCCCGAGATCGTCTGCTCGGAATAATTCGCCCGCTCGCGCACCACGTCGCTCACCAGCCCAAGGGGCACAAACATCAAGAGCGCCAGAACGCCCACGACGATAAACCGTATCCCGGCGGATCGTACCATTTCACTGTCCTTTCAGATTGCATTCTTGTCGCGATCTGAATGGCCCGCCCTCTGCGCAAATGGCGAGGCGGAGGCGTGGACCTCCCGAACAGGTCCTGTGCAAGGCCGGTTAGGTTTTGCGCAGACAAATCCGAGGTGCAGAGCCGTCGGTTTTGGTGCGCGCGCCGCAAGCTGCGCAATACCAGTCGCCCGCCGCCCGGTCTTCGCGCCACCGGCAAAGCCGGGTCAGCGTCGTGAACCGCCATTTCCACCAAAGATAAATCAGCGATCCGACCAAAAGGATGATCAGCAAGGGCACCATGGCCTGCCTATGACAAAGCCAGCCCCGTCCTGCAACTTCATCTTGTCCCTCGGGCACTTCTTCCTGTTCTATGCCGAAAGGCGAATTATCAAGTCGACAAAGGGAAAGTATGGCAAGCGCCGCGAAAGCCGCTAGCGCTCCAGAACGTCGACCGACAGGATGGTCGGCAGGTGCCGCGCAACCTCACTCCAGCTTTCGCCCTCATCTACCGAGGCAAAGACCGACCCCGTGTTGGTTCCGAAATAGACCCCGGCTGGCTCCGCAGCATCCCCCGCCATCGCCTGCCGCAGCACGGTGAAAAAACACCCGCTCTGCGGCAGCCCCTCACGTCTGGCCTCCCAACTCTCACCGCCATCCGTCGATTTCCACACGGCCGCCGCCGCACCGGGCGGAAAACGGCCCTGGGTGTCGCCGTTCAGAGGGATAGTCCAGATCGTCTGACCATCGCGCGGGTGTACCCGGATCGGGAAACCGAATGTCGACGGCAAACCCTCAGTGATATCGTCCCAACTACGCCCCCCGTCCGAGGATCGAAAAACCCCGTGGTGGTTCTGCTGATATAGGACATCTCCATCGCCCGGAGCTCGCATGACACTATGCACGCAATGGCCGGTCTGGCCATTCCGCGGTGCAGCCGGATGGTGATGGTGCTCGCAGGCCTCGGCATTGGATAGCCGATTGCGCCGCTCCCAGCTGTCACCGCCATCCTCGGTCGCAAAGACACCCGCTGCGGAAACACCCAGCCACATCTTCCTGGCATCGCTCGGGTCTGGAACGATGGTGTGCAGGGTTAACCCGGCGGCGCCGCCGTTCCATTCCTCACGGCCCTCCAAATTTTCAAACGCCGCGTTCCGCTGCCAGGTTTCACCCCCGTCTTCACTGACATAGAGTTGAGCCGGCTTACCACCAGCAAATGTTTTCCCGTTTAAAAACAACACAGACCAGATTGAGTGTGCACCATCGTCGAACAACGACTCCTGCGGTTCGAACCCCAGGAGTTCGGCGGTTTCGGGATCGTTCTCGCACCACTCATCCATCTGGCCCTTGGTAAACTTGGCCAGGGTCCAGTTTTCGCCGCCATCTTCGGTTCGCCAGACACCGGCCCCCAGCCAGTCGTTTCCTCCGGCAGCCCAGATCCGCCCGGTTTCGGGATCGCCGGCCATATGGTTGATCGTCCAGAGATCGCAAAATGGTCCCCTCACCGCCCAATCGGACCGGTCCTCAGCACCGCTGATCAGGAAGGCGCCCTTTGTCGTGCCCACAAGCAGCGTAATCGCCATGGAACCCTCCCCGGCAATGAACGAGTCGAAAATGCTTGATCCAGATCATGCTGCAACGGCGGCATTTTGGCTAGAACGCCGTTCGGGAGAAGACCGATGCTTGAATCTCTGCTCGACACCTACGGAGACGGAGCCACGCTCGCCATGCTCGGCGCGTTGGTCGGCCTCTTGTTTGGCGCCGCGGCCCAACACTCGCGCTTTTGCCTGCGTGCAGCCACGATCGAAGTGTTTACGCGAAAGCCGGGCCACCGCATGGCGATCTGGCTTTTGGTCTTCTTTACCGCCATGGGAACCACGCAACTGGCGGTGGCGGCCGGTCTTCTGGACACATCTGACGCCCGTCAAATCGCGGCGCGCGGCAGCCTTTCGGGGGCCATAATCGGCGGGCTGATGTTTGGCTGTGGCATGATCCTGGCCCGAGGCTGCGCAAGCCGCCTGTTGGTATTGTCGGGAACCGGCAACATGCGCGCGCTGGTAACGGGCCTTGTCGTGACGCTGGTCGCACAGGCCTCGTATCGTGGAGTTCTTGCGCCACTGCGTGAGAACATCGCGGCGCTCTGGACTGTCGAAGGAGGGCCCACCCGCGATCTCGGCCCACTTCTGGGCCTTGAGCCCTGGATGCCCCTGGCATTTGCTGGTCTTGGCCTATTAGTCGCCCTGGTGGTCGCCTTCCGGGGGCGCGTTGCCCTGTCAGAGGGCATCGCCGCACTCCTGGTCGGACTTGCCGTGACGTTGGGGTGGCTGGCAACCTTTGCCATTTCACAAACCTCGTTCGAAGTGGTGCCGGTTTCCTCGGTCACCTTTACCGGGCCGTCGACCGACACGCTCATGGCGCTGGTCACCGAACCAAACATACAGATGTCCTTCGGCATTGGCCTCGTGCCCGGCGTCTTCCTCGGCTCGGGCCTCATGGCCGCCCTGCGCCGGGAATGGAAAATCGAACGCTTCGGCCCCGACACGCCGATGGAGCGCTACCTTGTCGGCGCGGTCCTGATGGGGTTTGGCGCCATGCTGGCGGGCGGCTGCGCGGTTGGTGCAGGCGTCTCGGGCGGAGCAATCCTTTCGCTGACCGCCTGGGTCGCGGCCCTCTCGATGTGGCTGGGGTCATTCCTGATGCAATCCGTTCTGGCCATTCTGGGCCGGGCCAGGCACGGAGCGTCTCTGGCATAAACGGATGACACCCCCAGTCGCCTCGGGATAGGCTGGCCTCCATGCGGATCGCCATCTTTGTCATTGCGGCCATCAACCTGGCAATCTGGGCTTACGGCGCCATCGCGGGGCCCTCGATGCCCGACGGCATCGGCGGTGACACCTTCTGGACATTGCTCGGGATCATGCTCGCGATCATCACCACGCCAGCCCTTATCCTTGCCGCAACGGGGCGGTTCCTGAAAGTCGCGATGACTCTGGCTCTGCTGCCCGAATTGCTCTTGATCCTCAGCTGGATCATGGGCTGGTGAAATAGATAGAGCGACGGACGAGGCCGCCTATACCACCCGATCAACCATCATCTTCTTGATCTCGGCAATTGCCTTGGCCGGGTTCAGTCCCTTGGGACAGGTCTTGGCGCAGTTCATGATCGTGTGGCAACGGTACAGCTTGAACGGGTCTTCCAGCTCGTCCAGACGTTCGCCCGTCGCCTCGTCTCGGCTGTCGATGATCCAGCGATAGGCGTGCAGGAGTGCTGCCGGGCCGAGATACCGATCGCCATTCCACCAGTAGGACGGGCAGGACGTCGAACACGACGCGCACATGACGCACTCGTAAAGACCATCCAGCTTCCGACGGTCCTCGATCGACTGCTTCCACTCCTTGGCGGGGCGGTTGGTCTTGGTCTCAAGCCAGGGCATGATGCTGGCATGCTGGGCATAGAAATGCGTCAGGTCGGGGATAAGATCGCGGACCACCGGCATGTGCGGCAGGGGGTAGATCTTGATGTCGCCCTTGATCTCGTCATGGCCATAGATGCAGGCCAGCGTATTGATCCCGTCGATATTCATCGCACAAGACCCGCATATCCCTTCACGGCAGGACCGGCGGAAGGTCAGCGTCGGATCGATCTCGTTCTTGATCTTGATCAGAACGTCCAGAACCATCGGGCCGCATGTGTCCATGTCGACGAAATATGTATCGACCCGCGGGTTTTCGCCATCGTCAGGCGACCAGCGATAGATTTGCACCTTGCGGGTGTTCTTCGCACCTTCCGGCTTGGGCCAGGTCTTGCCCACGCGGATAGTTGAGTTCTTGGGAAGGGTCAGTTGAACCATGTGACGCTCCTGTTATTGCAAACCGTTCAGCAGAACGGGCAGCCCTTCGGTGGCAAGGCATTCCAGCGTTGCCGGGCGGGATAGAATATTCATCGTGATTTCGACGGTGTTGGCCGTCGGCCCAGTGACCGCGTCGGCGGCCAGGGAGAGAAGTTCGCGCGAGGTGGCATTGTCGATCACGCAGTCGGTGGCGGGCTCTAACGGAACACCGGGAAAGTTCTTCTCCAGCACCGGGCGCACCGCCGTGCGTGCCGCATCGCGTGTCAGGTCGTCCTGCACTTGTGGGGTGCAGGCAGCAGCGGCCAACAGGGCCAATGAAACGATTACCGCTCTCACAGTGCCTCCTCTCCGGTCAATGCCGCAGTCAAGGGTTTGCCCAGGAAGGGATGACGGCGACCATACACCTTGACCTCCGCAAACACGGGATCGGGCAACCCCTTGGTAAATTCGTGCCAGATTGTTTCGTCGCTTTTGATTTCGTTCAGCAATCCGGCCCGACGCGCCAGGCAGATGCGCTCGTACCCGGCCTCGTGACACAGCCGCGCAAACCTGATGTCGGTAAAGCGCTGCGCCGTTTCCATGGCCGCGAACGCCGGAACTTGGGCACCTTTCAAATAGACGGTCCCGGTGCCAAGCTGGTCGACGAATACCGGAGCTTCGAGCGCTTTGCGAAAATTGAACACCTTGCGCTGGTAACCGTTCTTGCGGAACCCGCGCCGCATGTACGAGCCGTGGTAGCCGAACACGGCGTTCTGACGCCCCGTGGCAGCGGCCGAGGAAAGGGTGTGCGAAACGTAGTCCGGCGCATAGATAATATCGTCATCCACCAGAAACACATCATCCTCGGGCTTTGCCTCCGGAAGGAACTTCCCGGTATCCTTGGTGTCGGCCTCGGGCAGAACCGGCTCCACGTTGTCCATTCCGGCCAACTCGGCTGGCGCCGCATCGTACTCATTCAACACGACAAAGACCCGGTCCACCTGCGGTGCGATCGACCGCACGGCCTGCACCATATGCCCCAGGCGAGCGGGATAGGTCGCCATCTGCGCGCGGATCATCACAAGATCAGGGGACGGATCGGCCCCTGCCCCGTTTTTTGGCGCACGCAACTATCATAAACCTGATAGGGGTCGCGCCCTTGTAAGTAATCGCTGGTAACGCCGATCGACAGACTGCTGCGAACCTTGCCATCGCTGTTGACGCCCACTGCGACTTCTCCGGTCGGACCGGCCGCGGCGCGGGCACGTTCTTCGCAAATATCGGCTGCGCGCTCCGGCGATATCGGGCCGCAAGCAGCAGCTGCAAGAAGCACGGCAATGGACAGCAGACGCTTCATGACGCGGCCTCTGCCATGGCGACTTTGCGGTCATAGTTCTGCAAACGGCGCCGGACCCGTCCGGGCCGCCCTTTCACCGCCGGATCTGCCGAGAAGACCACTGTCGGGGTCGCGTTAAAGACCTCCATGGCGTGGTAGCCGTGCGGCGCAAGAAGCGCGGCAAATGTGGAGAATTCTGCCTCGCTCGAAAGTTCGGCGGCAACGAACGGCTTGAACCGGGCCAGGGTTTCCTGGGCACCGCGCAGCACCTGGTCCTGGAAACCTTCAACATCGATCTTGATCAGGCTGACGGGTTCGCCAAGACCATCGCAGATCTTGTCCAGCGTGGTGGCCTTCACGACTTCGCCACTGCCCTCGCCAACATGGTACATGCCCGAATTCTCGGGGCTGTCGAGGGTCATCGTGACCTCGCGTTCGACTTCGTCCAGCGCCAGCGGAACAATGCGCACGCGATCCGCCAGGCCATTCACCGCGACGACCGACTCGAGGATGGCAATGTTGCGGGCGACCGGCTCGACCGCGATGACGTTGCGCTGCATGACCCCAGCGAAGAACAAAGAGTGGTTTCCGATGTTCGCCCCGCAATCGATGATCAGCCCCGATGCCAGCTCCAGACCCGCCAGGTATTGCAGCATACCTTCCTCGTAGAACCCTGCGCGACGGCGGATTTGGTCATGGACATAGTCCGGCTCGGACACCTCGGGGAACCGGAACACCGCCCCCTCGTATCTCACATCGAAACAGGGCTGGCCACTCATGGCGCGATCACCTCGCTCATCAGTAGACCCTTGCCTTCGGAGCGATCTTCTTTAGGTCAATGCCGCCCTCTTTCGCCTTGGTCAACGGATCCAGGTGCACCGGACGATAGTCCAGCGTCACCTTGTCGCCGATCCACGACAGCGTGTGCTTGCGCCAGTTCTCGTCGTCGCGGTCCGGGTAGTCCTCATGGGCATGGGCGCCACGGCTTTCCTTGCGCGCCTCAGCGCCGACAATTGTCGCCAGAGCGTTCGGCATCAGGTTGGCCAGTTCCAGCGTCTCCATCAGGTCACTGTTCCAGACCAGGCTGCGATCGGTGACCTTGATGTCATCCATCTTGGCGGCAACGGCGTACATCTTCTCGACACCTTCGGCGAGCGTCTTGTCCGTGCGGAAGACGGCGGCATCGGACTGCATGGTTTTTTGCATCTCAAGCCGCAATTCGGCGGTCGGGACCGACCCGTCGGCATGGCGCAGCTTGTCGAACCGATCCAGCGCGGCATCGACAGATGCCTTGTTCAGCGTCGGGTTCGCGCTGGCCGGATCGACGACCTCGCCCGCGCGGATCGCAGCGGCTCGGCCAAAGACCACGAGGTCGATCAGGCTGTTCGACCCAAGGCGGTTCGCCCCGTGCACCGACGCACAGCCCGCCTCGCCCACGGCCATGAGGCCGGGCGCAATCCGTTCCGGGTTCTCGGCATCGGCGTTCAACACCTCGCCCCAATAGTTCGTCGGGATACCGCCCATGTTGTAATGCACGGTGGGGATCACCGGGATCGGCTCCTTGGTCAGGTCGACGCCGGCAAAGATACGGGCCGATTCACTGATGCCCGGCAGACGCTCGGCCAGGGTCTCGGGCGGCAGGTGGTTCAGGTGCAGGTGAATGTGATCACCATCCGCGCCCACACCGCGACCCTCGCGAATTTCCATGGTCATGCAACGGCTGACAACGTCGCGGCTGGCCAGGTCCTTGTAGGTGGGCGCATAGCGCTCCATGAACCGCTCGCCCTCGCTGTTCGTCAGATAGCCGCCTTCACCGCGCGCGCCTTCGGTAATCAGACAGCCCGAACCATAAATGCCGGTCGGGTGGAACTGCACGAACTCCATGTCCTGCAAGGGCAGACCTGCGCGGGCCACCATGCCGCCACCGTCGCCGGTGCAGGTATGGGCCGAAGTCGCGCTGAAATAGGCGCGGCCATACCCGCCTGTCGCCAGCACAGTCATCTTGGCATTGAAAACGTGGATCGAACCGTCGTCCAGGCACCAGGCGACGACACCCTGGCAGGTGCCATCCTCGCCCATGATCAGGTCGATGGCGAAATATTCGATATAGAACTCCGCGTTATTCTTGAGCGACTGACCATACAGCGTGTGCAGGATGGCGTGCCCGGTGCGGTCGGCTGCGGCGCAGGTGCGCTGCACCGGGGGGCCCTCACCGAACTCAGTGGTATGGCCACCGAAGGGACGCTGATAGATTTTGCCCTCTTCGGTCCGGCTGAACGGCACGCCGTAGTGCTCAAGCTCATAGACGGCCTTGGGGGCTTCGCGCGCCAGGTACTCCATGGCATCGGTATCGCCCAGCCAGTCCGACCCTTTCACGGTGTCGTACATGTGCCACTGCCAGTGGTCGGGACCCATGTTCGACAAGCTCGCCGCGATACCGCCCTGGGCGGCAACCGTGTGCGACCGTGTCGGGAAAACCTTGGTGATGCAGGCGGTGCGCAATCCCTGCTCGGCCATGCCAAGGGTTGCGCGCAGGCCGGACCCGCCGGCGCCGACCACGATGCAGTCGTATTCGTGTGTCTCGTATTCGTAAGCGGCCATGTCTCGTTCCTTAAAGCGCGATCTTGGCGATAGCAAAAAGTCCAACGGCGGCAAGGCCGTAGGACAGGCAGGTGGTCAGGATGATCAGGTATTCGCGCATCGGTTCGTGCACATAATCCTCGATCACCATCTGGATACCGGTTTTGAAATGCATCAGCCCAGCTGCGATCATCAGCGCGGCGACAATGGCCGGCAAGGGATGCGCAAAATAGGCGATGACCTCGTCATATGGCCGGCCAAGCATCGCACCGAAGGTAAAGATGAAGAACGGCGTCAGGATCAGCAGGGCCACGCTCGATTTGGTCATCGACCAGTGGCGTTGTGTCCCTTCGCGGGCCGAACCGTGCCCCACGGCGCGTTTGCGATCGGTCATATACGACATGGTCGCTCTCCTCAGACGATGATCAGGGTAAGGATGGTCAGGATGATCGAGGCAACGATCACCGCGATGCCCAGTTTCTCGGCCGTCTCGATTTCGAGCCCGCGGCCCGAGTCCCAGTACAGGTGCCGCAGTCCGGCCAGCGCGTGATACCAAAGGGCCCAAGCCGAGAGCATCATGACCAGATCGCCGATCCAGGAAGTGATCACGCCATCCGCAAAAGCGAAATATTCGGCCGATGACGCGGCGGCAAGAAACCACCAGACCACCAGGAACGCGGCCCCCAAAAGCGAGATACCGGCAAGCCTGTTGACGATGGATGTCATCGAGGTCAGTTGCGGTCGATAGTAAGGTCCGATCATGAAGGGTGAAAGCGGACGATTACCACGGTTTACGTCGGGCATATTAATGGCTCCCCTTGGTCTGGGCGTTATGTTCTCATAACAAACCTAACAAACTTGTCACTCCTCTGCGGCGCAGCACAGCGCTGTTTACCGCTCACATTCAACAAAAAAACAGACACTGTGATCACACGAATAATTCTTGCGATCACAAATCAAAATAAAACCGTCATCTCCACCGCGAGTCGCACTCTGCTGGCGAGTCACGGGACTTGTCACTTCATCCACCACTTCACGCAACCCGTTGAACGCGCCGCCGACGACATCACAAGCTATCAACCGGCGCAGCATCTTCCGGAATACGACCGACACGGAAATGCGTCTCACAGGGGCATCAAAGCCCAATAGTCAAAATCCAGCAAGACTCCCGGCACATACTTGCCGTCCGTCCCCCTCAGAGCAAAGGGCGCGGCCTCGGGCTTGTGCGCCACTAACCTCAGCCGGATCGCGCCAACGCCCGGCGCGGATGTCTCGGCCTTGTCCAGAACCTCGGACCATGCGCAGATCGTATCGCCGGAAAACAGTGGGCCTACATGGCTGCCGCCGTTTAGTCCGACGATCATCTGCGCATTGGCAAGGCCGTTGAACGACAAGGCACGCGCCATGCTGATGACATGGCCGCCATAGATCAGGCGCCGCCCGTCCTCTCGGTTCGTCGCGTCGAAATGGACCTTTGCCGTATTCTGCCACAGCCGCGTCGCCATCATGTGTTCGGCTTCCTCGACAGTGACCCGGTCGACGTGGTCGACCTTCTCACCGACGTCGTAGTCGCTCCAACGGTGCGCCTCTCCCGCCAGCGTAAAATCGTAGCTGCTGAAATCCAGCCCCTCCGGGATCACCAACGCATCCGCAGCCACGCTCCCCGCGAGGTCCGGCACAACGGTGGCGGGTGCCGGTGCATCTGCATCGCGTTTGCGCACCATGACCCAGCGGACATACTCCAGAACCGGATCGCCATCGGCGGCCCGGCCCGTCGTGCGGACCCAGACCACTCCCGTCTTGCCATTCGAGTTCTGCTTGACCCCGATGACTTCTGAGGTCGAGGTCAGAGTTTCGCCCGGCAACACTGGCCGCAGCCACCGCCCTTCGGCATAGCCAAGGTTGGCGACCGCGTTCAGAGATACGTCCGGCACGGTCTTGCCGAACACCGTGTGAAAAACGATGAGATCGTCGAAGGCACCGCCGGACAGGCCACAGTCCGCCGCGAATACGTCGGACGAATAGATCGCATGCCGCATTGGATAAAGCGACTGGTACACCGCCTTCTCGCCCCCGCTCAGCGTGCGCGGCACCGCGTGCTCGATCACCTGCCCTACACTATAGTCCTCGAAAAAACGGCCCGCGTTGGTCTTCAAGGTGTCAGCCTCCAAATGGATAGTACCCAAGCCAGGTGTGAATCCCGGCGAAAACGGCAAAGACGACAAGGGTGATTATGCCCAGACGGATATCCCCAGCCGCGCTACCGCCCTCATAGGGTGTAAAGGACGGGTCCGCCCGGTTGATCAGCATGATCTCCAAGACCGCCCAGACGACCATCCCGCCGAACAACACCAGCGATGCGCTGTCACCGTTCACCAGGATATGAGCGCCCGCCCAGACTATCGTTCCGGTCAACATGGGATGGCGCATCTTCTTGCGCAGTCGGCTCTTGGAATTCCCCACGCCATAGAGGCCAACCGCGATCAGCATCAATAGGTTGTTGATCCCCGTCGTGGCCACACTGCGGCCCCAATAGAATGTACTGTCGGCCCCGCGATAGCCGATCACCATCAAGACGACCGACAGCAATAGCACCCCGGCCATGACGCCTTTCGAGGCATCCCCCATCTTGTCCTGCATGGACGCCCGCGCAGCGGGGACCAGCCGTTTGAACAGATGCGCCCCCATCCATAACAGCAAACCGATGATCAATAGTGTCACGAAGCCTCTCTTTCCCGGATCGCGCGCGCCTTTGCCAGAGTCGCACGGGCCGTTTCGACGTGAAGATTCTCGACGATCTTGCCGTCGACCACCGCCACAGCCTGCCCTTCGGAAATGGCTTCGTCAAATGCCGCGATCTGTCGTTCGGCCAGATCGACGGCTTCGGGCGACGGGGCAAAGACCCGGTTCGTGATCTCGACCTGCGCCGGGTGGATCAGCGATTTTCCATCCATGCCAAGCGCACGGCCCTGCTCGCATTCGACCTCAAGCCCGTCATCGTCCTTGAAAGCGTTATAGACACCGTCCACGCAGATGATCCCCGCCGCCCGCGCCGCCATCAGGCAGATCTGAAGCGCCGACATCATCGCCATCCGGTCGCCGCCGGTGGCACAGCCAACATCCTTGGCCAGGTCGTTGGTGCCCAGGACAAACCCTGCCACCTCGTCGCAATCCGCGATCTCAAGCGCGTTCAACACCCCGCGCGGGGTCTCGAGCATGCACCATATCGGCTTGCCCTGCACCAGCCTGGCCAGGGCGTCGATATCCGCCTTTCCGCCGGCCTTGGGCAAAAGCACCCCGTCGCACTCCATTTTCGCAGCGGCGCGCGCGTCGTCCTCCCCCCACTCGGTCTCCAGCCCGTTGATCCGAACCAATCGCTGGCGATAGCCATAGCCACCGACCGCCAGTTCCTTTGCCAGCGTGTCGCGCGCGGCCACCTTCTCGTCCGGAGCCACGGCATCTTCCAGATCGAATATGATCGCGTCCACCGCCAGCCCACGCGCCTTGTCCAACGCCCGGGGCTTCGAGCCGGGAATGTAAAGGACCGAGCGATACAGGTTTTCAATGTTCGCCATCGCATATCTCTCCGCAACAATATTGCGCAGAACCTGCACTTCCGCGCAGCATTCCGCAAGGCGTTTTACGCCGCAACGCAGAATTAATCGAGCCGAGGGCGCAAATACCGTCCCAAAACCGACGCACTGCCAGTGAGAGGTCTGCCAAGAAATCAGCGCCTTAACCGCCAGTTCGGGATGTGCCGTTGCGACACGTCAACCAACCGCACCGGCCGTTAACCTCATTTTCGCGCTCTGTTCCGATGCTGACCCCATGCCGCCTGAGCCTCAGGGGGCCCAGCCAGGGGGCAAAAGGCCCTCGGAAAGGACCGCGATGAAGTTGAAACTATCCGCCCTTGCCCTTCTGTTCCTCGTGCCTGCCGCCGCATTGGCCCAGGGCCAGAACTGCAGCGCACGCGATACGGTGATCGAACGCCTCGCCTCCAAATACGGCGAAAGCCGTCAGTCGATCGGCCTTGCTCCCCAGGGCCGCGTCGTCGAGGTTTTTGCCTCGGACGAAACAGGCACCTGGACCATCACCGTAACGATGCCCAACGGTGTCACTTGCCTGATCGCCAGTGGCCAGTCCTTCGAAACTCTGGACGAGGCGGTCGAACCGGCGGGCATCCGCTCCTAGGTCAGCGCGTCAAGGATCAGCTTGCCACCCGTCAAGGTCAGCAAGACGTATGTGAGGCCGAAGTAGACCCGTTCGGGGATCGCATGGTGCGCGCGAACCCCGATCCACACGCCAACCAGTGCGGCGGGCCACAGGTATATCAGGGCGGTCAGAGACGGCCCCGAGAACATCCCCAAAAAGGCGTAGGGCACTGTCTTCGCCGCGTTGATTGCCCAGAATGCCAGTACAGTCGTGGCCTGATAGGTCGTTTTTGACAGCCCCTGTGACAAAAGATAAATCGCCACCGGCGGTCCGCCCGCATGGCTGATGAAACTGGTAAACCCGGCGACCACGCCGGAACTCAAGCCAACCGCAGATCCAGCCGCCTCTTTTTGCACCCGGATCCAGCCCCGTGCCCTGGCAAGCCGGTACGCGACGAACAGAACGGCGATCAGTCCGATCAGCAGGCGCAGCACCTGCGGGTTGGCCACGCTCCAGAACGCGGTACCGATGCCGATTCCGGGCATCGCCCCCATAAGCAAAAGCCGCACATGCCGGGTCGACCATTGCCGCCAATAGGCGCGCAAGGCTGCCACATCCATGACCATCAGCAGAGGCAGCATGGTGCCCACGGCCATCTCCGGCGGCAGTATCAGCGCCAGAATCGGAGTGGCCGCGAAAGCCGCCCCGGAACCGAAACCGCCCTTCGAAACACCCGCGAAGATAACCGCTGGTATCGCTATCGCAAAGAAGGTCAGATCAAAGGTCATTGGCGGATTCTCTGTTTTCCGTCATCCTCTTAGCCACAGTTCGAACGAGGTGAAAGCGCGAAGGCCGCCGTCAACTCCCTTGCAGTCGCAGCAAACTCTGGCTAGGCACGCCCCCGAACCAGTTTTTTCATAAACGGATCGGAGACCCTTCCATGGCCAGACCCAAGATCGCGCTGATCGGCGCGGGCCAAATCGGCGGAACGCTTGCGCACCTCGCTGCTCTAAAGGAAATGGGCGACGTCGTCTTGTTCGACATCGCTGAAGGAACGCCCCAGGGCAAGGCGCTCGACATCGCCGAAGCTGGCCCTTCCGAGGGGTTCGACGCGACCCTCAAGGGCACCAACGACTACGCCGACATCGCTGGCGCCGACGTCTGCATCGTCACCGCCGGTGTGCCGCGCAAACCAGGCATGAGCCGCGACGACCTCCTGGGCATCAACCTCAAGGTCATGAAAGCGGTCGGCGAAGGCATCAAGGCCAATGCTCCGAACGCTTTCGTGATCTGCATCACCAACCCGCTTGACGCGATGGTCTGGGCGCTGCGCGAGTACTCGGGCCTGCCCCACAACAAGGTCTGCGGCATGGCCGGGGTTCTCGACAGCGCCCGCTTCCGTCACTTCCTGTCGGTCGAATTCGAAGTTTCGATGAAGGACGTCACCGCCTTCGTCCTCGGCGGCCACGGCGATACGATGGTGCCGCTGTCGCGCTATTCCACCGTCGCCGGCATCCCGCTCCCCGACCTGGTCGAAATGGGGTGGACCACGCAGGAAAAACTCGACGCCATCATCCAGCGCACCCGTGACGGCGGCGCCGAGATCGTCGGCCTCCTGGGCAACGGCTCGGCCTTCTACGCCCCGGCGACCAGCGCCATCGAGATGGCCGAAGCCTATCTCAAGGATCAGAAACGTCTCCTGCCCTGCGCGGCCTACGTTGACGGCGCGTTTGGGCTCAAGGGCATGTACGTCGGTGTTCCGACCGTGATTGGTGCCGGCGGCATCGAACGCGTGGTCGACATCAAGCTCGCCAAGGACGAGCAGGCCATGTTCGACAAGTCGGTCGACGCGGTCAAAGGCCTGGTCGAGGCCTGCAAAGGTATCGACAACGGTCTGGGCTGATCCCTTGACCGGGCGGAACGTCCTATTCACCGCCCAGAAAAACGAAGGGCCATTCATTCTCGAATGGGTGGCCTTTCACAAGGCAATCGGGTTCGACGAGATCATCGTCTTTTCCAACGATTGCGACGACGGCTCTGACAGATTGCTCGATGCGCTTGCTGACGCCGGCGAATTGACCCATCGGACTCACACACCCGGCCCTGACCGAAAACCCCAGATGAATGCCGAACGCCTCGCGCGTGAGGAAGGTCTGTTTCAGGCCGGGGACTGGGTGATGTGGCTCGACCTCGACGAATTCCTGTTTGTCCAGCATGCGCCGCATACCGTCGACGCCCTGATCAAGGCCATCGCCCCGGCCCAGGCCGTCGCCCTGGCCTGGCGCCATTTCGGAGATGCGGGCGTCGAAACATGGCCGGGCCGCCAGTTCGGATCGCCCTTCATCCTGGCCGAGAAACGCCACCGCCGGATTCCGCGCCAGTGCAAGACGTTGTTCCGCTGGGGCCCCGAGATCGCCTCGCTGCAATTGCATCGACCGATATTCAACGACGGCGTCGGTCCCGACACATATCCCGTCGTGTCGGGCAAGGGCGCCGTGCTGGGCCGGGATTTCTATTCGACTGACCCGAATGCCGCGGTGAACCGCACGGGCGACAACAAACGCACCTATCGCCATGGGCAGGTTTTTCACTACGCCGCGCGTACGCCCGACCTGTTTCACGAAAAAAAGGTCCTGCGCGGCCGGGGCTATCGTGAAGCTGGCCTCGGTCCGAATGATCGCCATTCGCTGGATAGCCGACCGAACTTCAATCAAACTGAGGAGCGATGCGCAGAACATCTCGTACCACGGGTGACCGACGAGATGCGCCGCCTGTTTGCGCTACCGGGAATCGCCCCCCTTTGCACCCGCATCGCCTGGTTCAGGTTCGACGACTAGGTGCAAGTCGGCATCATGTGATCACGCATTTTTTTTCGGTGATCACAAAATCTTCTTTTTCGCTCAAATTGGACGGACTTCGCGGAAATGTCATTCCTTCCTTCATGATTTCTATGTCATCCCTCGCACAAATCAAACGGTTAGGAGATGCCCCATGAACATCCACGAATACCAGGCGAAGGGGTTGCTTCGCGATTACGGGGCGCCGGTGAGCGACGGTCGTGTTGTTCTCCGGGCCGAGGATGCGAAGACGGCTGCGGGGGCTCTGGACGGGCCGTTGTGGGTTGTGAAGGCCCAGATTCACGCGGGCGGCCGCGGCAAGGGCACCTTCAAGGAGCCGGATGCGGGCGACAAGGGTGGCGTGCGCGTCACCAAGTCGGTCGAAGAGGCCGCCGAGGAAGCCAAGCGCATGCTGGGCCGGACCCTGGTGACCAAGCAGACCGGCGAGGCCGGCAAGCAGGTCGGTCGCGTCTATATCGAGGATGGCGCGGGGATCGCGCGCGAACTCTACCTTGCCCTTCTGGTCGACCGGGGCTCGTCCCGGGTCAGCTTCGTCGCCTCGACCGAGGGCGGCATGGACATCGAGGAGGTGGCCCAC
>JBNKHH010000073.1:0-21161 GCA_050290245.1 Silicimonas sp.
GTTGATGGCATCAAAAAGCGCAGTCAGCCCACGGTCAAGAGCTTCGAAATCCTGCTCGCTCATCGTGTTCAGAATCTCCATTGCGCGTTGCTGTACCTGCGGCAGGATTTGACGGAAGAGCGCTCTGCCCGCATCGGTGCAAGTGTACAAACGCAACCGCCGGTCAGAGTCAGCAACTTGTCGGGTAATGAGGCCCTTGTCCGCGAGACGCTGCGATGCCCGGCTAACCTGCACCTTGTCGAGCGTGGTTTTTCGACTCAACTCTGTGGATGTAATGCTTTCTCCCTCGGCCAGCAAAAAAAGGAGCCTCCACTCCTCACGGCTGAGCCCGTATTTGCGACCGTACACATCTACGAGATTGCGAGAGAACGCCTCGGCGGTTGCCGCCAGGCGATAGGGGAAAAAGCTATCGAGCTCGGTCTTCATGCCATCGTCTATCCTATCTTCACGTTATCCTCATATCGTTGCGGCTGCAACGAATTGATCTGGATCAATGAACGTCTGCGTGAAAAGACGTTCATTGCATTTGCAACGAAGCGTGGAGGAACCCAGGATGAACGCCCCGATACTCAAAATAGATCAAATCCACCATGTGGCCTATCGCTGCAAGGATGCGAAAGAGACGGTGGAATTCTACAGCAAGATGCTCAACATGGACTTCGTGCTGGCGATTGCCGAGGACCATGTGCCGTCCACGCATGAGCCGGACCCCTACATGCATCTCTTCCTCGACGCGGGCAACGGCAACGTGCTGGCCTTCTTCGAACTGCCGACCAAGCCCGAAATGGGGCGCGACCCAAACACCCCGATCTGGGTTCAACACATCGCCTTCAAGGTAAAAGACCGCGAAACGCTGATAGGTTTCAAGGAACATCTCGAGGCACAAGGTGTCGAGGTTCTTGGTGTCACGGACCACTCGATCTTCCATTCAATCTATTTCTTCGACCCGAACGGTCACCGCGTGGAACTCGCCTGTCCCGACCCCGAAGAGCAAGCGCTGCTTGAGCGGCTCGACTCGGTGAAGTGGGAGATGCTTGAAGAATGGTCGCGCACCAAGAAGGCCCCTCAGCACGCGGCTTGGTTGCATGCCAAAGAACTGGGCAAAAACAACGATTGAGATAACCCGACTTGCCCGAGTTCGGCGGTGCGCGGTCCGGAGGGTAGGCGACGGGCACGATCAGGCGTCGTCCCGTCGTCGTCCTCTAAGCACGCCCAGCCGGGCTGGCCGCGGCGCTCGGTCTCGCCGCGCGGACCGGGCGCTGTGGTTTTTGATGACAACAACACGGCATCGGCGGATAGCGAGCTGTCTGCCATGCCTGTCGGCCGTTTGAGATGTGGTAAAGTTCAGGTGTTGCCGGCCGAATGATCTGCAATGGCATTGACTGAATGCCTGGCCGCGTCTTCTTTGCGATCACGAATCCCACGACTTTGACATGCTGCACGCGGATGAGCACGGGAGTCCGGTCTTCATCAACCTTCAGCAATTCCGCCTCGAATTGCAGGTGATATTGGCGTTCCGGGCGATCCGCACGGCCCAAGATTTCACCACGCCAACCACATTCGGGTGGCGTGGTGGATGTTCGGCAGGACGGCAGCAATTCGGTTTTGGCGATAGCGGTGTCTGGAGGTGTTCCGGCCACCTGCGCCGAAGATGCTGCAAGCTTGGTGTGCTCTCAGCAGTTCTTTGCCATTTCGGCTATTCCTGCTCGTCGCGGGTTTTGGCCGCCGCCGAAACTGCCTGGGAAACGACGTCTGGATCACCGATGTGGTTGGTCAGCAAAAGGATCAGGCGAGCGCTGAACGCGCTGATTGCCTTGTCGTCGCCAAGAGTTTCATATGTTCGGATCAGATCAGCGTAAAAGCCATCGGGATCGGGCAGGTTGGGGCGGGTAATCAGGTCTGCCATTGGATCAATCCTTTGCACATGCTGTGCGCAATGCTGCGCGAACGGCGGTTTCGTCGAATGTGTCCCAACGGGCGGCGACGTGCTGATCGGGCCGGATGAGGTAGACCGCGCTGCTTGCACCACCGAGGTAGCGATCAGCAAGAGCTCCACTGGGGTCTTCCTCGGCCTTGATTGCGATGCGGCGGGCCGATACGCCATCTTCCGTGATCGTGTCAGGTGCCTCTGCATCAATGGTCAGAATGACAAAGTCATTGCCCAGTTTCTGCAGCAGGAATGCATCGCCGAGCGGGGCGTCGGGGCAGGGGCTGCCCGGACGCGAACGGTCAGGGCCACCGGTCAGGGCATCCTGACCGTTCAGTGACAGGCCGTCATAGGTGCACGGGACCGAGAGGCGGCCCGAGTTGACCAGTGGGCGGGCGAACGCGTAATGCTCGGCCAGATCCAGAACCGCGTTGCGGAATATGTGGCTGATCTCGGACTTGGGCGTGATGAAATCGGTCGAACGGGTCGAGTTGAGAATGTTCTCGTCGGCCCCGTAGGTGCGTTCCTCGTCATAGGTGTCGATCAGACGGTCGGGTGCCTCGCCCCGGATGACCATTCCGAGCTTCCAGCCCAGGTTGTCAATATCCTGCATCCCCGAATTCGCACCCCGCGCACCGAAGGGCGAAACCTGGTGCGCCGCATCGCCGGCAAAGATCACGCGGCCGTGGCGGAAGTGTTCCATGCGCTTGCACTGGAAGGTGTAGATCGAAGACCAGACCATCTCATATTCGATATCGCCCAGCATGGCGTCGAGACGGCGGCGGATGTTCTCCTCCTTCATCTCTTCTGCACGGTCGACGTCCCAGCCGATCTGGAAGTCGATTCTCCAGGTGTCGTCGGGCTGCTTGTGCAACAAAGTCGATGCACCCGACCCATGCGTGGGTTCGAACCAGAACCAGCGCTCGTTGGTCAGGTTCTCGTTCAGCATCCGTATGTCGGCAATCAGAAAGCTGTCCTTGAACACACGTCCTTCGAATTCCAGATTCAGCATGCTGCGCAGCGGGCTGGAGGCGCCATCGCATCCGATGAGCCAGTCTGCTTCGATCGTATAGGGGCCTTCGGGGGTGGTGATGTTCAAGACGACATGATCGTCGTTCACCTCAACCCCATCAACGCGGTTCCTGCCGCGCAGCTCGATGGGCGCACCCGCAGCCTGCGCCTCGCGAACCCGTTCGACAATGAACTTTTCGAAATAGGGCTGTTGCAGGTTGATGAACGCCGGGTACTGGTGGCCTTCCTCGGGCAGCAGGTTGAACTCGTAGACCTTGCGGTCTTCGTGGAACACCTTGCCAAGGCTCCAGACGACGCCTTTTTCGAGCATCGGCTCGCCACAACCGTAACGGTCGGCGACCTCCAGGCAGCGTTTGGAGAAGCAAATCGCCCTGCTGCCCATGCCGATCCCTTCATGGTCATCCAGAACGACCACGGGGATCCCCTGAAGTCCAAGGTCCAGCGCTGCAGCCATTCCGATCGGGCCTCCGCCCATCACCACCACAGGGTGCCGGACTGGGGCATCGGCATCCTGATCTGCGCTGCGCTCGTACGGGTAGAGCTTGAACGCCAGCGTATAGCGATCCTGCAACATGTCTTTCCTCCTCCTTTTTCGCGAACTCAGCCCTGGAGCGCGGTCCACATCTCTTTGTCGCGCTGGGCTGTCCAGACGCGAGGCGTGTCGATCCCGCGGGCCTCGTCATAGGCACGGGCGACATTGAAGGGCAGGCAATGCTCGTAGATGGCATAGTCCTTGAACTTTGGGTCGCACGCGGCGCGGCAGGCGTCCCATGCGTCCTTGAGCGTGCCACCCCTGGCAACCACCTTGGCAATGGGCTTGTAGGTCGAGTTGACGAAATCCGCCGTCGCAGAAAGGGCCTTCTCCACCATCTCCTCTCCCACCAGCGCATCGCCGCGTCCGGGCGCGAGGGCCTTGGGCTCGAATGCGGCGATGTTCATCAGCGTGTCTTCCCAGTCGCCGAAGTGCCCGTCGCCGCAGTAGCAGGCGGAGTGGTACTCGACGATGTCGCCGGTGAACATGACCTCCTGATCTGGCACCCAGACCACCGCGTCGCCAGCGGTATGGGCGCGGCCCAGGTGCATGATGTCGACCCGGCGGTTGCCGAGGTAGACCGTCATGGAGCCGGAGAAGGTGGTGGTCGGCCAGGTCAGGCCCGGTATCTCCTCATGGCCCTGAAACAGCCGGGGGAACCGGTCGAACTCGCTGTCCCAGTCCTCCTGTCCACGTTCGGCCACCATGGCGCGGGCCACGTCGGACATGATGATCTCGCGCGCGCCATAGGCCGAGGCCCCCAGCACGCGCACCGCGTGGTAATGGGTGAGCACAAGGTGGGAGATGGGTTTGTCGGTGACCGTGCGGACGCAGTCGATGACCTTGCGTGCCAGCCTCGGCGTGGCCTGGGCCTCGACGATCATCACACTCTCGTCGCCTATGATGACCCCGGTGTTCGGATCTCCCTCGGCGGTGAAGGCATAAAGCCCGTCACCGACCTGGGTAAAGCTCACCTTCTTGTCTTCCATGTCGCCTGCGGATGCGAATGCCTTGGCCATGTGTTCTCTCCTTATTCCTTTGCCCATGCGGGCAGGGGCGCTGCAGGCAGAACTTTGCCCGTGCAGTCACCAAATCCGATACGATAGCCTTCGCCCTGGGCGTGGCCGCGAAGTGTCAATGTGTCGCCGTCTTCGAGGAAGCTGCGGGTCTCGCCCGTGTCCAGCGTCAATGGCTCCTTGCCGCCCCAACTCAGTTCCAGAAGCGAGCCGCGCATGCTCTTTTCCGGACCCGAGATGGTGCCAGAGCCCAGCAGATCGCCAACGCGCATCGAGCATCCCGACGTGGTGTGATGGCAAAGCTGTTGTGCCGCAGAATAGTACATCTGGCTGTAGTTGGTGCGCGCGATGACGGTCTCGTCCTTGCCCTCGGGAGCCAACCCAACCTCAAGTTCGATATCAAAGAGCATCGGCCCCGGCTCTCGGAGATAGGGCAGGAGCGGGCGTTCGCGCTCGGGCGTCCCGGTACGGAATGGCTCCAGCGCCGCGCGGGTGACGATCCAGGGGCTGATCGTGGTTGCGGTCGCCTTGGCCTGAAACGGGCCCAATGGCTGGTATTCCCAGGCCTGAATGTCGCGCGCCGACCAGTCGTTCAGCAGCACATAGCCAAAGATCATCTCGTCGGCTTCGGCCACGCTGATCATGCCGTTCGAAGGCTGGCCGACGATGGCGCCGAATTCAAGCTCCAGGTCGAACCGCGCGCATTTGTCGAACCGCGGCAAATCATCGTCCGGGCCTTTCAACTGGCCCCATGGCCGCACGACATCTGTGCCGGAAACCACGATCGAAGAGGCGCGGCCATTATAGCCAATCGGGATCGACAGCCAGTTCGGCGGCAGAGCGTTTTCCGGACCGCGAAACATGGTGCCGACGTTGAAGGCGTGATTGCGGCTGGCGTAAAAATCCGTGTACTCGCTGACGCGGAAAGGCAATAGAAGGTCCGCGTCGGCCTGTGCGACCAGATGCTTTTCCACTGTTGGCCGGTGAGTCTCATCGGAGAGAAGTTCGGTCAGCCGCGCGCGCAGCGCTGCCCAGACTTTCGGTCCCGCCTCCATCACGGCGTTCCATTCTGGACGTTCGAACAGGGCGGGAGCCAGCCCATGATCGACATTGCCGACATCAAGTATCAGGTCACCGATCGCGACCCCCATGCGCGCGCCCTGGCCTGCGTCGAACACGCCGTAGGGCAGGTTGTTCAGCGGAAAGTCCGTCTCGGCGCTGTTCGCGCTCTCAACCCAGCTTTTGAGGATCGTCATGGTTCCTCCCTTCTCCTGCGCGGCTCAGTGATGCGCGCGTTTCTTGGCTTTCAGGATGGCTGCACAAGTGCCCGATGCCTCGGCACCTTCCCGTCTATTTCCGGCCCGGTGTGCCGTCGAATTTCTTCTCAAGGCTGTCCCAGCAATCAATATAGTCGTCCTGCAACGGCGCCTCTTTCCCGGCGAACTCGGTCAGTTGCTGCGGGAAGCGGGTCTCGAACATGAAGGACATGGTGTTTTCCAGCTTCACCGGCCCGAGGTTGGAATTCGAGGCGCCCTCGAATGCCTCGCGGTCCGGCCCGTGCGGCAGCATCATGTTGTGGAGCGACACACCGCCCGGCACAAATCCCTGCGGTTTGGCATCGTACTGGCCATAAATATTGCCCATCAGTTCGGACATGATGTTCTTGTGATACCAGGGCGGACGGAAGGTGTTTTCCGCCACCATCCAGCGTTCGCGGAACAGTACAAAGTCGATATTGGCCGTGCCGGGGCTGCCCGAAGGCGCGGTCAGCACCGTGAAGATTGACGGATCTGGGTGATCGAAAAGGATCGCGCCAACGGGGCAATAGTTGCGCAGGTCATATTTGTAGGGCGCGTAATTGCCGTGCCATGCCACCACGTCAAGCGGGCTTTGCCCGATCTTCGTTTCGTGGAATTGTCCACACCATTTCACGGTGATGGTCGAGGGCACTTCGCGATCTTCAAAGGCTGCCACGGGCGCCTTGAAGTCGCGCGGGTTCGCCATGCAGTTGGCACCAATCGGGCCGCGGCCGGGCAGTTCGAATTTCTGGCCATAGTTTTCGCAGACAAAGCCGCGTGCCGGGCCTTCCAGCACTTCGACGCGGTAGACAAGCCCGCGCGGGATGATGGCGATTTCCTTGGGTTCCAGATCTATGACGCCCAGCTCGGTGGCAAAGCGCAGCTTGCCTTCCTGGGGGACGACCAGCAACTCGCTGTCAGCCGAAAAGAAGTACTCGTCCTTCATCGACTGGTTCACCAAATACACATGGGCCGCCATTCCGACTTGCGTGTTGACATCGCCGGCGGTGGTCATGGTCCGCATACCCGTGAGCCAGGTTAGCGGCTCTTCGGTGTGTGGCACCGGGTCCCAACGGTACTGACCCAGGCTGGTCACGTCAGGCAGCACGTTGGGCGCGGATTTCCAGTAGGGCAGGTCGATCCGCTTGTATCGGGCCGAATGCTTTACGCTGGGCCGGATGCGATAGCACCAGGTGCGTTCTGGCGGGTTGGCTGTGAAGGCGGTGCCCGAGAGCTGCTCTCCATAAAGCCCGTATTCGCACCTTTGCGGAGAATTCATGCCCTGCGGCAAAGCTCCGGGCATGGCTTCGGTTTCAAAGTCATTCGCCCAGCCCGGCATGTAGCCTTCGTGGGTCCCCGTGGTGACGGTTGCTCGGATCATCCCTGCGGGTAATTCGTGGCGTGTCATTACGTTCCTCCAGGTGCGGTCGATCTTTGAAGATTCGCATTGGTGTCAGTATTCGTTGCATTTGCAACGGCGTCAAGATATTCGTTGCATATGCTACAAAATTTGCGGAAACTGGATTTGAGAAATCCGCAATGCCCAGCTTGTGAGGAGATCGCGTGAAAGTCAGAGAAGCCTTTGATCTTGCACAGTTTATGCCGTACAGAATGTCTGTTGCGGCAGAGAAGTTGAGCGCGGGGTTGGCCAAAAGATATCGCGAAGAATTCGGGATATCCGTTGCCGACTGGCGTGTGCTGGTCCATGTCGCGGATGCTGGCACAGTATCGATCCGCGAGATTCATCAGCGGGTGCACCTTGAGAAATCAAAAGCCAGCAGGGCGGCCAGTCGGCTGGAAGCTGCAGGGTACCTCTCCAAGGAAACGAACGAAACCGACCGACGCCTTCTCGCACTGACGTTGACGGAAAAAGGCAAGACGTTGATGGGCAAGCTTCTGCCGCTGGCTTCGGCCTATCAGGCTCAGCTTGACACGGTGCTTGCTCCCCATCTCGACGCGCTGAACCAGGCGCTGGATATCATGATCGAGGCGGACCTATGATCCGTCTCTTTGACTATTGGCGTTCCACGGCAAGCTACCGGGTCAGGATTGCCCTGGGTCTCGCCGGGCTGGAATGGGAGTGCGTTCCCGTCAACCTGGTTGAAGGTGCGCAACAAGACATGGAGCATCTGGAGCGAAATCCGCAAGGCCTGGTTCCGGTGCTGGAAATCGACGGGATGCTGCTTACCCAGTCGCTTGCGATCATCGAGTATCTGGACGAGACGCGGCAGTTGCGCCTCTTGCCCGCCGATCCTGTGGCCCGCGCAAGAGTGCGCGCCTTGAGCCATGCAATCGCCATGGAAATCCACCCCGTCTGCAATCTTCGCGTCGCAAAACACGCGGCGCAGGCCGGTGGGGGGGTGACCATGGAAAGCTGGATGCAGCACTTCATTGGACCCGGTCTGAGTGCGTTCGAGGCCATGTTGGACGGCGACACCTATTGCTATGGCGACGGTGTGACGCTGGCAGACATCTGTCTGTTGCCGCAGCTTTATAATGCGGACCGCTGGAAAGTCGATCTGACGCAGATGCCGAAAATCCGGGGGATCAGAAAAACGCTAGAAGGTATCCCGGCATTCCATGCGGCGCACCCGGACAAGGCACCTCGGTGATTGCCCAAACCGGGCCGCTCCATTGCGCACAGGGCCCGCCAAGGTCGCGGGCCCTGTGTTTTCGGGCATCTTAGTCTACGCCAGCGCCGTCTCGACCGGGACGTATTCATAGCCAAGCGCTTCGGCGACTGGCTTGTTCGTGATCTGGCCATTCCAGACGTTGAGCCCCTGCGCAAGATGCCGGTCGGCGCGCAAGGCGTCCTTCCAGCCGCGATCCGCGATCTGCAATGCAAAGGGCAATGTCACGTTGTTCAGCGCATAGGTCGAGGTCCGCGCGACGCCGCCCGGCATGTTCGCTACGCAGTAATGCACGATGCCGTCCACTTCGTATGTCGGCTCGGCATGGGTCGTGGCCTTTGAGGTTTCGAAGCAACCGCCCTGGTCGATGGCCACATCCACCAGCACCGCGCCGGGCTGCATGATCGACAAATCTTCGCGGCGCACCAGTTTGGGCGCGGCCGCGCCGGGGATCAGGACCGCGCCAATCAGCAGATCCGCGGTCGCCAGCAATTCGAGCAGCCGGGTGCGGGTGGAAAAGGCGGTGTTGGCGCTGGCCTCGAAATGCTTGGCCAGGCTTTCCAGCGTATCGGCGTTGCGGTCCAGGATGGTAACGTTTGCGCCCAGGCCCACGGCCATCTGCGCCGCATTGAAGCCGACGACGCCGCCTCCCAGGACAACGACCCGTGCGGGCCGCACGCCGGGCACTCCGCCCAGCAAAACGCCGCGTCCTCCATGCGCCTTTTCAAGCGCCGTGGCACCGGCCTGGATCGACATGCGGCCGGCAACCTGGCTCATCGGCTTGAGAAGGGGCAGGCTGCCGTTCGGCGCGGTCACGGTCTCATAGGCAATGCAGGTTGCCTTTGAGGCGATCAGCGCCCTTGTCTGCTCCGGATCGGGGGCAAGGTGAAGGTAGGTGTAAAGGATTTGGCCCTCGCGCAGCATGGCGGTTTCAACCGGCTGCGGCTCTTTCACCTTGACCACCATCTCGGCGCGCTCGAACACCTCGGCGGCGGTGCCGACGATTTCGGCTCCTGCAGCTGCATAGCTGGCGTCGTCCGCTCCGATGCCGAGGCCTGCCGATGCTTCGACCAGAACGGAATGACCGTGTTCGACCAATTCCGCCACGCTTTCCGGGGTCAGCCCGACACGGTATTCGTGGTTCTTTATTTCCTTGACTGTGCCGACAATCATTTCAGATCTCCTCGCTCAGACATTAAAGGGTATGCCACCTGGGCCGGATGTCCCGGCAGCGCATTGTACCATGGTCTAGACGTGCCGGGCGAGTTCCCGTGCCCGGAAGATAGACGTCATGTATTGGCTGCGAAACCCGCGTCCAGTGCCGACAGGATGGTGGCCACATCCACCGCTGTCAGAACCAGCGGCGGAGACAGGATGATGTTGTTTCCGGACACACGGACCAGTGCACCGTTTTCATAGGCCACGCGGTGCACCGCCCCGATTGTCTTCTTGTCGATCGGTGCCTTGGTCTGCCGGTCTGCAACAAGTTCCAGTGCGCACATCAGCCCGTGGCCGCCCCGAACATCGCCGATGGCCGCGTATTTTTCCTGAAGCCCGAGAAGACCCTGATATAGCTGGTCGCCACGTTCGGCGGCGTTGTCCTTGACCTGAAGTCGCTCGGTTTCCTTCAGGCAGGCCACGGCAGCCGCCGCACCGACCGGATGACCGGAATAGGTATAACCCGACCCGATGGCGCCCTTGCCCGAGGTGTCGTTCTCGAAAACTTCTGCCACCTTGTCCGAGATCATGACCGCACCGAATGGGAAATAGCCGTTGGTGATCGCTTTTGCGGTCGAGATCAGGTCCGGCCGGACGCCCCAGAGGCGCGAGCCCGACCAGCTGCCGGTGCGTCCAAAGGCGGTGATGACCTCATCTGCGATCAAAAGGATTCCGTGTTTGTCGCAAAGCGCGCGAACACCGGGCATGAAACTTTTGTGCGGCGGGATTACGCCACCGGCCCCAAGGATCGGTTCCATGATGAAGGCAGCGATGGTCTCGGCGCCCTGGAACTTGATCTCATCCTCAAGTGCAGCGAGGCAGAGCTGGGCCAGTTTTGCCGGGTCTGTTTCGTCGAAAGGGTTGCGGTAAGGATAGGGTGAGGGGATGTGGTAGCAGCCGGGCATCAGCGGTTCATATTGCGTGCGGAAGTTGGCGTTCCCGTTGACTGACGCCCCCAGCGTATGGGTCCCGTGATAGCCCTTTTTTAGCGACAGGTATTTCACCCGTCCCGCTTCGCCCCGGATCTTGTGATATTGTCGGGCCAGGCGCAGCGAGACTTCAACCGAGTCCGAGCCTCCAGACGTGTAGAAGGCGCGCGTCAATCCATCCGGCGCAAAAAACTCCCTCAACATGTAGCTCAACTCGATCGCGGCATCGTTGGTCGTGCCACGGAAAATCGAATAGTAGGGCAGGCGGTCCAGTTGATCCGCGATGGCCTGCTTCACGGGCGCACAGGAATAACCGAGGTTCACATTCCAAAGCCCGCCAACAGCATCCACAGTGCGATGCCCGTTCAGGTCGACGACCTCGACGCCTTCACCCTCGACGATGATGTCCGGCGGATTGGCCAGGCTGTCGGCCGGATGCGCCATCGGGTGCCAGAGGTGGCGGGCATTGTTTTCTGTAAGGAAGTTGGAATCTTTCATTTCAGACCTCGTTTGTCTGGCGGAGTGTTGTTGAATGATCCGGTGCGGGTTCATGACCCGGATAGTCGTGGGGCAGCACTCCACCGATCGACGTGGTCGCCTGATGGACCGCCCGGCACAGTGCGGATCGGACGTCCGCCATCTTCTCGGGCGTTGCCCGCACGGCGGGAACCGCAACAGCAATGGCACCGATCGGTCGCGCTTCTGACCCGAAAATCGGGCCGCCGATGGAGCAGACCTCTCTGTCAAAGGTCTGATCCATTCGACAAAGGCCTTCGTGTCTTGCCGCATCCATCAAGGTGCGAACTTGCGACGCGTCCGTGCAAGTTTTGTCGGTAAAGGCCCGAAGTGGCTGACCAAGAGCCGCGTCAACGAAGCGCTCTGAAGAATATGCAAGAACCGCTATCCCTGACGATGTTGCATGCAAGGGAAGGATTTCGCCTTCGTCAAAGATAACCTGTGTGCCATGTTCCAGCGGATCGGAATGAAACACAGGAGACAACACGCTGCCTTGCAAAAGCGAGGTATGGCAGAGCTCTCCGGTTTGCCGCGCCAGATGCTCGACAATCGGTCGGAAGACCGTCCGGATTGGATGGGTTGCCTCGCGGATCGCCGTCAGTCTCAGAATCGCGGGTCCCAGACTGTAGGCGCGGGTGGCATGATTTTGTTCCAGAAAACCATTCTCTTCCAATTCAACAAGGTGCCGGTGAACCGTGGCCTTGTCGCGCCCCGCAAGGCGCACCATCTCGCTCAGCCCGATTTCAGGGCGCTTGCGGGAAAAGAATTCCAACAACTCCAACGCTTTGGTGATGGTTCCCATCTCTGATCCGGCCTCCGATTCCACCCGTCAAACGTTGTTGGCAATCAAAGCTTGACATACGATCGTTGCAATGGCAACAATTATTGCACCACCGGTTCAAATAACGAACCGACCACAGGGAGAAGCACAATGAAATCCTTTTTGCAAGTCACCGCTACGCTTGCTGTTGCCGCATTGCCTCTGGCTGCTCAGGCCGAATACCCGGAGAAACCGGTCAATTTTGTCGTTCCGTTCCCTCCCGGCGATCTGGAAGATGTGCTGACACGCATGATCGCAGAGGATTTTCAGGAAAAATACGGGGTCGCCGCCGCCGTCATCAACCGCCCCTCGGATAGCGGCCCATTCCCCGGTGCGGCACAGGTCGCGACCGCAGCCGCCGATGGCTATACAGTCGGATCCTTCGTTGTCGATATTCCCGTCGTGGGCCCACAAGTGGGCATTCCCACACTCGACCCGAACCCGTTCGAACCGCTGGGCATCTTCCTGACCTATCCTTTCGTCATCGCCACCTCGGCGGACGCGCCCTATCAGAGCATTGAGGAACTGTCCGCCTATGCAAAGGACAACTCGGTCGTTCTGGGACATTTCGGGGCATTTCTGCTGCCGACGCAGGCAACGTTCGCGGCCGCAAAGGTGGCCGGATTTGAATGGGGTGCCGAAGCCTCGTCCGACGCGCTCGATTGCAACTCCCTGGCCTCTGGCGACTTCGATGTGATCAACACGACGATTCAATTGGTCCTGCCCTGTCTGGATCAGGTCAAGATCCTGGCCACGATCACCGAGGAACCCATTGCGCTCGCGCCGGATGCGCCGACCCTCGCTTCAATCGCACCCGATCTGAACGTGTCGCTGTGGAACGGCCTCTTCGTTCACAAGGACACGCCTGCCGATGTGCGCGAGAAAATCATCGAGGTTGCGCGGGAAACGGTCACCTCGGAACGCGCAATGCAGCTTTCGGAGGAGACCGGTGCGCTGGTGTACTGGATGGATGCAGAGGCCGCTTCGGCCCGGATCGAAAGCGACATCGAGGTGACGAACCACATCAACGAGATGATCGCAAACTGATCCTTTTCCCGGCCCCCATTCCAGGGCGGCCGGGCTCGCACCCTTCGGGGACGCATCGGGGAGGGTAGCGATGCACGACGAAAATGACGAACCGCATGTCTTCCCCCTGGGACGCAGGCCAGGCGAGTTGCTGTTCGCCGCCCTTGTCCTGATCTTCGCCTTGATCCTGCTGGCCCAGATCGGCTGGCAGACCACGTGGCTGGCGAAAAAGGGCCTTGCCGCGCAGCCGCGCTTCTGGCCGGCGCTTTCGTTGGTCGGCATGGTCGTCTTTGCCGCGGCGCTCTGGCTCAAGACACAAAGGACCAGCAGAACGCCCGGGCGGTGGAAAGAAGCGGCGCTCTGGGTCCGCTCGCTAGAATTTGCCGGTTGGTATGTTCTCTATGTAATCGGCATTCCGATCGTCGGCTATCTTCTGGCGACGCTGACCTTCTGTGTCTTCCTTACCCTCAGGCTGGGATACCGAAACCGGATGTACATATACTCCGCCATCGGTTTTGCGCTCTTTGTGGTGCTTGTTTTCAAGACCGGCTTCAATGTGAAAATCCCGGGTGGCGCCCTCTACGAGCTGGCACCGGACGGCCTGCGCTACTTCCTCATCCGTTATTTTTGAGCTGATATCATGGATACTCTGCTTTCAAGCATCGAAATCATAGCTCGCTGGGATGTAGTCGCAGCGCTGCTCATTGGCTCAATCGGTGGCGTCCTTGTCGGGGCTCTTCCGGGCGTGGGCGCTGCGGTTGCGATTGCCATCATGCTGCCCGCAACCTTCATGCTTGAGCCCATCGTCGGGCTGACGGCGCTCCTCGGCGTCTATGGGTCGTCCATGTTCGGGGGCGCGATCCCCGCGATCCTGGTCAATACCCCAGGCACCCCTGTCAATGCCCTGACCACCTACGATGGCTTCCCGATGACCAAGCGCGGTGAAGCGCGCCGCGCGCTCGGATTGGCCTATTCGGCTTCGTTCTTCGGGGGCATCTTCTCGATCCTCTGTCTGATGCTCTTTGCCCCGGTGCTGGCCAAGATCGCGCCGCAGTTCGGTGCGAGAGAGATCTTCCTGGCGGCACTACTGGGCATCGTGTTGGTCGTGCTGACACACCGCGGGCAGGTGCTGGCCGCCGGGATGCTCGCTTGCTTTGGCATTTTCCTCCAAACCATTGGCATCGAGGGCAGTGCCTACACACAACGATACACCTTCGGGCAGGGATGGTTGCAGAATGGCATTGACCTGATCGTCGTGGTTCTGGGCATCTTTGCCATCAGCCAAGCGTTCGTACTGTTTCTCGACGAGGACAAGAATTTCCCGATGCCCCATGTCGGCAAGAAGGGTTTTTTCAAAACCTTTGGCGAGCTGCGCATGTTCAAGCGTGTTGCGACCGTGGGGTCGGGTTTTGGCGTGATTTGCGGAATGATCCCCGGAGTTGGCGAATTCATGTCGCAATTCATGTCCTATTCCTATGCCCAGCGGACGTCGAAGACCCCTGAGCTTTTTGGCAAGGGCAGTCCCGAGGGCCTGGTCGCGTCGGAGGCCGCAAACAACTCGGTGCCGCCCGCCGCGATGGTGCCGCTGCTTGCGCTCGGCATTCCGGGCGAGGAACTGACAGCAATGATGCTGGCGGTGTTCTACGTGCACAACGTGATCCCCGGTCCGGCGCTGTTCGCAAACCAGATGGATTTTGTTCTCGCACTCTACATCTGTCTGATCCTGCTTAACGTGATCGTGGTCCTTTTCCTGTTTCTGGCAACCGACACGCTGATGAAAGTCATGCTGATCCCGAACCGGTTCCTTGGCATGATGATCCTGACATTCAGCCTGATTGGAATCTATTCGTTGCGCAACTCGCTGACGGATATATTCATCGCGGCAGGCTTCGGCGTGTTCGGCATGATCCTCAAACGGTTGGACTGGCCGACATCACCTGTGATCCTCGGGATCGTGCTGGGCGGGCTCATGGAGGACAAGCTGCGTACCGCGATGGCGCGGGTGCGCACGCCATTCGATTTCATCGACCGGCCGATCGCCTTCATCCTTTTCGTCATGATCGTCGCCGCCGTTGGCATCCATTTCTACACCATGTGGAAGACGGCGCGGACCTCCGATGCCGAGCCGACCGGTAAGGAACAAGGAACCAACTGAAATGGACCTTGCGAAAATTGAAGCACTTCGCGCGCAGCCTGTCGCCCCTGCGAGGCATATTATCGATGGCGAGCCGCGCGCGGCCTCGGATGGCGGTGTTATGGATATAATCTCGCCGCTGGACGGATCGGTGCTGACCACCATGCCGCGTGGGACTGCGGCCGACGCCCAAGCTGCCATCGCCGCAGCCCGGCGCACGTTTGACGATGGTTGCTGGCGCGATCTGGCCCCCTCGGCACGTAAGGCCGTGCTGCTGAAGTGGGCCGATTTGATCGAGGCCAACGCTCTGGAACTTGCTGTGCTAGGCGTGCGCAACAATGGCACGGAAATCGGAATGGCCCTGAAGGCCGAGCCGCTGTCGGCGGCGGGCACAATCCGCTACTACGCCGAGGCGATCGACAAGATCGCCGGTGAGATCGCGCCCACCGGGCCGGGCACCCTCGGGCTGGTGCACCGTGAGCCCGTCGGCGTGGTCGGGGCCATCGTTCCGTGGAATTTCCCCCTGATGATCGGCGCATGGAAACTCGGCCCCGCGCTTGCCGCGGGGTGCTCGGTGGTGCTCAAACCGGCGGAAACGGCTTCGCTCACCTTGCTGCGCCTCGCCGAACTCGCGCAAGACGCGGGCATGCCACCGGGGGTGTTCAACGTGGTCACAGGTGAAGGCGCGATCGTCGGCAATGCCATCGCCATGTCGATGGATGTCGATGTGCTGGTCTTCACCGGATCGGGGGCGACCGGGCGGCGGTTGCTGGAGGCTTCGGCCAAATCGAACCTCAAGCGAGTCTACCTGGAGCTCGGGGGGAAATCTCCCAACATCGTCTTTGCCGATGCGCCGGATTTGGACGAAGCTGTCAATGTGTCGGCCAACGGTATCTTCCGCAACTCGGGTCAGGTCTGCATCGCCGGGTCGCGCCTGCTGGTAGAGCGATCCATCCATGACGCATTCGTTGAAAAACTGGCCCGTTTCGCCGAAACGATGAAAGTCGGTGACCCGCTCGACCCCGGTACGGCGGCCGGCGCCGTCAACTCGATGCGCCAGTTGGAACAGAACCTCGGGTTCGTCCAAGAGGCGCGGGACCTGGGGCGGACCATCGAAACGGGCGGCGCACGGATGCTTGAGGAGACCGGCGGATATTACATGCAGCCGACGGTGATCTCGGGCGTCAGCCCGCAGGATCGACTGGCGACAGAAGAAGTCTTTGGTCCAGTCCTGGCCGTTATCCCCTTCGACACCGAGGACGAGGCTGTCGCGATCGCCAATGGCACGGATTTTGGTCTGTCGGCGGCGGTCTGGACTGCCGATCTGTCGCGCGCGCACCGAATGGTGCGGCGCATCCGGGCCGGCATCGTTCATGTGAACACCTATGGCGGCTCGGACATGACGGTGCCGCTCGGCGGCGTCAAGCAATCCGGCAACGGGCATGACAAGTCACTTCATGCATTCGACAAATATCTCGATCTGAAAACCGCTTGGTTCAAGATCTGACACGATATCAATGGAGTAGGACATGGCGGACAAGAACATTCTGCTCGTCGGCACATACGACACCAAAGACGACGAATTGACCTACCTTGCAGAAATTATCCGCGGTCAGGGCGGTGGTGTTCTTACAATGGATGTCAGCGTGCTGGGCGACCCCTCCCGTCCGACGGACTACTCAAAACACGCGGTCGCAGAAGCGGGCGGCCACACCATCCAGGAAGCCATCGACGGCGGTGATGAGAATCTTGCCATGCAGATCATGGCCAAAGGGTCGGCGCTATTGGCAGCGAAACTCTATCACGAAGGCGCCTTCGACGGCATTCTTGTGCTGGGCGGCACAATGGGCACCGATGTGGCACTGGATGTCTGCTCCGCGCTTCCGGTTGGCGTGCCCAAATACATCGTCTCGACCGTGTCCTTTTCGCCTCTGATCCCGCCTGAACGGCTGCCGGCGGATATCCAGATGATCCTCTGGGCAGGTGGGCTCTATGGATTGAATTCGGTTTGCAAGGCCTCGCTCAGTCAAGCGGCGGGCGCTGTGCTGGGCGCGGCGCGCGCAGTGGAAAAGCCGGGCAAAAGCAAGCCGCTGATTGGCATGACATCCTTTGGCAAGACGGTTCTGCGTTACATGGTGACGCTGAAACCGGAACTGGAAAAACGCGGATATGAGGTCGCTGTGTTCCATGCCACGGGCATGGGGGGGCGCGCGTTCGAGAGCCTCGCCGCCGAGGGTGCGTTCACCGCCGTTTTTGATTTCGCCCCGCAGGAGGTCGGAAATCACCTCATGGGCTCATCGATCAGCGCGGGCAGCGACCGCATGACCAACGCCGGGCTAAGCGGAACACCGCAAATCGTCTCAATCGGCTGTTACGACTTGGTCGACTTCGTGGGATGGCAGGACGTTCCGCCCAAACTCGTCGGGCAGGAACTCCACGCGCACAACCGTTTGCTGTCTTCCGTCATGATGACCGTTGAGCAACGGCGGGAAATGGCGCGTGCGATCTGCGAAAAACTTGCGACTGCCAAGGGCCCGACCACGCTGTTGCTGCCCCTCAAAGGCGGCAATGAGTGGGACCGCGAAGGCGGACCGCTGAGCGATCCCGAAGGACTCGCCGCCTTTGTGGCCGAGCTGCGCGCAAACCTTCCTGCGAATGTCACTCTGGTCGAAGTCGAAAGCCACATCAACGACCCGGAGTTTTCCCGGAATGCGTTGGATATCTTTGACGCATGGGACGCGTCGGGCCTGCTTTCGAAAGGGTGATCCAATGCCGCAACCCTGTTCTGGCCTCGTGCTCGACTTTGGCGGCGTTATCAGCCGCACGTTGTTTGAAACCCACGACCTGACCGAAAAGGCACTGGGCCTCGCGCCCGGCTCGCTTACATGGCGCGGCCCCTTCGACCCCGGCACGGATGATGTCTGGCGCAGGATGCAGGCGGGCAAGATCACCGAACGCGAGTACTGGTCCCACCGGATGCGCGAAACGGGCGTTCTGGTGGGCGAGGTCTGGACCGAATTCCCGCAATTCGTCGGCCGCGTCAGGGGCGCCGACCCGTCGGCGGTGATCCGCCCCGAGGCCCTGCGCGCCATCGAGGCGGCGCGGACGGCCGGGAAAAAACTTGCCGTCCTGTCGAACGAATTGGACCTTTTCTATGGAAAAGGGTTTCGCGACAAGCTGCCATTCCTCAAAGACTTCGACGCGATCATTGACGCCACCTATACCGGAATTCTGAAACCCGACCCGCGGGCCTTTGCACAGGTGACGGACGCGTTGAACCTATCTGCCGAGGCCTGCGTGTTCGTAGATGATCAGTTGAAGAATATCGGTGGCGGAGAGGCGGCTGGCATGGCCTGCATTCATTTCGACGTCACCGACCCGGCGGGCAGCTACAACCGTGCGCTCCATGCTCTCGGGATAAGGCCTTTGCATTAACCGGGCTGAAGAGACGGCAGGGTCCATGTGTTCGTGATGGTCGCAGGGCCGATGACGCGGCGCAGGAATCTGTTCAGGCGTCGCCGGCTTGGGTGTTGGTTCATCCCGAGGGCGGTTCACTGGCGCTGCCGCTACTCGCTTTAGCAATGGAACGTAAGGTACACGGGTCCCCAACATTGCCAATAAAGCCGGCAATGCCGCCACAGCCGCACGTCCCGTGGCCGCCGGCGCTCAATCCGTGGACAGAAAGGTTTCCGCACTCCTTCAGGAGGTTCGGTGGTCAGTCACCTTCAAACTTGACTGACTGACCGTCAGTCAGTAATAATCTGCCAAACGGAGATTCGTAATGGCCCGCATCGTAAAATCCCCCGAAGAAAGACGCGCCGAAATCGTCGACACGGCTGATCGCCTGTTTCGCGAGCATGGCTATGCCAACTGCTCGGTGGAGATGATCATCCAGGAGATCGGTGTCGCGAAAGGGACGTTCTACTACTACTTCAAGTCAAAGCCCGACATCCTCAAGGCCATCGTGCAAAAGACTCTTGGCCGGATCGTTGATCTCGCAAATGAGGTTGAGCAAGAGCCGTCACTTTCAGCGTTGCAAAAAATGGAGACGCTTCTGGGAAATAGCCATATCGGTGACGATGGCAGCGGCGAAGTCGCCGAGATGTTGCACCTGCCAGAAAACCGGGAGCTTCACGAACTCACAAACATCCAGACCGTCTTGCAATTGTCGCCGATCCTTGCCCGGATCGTCCAGCAGGGGATCAGCGAAGGTGTTTTCGATGTCGAACGGCCGCTGGAAACCATTCAGTTCCTATTCACCGGCGCACAGTTTCTGACCGACGGGGGCCTGTTCGGTTTTTCCGAGTCCGAGCTGCGCGCGCGACGGCTCGTCACGCAGACGATCATAGAAAAGGCACTCGGGGCCAAGCCGGGCAGTTTTCATTTCATGAATCCGATTGAGGTCGGGAAACCAAGGAATGAGCAAGCAAACCAATAAGGATCACCAGGGCGTCCTCGAGCGGCGCAGCAGGTGACGCGCAATTGCGCATCCTCGGCAGATTTCGCCCGGATGCATTCTGTTCAATCTTTCATCCAGAGGGAGCGTCCCATGGCAGACATAACCGCAACAGACCAGCCGCTTCGGGTTCCATCCCGTGCCCTGATCGGCTTTTACATCCTGACCTTCGCCATCACCTGGGGCGTCGTCGGCATCTATATCATCGCGCCTGATTGGGCGTCCTCCAGTTTCGGGGAGATTAGCGGATCGCATCCGTTCTTCTTCCTTGCAACCTGGGCGCCGGCAATCTCGGCATTTGCCATCGTGCTTGTTTTCGGCGGCCTCGCCGGATTGAAGTCGTTCCTGACACGGGTGCTGATCTGGCGAGGACCGATGCCTTGGGCGCTGTTCATTCTTTTGGGCATTCCGGTCGTCTACATGATCGGATCACTGATGAAAGGCGGACCCTTGTTGGTGCCGTTCCCAGACGAGGGCATCGCACCTGTCGTGGCGATCCTGTTCATGATGCTGTTTCTCGGGCCGATCGAGGAGTTCGGATGGCGCGGCGTGGCGCAACCGCTCTTGCAGCGCCATGTCGCGCCGATCTGGGCGGGCGCGATCATCGGGGCCATCTGGGGGATCTGGCACCTTCCGGCGTTCTTCCTGTCAGGAACAGTGTTTGCTGGCTGGAACTTCCTGCCCTTCCTGATCGGCAATATCGTAATCGCCATACTGGTGACTCCGATTTTCAACGCGTCACGGGGAAGCCTGCTTTGGCCGATGCTGTTCCATTGGCAGTTGATCAACCCCTTCTGGCCCGACGCACAGCCCTATGACACGTGGATACTCGTTGCGGTGGCCGCCGTTGTCGTCTGGTGGAATCGCGGGACCATGCTGGTTCGGGGCGACGCCGTGACCGAAGTCATCCCGGCACATGTGCGGGGCGGCCAATGAGGCGCTTCGCTCAGCTACTCGCGGCACTGATGGTGTCCATCGGCGTCCTTGCGCCGGTGGCCCATGCTGAGGAGCGTGACTTGCGCGAGGACCTCCAAGACGTGCTCGAGACTTTCCACGCGACATACGGTTTTCCGGGGGCGACGGCTGCGATCGCCTTGCCGGATGGCACCGTCGAAACTGTGGCCGTCGGTCTGTCCGACGTCGAGAATGCCGTAGCGATGAAGCCCGACAGCCGGATGCTGGCGGCCAGTATCGGAAAATCGATCTGGGGCGCCCTCGTGTTGTCGCTTGAAGCGGACGGTATTCTCGCGCGCTCGGATCTGGTGGCTGACTATCTTGGCGATGCGCCCTGGTTCGCGCGGGTCCCGAACGCAGCAGAGATGACCGTGGGCCAGTTGCTGACGCACTCTTCCGGGGTGCCCGATCACGTCCATATGGACGGCGTTGCCACGACGCTGATGGAACTCGGGCAGGCGGATGCGTTCGATCCTGTGGACCTCGTCGCCTTCATTCTGGACACACCGCCTTTGTTCCAGCCGGGTTCGTCGTGGGCATATAGCGACACGGGCTATGTCCTGTTGGGGCTGGTGATCGAAAAGGCGGCGGGGCGTTCGGTGTTCGAGCTGGCCGAGGAGCGCTTTCTGAAGCCTCTCGGATTGCGCCAAACCAGCCCGTCGAATGACTCCAA
>JBNKHH010000074.1:0-17504 GCA_050290245.1 Silicimonas sp.
AGCAACGTCGGGTAGGCGCATCAAAGTGGATCTCACATTGAAGCGACAGTGGATCGGCTAGAAGGGCGGGTCAGCGGCACCCAAGAAGGTAACATCCACAAACCAGGGCCCAAAAATCCGGCCTGACTACACACGAATTACACCTGCGCTTGAGCGCACTACAGCAATGGCATGCTAAGCTATTGATTTTAATGGTGCCCGGGGGCGGAATCGAACCACCGACACGAGGATTTTCAATCCACTGCTCTACCCCTGAGCTACCCGGGCACGGGTTTGCAGAAGCGCGGCGCTCTGCTTGGGTCGATGTCTTCTAGTGTCAGCGGGGCGGTCTGTCCAGAGGCGTTTGGGCAAAAAATCAGTGCTGCCGGTCCCGTGGCGGAATGGCGTCGGTTTCGGGGTTGGTTTCGATCTCGGCAGGCTCGCCCGCGATGGCGTAGTTGCCCTTTAACCAGCGCCCCAGATCAACATCTGCGCAGCGACGCGAGCAAAAGGGGCGGTATGCTTTTTCGGAGGGTTTCTGGCAGATTGGGCAACTCATCTCAGGCTCTCGGCAATTGGCAGGCGTTCTCGTTTGCGGATCAGTTCCAAATGGCCGAGGGGGGTCCAGCCGACGACGGTCGTCTCGATCAGATCCGCACGAAATGCCGCTTTGGCGGCGTCTTCCAGACGGCGGCGGTCACGTTTGGCAACCGGGGCCAAGTCGAGCACGATCTGGCCCCCGAGGCCGCGCAAACGCAAGGCGCGCGGCAGGGCCTTGAGAGTGGCGAGGTTTGCCTTGAGCCCCGCTGCGGGCGAGGTGTCTCCGCCGGTGTTGACATCAACGGCGACCAGGGCACGGGTCGGTTCGACGTAGATTGAACCGCCCTCGGGCAGGTCGACCCTGGGCTGGCGGAGGGCCTCGATCATGTCATCGGCGCCAGTGCGGCCAAAACTGCCCGGCCCGGCGTCGGTCACATCCGGGGTC
The DNA here is from genome assembly GCA_050290245.1 of Silicimonas sp. Classification (GTDB taxonomy): domain Bacteria; phylum Pseudomonadota; class Alphaproteobacteria; order Rhodobacterales; family Rhodobacteraceae; genus JBNKHH01. The sequence continues at coordinate 965 of JBNKHH010000074.1, forward strand.
GGCCAGTCGCGCCAGGCGATTTCCTGCGCCGAGGGGCCTTCGAGCAGCATCTCGGGTACGCCCTCATGCGGTTCGGAAAGGATCGAACGTGCCAGATCCAGAACTGCTGCCATATCGTCGGCGATGGCGGCGTCATCGGCCTCGCCGGCAGCGGTGCGCAAGACGATCCCAAGGTCATCGTCGGCCGAAGCACCGTCGAGGAGGTCGCGCAATTCGACACGGCGTTCCTCGTCGCGGATAGCCTTGGAGATATTGCGTCCCTGCGCTCCCGGCGTCACCATGCAGAACCGGCTTTTGAACAGAAGGCGCGGGCTAACTGGGGTGGCCTTGCCGCGCTCAGCATAGGTCGAGGTCTGGACAAGGAGGCTGTCCCCCTGGGCGATACCCTTGGCCTGGCGCAGGTAGAGCGGACCGTCGGGCGTCTCGAGGATCGCCCCACCCTGCCCTTTCATCGACCGCCCGACGCGGGCACGATAGATGGCGCCGGGGCGAATACGGCCTTCGGGCGGATCGACCAGAAAATCTTCGAGCATTCCATCGACGATGCGCGCCGCAGCGTCAAACCCGTCGATGCGGTCAAAGGCGGCGAGACTGCCCTTCATGATACGCTCTCCATCACAGGGTAACCAGCAGCCCGCAAAAGGCGCGCGGTCTCGTGAACGGGCAATCCCATGATTGCCGTGTAAGAGCCTGAAATCCAAGGAATGAAGCAACCGGCGGGCCCCTGGATCGCATAGGCGCCCGCCTTGCCCTGCCAATCGCCGGTGGCGAGGTATGCCGCGATATCGGAATCCGAAAGATGTTGCATCTTTACTGCGCTGACCACGTCGCGGGTCCGTGCGCCGGTCTCATCGACCACGCAGACCGCCGTGATGACACGGTGGCGGCGACCCGAAAGAAGACGCAGGAACCTTTCAGCCTCTGCCTGGTTTTCCGGCTTGCCCAGGATACGGCGACCGACGGCGACCGTGGTATCGGCCACAAGCACGACTTCGCCGTCGCCGCGCGGCACGGCCAGGGCCTTGCCGCTGGTCACGCGTCGGCAATAGTCGCGCGGGAGTTCGCCCTTTTGAGGCGTTTCGTCGATATCGGCCGGGCGGATGTCGTCCGGCGTGATCCCGATTTGCTGAAGAAGCTCAAGTCGGCGCGGACTGGCCGAGCCGAGTACAAGGCGCGGTCGGGCCTTGGTCACTTGAACCGATAGTTGATCCGACCCTTTGTCAGGTCGTAAGGGGTCATTTCGACCTGGACTTTGTCGCCAGCCAGAACGCGGATGCGGTTCTTACGCATCTTGCCTGCCGTATGCGCGATGATCTCATGGCCGTTCTCAAGCTCGACCCGGAATGTCGCGTTCGGCAGGAGTTCCTTCACGACACCAGGGAATTCGAGCAGTTCTTCCTTGGCCATGGTTTCTCCTTCGTTTCCGCCTGCTGTTCAGGCGCGGCGAATATTGTGGCGATTGGCCGGTAATTCAAGGGGGAATCGACCGGCAGGCATCCGATTCAGTCGTTTGCGTTCTGGTTCTTGAACGTGGGCGGGCCGAAACGGGCAAGAATGCGGTCACGGATCTGATCGCGGGCCTGACGATAGTGGACAAGCTTTTGTTCGCGTCCCTCGCCCAGGCCCGTGGGATCAAGAATGGGCCAGTATTCCACGTCCAGGTGGAAAAAACGGGTCAGGTCCAGCGCCCGCCGCTGTGACGCCGGCGACAGGGCAACGACAAGGTCGAAGGCGGCAAGGTCATCGCCCCACTGCTGCATTTCGTCGAAACTGCGCGAGCGGTGCCGCGCGAGTTCGATGCCCATCTCCTGGCAAACGGCGACGGAAAAGCCGTCGATTTCCATGTCGTTGTGCACGCCGGCGGACTGGACATAGCAGTCCTGACCGTAGAATTTTTTCATCATCCCTTCGGCCATGGGCGAGCGTACCGCGTTGTGATCGCAACAAAACAGTACCGATTGGGGAAGGTCAGCCACCCTCAGCCTCCGAAATGCAGCACGCAGATCAGGGTGAAAAGGCGGCGCGCCGTGTCGATGTCCAGTTCCGCCTTGCCTTCGAGACGTTCCTGCAGGACGCGCGCGCCTTCGTTGTGGATGCCACGGCGAGCCATGTCGATCGCCTCGATCTGGCTGGTGGGCAAGCGTTTCACTGCGTCGAAATAGCTTTCGCAAATCTGGAAATAATCTTTGACCACCTGCCGGAACGGCCCGAGCGAGAGACGGAACTCGGCAGCGGGGTCGTTGGTCTGGGTGCGGATGTCAAAAACCAGAAGTCTGTCTCGGATCGCAAGCGACAGGTCGTAAGGCCCTTCCGGGGCCGCGCGGCCATCACGGTCCGGCAAGGCAAAACTGTTGTCCTCGAGCAGGTCGAAAATGGCAACCCGGCGTTCCTGTTCGATCTCCGGCGTGGGCGGCGGCAGGGCGCTGTCGTCGATTTCGATGTGTGCGATGCGTGACATGGTCGGTACCGGAGAAAAGGGATCGGAAGGTTATTCGTTCAAGCGGTTCAGCCGCGCGGTCACGGACAAGCCGTGGGCCTCGAGCGACTCGCTTTTGGCCAGGACCTCGGCGGCAGGGCCGATCTTTGCCAGCGCGCCGGGGCTCATCTTGGCGAGCGTGGTGCGTTTCATGAAGTCGAGCACGGAGAGGCCGGACGAGAACCTGGCCGAGCGCGCGGTTGGCAGAACGTGGTTTGGCCCACCGACATAGTCGCCGATGGCCTCTGGCGTCCAGCTGCCCAGAAAGATCGCCCCGGCATGGGCGATGTTGTCGGCAAGCGCTTCGGGGTTCGCGACGCAAAGCTCCAGGTGTTCGGGTGCGATGTCGTCAGCCAGCGCAGCAGCCTCGCCCAGGTTCTGAACCACGATCACGGCCCCGTTGTCGCGCCAGCTTGCGCCCGCGATCTCGCGCCGCTCGAGTACCTCGAGGTAATTGTCGATTGCCTCGACAACCAGTTGGGCAAAGCCCCTGTCCGTGGTGATCAGGATCGACTGTGCGCTCGCGTCGTGTTCCGCCTGGCTGAGCAGGTCGAGCGCGATCCAGTTCGGGTCGTTGTCGGCATCCGCGATAACCAGGATCTCGGACGGACCCGCGATCATGTCGATGCCGACTTTGCCGAAAACCTGGCGCTTGGCTGCGGCCACATAGGCGTTGCCGGGGCCGGTGATCTTGTCGACGGGGGCGATGGTTTCGGTGCCATAGGCAAGCGCTGCGACGGCCTGTGCCCCCCCGATGCGCAAGACGGTGTCGATGCCCGACAGGCGTGCAGCGAGCAGAACCAGAGGATTGACCTCTCCGCCCGGTGTCGGCGCGGTCATGACGATGTTCTCCACACCGGCGACTGCGGCCGGAATGGCATTCATCAGGACCGAGGACGGATAGCTCGCCAAGCCGCCAGGCACGTAAAGCCCCGCGGCCGAAACCGGCGTCCAGCGCCAGCCCAGGGTCGCACCGTTGTCCTCTTGCCAGAGCGCATCCTCGGGTCGCTGGCGTTCGTGATAGGCGCGGATACGGTCGGCGGCCAGTTCAAGCGCCTGATATTCCTCGGCGCTGACAGAGGCGATGGCACTGTCGATTTCTTGCTTCGAAAACGTCATGGTTTCCGGTGTCAGGTCGAGCTTGTCGAACTTGGATGTCAGCTCGATCACCGCCGCGTCGCCCCGTGCCCGCACGTCGGCGATGATCTCTGCCACGGTGGCATTCACGTCGGGCGCGTCCTCGCGCTTCATCGACAAGAGCGCCCGGAACTCGTCCTCGAAATTCGCGTCGGTGGTGTTAAGCAGTTGCGGCATCACGGATCCTTTCGCGCGCTCATAGACCCATGGGGAAAAAGGCTCAAGCGGCGCATGGTCTCATTCGGGGTGCCCCGGAGCCGATTTCGATGGCGCCAGGTAGGGGCGAGTTACGTCCAAAAGCGTGACATTAATGGCCTCGACGTCAGCACGGATCGCGCCATCGCCGGAAAAGGTCATCAGGATTTGCCCCGTGCCGTCTTCGCCTGGTTCGAAGGATATCGTGAGAAGCGAAAGGATCGTATCGGCATCACGCATGTCCAGCCCCTGGTGCCGGATCGCCATAACGTCGTCGATGGCCAAAAGGGCCTGCACCCGTTCGAAATTTCGCCCCATACGCTCGGCGCGCGTCTTATCTTCCCAGCGGAACCGGTTGATAAGGCAAACGAAACGGCGTTTGCCCCGCTCCAACTTCATTTCGTTCGCTGGCAGGATCGCATCCTGAACCAGCGATGCCAGAACCTGAAGATCCTCGGCATCCTCTGCTCTAAGCCGCAGGGGGCGTTCGGCCCCGTCCTCAAAGGTTGCATCCTGGCTCATGCGTCCTGCACCCGTTCAATCCGGGCACCGACGGCACTGAGCTTGTCTTCGACATGCTCATAGCCCCGGTCGAGGTGATAAACGCGGCTGACCAGCGTTTCGCCTTCAGCAGCCAGACCGGCGAGAATAAGCGACACCGAGGCCCGCAGGTCGGTCGCCATGACACGCGCGCCGCGCAACTGCTCAACGCCCGAGACGGTGGCAGTGCCACCGTGCACCTCAATATCAGCCCCCATGCGCAACAATTCCGGGGCATGCATGAAGCGGTTCTCGAAAATCGTTTCTTCCAGCTTGCTGACCCCCTCTGCCGTACACATCAAAGCCATGATCTGGGCTTGAAGATCGGTCGGAAAGCCTGGGTACGGCGCGGTCGTGACATCAACGGCGGACACCCGGCCGTTCTTGCGCGTGACTTTCAGCCCCCTGTCGGTTTCCGAGACGGATATGCCGGCCTCGTCGAGTTTTTCGCAAAAAGTCTGCACCAGTCCGATACGCCCGCCGAGGCATTCGACCTCACCGCCGCAGATGGCCGGGGCCAGCATATAGGTGCCGAGTTCGATACGGTCGGCCACCACGGGATGCGTCGCACCGCTGAGACGGTCGACCCCCTGGATCTCGATTGTCGAGGTCCCTGCCCCCTCGATCTGGGCACCCATCTTGGACAGGCAATCGGCCAGGTCCACGATTTCGGGCTCGCGGGCTGCATTTTCGATAACGGTCGTGCCCTTGGCCAGCGTCGCAGCCATCAGGACGTTCTCGGTCGCACCGACAGAGGCGAACCGAAGCGGCACTCTTGCCCCTTTAAGACCGCCCTGCGTCCTCGCGTGCAGATAACCGTCTTTCAGTTCGATCTCGGCCCCCATGGCCTCAAGCGCCGTGACGTGGATGTCCATGGGCCGGGCGCCGATCGCACAGCCGCCCGGCAAAGAGACGACGGCATGGCCTTCACGGGCCAGGAGCGGGCCGAGCACAAGGTTCGAGGCCCGCATCTTGCGTACGATGTCATAGTCGGCATGGGTCGACACCGGCCCCAACGACGACATCGCAATGACACGTCCGCCCTGCAGGCTTTCGATTTCGGCCCCCAGAGAGCGCAGCAGGACCGTCATCGTTTTGATGTCGGACAGGCGAGGCGCATTCATCAGCGTCAGCGGCTCTTCAGTCAGAAGAGTCGCCGGCATCAGTGCAAGACAGGCGTTCTTGGCCCCGGCAATCGGGATTTCTCCGCGGAGCTCGGCCCCGCCTTTGACCAGTATCGAGTCCATGTTCAGCCTGCCTTATCATCGTTGTTTTTCTGGTTCCGCGCCCGTGCCTGCGCCTTGCGTCGCTGAAGGTTGGCCTTCAGCGCGGCTTTCAGTTTTTCGTCCCGCGTCACGGCCTGTTTCGCCGGGCGGCCAGAGGGTGCGTCCTTGCTCATGACGTCTACCTATCGCACGGGCGAAAAACCGTCCAGATAACGCTTGCGCCGCGATTCAAATGACAGTATCCCCCGCGGGCATTGAACGGCGCTGCTGTAGCTCAGAGGTAGAGCACTCCCTTGGTAAGGGAGAGGTCGAGAGTTCAATTCTCTCCAGCAGCACCATTTCATCCGATATTGTCTAATACGATCAATGCGATGCGTGAATCGGACCGCGCACCGTCCACTCCGTTCACGAACCTGAGGCCAATCTTGCGAAGAACCCGAAGCCGATCGCGCGGGTGTCATCAGCCCGGCCCGGTCGAACAGGCTCGCTCAATACAACTGAACGCAAGTCACTGAAAGAAGACAGTCTTGGTGGGTGATGAGAGACTCGAACTCCCGACATCTTCGGTGTAAACGAAGCGCTCTACCAACTGAGCTAATCACCCGCCGAAGCACCACTTAGCCGCTTGCAGGGAGCGGGGCAAGTCATTCGGCGCGTTCGCTGCGATTTCCCGTCCAGCGGCGCGGTCCGGGGCCGTTCGAGGCGAGCTGGTCGTCCGCGTTATAAAGCGGGCAGTTTTCAAGCGACAGACACCCGCAACCGATGCAATATCCCATCTGATCGCGCAGGCGCTGCATCATTTCGATGCGTTCGTCCAGGAGGTCGGCCCAGGGTTCGGCTGCCGCTGCCCAGTCGGCCTTGCCGACGGCCTTGCTGCGCGGCACAGCGTTCAGAACGGATTTAACCTCGGCGAGCGAGATACCAACTGACTGGGCCACGCGCGCAATGGCGACCCGGCGCAGTTCGCGCCGGTCATAGCGACGATGGTTCGCGGGCGTGCGCCAGCTTTCGATCAGCCCCTCGGATTCGTAGAAGTGGATCGTCGACACCGGCACCCCTGCCCGTTCGGCCATCTCTCCCACGCTCAGATCATTCGGTTTCGGCATCTTTTCTGCTCCCCCAACTTTTCGCTTTACCTCAAGTTAACTTAAGGTCGTAGCGTGCAGACAACTGGAGACAAGATCAAGGAGAATCACCCATGTTTGCCCACCTGCTCAAGACGCGGACCTCTCTCAGGGATGACGTCGAAGCCGAGGTCCAATCCATGTGCCGGGCCCGCCAGATTGAAGCGTTGGCCGCGGGGCGCGACACTTTGGACGCACCCCGCCGCCAGGGTTCGGTGCCGGCGATCCATCAGCCCACGAAATATTTCTGGTGACCCATGAAACACGAAGCATTTTCCCGCCCTGCGGGCGTCCTCTACCTGGTGATCATCGTCCTTGGCCTGACCAGCGAGATTGCCGTCCGCACGCCCCTGGCCGGCCTTGGCGGAGGTGACCTGGTAAATGCCGTCACTGCCGGGGAAACCCTGTTCCGCCTGTCGATCCTGGCCGATGCGGCTATGGTCGCTTGTGACATTGCGTTGGCCTATTTGTTGTTCCGCCTGCTGTCACCCGTGAACGCGACGCTGGCCGGGGTAGCGGCCCTGTTCCGGCTGGCGCAGGCGGCAGTGATCGGCGCGAACCTGACGGTACAATACGACGCCCTGCTCTGGGTAGGTGCCGGCCAAGGCGACATGGCGCGCCATGCCCTGGAATTGCATGCGGCGGGGTATGATATCGGACTGATATTCTTTGGCATAAACAGCCTGTTAACCGGTGTTTTGCTTGTCTGGACTGCAGAGTTCTCGCGCCCCTTGGGCTGGATGTTGGGAACTGCCGGTATCGTTTACCTGACCGGAAGCAGCCTGCGCATCCTGAACCCAACGGCAGCGGAGGCTTTCATGCCGGCCTATCTGATCGCCATCGTGGCAGAGGTGAGTTTCGCTGTTGCCTTGCTCCGGATGCGGCGCCTGGCAAGAACTCATGGCATTCCCGCCCTTTAGATAGGTCCTCAAGACCTTCGAGTTTGCCGCGCCAACCGGATTTGTATGGTGGGTGATAACGGATTTGAACCGCTGACATCTTCGATGTGAACGAAGCGCTCTACCACTGAGCTAATCACCCATCGGGCGCTCTCATAGCGCCGCCGCGACGGCCTTGCAAGCGAGACCGTCAGCGAATGTCGAAATCGGGCGCGGCAAGTTCGAAGCCCTCAAACCGGAAGCCAGGGCTGACGGTGCAGCCGACCAGGGTCCAGCCCGCCGTGGCCCGCGCAGCCTGCCAGTGATGGGCGGGCACGATCAACTGGGGGACCTGTCCCGCCCCAAGGTCAGGACCAAGGGTCTGCCAATGCGCCGGCCCGGCTTCGGTCCCGGCCATCCCGAGTTGCAACGGCGCCCCGGCGTAGAAATGCCAAATCTCTGTCGCATCAACCCGGTGCCAGTGGCTGGCCTCGCCCTGTTTCAAGAGGAAATAGATGCAGGTGCCGCTGGCGCGCGGGGTCTCATCTCCAATCCAGGTCTGGCGATACCAACCGCCCTCGGGATGCGGCTGAAGGCCAAGTTGCGCGATGATCTGATCTGCGGTCATTGGGCAAGGAACTCCCTTGTGAGGCCTGGCGTCGCTCCGGGCTTGTCGTCGACCACACCGTGGCCCGCATTCGGTACGATCTCAAGTCGCGCATCGGCGAACAGGGAAACATGATCTTCCTGCAAGGAGGGCCCGATCAGATAGTCACCCCAGGTTCCGAGATCGAACGCCACCGCCAGAAGCGCCAAGGCCAGTACGCCCACCCGGTCCAATTGAAGAGCTCACGCATCAGGCAACGCCTCCGCACGTGCGGCCATGGAGCCCGGCCGCCATGCACCGGGCTTCCGGGATCACCGGCCGCGGAACCTTACGATGGCTTCCTGTCGGGTCGAGACGCCAAGCTTGGCAAAAATCCGGGTGGCATGGTTTCGCACGGTCTTCTCGCTCATCTCGAGGTCGCGCGCGATCTGCTTGTTTGACTTGGCCGCGCAGATTTCGGCCAGAATCGCCTTCTCGCGTGGCGTTAAGTCCAGGCCATCGGTCGGGCTGTCGGCCCCGAGGAACTTCAGAATGGCCTCCCGCGTCTCGGCATAGGCCGGTTCATCGTCTTGCAGAATGTGGTTGTCGCTATCCAGCACGTGAAACTCTGCGCCGGGGATCTTCTGCGCCAATAGCCGGCCCTCGGCGAGCGGCGCGACGCCGTCGCCCTTGGCATGAAGCACCAACGTGGGGCAGCGCACCTGCTCCAACCATTCGGTGGCATTCATATCACCGCGCGCCTCAAGCAGACGCGCGCCGGTCTCGGCGTCGGTCGTGCGGCGGCACATATCGTTGAACCAGCGGATCTTTTCCGGGTCGCCATCGGGGATAAAGCGGCGGGTGAAAACTTCGCGGAATGCCGGGTTGGTCTCGTCCAGACCGGCGCCGAAGATGTCGGTCACGGCGCGATAGAGGCTTTCAGCCTTTGGGTCGTCGCGACAATGGGCCCCGCGCGCATAGCCCCCGATCAGGATGAGGTGCGACACGTCCTCAGGGTGTTCGGCGGCATAGCGGACGGCGGCCCCGGCTCCCTGTGACATGGCAAGAATGGCGAATGGAGCCCGGAAATCCGCCGCTTCGATGATCCGCGCAAGATCATCGGTCCAGCTGTCGATATCAAGCTGGCCGGTCTCGCGGTCCGAAAGCCCGCAGCCCCTTTCGTCATAACGAAGATAGTCGAAATTGCTTTCCAGGAAGTCGACCCAATGAGCCCAGATCGGGCTTTCCGCGTCATGCTCCAGATGGGTTAACCACGCCGCCGCCTTGACCAGCCGGGGACCACGACCGCTACGTGCCCAGGCCAGAGAGTGCCCGTCGTGGGTCGAGACAAATCGGACTGACCGCATGTTTCCCCCGTCGTTAGGACAAGTGTCCCTGTCGATTTCCGCCACTACGGGCCGATCCGGGACATCTGTCCGATGGGGCTGCAGCCGGAATTCTCGCACACTCAGTGTCAGGGACAACAAGCCAAAAGATCAAGGCTGCAACGCAAAAAAGGACAGAACCAATGCTGAGACTCAAGGAATCGATCAAAAACCGCTGGATGTCGCGCAACCAGAGCGCAACGACGCGGCAGGCAAGCGCGAAACCCGAGCAATCGCGTCCGCGCGACACGGCCCGGCTCTACACGCCGCGCATCTGGCTTTGAACGCCCGCTTTTGCAAGTGGCGGGACAGGCGCGGTGCGGGATGCTCTCAAGCCCGCGCCGTGCCGCATCATACCTTCTTCTTGGCGAAAATATCCTGGGGGTCCGGGGGCAAAGCCCCCCGGCGGAGCGACGCGCGACAGCGCGGCGCAATCGCTCTACCGCAGGATCGACTTGCCGGCGTAGATCGCGGTTTCGTCCAGCGCTTCCTCGATTCGGATCAGCTGGTTGTACTTGGCCAGCCGGTCGGAGCGCGCGAGGCTTCCGGTCTTAATCTGGCCGCAGTTCGTCGCAACGGCAAGATCAGCGATGGTGGCGTCTTCGGTCTCGCCGGAGCGGTGGCTCATCACCGATGTGAAGCGCGCGCGGTGCGCCATGTCCACGGCAGCCAGCGTTTCCGACAGGGTGCCGATCTGGTTGACCTTCACCAACAGAGAGTTACCGCAGCCTTTGGCGATCCCATCGGCGAGCCGTGCGGGGTTGGTGACGAATAGGTCGTCGCCCACTAGCTGAACGCGGTCGCCCAGGACCTCGGTCAGGGTCTTCCAGCCGTCCCAGTCGTCCTCGGCGCAGCCGTCTTCGATCGACAGGATCGGGTACGCCCCGACAAGGGCATCAAGATAGGCGACGTTTTCGTCCGACGTCAGGCTCTTGCCCTCGCCCACCATCTCGTACTTGCCGTCCTTGTAGTATTCGGTCGAGGCGCAATCGAGGGCCAGCATGATGTCGTCACCAGGGGTGTACCCGGCCTTTTCAACCGCCTTGAGGATAAAATCCAAAGCGTCGCGGGTGGACGACAGGTTGGGAGCAAAGCCACCCTCATCGCCGATTCCGGTCGACAGGCCGGCAGCCGAGAGTTCCTTTTTCAGCGTATGGAACACCTCCGAACCCATGCGCACGGCGTCGCGGATGTTTTCCGCGCTGACCGGCATGATCATGAATTCCTGGATGTCGATCGGGTTGTCGGCGTGCTCGCCGCCGTTGATGATGTTCATCATCGGAACCGGCAGGACGCGGGCCGCGGTGCCGCCGACATAGCGGTAGAGCGGCTGCGCGGTGAAATCGGCCGCCGCCTTGGCGTTGGCGAGCGACACACCGAGGATGGCGTTGGCGCCAAGCCGGCCCTTGTTTTCGGTCCCGTCCAGTTCGATCATCGCGGCGTCGATGGCTTCCTGCTCGGTCGCGTCAAACCCGACCAGTGCATCGGCGATCTCCCCGTTGACGGCCTCGACCGCCTGAAGGACGCCCTTGCCCATATAGCGGGCCTTGTCCCCGTCGCGTTTTTCAACCGCTTCGTGGGCGCCGGTGGATGCGCCCGAGGGCACGGCGGCGCGGCCCATGGTGCCGTCTTCGAGGGTGACATCGACCTCGACAGTCGGGTTACCCCGGCTGTCCAGGATCTCGCGGGCGTGAATGTCGATAATCGTGCTCATGACGGCTCCTATATGACGACTCGCGGCGGGTTGTAGCAGCGCAGCAGCCGAAGGGAAACGCAGGCTTTGAAAAACAATGGCCGGGCTGTCGAAGCTTTGTTCAGCCTGATTGCGCAGAACCGCGGAAAACACCGCGGAAAATCGGAAACAAAGCTAGGGTCCCACCGGGGATTTGTTGCCGCCCCGGCGGACAATACAGAGCGAACCAGATCGTTTCCGGCGTGTCAGATGCCGGCCCGGATCTTGCCGTATTCAGGTCGCAGTTCGCGCCAAGCGTTGAGGGGTCCGCAACCACGGACGGGACGGCACGTTGCCGTTCGCGACGGCCCGGAAGCACCCTGCTTGCAAACTCACTCACTCAATCGCTTCCGGGAAAACGAAGGGAAATGGAACCACCATGACACTTGGGAAACTCACGTCACTCACCCTGGCCGCAACACTCCTGGCCACCCTGCCGGCCACGGCGGGGGCACCTGACGATCCGGGCGAGAAAGGCGCATTGGTCAATGAACGCAAGGACGTCTGGCAAGGCTATCGCGGAACGAACGGCTGGGGCAGCCGGGTTTCGGAGATCGCACGCAACAGCGGCGGAAATTCCGACACCAATCTCGGAAGCTATCTGAGCGAATCGACCGACGGGCCGAATCCGGCCTCGGACAACGGCAAAGGCAACGACTGAGCCGTCTTCAGGCGCGAGCGGCGGTCCGGCGCTGCCGCTCGCGCACAAAGGCGTATAGCCCAGATCCGACGATCAGGCCCGAGCCAAGCCAGGTCAGCGCGTCTGGCACCTCTCCGAACAGGACGTAGGCCGCCACCAGGGCAAATATCAGCCGGGTGTAGCGGAATGGCGCAACCGCCGACGCCTCGCCTACGCGCATGGCCACCGTGATCAGGGTGATCGCCATCGAGGCCATGACAACCATCCCGAACAGGTAGACCGTCGTGAGCGGCGACATCGGCGCCCAGCCCCCTTCGAAGGGAATCAGCGCAGTTCCCGCCAGGGTGAGGCACCCCATGGCCCAGGCCACGGCGTAGGGGGTCGAAACGCTGCGCGGCAACTGCCGGCTGGCAAGGTCGCGCGCCCCGAGGCCGACGACATAGAGAAGAACCCACAGGACGTTGGCATCAAAGCCTTCGAACCCGGGGCGCAGGATGAAGAGGACGCCCACAAGCCCGACGACAACCGCCATCCAGCGCCGCCAGCCGACGGTTTCCCCCAGGAACAGCGCCGCGCCCACAGTGACCACGAGCGGCATCGCCTGCCCCATCACGGTTACCGTCGACAAGGGCACGAGGCCAAGTGCGATGATGATGCCGACCGATCCCACCACTTCGCCAGCCGTACGCACCAGCATCGCCCGTCCAAGCGCCGCGCGAGTGAAAAAGCGCTCGCCCTTCAGCTTGAGGATCGCCAGGAAGGTCAGAAAGATCACCGCCGATGTGGTGGCCAGGATCTGGCCCGGACCGACTGCGCTGCTGGCGAGTTTGACGAAGATGTCAACGCCGACAAAGCCGACCATCGACAGTGTTATCAGGAGGATGGCGCGCGCATTGGCCGCGCGCGCCGTCTCGCTTTCAGCGTTCAACCGAGACGTCCCGCATCATGTCGGGCTGGCCGATGACGGCGCCATTCTGGCCGCGTCCGCGCTTGATCGCGTCCACCACGTCCATACCTTCGATCACGCGGCCAACAACAGTGTACTGACCGTTCAAAAAGTGACCCTCATCGAACATGATAAAGAACTGGCTGTTGGCCGAGTCAGGGTTCTGGCTGCGGGCCATGCCGACGATACCCCGGTCATAGGGCACGTCGCTGAACTCAGCCTTCAGGTCGGGACGGTCAGAGCCGCCGCGTCCGGCCATGCGCATGTCTCCGCCCATCTTGCCGAACTGGACATCGCCGGTCTGGGCCATGAAACCATCGATGACGCGGTGGAACACCACGCCGTCATAAGCACCCTCTTCGGCAAGAGCGGTGATCTGGGCGACGTGGCCCGGAGCGACCTCCTCGAAAAGGTCGATGACAACACGGCCATTGGCCTCGCCCGCGACGTCAATCACGAGGTTTGGACCTGGGCCGTCTTCCTGGGCCAGCGCGGGGGTGGCCAGGAACAGCGCGGCGATCAGGGCATTACGCATCAGCGGCCACCTTCATCGAGATCATGCGATCGGGGTTCATCGGCGGTTCGCCACGGGCGATTGCGTCGACGTGCTCCATGCCACTGATGACGCGGCCATAAACGGTGTATTGGCCGTTTAGAAAGTGGTTGTCGGAAAAGTTGATGAAAAACTGGCTGTTGGCCGAGTTCGGATTCTGGCTGCGGGCCGCACCAAGGGTGCCACGATCGTGGGGGATGCGGCTGAACTCAGCCGGGACGTCGGGCTTGGACGAGCCACCGGTGCCAGCGCGACGGATGTTCAGATCGTCGCCGAAAACGCCGTGCTCGACATCACCGGTCTGGGCCATGAAGCCGTCGATCACGCGGTGGAACACGACGCCGTCATAGGCGCCTTCGCGGGCCAGTTCCTTGATCCGGGCGCAGTGCTGGGGCGCGATATCGGGCAAGAGTTCGATGGCGACAGTGCCGTCTTTCAGCTCGATCAGGATGGTGTCTTCGGGTTTGTCGTACTCGGCCATCTGGGCCTCCTTTTTCTCGATTTGGCGCGACCCTAATCGCTCGCGCCGGGAAGGGAAAGCCTTGGACTGGGGCCGGTGCGACCAAGCGGCAGTTGACCCCACGCCCCAGAGGTTTAGGGAGGAATTTGGATTAGCTGCGCGGAGGGACCGACATGGGCTGGAAGACGCTTGATGACATTGACCTGGATGGCAAAGTGGTCCTGGTCCGGGTGGATTTGAACGTTCCGGTCGAGGATGGGCGGGTCACGGATGCAACCCGGATCGAGCGTATCGCTCCGACGATCAAGGATATCCTGGGCAAGGGCGGCAGGCCTGTCCTGATGGCCCATTTCGGCCGCCCCAAGGGCGAGGTCGTAGCCTCCATGTCGCTGGAGCAGATCAGGGACGACGTGGCGCACATCCTGGGTGTCGACGTGAAATTCGCCCGGGACTGCATTGGTTTACCTGCAAAAACCGCCGTGTCGGAATTGAAGCCTGGGCAGGTTCTGATGCTGGAGAACACGCGCTTTCACGCGGGCGAGGAAAAGAACGACCCGGCTTTTGCAGCCTCGCTGGCCGCGCTTGGACAGATATATGTCAACGACGCCTTCTCGGCGGCGCACCGCGCCCATGCCTCGACTGAAGGGCTTGCACGGCTGTTGCCCGCGGCTGCGGGGCGACTGATGGAGGCGGAACTGAAGGCTCTTGAGGCCGCGCTGACAGAGCCGGAGCGGCCGTTGGTGGCCGTCGTCGGCGGGGCCAAGGTCTCAACAAAGCTGGATCTTCTGGGAAACCTGGTGCGCAAGGTCAACACGCTGGTCATCGGCGGGGGCATGGCCAACACCTTCCTCGCCGCCCAGGGCATCAACGTCGGCAAATCGCTGGCCGAGCATGACATGGCCGAGACTGCGCGCGACATCATGGCAAAGGCAGAGGAAGCGGCCTGCGACATCCTTTTGCCGGTCGACGTGGTTTGCGCAACCGAGTTCGCGGCGGGCGCCGACAACATCACCGTGCCCGCCGACCAGTGCCCGGACGACCGGATGATCCTGGATGCCGGCCCCAAGAGTGTCGACAGGATCGCAACGGCTTTCGAGGGTGCCAAGACATTGATCTGGAACGGCCCCTTGGGTGCATTCGAAATCGAACCCTTCGACAGGGCGACCATGGCTGCGGCCAGAAAGGCGGCCGAGCTAACCGATGCCGGGAGACTCGTGTCTGTCGCAGGCGGCGGCGACACGGTGGCGGCGCTGAACCTAGCGGGGGTGGCCGAGCGGTTCACCTATGTCTCGTCGGCGGGCGGTGCGTTCCTTGAATGGATGGAAGGCAAGACCCTGCCTGGAGTCGCGGCGTTGAAGCGAGACTGACGACCTTACGGTGAGTTGGCCTATCAGGCCGAAAACGGCCAGCACCGAGGGTAACAGCAAGACGCCGGGCGGCCGCGGAACGGGAACGCCGGCCGCGACAACCGGTCCCGCCCCGCTCACGACTGCGATCGGATCAGGACAAACTTGCCCATGTTAGCGCCCCCAGCGTTGACACCGGAAGCCACCTGCCTATGACGGGCGCAATGGCCATTTGAGCGAGGAAAAAATGTCTCAGAACGATCAAGCGGAGCAGATGCGCTCAGGAAAGGGATTTGTCGCGGCGCTGGACCAGTCGGGCGGCTCGACCCCCAAGGCCCTGCGGCTGTACGGCGTCGAAGAGGATGCCTATTCCTCGGAAGCAGAAATGTTCGACCTGATCCACGACATGCGCGCCCGCATCGTTAAGGCCCCCGCCTTTACCGGTGAGAAGGTCGTCGGCGCGATCCTGTTCGAGATGACCATGGACCGCGAGTTCGAGGGCAAGCCCGCCGCGCAATACCTCTGGGAAGACCGCGGCGTCGTACCCTTCCTGAAATGCGACAAAGGGCTCGAGGCCGAAGCGAACGGCGTCCAGCTGATGAAGGATATGGGCGACCTTGACGCGCTGATGGAGCGCGCGGCCGCCAAGGGAATCTTTGGCACCAAGATGCGGTCGGTCATCAACGCGGCCAACCCCGAGGGCATCAAGGCGATCGTCGCCCAGCAGGTGGCGATCGGAAACCAGATCCTGGCTCATGGCCTTGTGCCGATCCTGGAGCCCGAGGTAAACATCACTATCGCCGACAAGGCCGAGGCCGAAGCCATCCTGCGCGATGAGCTCCTGGCACAGCTGGACGATGCGACGGGCGAGGTGATGCTGAAGCTGTCGCTGCCGTCCGAGGCGAATTTCTACAAACCCCTGATCGACCATCCCAAGGTGATGCGCGTCGTGGCCCTGTCCGGCGGCTATAGCCGCGAGGAGGCAAACCGCCTGCTGGCCGAGAACAATGGCATGATCGCCTCGTTCAGCCGGGCGCTGACCGAGGGGCTGTCGGCCCAGCAGTCGGACGAGGATTTCAACGCGATGATCGCGGGGACGATCGACTCGATCTATCAGGCGTCGACTACCTGATTTAGCCCGGCGGTGCCCGGGCCTCGTGTCCGGGTGCGCCTCGATGGGCAAGCCTCTGCCGAGGCGGCATTTTTTCCTTTCATTCGCCGAATCGCCGTGTCAGAAACGGGGAACACGCTCCGACAGAGGGCGATACCGAGGCAGTGATGAGCACACTCAAACGACCGGGACTTGGCGTTGTCGC
>JBNKHH010000075.1:0-10784 GCA_050290245.1 Silicimonas sp.
CGCCGGAAGTACTGGCGCTGAAGGGCGATCCTGAATTCGGCGAATACCTCGCCAGCGAATGCCAGACCTGCCATCAGGCAAGCGGTGCGGATGAGGGCATCCCCTCCATCACGCTATGGCCTCAGGAAGATTTCGTATTGGCGATGCACGCTTACAAGCAAAAGTTAAGACCGCACCCGGTCATGCAGATGATGGCCGGACGCTTGACGGAGGAGGAGATCGCGGCGCTTGCCGCCTATTTCGGAACGCTGGAGGAATAAAGGGAGGGAGACATGAAGCTGAACAGACGTGGGTTCATCGGTACGCTCGCGGCCTCAGGCGCGGTGCTTTCAGCCCCGGCGGTGCTTGGCCAGGCCAAGCCGCGCGTCGTGGTCATCGGCGGTGGGGCGGGCGGGGCCACCTGCGCGCGCTACATCGCCAAGGACAGTGACGGCGCCATTGACGTGACGCTCGTCGAACCGGCCGATATCTATTACACCTGCTTTTTCTCCAACCTCTATATCGGCGGCTTCCGCGATTTCGATAGCCTCGCGCACCGCTATGACAAGCTGACCGGCGAGTATGGCATCACCCATGCCCGCGCGATGGCCTCGGGCGTTGACCGCGACGCCATGAAGGTAACGCTGGAGGGGGGCGAGACACTGGCCTATGACCGGCTCGTTATCGCGCCCGGCATCGACTTTGTAGACGGGTCGGTCCCCGGCTGGGACCTGTCGAAGGCCGAGATCATGCCCCATGCCTACAAAGCCGGGCCGCAGACCCAGCTTCTGAAAGCGCAGGTGGAGGCGATGCCGGAAGGCGGTACCTTCTGCATGGTGGCCCCGCCCAACCCCTATCGCTGCCCGCCCGGTCCCTATGAGCGGATCAGCATGGTCGCCCATGTTCTGAAAGAACGTAACCCGACGGCAAAAATCCTGCTTGTCGACCCGAAGGACAAGTACTCCAAGCAGGGCCTGTTCGAAGAAGGCTGGCAGAAGCATTACTCCGGCATGATCGACCGGATCGGCCCGGATTTCGGTGCGGCGAATGTCGAGGTGCGGCCAAATGCGATGGAGGTCGTGATCGACGGAGAGGTCGAGAAGGTCGATGTCTGCAACGTCATTCCGGCGCAGAAGGCTGGTTTGATCGCGGCGGCGGCGGGTGTGACCGACGACACCGGCTGGGCCCCGGTGAACCCGCATTCCATGGCCACCCGCGCCGATCCGAATGTCTATGTGATGGGCGATGCCTCAGCCCAGGGTGACATGCCCAAGTCCGGCTTCTCGGCCAATTCTCAGGCCAAGGTCGCGGCGATGAATATCCGATCGGAACTGACGGGGTCGAAGGCCTTCCCGGCCAAGTATTCCAACACCTGCTGGTCGCTGATTGACACCGATGACGGCGTCAAGGTCGGCGCCTCCTACGAGGCGACGGATGAAAAGATCGCCAGCGTCGACAGCTTCGTCAGCCAGACAGGTGAGGATGCTGACCTGCGCAAGGCGACATATGAGGAAAGCCTTGGTTGGTATGCGGGGATTACCGCTGATATCTTCGGCTGAGGCCAGCAATATGGATGGACGCCCCGGTTCGGGGCGTCTGCGCAATCAATCAACAGGATCATCATGCTGACGCGCAGAACTTTCCTAGGCTCCGCCGCCGCCCTGCCATTCGTCCCACGTCGGGTCTGGGCCGCGAGTACACTGACATTGGGTGACATCCGCATCGATACTCTGTCGGACGGAAATCTGACATTGCCCGGCAGTTTCCTGTTTTCCGGAATGCCCGAGAGTGAGTTGACGGAAATCCTCGGCCGTTACGGGCTGTCGTCCGATCAGGCGACGCCGCCCTGCAACGTCACGCTTTTACGCGACGGCACGAATACTGTGCTCTTCGATGTAGGGTCCGGGCCAGATTTCCAGGCCTCAGCCGGCAAGCTTTCAGAGGCGATGGACGTCATCGGTGTTGCGCCTGATGATGTGACACATGTGCTGTTTACCCATGCCCATCCCGATCATCTTTGGGGTGTACTCGACGAATTCGACGAACCGGTCTTCGCAAATGCGGAATACATGATCGGGCAGGCCGAGTTCGACTACTGGACAGATCCGGGTACCGTCTCAACCATCGGCGAGGAGCGTGCTGCCTTCGCTGTTGGCGCAGCGCGGCGGCTTGAAGCGATTGCCGATCGGGTACGGCTATTGGCCGACGGAGAGGATGCGTTGAACGGCGTCGTCGCCCGGCTCACGCCGGGGCATACACCCGGCCACCTCGCATTCGAGATTGCGGCACCGACACCCGTGATGGTGCTCGGCGATTGCATCGCCAATCACCACGTCGCCTTTGAACGCCCAGACTGGCTTTCCGGATCGGATCAGGACCGTGAACTGGCGGCCGAGACCCGGGTGGCATTGCTCGGCCGGCTTGCGGATGACGCCATTGTTGTCACCGGCTTTCATCTGCCGGGTGGAGGCGTCGGTCGTGTCGAAAGGGCTGGGGCAGGGTATCGTTTCACGGAAGAGATCTAAAACGCGCGACCACTTAATTGCATTGGCCCAAAAGGCCATGCGTAACCATGGAGGGTCTGACATGCTTAAACTCGGTAAAGCTTCATTGATTGCGATAGCGCTCAGCTGCGGAACTGCCGTCGCGCAGGAGGCGACCACCTATCCGTTCGAAGGCAGCTTCGAAGACGCGACTTTCGCTGTCGAAAACGCGATCATCGGTCAGGGGCTGGTGATCGACTATACGAGTCATGTGGGCGAGATGTTGGCCCGCACCGGCGCCGATGTCGGCAGCGACGTCAAGATATTCGACGCGGCGGATGTGTTCCTGTTCTGCTCCGCAGTGCTGTCACGCAAGGTGATGGAAGCCGATCCGATGAACATCGCCCATTGTCCCTATGGCATCTTCGTCACGGATAGCGATGGTGCGGTTCAGATTGGTTACCGTCACTTCCCTGATGGGCCGATGGATGAAGTCGAGGCTCTTCTCGATACAATCGCGCGGGATGCCGCCGGGTTGTGATCCTCAGCCCGGCAGCGGTACGCCAAGCAGCATGACCACCAGCGGGTGAGCGAGTCCCGCCATGCCGATGGACAGGCCCATCGGAAACTTCGTGCTGCCCGAGATTGCTTTCCAGTGCTGTCCCGCAAGGGCCGGGACCCGCCGCAATCCCAAAATGAGGACGATGCCCAAGAGAAGTGCGGCGGAAAAGACGTAGCCGAAGACTGACAGGGTCGTGACCGGGATGAACAACATCAGAGCGGACAAGAACTTTACGTCACCACCTCCCCACAGGTTGAAGCAGAATCCCGCAAACCCGATCCCAAAGACCGATCCAGCGACCAGAATGCGCAGCCAGAGATCTGACGGCTGAAAGACTATCGCAATAATCAAAAAGAACCCGACGGTGGAAAGGCTGAACCAGTTCGGAATGCGCATATAGCGCATGTCGGACCAGACAACAGCCATGAGAAGCGGCGAAAGAATGAAAAGCGGCAAGAGGCTCATCCCCGACCTCCCTCACGCGCAGTTTCTGTCGGACAGGTCATCATCCTGCGTGGTGGCAAGTAGTCGGAAAACCAGTTCCGCGAGGTTGGAGGTGTTGGTTTTTGCGTAGATGCTGCGCAGATGAGACCTGATCGTGGATTCAGAGACTGCAAGCTCCTCGGCAACACCGAGCACCGACCTGCCACGGCTGAGCAGAAGGCAGACGCGAAACTCGGCCCGGCTGAGCCGTGCCGGATTGGTAATGCCAAGGACCGAGCCGCCAACGGGTCCCTTGCCCTGCCCGGTGTCGCGCGGTGCGCGGTTGCTGAGCGCCGTACGGGCGACCAAACCAACCTGGCGGCTGGCCCATGTGCGGGCCATGGTCGGCATCACTGCTGCGAACGCCGCCTGAACCGGACCCGGTACCGGGTTCGTGAAGTGCAGTTCAATATGGTCGCGAACCGGCGGACCACCGGTCAGGACCAGTGCCGCAAACTCGGTCAGTCCACGGCGGTCCTGCCAGTTGGCAAGTGCCGGATCGGGCGTCTCGCCGGCATCGTCCTCATGAGTCGACGCGAGCCAGATCGAGCCGGGACGCGGTCGGGCAAGTGGACGCCCGAAGCACCCGTCCGCAAAGGAAGACGTCAAAGGTGAACTTGTGCTCGCACTCCGCCTGTCCCAAACAGCGATGCGCGTGGGACGGAAGTCCGTCAAATTCGTTCTGACCAGCAGCGCCGCTTCGGCGCCAAACCCGATGGCAAGATGTGCAAATGCATCTTCCAGGCTGGTGCCGCCGTGGAGGGCATCGCACCATTCGGCCATTGCTTCAATAATGCCGGTTTCAAACGATCCGGCCGCAATCGCCGTGAACTCACCGTTTTGTACAAAATTACTCGTCATGTCGCCTCCAGAAGACATCACCAATTCCTCGTCGGCAGAACCAAATCCGCGACGCTGGAAAGAGCCGTTAAAAAAAATCGATGCCGGGAAATCTGCCCCGTACCCTTACTCCACGATTGATTTTTCATGGCTATCGAAAGGGAGTCAACTTTTTGACGGAGTCCCTAGCTAAAGTGCTGAAAAATACAACCCAAGAGTGAAATCAGGGGTGTTTCTGGAGGAAAGTAATTAAATTAGTTCCGCTATTGTTGCGCTTAACAAAATTGATGAGTCGTTCTATTAAAAGTTATATTAACTGAAAATGAACGGTATATTAACATACCGTTCATTTTACTTATTGGCGAAATACTCGACGTAGCGGATCACAACCGGTCCGAGCGTCAGCATCAGCAATGCGGGCAACATGAGCGATGCCATTGCTGCGGACATCTTGACTGGCAGTTTGTTCGCCTGTTCCTGCGCTTTGAGCTCGCGGTCACGTCGCATCTCGGTTGCATACGTGATCAAGGTTTCGGAAATCGAACTGCCGAACTGCATGGATTGCAGGACCACACTGGCGAATGCGTGAACTTCTTCGACCCCGGTCCGGGCAGCCATGTCGAACATTGCATCGCCTCGGTTCCTCCCCGCCTGGATCTCCCGTTGCGCGGTTAGGAACTCACCCGAGATGGCCGGGGCGGCAACCTCCAACTCGTTTGCAACGCGAACCATCGCCGCATCGAAACCCAACCCAGCCTCAACGGAAATTTGGATCAGATCAAGTGCATTTGGAAAGCTATCGCTTATAGCGCGTCGACGCTCCTCGGCGCGGGACTTCATCCAGTAAAAGGGACCGAAGAATCCAGCGCCCACGAGTATTACTAGCAACTGGAAGATTTGAAGCTGATTGAAGCCGACGAGCGTTTCGTCAATGCCTGCTGGCAAGACGGCAAGCCCGCTTCGTGCCGACCAGAGCATGACCAAAAAAACCGTCGGCAGGATCAGGGCCAGAGTCAGACGTAGCAGGTAGAAATTGCGTAATGATTGTGGACCATTGAATCCGGCGAGAGCGAGTTGCCGTTGGATATCACTGCGTTCCTGACGATCAACCGGGATAAGTGACTTCATCAAACCCTTGGGATCGGCGTTGGCGTGGCGCAGAATGCCCATGTCGGCGGACGACCCGCGCTTCCGGCGTTGTTCCTCCATCCGCCGCAGAACAGGGTCCTTGCTAGCGAACGTACCTGTCAGTCCAAATACGATCAGCATCGTGCCGAAGCCGACACCAAGCACAACGAGTGTTTGCGGTGTGACGCCGGTACCGGAAAGAAGCCCCTGAATGGAGTCCAGCATTTGCTTAGTTCCCTTAGATTCTGAAATTAACAAGGCGCCGCATGACGAAGAAATTCGCGACAATGAGTACGACGACAAGGATGGCAATCGTGCGGAACATCGGATGTTCGCTGACACCCAGATAGTAATCGGGTGACGAGGCGGTCATTGCGCCGAAGATGACAAACGGAAGGGAATTCAAGAAATATGAGGTAAGTCGTCCTTCTGCAGATATCGCTTGTATCCGCTTGCGCATAGACATCCGGTCGCGGATGACCTTCGACAGAGTTGCCAATACATCAGCGAGATTACCACCGGTGCCGTGCTGAATCGCAACGCTAACGGCGAGGTAACGCGTGTCTTCCAGCTCCGTACGTTCTGCGAATTCCAGCATAGCATCGACGAGATCATCGCCGAAGCTGATCTGATCCACCATGATTCCGAATTCGGTTGCTATCGGATCTCTCATGTCGCTCGCGACCGATGCAATCGTAGTGTTGAGAGGATGGCCAACCCGAAGTCCGCGTGACATGAGATCAAGTGCTTCCGGCAGTTGTCGTACCAACTGATCCATTCGTTTTTTCCGCTTGATGCGGAGCCACATGACCGGAACCACGACGCTTGTAAATAAACCGAATGCAGCGGCGACCGGGGCAGCAACCATGGTCGATGCAGCAAGCGTGATAACAGCGAAAGACCCGATCATAACCGTGAGGAACAGAGACGGTGTTGTGGTCAAACCGGCACGGCGGATATCCGACGGTAGTGTCCCGATCAAGGGGACGTGTTTGAGGCTCCAATCATCGGTGTTGGGTTTCAGAAGCCGCAGCATCTCTTCAGTCGTCGCACCGGCTGCAATCATTTTCATGCGGCGGTTGCGGGTTTCAGACAATGTCTCCTTGCGTGTCAGGATCTGGTAAATCCCCGAGAAGGCGAGCAGTACCCCGACGAAAACCCCGACATAGGCGAGGGACGTAAGTTCGAAGTTTGCAGTCTGGATCATGCCCTTGCTCCGTCACTGAGGAACAGATCGCCACGCAAATCGACGCCCGCCTGACGCAGCTGTTCGTAGCATTTCGGCCGAATACCAGTGGTAATGAAATCTCCCAGAACCCGGCCATTCTCATCCAGACCGCGGCGACGGAACATGAAGATGTCCTGCATCATGATCTTGTCGCCCTCCATCCCGGTGATTTCCGAGACACTGATCACACGACGGCTGCCATCGCTGAGGCGGTTGAGCTGGACGACGACATGAAGGCCGGACGCAATCTGACTGCGGATCGCCGAGACAGGGAAATCGAGGCCGATCATCGTCACCATTTGTTCGATCCGGCCCAGCGCATCGCGTGCCGTGTTTGCGTGGACCGTCGTCATGGAACCTTCGTGGCCGGTATTCATGGCCTGAAGCATGTCGAAGGTTTCGGCGCCACGTACCTCACCGACGATGATGCGGTCGGGCCGCATCCGCAGAGCGTTTCGGACGAGGTCGCGCTGCGCGACCATACCGGTGCCTTGAGGGTTGGCCGGGCGCGTTTCCAGCCGCACCACGTGTTCTTGCTGAAGTTGCAGTTCGGCGGCGTCTTCGATCGTGACGACCCGTTCACTGCCGCTGATGAAGGATGACAATGCATTGAGCATTGTTGTCTTGCCCGAGCCGGTGCCACCGGAAATCAAGACGTTCAGGCGCGCCTGGACGAGGCCTTTGAGAAGCTCTGCTGCGGCGGCGTTTAGCGTGCCGATTTCGATCATCCGGTCGAGGTTCAGACGATCCTGGGCAAATTTTCGGATCGACAGCGATGGGCCGTCGATGGCGCAGGGACGGATAATGGCGTTCACGCGACTGCCATCTGGAAGTCTTGCATCGACCCAGGGGTTGGACTCATCCACCCGGCGGCCAACGCGGCTGACGATCTTGTCAATGATCCTGAGAAGATGGCGTTCGTCACGAAACCGGACCTTGGTCTTTTCAAGAACACCCGCGCGTTCGACAAACACGCTGCGGTGGCTGTTGACGAGAATGTCGTTGACGGTCGGGTCCGCCAGCAGGGGTTCAAGCGGTCCAAACCCGAGCACTTCGTCCAAAAGCTCGTCGACGAGCAGTTTGAAATCTTCCGACCGCATCGGGCGGCCTTCCTCGCTCAGCACCTGTGAAACAAGAGTGGCCACTTCGCGGCGCAGTTCCTCCGGCTGAACCCGGTCAATAACCGACAGGTTGAGCCGGTCGAGCAGGATGTCGTGAAGATGGCTTTTCAGCTCTAAACGGGCGGTAAGCTCCAGATCCTGCTCGGTCGGCTCGGGCAGGACCGACACGGGCGCTGTGGGCTGGCGCGCCAGTTCGACGACGTTGGAGGGCTTGTCGCGATTGGTACGCGTGAACTGTTTGAACATGACTTAGTCTCCTATTTCGCCGGGCGCTGCATTGCGACCTGACGGACGGAAAGTGTGGCTCGGGCAAGGCGGGCGATTGCTTTGCCGAGCGGTGAACGGGGCGCTGCCACCGAAAGTGGTTTTCCGCGGTCTGCCGCGCCACTGGCCGCACGCGGATCATGCGGAAGCCAGTGTTCCAGTTTGCGGTCGAGCACCTTGGCAGCTTCGCGGTGCAGGCGGGATTGCATAAGCGGCTTGTGTTGATGGTTGATCACGACCTCTACCGGCAAGGCGTGATTGTCTTGCGTGAAAAAGTCGATCAGTCGACGGCAATGACGCACCGAGGAAACCGACATGTCCGTAACAACCATCATCTCGTCAGCGCGTTGTACGATGGGCTCTACCCAGCCGACGAGCGCCCGAGGCATATCGACGACCACGAATTCATATTTTTCGCGGAGTGTATCGAGGATCGCCGCAACCTGATCGGAGCGCAGCGAGTCGAGCGGCGCGAATGACGATGGTGCAGCGAGAACCGAAAGACCGCTCGGCAGGTCCACCATGGACTGCTCCAGGAAGTTGGCATCGGGCACGGTTCCGTCCAAGGCGAGCTGCAGCAATGTGTCCTGTTCGCCGAGGTCGAGAAACGACCCGACCGTGCCAAACTGCAGATCGAAGTCCACCAACGCTACCTTGTGTCCAGCACTGCGCGAAAACAGACCTTTGCTGCGGCAGAGCTGGTCGGCGAGGTTCACCGCGACCGTCGTTGAACCGACACCGCCGCGTGCCTGCGCAACCGCTATGATGCGGCCCTGTGCCTGGGCACCGCCACCATGCTGCGGCGTCTTTTTTCTGCTGAGGCGGATCATCTGGGCGTCGATTTTGCCATCGCCGGTCGGCAAGGGCAGAACCTCGTCGACGCCGGCATTGCTGAGTGCGCGCGCCTTCGACAACGAAATGTCGCCATCAGCCAGCGCAACAAGCGTTGTTTCGTTTCGACGGTTCGATACCAGACTCTGTATGGCTTCGATTTCCGCACTGTCATCCGGGCTCGCCTGGAACATGATGACGTCGTAATTTGCCAATGCGCTTATCGCCTTGCCATTCATCTGGGCAAGGGTCGCGTCTTTTGTCTCGATGCGAAGGTCAGTCTCACCGGAAAACGCGCTGATGATGGCGTCGGCAACACCGCTGCCTTTCGCAATTACCAACATTGATCTTTTCGGTTCAGTTGCCATTCGTCTGTCCTTTTCGGCGCGTCAGCGCCGGGTTTGGTTTATCCATTTTCCCCAAGATTGAGGTCTTCGGCGGGAAGTGAGGTGCTCATCGCCGGGAATGGGACGGAGTTGCTTAGCGGTGTGCCAGTCGCCCCGGCGAGAGTGGCGAGCGCTCCGAGGGGAGTCACGAACTGGAACGCAAGTCCACCCGCAGGGTCCTGTATGGTATTCACAATCTCAACCGTCACGACGGGGGTGTAGGGACCGCCGAGGAAGCCGAGGTTGGGATCGGATTCGTAGCGAAAGAGCAACTGGTTCGGGGAGGAATTGCTTGGCATCAACACGCCAAGCGAGTTCCAGATTTCATTGACCGTCGGATTCGTGATGTCGCCTCTGCATGTAACGGTCGAGCTCGCGCAAACAGTCGCTCCTGCAGAGCAGAGCGTACCGAACCGCGGCGGTGTCGTGCCCGTAGGAACCGTGCCGCGCTGATGGGTGGCCGGCACACCTGCGCATGCGGGCGGTCTCACAGCGGCGATCCGCGCTGCGCGCTGCATCGCCTTGTCGGCCATCACGAAATCAGCGCTCATCCGGCCGAAATCGATCAGCCCGAACAGAAGCAATAGGAACAGAGGAAGGACGATCGCAAGTTCGACCAGCGTCGTGCCCCTGTCATCTGCGAGGAAGCGGCGACTGCAGTTCTTCATGCGGTTATGAAAGTGGATACCGGTCATGTGCCGTAGGCCCTTGCCGAATCCGTCACACTGGTCGTGACAGAGGTCATCGACGAGCCGACAAATGAAAAGATGTTGCCAAAGGGAAACGTAATAGTGAGGTTTGCGGTCACGCTCGTCACACCAACCGGGCTGATGCGGTAGGTACCAGTAGAACATGCGAGCGATGGCGTGACCGAGTTCACGGTTATATGGCCACCAAACGCGGAGGTGTTCGTTATGGTCTGGGTGACGATGGTCGTTACCTTGCCAGTATGGCTGGCGACGGATCCGGATCCTGCCGGGGGGCAGATGTTCGAAGGAACCACGCGTGACAGGTATCGGGTTGCATCGCGCACGCCGGTGATGGCGTTTTGATAGTTGATGAGCATCTGGCCCCCTTCAACTATCACCGCGAAGACGACCAGCATCATCGGCAGCGCTATTGCAAACTCAACCAGCGCAGCACCGTCATCCGAGCGGGCGAAACAAGCCCAGAACCGGCGTATCCTATGGTTCATACGCGTCGCCATACGGTCACCTGAAAAGCTGCACGACATCGTGGATGACGCCCGCCGTCCCATTGGAGCCGGGAACCTCGGCAGATCCGATGATCTCTGCATAGATATCCAGCGAAGTCGTTCCACCACTGCCGTTCTGGACGATCGGCTCGGTGATGAACATTTTGACAAACTGATGAACCGGCACATTGGTTGCAGAACCACTGATCGACACGCCGCCCTGTGTCGGATCACAGTTGATACCGGCGATGATGATGACGCGCCGATCCGGGTCGGACTGCCAG
>JBNKHH010000076.1:0-37278 GCA_050290245.1 Silicimonas sp.
AAGACAGCAGTGGCGGGTCGGGCCGGAGCGCCCGGCCCGCGATGCGATTTGCGCACGCGAAAGGAAGACATGTCTGACCTTCAGGGATATGGTTGGCTGCTACTTGACGGGCTGCTCCTGACGCTTGGCGTGGCGATCGCCTCGATGGTCGGCGCGCTGGCCCTGGGTCTCTTTGCGGCATTGGGCAAGCTCTTTGCGCCGCGCGCGGGAAAAGCATTGATCGAAGCCTACACGACCTTCGTGCGCGGCGTGCCCGAACTCGTCCTGCTGCTGCTCATTTACTATGGCCTGCCGACCCTTGTGCAGAACATAGCCCAGAAAGCCGGGTACGACATCTTGTTGTCGATCAATCCCTTCGTGGCGGGCATCGGCACCTTGACAGTCATCTACGCCGCTTTCGCATGCGAGGTCTTTCGCGCGGCCTATCTGGCCCTGCCGCCAGGCCAGCGCGAGGCCGCCTATGCACTGGGGCTGAACCCGGTAATCACCTTCCGAAAGGTCGAACTGCCACAGATGATGCGCTATGCGCTTCCCGGCCTCGGCAACGTCTGGATGGTGCTGGTCAAAGCTACGGCTCTCATTTCCATCATCCAGCTGCCCGAACTCATGCGCAGCGCCGACATTGCGGCGCGATCCACGCGTCAGCCATTCACATTCTTTTTCGCGGCCTGCCTTCTGTATCTCGCGATAACGGCGGTTTCGATGTGGGGGCAGAGCAGGCTGGAACGCTGGGCCGCTCGCGGGATAAGCGAGGCCGGAGCGTAATGCAGTTCATCGCCGAACATCTGCCCAGGTTTCTTGGGGGGGCGTGGATTACAATCCAGCTGGCGGCGCTCAGTTGTTCCTTGGGGCTGATTCTGGCGCTGCCGATCGCGCTTGCCCGCCTGTCGCGGAACACCGCACTTCGCACGGTCGCGACGGCCTATGTCTTTTTCTTCCGGGGCACACCGCTTCTGGCCCAGATCTTCCTGATCTATTACGGCAGCGGACAGTTTCGGCACGAACTGCAATCGGTCGGGCTTTGGAGCTTTTTCCGCGACCCGTGGTTCTGCGCCGTTCTGACCCTGTCGCTGAACACGGCAGCCTACACATCGGAGATCTTGCGCGGCGCGATCCAGGCGATCCCGAAAGGCGAGATCGAAGCGGCGCGCGCGCTTGGGTTGAGGCCCTTCCTGCTTTTGCGTCTGGTGATCCTGCCCCGTGCGATCCGCATCGGCTGGCCCGCCTACACCAACGAGGTAGTCTATCAGATCCAGGCGACGTCCCTTGTCTCGATTATCACGGTCATGGACATCACCGGCGTGGCGCGCGCCGTGGGAGCGCGCGACTTCACATTCTTCGAATCCTTTGGGCTGGCTGCGGTTCTCTATCTCATCATGGTCTACGGGTTTGTCTATTTGGCGAGAAGGACGGAAAGAAGGCTCAACGCTCACCTTGCAATCCCCGTACCCGCCCAGCGGAAACTGGGAGGGCTGACAAGATGAGCGGCGCGATACCAAGCCAGAAAACTGTCTCCGCCGGAAAAAAACGCGGCGTGCTTCGCGAAAAAGCGTTTCTGGCGCTGAAAGACGCCCTTTTGCACGGGAATCTGCAACGCGGCGAGCGCCTGTCCGAGGCGCGGCTGATGCGCGAATTCGGGATCGGCCGGACGCCCCTGCGCGAAGCCCTGAACCGTCTCGAACGGGAAGGTCTGGTGGTGAGCCAGCCCAACAGCGGATATTCGGTCGCCAATCTCGATATCGACGCAGTGTGTGATCTGCTGGTCGTGCGCGAAGGGCTCGACGCAATGGCCGCCGAAATCGCGACCGAAACCGCCACGGACGAGGAGTTGCGCGGACTGAGCCGGGTCATGGATGACATCGACGAGCTGGACCGCGCGCATGAGCGCACGCCCGATGTGTACGCACGCGAATTGGAGCTGGGCCTTGAGGTTCACGAGGTCATCCTGGCGGCCACGCACAATGCTCCGCTGATCGAGATCACGCAACGTGTCTATGACCAGCTGCGCCTTGCGCTCTGGGTCGAGGTGCGCTGGATTGATCAATGGACGATGGCCGTGTCGGAACACCGCGACATCGTCGAGGCCATGCTGGCCCGCGATGCCCCCCGTGCGGTCAAGGCGGCGCGGGCGCATGTGCGCTCATCGCGTCGCAACATGCAAATGATCCGCGAAGTGTCGGCGCACCGCCGGGATCGCGGCAGCCGTATTCCGGTTCCGGACGACTATTAGATAACGGAGAACTCATGCGCGACTTTCATTTCCCGGGCCGATCATCCGTGCACGCGATGGAGGCGATGGTCGCCACGTCGCATCCACTGGCGACCGAAGCTGCCATGCAGGTCCTCCGGGAGGGCGGGAGCGCGATGGATGCAGCCATTGCGGGGTCTGCTGTCATGGCGGTGGTCGAGCCGCAGATGACCGGGATCGGCGGCGATTGCTTCGCGCTTGTTTCGCAAAGCGGGAACAGCGACGTCATGGCCTTCAACGGATCGGGCCGCGCGCCCCTAGCTGCATCCGCCGACGCGTTGCGCGAGTCGGGGCTGAGAGAAATTCCTGTCGACTCGATCCACACTGTTACCCTGCCCGGCGCGGTGGACGGTTGGTTTCGGCTGCACGAGCGTTTTGGCCGGCTGGACATGGCGCGCCTGCTGAAGCCCGCCATTGCATATGCTCGGCACGGCTATCCGGTACATGCCCGCGTCGCACGGGACTGGCGGCAGGCCCGGATACATCTGGCGAAGCGGGACGCAACGCGCGCCCTGTTCCTGCCGGGCGGCGACTGCCCCATCGAGGGAGCGGTCCACCGACAGGAACGCCTGGCAAATACACTGGAGATCATAGCGAAAGAAGGCCCGCGCGGGTTTTACGAAGGGCCTGTTGCCGAGGCGATGGTGCGCACGCTGCAGTCCCACGGCGGCGTGCACACGGCGGAGGATTTCGCCGGGGTCGAAGGCAATTTCGTAACCCCTGTCTCGACCGATTATCGCGGTCGCACCGTGCATCAAGTGCCCCCCAACAACCAGGGCCTGACGGCGCTGATGATTCTGAACCTTCTGGAACAGTTCGATGTTGCGTCCCTGACGCCCGGCAGTGCCGAACGGCTGCACCTGGAGATCGAGACCGCGCGGCTGGCCTATGCCATGCGCGACAGGCACCTAGCGGACGCGGCGCATATGAAGGTGCGGATCGAGGATATCCTGTCCAAAACCAAGGCCGCCGAGTTGAGCCAGCGGATCTCGCACGACCATGCCATGACCGATATTGGCCCGCTCGGGCTGAGGAAGTCGGACACTGTATATATGACCGTCGTCGACCGTGACCTCAACGCGGTCAGCTTCATCAACTCAATCTTCGACAGTTTTGGCAGCGGGATTCTCTGCGCTGAGACGGGCGTCCTGTTCCAGAACCGCGGCCATTCCTTTTCCCTCGATCCCGCCCACCCCAACATACTCGAACCCGGCAAGCGGCCGATGCACACGATCATGCCGGGCATGGTGACGCGGAATGGACAGCCGGTGCTGTCCTTCGGGGTCATGGGCGGAGACTACCAGCCTCTGGGACAGGCGCGCGTGATCTCAAACCTGTTCGATCACGAACTGGACCTGCAAGGCGTGCTGGATGCCCCGCGCGTCTTTCCCGGCGACGGCGATGTCGAGGTCGAACGCAGCGTGCCTTCCCATGTGCTGCGCGACCTTGCCGCCAAGGGCCATACCCTGCGACTGGCAGAAGAGCCGCTTGGCGGTGCCCAGGCGATCCGGATCGACCACGACCGAGGCACCCTTATCGGCGCCTCTGATCCGAGAAAGGATGGCTGCGTGGCCGGTTATTGACACCCCAGGACGAAGAGGCTTCGCCGACACAGTTCGATCACGTTCTGTCGCTGGTTCGGACGGCCAAGAAGGCCGGCAAGTTTAGGAGCTTTTGCGCGCCTTTGAAAGGGTTCTCTGTGGTGCCCCTACGAGACAAAAACTCCAAAAAGTGATCACTTTTTGTCTTATTGCGTTCACCTTCCGAAAATCTACGTCATAATAAGTTGACATTTTCTGCGTCCAAAATCAGTAAAGTGATCACACATTGTGAATTTGGGGGTAAACATGAGCGGCGAAGATATCGTCCACCGTCCTGCGCCGAATCCTAGCCTCGCGGCGCTCTGTGCGAACGCCCGCGAGATTGCCGGGCGCGAAGCTCGGCTCTACGAAAAGCGGCGGCCGCGCAGCAAAGCCATGTTCGACGACCGCGAACCGGGCTTTTACAATCATGTTCCGCAGCACTGGATGCGGGACTGGCCCATGCCCTTCCCCTTTGCGGTCACAGGCGCCTGCGGCAGCATCCTGACCGACATTGACGGCAATGAGCTTGTCGATTTCTGCCTTGGCGATACCGGCGCGATGTTCGGGCATGCGCCCCGGCCGATCGTCGATGCTCTGGCTCAATCGGCCACGCGCGGCCTGACGACGATGTTGCCTTCAGCCGAGACGGCAGAGGTCGGCAAGTTGTTGACTGACCGCTTTGGCCCGTTCGTCTTCCAGATCGCCACCACTGCAAGCGATGCCAACCGCTTTGCTATCCGCGTCGCCCGGGCCGTGACGGGCCGCAGGAAGGTCCTCGTGTTCGACGGCTGCTATCATGGCGCTGTCGACGAAACTCTGGTTGATTTTGAGGATGGAAGGACTGTCGCCCGCAAGAACCTGCTCGGTCAGGTTGTCGATGTCACAACAACGACCGTCAGCGTCCCGTTCAACGACCTCACTGCCCTGAAGGCGGCGCTGGAGACCGGCGAAATCGCCGTTGTGCTGGCCGAACCGGTGATGACGAATTGCGGCATGATCCTGCCGGACGAGGGGTACCTGAGAGCGTTGCGCGAGATGACCCGCGCAGCGGGCACTCTGCTTCATATCGACGAGACCCACACGATTTCGACGGGCCTTGGCGGCTATACGGCGGCGCATGGTCTTGAACCGGATGTCTTTGTCGTGGGCAAACCCGTAGGTGGCGGCGTGCCGGTCGCGATCTGGGGCATGTCACAGGACGTGGCGCGGGCGATGACGGATATCCGCGACAACATGAGCGGCATCGGCCATTCCGGTATCGGCACAACCCTTTCGGGCAGCACGCTGCAAATCGCCTGCCTGCGCGCCTGCCTGGAAGAGGTCATGACCGCGGACGCATATGAGACAATGAACCGCCACGCAGACCGGCTGGAACAGGGCTTCACCGACGCAATCCGGGCCGCAGGACTGCCGTGGCATGTCAGCCGTGTTGGCGCACGGCTCGAAATCGTCTTTTCGGCCAAGCCTGTTCGCAACGCGCAAGAGGCTCGCGCAGCGGCAATTGATGATATCCAACATGCCTTGCATATTGACCTGCTCAACCAGGGCTACCTCGTGACGCCATTTCACAACATGGTGCTGGTGGCACCGACCACAACCGAGGCACAGATCGAAGGGCTGCTTGAGGCCTTTGGACACGTGCTGACCCGCCTTATCGGACAGGAGGCCGCGTGATGACCGAGACCAGACCGACCGAAGCTGCCTCAATCGAAGAAGCAGAGGCGTTTCTTGCCAAGCACCCCGATATCCCGGCCTTCGATGTCGTGTTGATCGACCCGAACGGGATCGCTCGCGGCAAGATCATTCGCCGCCACGAACTTTTGGGCCTGTACCGGTCCGGCCGGCATCTTCCGGGCTCGATCCTGGGGCTCGACGTCACAGGTGAGGATGTCGACGAGACGGGGCTGGTCTGGGACGACGGGGACGCGGACCGGATCGCATGGCCAATTGCCGGATCGCTGGTCGAACTGCCCTGGACCTCTCCGAAACGCGGTGAGGTCCGGGTCAGTCTTTACGAGCTTGACGGAACGCGCATGGGGGCCGATCCGCGCCATGCCCTATCGCGGCAGATCGAGGCGTTTGACCGGATCGGAATGAACCCCGTCATGGCCTTCGAGCTTGAGTTCTATCTTTTGGATCCCACACCGGACGCCAGCGGCAACCCACAGGCTGCGCGGATGCCGATCACGGGCGATCCGGTGCAGTCGACCCAAGTCTACGAGCTGGACCCGCTCGACAATCTGGAAACCTTCATCGCCGAGCTTTATGCCCATGCCGAGGTGCAGGGGCTTCCCGTCGAGACCATGATTTCCGAGTATGCGCCCGGACAATATGAACTGACCTTGCGGCACCGTGATAGCGGCCTGCGCGCGGCGGATGATCTGGTGATGCTGAAACGGCTGGTGCGGGGCCTCGCGATCCGGCATGGAATGCGCGCCAATTTCATGGCAAAACCCTTTGCCGGGCGCTCAGGCTCGGGGATGCACTTGCACACCAGCCTGGCGAACGAGGCGGGCGAGAACCTGATGGCGGACACGGGCGATGAACTGGCGCCACTGCTCCTGAATGCGGTGGCGGGGCTGCAAAAATCTCTGGCGGAGTCGATGCTTCTTTTTGCGCCCAACATCAACTCGTGGCGACGGTTTGGCCGCAACAGCTATGCGCCGACCGCCGCGACATGGGGGCGCAACAACCGCAGCGTGGCCATCCGGATCCCGGCCGGAAACCCCGCCAACCGCCACATCGAACACCGCACGGCCGGTGTCGATGCCAACCCCTATCTGGTGGCGGCGGGCGTGCTGGCCGGGATGTACGAGGGCATCCGGGACAAGCTTTTGCCCGACGCCGAATCCACGTCCTATGACGCAACGGCCAAACATGCCTTGCCAAAAGACTGGGCCTCGGCAATCGCGAGCGCGTCGGACTCTGCGTTCATCAGAGAGGCGCTCGGCGACAAGATGGCAACCGTGTTTCTGGCACTGCGACAATCAGAATACGACCGCTTCATGGCCGAGGTCACGGCCGAAGAGTTCCACTATTTCGGCAACAGGATCTGACACGGCGGCGCGGATGCGAGATATTTCGACCCAACACCAGCAGATCTATCTGGCCCTGCGCGAGCAGCTTATTTCGGGGCAGATCGCTCCAGGTACGAACGTCAGCATGCGCGGGATCAGCAAAACGATGGACGTGGGCCTGATGCCGGTTCGCGGGGCGATCACGCGCCTGAGCGGGGAACGTGCTCTGGAGGTTCAGCGCAACGGCCGCATCTGCGTTCCGGAACTGACCCGGCATCGTTTCGAAGAGTTGATGCAGGCACGCCAGCAGCTTGAACCGGTCTGCGCCATGCGCGCCCTGCCCTTCATGACGCCAGAGGACATCGCGGAAATGGAGGCCTGCGACAGACGCATGAACGAAAGCTACAACACCGGCGACGCGGGCGCGTACATGCGGGAGAACTACCAATTTCACTTCACGCTCTACCGATCAAGCAGATCCGAAGTCTTGGTGCCGCTTCTGGAAAGCGTCTGGATGCAGTTTGGTCCCTTCATGCGCAGCGTCTTCAAAATCGACGAAAAATCCGACATCGTCGACAAACACCAGATGGCCCTTGAAGCGATCAGACGCAATGACGCCGATGCCCTCGGATTGGCCATAGAGGCCGACATCATGGACGCGGTTCATCTGCTCAGGCAGTCCCTAGGCGAGGATACAGGCGACGATTCGGTCGGAAATCGAATTCCCGCCCGGCACTGACGCTCAGATGCTGGCCGGCACGTTGCCACAACACCTGGACAAAGGGTTTTTCAGGTCGCCAGGTGATTGTCGCTCTGACGTTCCGGCCCGCTGCCGGGTCGAGCGCCCAAAACCGACCTAACTCACCTGTTCAGAATTGTCGGACGGCGTCTCGGACCCGTCACCGGCCCATTGCGCGGCCAGGTGAACCACGATGATGATCGCCGCAATCGGAACGATCACGGCGACCCAGACCATCGCTATTCCCAGAGTGTCCATCGTCAGCCCGGCCTGCCGGCCGAGGTAGCCTTTGGCCAGCCCACCGCGCAACCCGAAGAAGCAAAACCAGATCACAGGCAGGATGAAGGCCAGGACTGCTGCCGAGCGGATTGTTTCGGCCAAAAGGCCCAGCAACGCGGGGCGCGGCGGAAAAACGCTTTGCATCAAGATCGCATCGGAACGTGTCTTGAAGGAAAGCGTCGCGCCCAAAAGTCCGGTCCACACCATCATGTAGCGGGCAACGTCCTCGGTCCAGATCGGGGGTGAGGAAAACACATAGCGCGCCACCACCTGGATCATGACGGTGATGAACATGCCCGCCACGGCCAGGACGGCAACCCGGCGGGCCAACCCGTGCAATGCGTTGCTGGTGTTAATTGTAAGTTGGCGCATGGTGTGGCCCCTCGGCAGGAAAGGGGCGCCCGCGTCGGGCACCCCAACGAAAGCTCAGCGGGTCTTGGCCGACAGGTCGGTCCAGGCCTTGACGTCTTCGGCAGGCATCAGACCGGAATTGTAGACCTGCTTGGACAATTCGCGGAAGGCACCTCGCTGTTCATCGGTCAGGCGCTGGACGGTGACGCCCTCGGCCTCGAGCGCGCTGAGCGACGATTCCGACACGCGATCAAGCCAGGCCTGTGTGGCGGCGTTTCCGGCCTCGACCCCGGCATCGACTGCCGCGCGCTCTTCGTCCGAAAGACCCTCGTACCACATTTTCGAGAAGATCACGGCCCGGATCGGGATAATCACGCGGGCATCCGAGAAGTTTTTCACGAAGTCGGTCTGGCCGAACATGACCGGCACGAAGGGCGAGTTGAGGTAGCCGTCGATGACCCCGGTTTGCAGACCGGCGGGCACTTCGCCCCAGGGCACGATGGTGCCGGTCGATCCCCAGGCCTGGTACATCGCGATCTGCGCATCGTCGAGGGCGCGCATCCGCAGGCTGGCCATGTCGGCGGGGCTGCGTACCGCGGCGTCGGTGGTGATGATGCCCGACGACGGGCCAATCGGCACGATGCCAACCAGCATCACGTCCTGCCCGGCAACGGCCGCGTTGACGCGCTCGAAGACATTGCCCTCTTTCAGTGCCCGCTGCATATGCGCGGAATCGTCGAACATGTACGGCAGGCGGAGGCCGTAGACAAAGGGATCGACCTGCGCGATCGAGCGCACATCCGACAGCGACACCTCGAGCAGGCCAGTCGAAACCTGGTCGAATTTCTCGGCCTCGTTGCCGACCGATCCGCGCGGCATTTCACGCGTTTCAAGACCGACCTCTGCCAGCTTGGCGTTGAACGCCTGGACCCAGTTGTATGTCCCCGAGGTTTCAAGATCCGGAGCCGAATCGAGCGCGATTTTGACTTCGGCTGTCGCCGCGGTAGCCGAGGCCATAAGCACCGCGAGAGCGAATGTTCTAAGTTTCATGTTTAGTCCTCCCATGAGTTGGTCGTTCAATCGACGGAAAAGCCGGCAAGGCGCGGCAAGGTCAGGCTCAGTTCGGGCCAGTAGGCCAACGCCAGCAAAAGCAACACCTGCACGATAACGAATGGCAGGGCGGTCCAGGCCAGCCGCCAGTAATTCAGGTTGGTGAGCGCCGAGACAACCACCAGACATTTGCCCAGGGGCGGCGTGATCAGCCCCACGCAAAGGTTAAAACACAGCACGATCCCCAGGTGGATTTCGTTGATCCCCTGGGCCGCCGCCTGCGGCGCAAAAAGCGGAATGAGCAGCGTGAGTGCGACAGGGGTGTCCATGAACATCCCTGCAACCAGGAAGATGGCGACCAGGAAAAAGAGATAGCGCGTGCCCGTAAGGCCGATGCTTTCGACCCAGTCGGCCAGGGCCTGGCTCCAGCCCATCTGGCCTGCAAGGAAGCCGAGCACCGAGATGGCCGCCAGGATGATGAAGATCGTGCCAGTCATCCGGGCGGTGGCCTCAAGCGCGTCCATGATCAT
Source organism: Silicimonas sp. (assembly GCA_050290245.1). GTDB lineage: Bacteria > Pseudomonadota > Alphaproteobacteria > Rhodobacterales > Rhodobacteraceae > JBNKHH01. The sequence continues at coordinate 9,798 of JBNKHH010000076.1, forward strand.
CTCGCGGTTGAGGCCAGTATAGAACTGGCCGGCGATCAGCGCGAAAAGGACAGCCACCGCCGAGCCTTCGGTGGGCGTGGCGAGGCCCAGCACCAGCGAACCGAGGATCACGACCGGCAGGAGCAAGGCCGGCGCAGCGCGCTTGAGGCTTGGCCAGAAACGCGGCAGATCGTCCGACGCGCCGCCGGGGTGGTTGCGCATACGGGCGATGATCGCATTGAGCACCATAAGCGCGACCGCAAGCAGCAGGCCTGGGATGATGCCGGCGGCAAAGAGCGCCGCCACCGACGCGCCGGTTAGGCCCCCATAAATGATCATGATGATCGACGGCGGGATGATCGGCCCGATCATCGACGACGCCGCGGTGATGGCGCCGGCGTAATAGCGACTGTACCCGCGGTCTTCCATCTCGGGCACGAAGGTGCGCGACAACGACGCGCTGTCGGCGATGGCCGAGCCGGAAATGCCCGCGAAGAAGACGGAGGTAAGGATATTCACATGCCCCAGCCCTCCCTTGAACCGTCCGACGATGGACAGAGAGAAGTCGATCAGACTGCGCGTGACGCCGGCGCGGGTCATGATCTCGGCTGTCAGGATGAAAAGCGGCATCGCCATGAAGGCGAAGACATCAAGCTGCGCAAAAATGCGCTGCGGCAGGATCGAAAGGAACTGCGCCTTGCCGACCACCACGAACGACAGAACCGAGACCGCGCCCATCAGATAGGCAAAGGCCGTGCCGCTGATCAGCAGGATCACGAAGATGATGGGGATGATCCACATGGCCGCGCCTCGCTATACCGCTGTCTGCACGGTGCTGCGGTTGGCGGGATCGACAATCGGCGGGTGAGTGACGATCGAGCGCAGGTCGGGGTCAACTGGCCTGAGCTGCGTGAGATCGGGGCGCGGGCGTGCCGTTTGTGCATCGCCGGAAAGGAAGGCTTCGAGAGTGTCGGCGACGGCCAATAGCCCCTCGTCGCCGCGCAGGGGACCAAGTAGTTGAAGGCCGAATGGCATACCCGCGCCATCGCGGCCCGAAGGCAGCGTAATCGACGGCCCGCCCATCAGCGAGCCGCGGTAAGTCAACGCCAGCCAGCGATAATAGATATCCATCTCGACACCTTCGATTTGGGTCGCGTGAGATTGCGTCCAAGGGAACGGCGAGACGGGAACAGTCGGCAGCAAGATCGCATCAAACCCGGCGATACGCGCGTTGAAGGTGCGCAAGATGCGGGTCTGCTCGGCATGGGCCCAGGCGCGGTCGGCCAAAGCAAAGGTGCGGCCAAGGGCAACATTGGCGTGGATCGTATCCCCGAAGTCTTCGGGATTGCTGCGCAGCAGGCTGTCATAGGCCAACAGGAAGCTTTCGGCGCGCAGGATGTCGAAGGCGCGGTCCATCTCCCCCAGGTTCAGATCGAGCGGGCGGCATTCGGCCACATGGGGTGCGATCGCCTCGAGACGGGCGCGGAAGGTGGCGCGGATATCTGGATCGACGGGCGCGCCGCCGAAATCCTCGGACCAGCCGAGGCGCAACTTGTGCAGGGGTTTTTCGGGCAGGACGGCGAAGCGGTCTTCGGGCTGGGGGCGGGAGAGCGGATCGTTGGCGTCATAGCTGACGCAGGCACGCAGCACCAACTTCAGGTCGTCCATCTCGCGGGCCATAGGGCCAAGCACAGAAAGACTCGACCAGCCGAGTGGCCGGGTCGGATGCGAGACCACGTCGACTGAGGGTCGATAGCCGACAATTCCGCAGAGCGCGGCCGGCAGGCGCAGAGAGCCACCGGTATCCGAGCCTGTGCACAGCGGCAGCATGTCGGCGGCCAGCGCCGCCGCCGAGCCACCGGACGAGCCGCCGGCGATCAGCGCAGGATTGAACGGGTTGCCGGTGGCACCCCAGACCGGATTACGCGAATTACCGCCCGCGCCCAGCTCGGGCACGTTGGTCTTGGCCAGCACGATGGCACCCGCCGCGCGCAGCCGCGCCACCATCGGAAAATCGCCCTTTGGAACATTGCCCCGCGCGCGCGGGCTGCCGTGCGTTGTCAAAAGCCCTTTTGTGTCCTGCAGATCCTTGACGCCAATGGGCAGCCCGTCCAGCGGGCCAACGGGGGTACCCGCCTTCCAACGTGCGCTGGCACGTGCAGCCTCGGCCACGGCGCGCTCGGTGTCAAAGGCGGTCAGCGCGTTGATCAGCGGGTTCACCCCGGAAATGTGCGAGAGACAGGCCTCGAGATAGGCGCTTGGACTGAGCTCGCCGCGCGCAAATGCGGCCAGGACATCACGGGCCGAAAGGCGGGTCAGATTTGTGCTTTGCATTCCGCGTGTTGCCCAGCGTGCCCGCTTATGCAGACAGCTGGCCTCCCCCATTTCTTTGGGTGAAGGATACTTCCCGGTCCATCACAGGAACAATGAAATATTAGCCTAATACATTAACCAAATGGAATGGCATCCTGGCGTGCAACATTCTGATTCAAGCATTCCATGAAGAGCGCGAAAGTATTGTTGGACCCGATTGCACCTGCCTTCCAGAAACAGCGCACCTCGGAAAGGAAACCGCCGGTGTCGAGCGGCAAGACGACAAGATCTCCACGCGCCGCATGGGCTTGGGCAAGGCCTTGGGGAAAGAGCCCGAAAACGGACATCTCGCGCAGTAATTCGAGGTTCAGTGACAACGATAGCGAAGAGACGGTGTTGGTGGGAGTGGAAAGCCCACGTTCGGCGAAAAAGGCGTCAAACGCGCGCCGCGCAACTGAGTCTGGCTGCGAAAGTATCCATGGCCACTGCACCGCTTCCGCCCAATCCAACGACTCGCGCTTCGAAAGCGGATGCGCGCGCCCGGACACAACCACGATGGGTTCGCTGAATAGAACCGCCTGCTCGATCCCCGGCAGTTCCTGTGGCTGCCAGGTCCGGGCGATCAACAGGTCGATCTGGCCTGCTTCCAGCATTGGATAGAACGACACGTAGTGCCCTTCTACGACAGACAGGCTCGCGTGGGGGGCGCTGCGTTTGAACAGGCTGATCGCGCCGGGCAGCACAAGTGGCGCGACCGAGCTTACCACGCCGATCGTTACCGCGCCGGACACGCCGCTGGCCATTGCCTGAATGTCAAAGGACGCGCGGTCGAGCTGGTTCAGAACCTGTCGGGCGTGTTCGGCCAGCCGTTCTCCCACCGGCGTGAGGTAAAGGCGGTTTCGCTCGCGCCGGATGATCGGCGTCCCCACTATCTGCTCCAATTCGCCGATCTGTTTTGACACTGCGGGCTGTGTGACATTGAGCGCCGCGGCCACGCGCGCCACAAGCTTGAGTTCGGCCAGACCGTGGATCACTCGCAGGTGCCGGATAGTGAGCTTTCTCTTGAAATCGGTATCGGCGATGATGTTCCCCTGTCAGTCTGGCCGCATTTCACTGGAAACAAGCAAAGCGCAAATCGCAAAAGCGTTCAATCTTGAGTGCGGCGCCGCCACCGAAAAAAGACGCAACACCTAGTGAGGTTTCGCCCTGCCCCGCCCGCCTCGGCTTGCTTCGGTTCGCGGTTAAACTTTCCGCTTCATACCCGCCGCCGCCCGTGGAACCCGACCTGAAAGCGTTTCGCCAACGCTCAGCGTTTCGGTCGCACTGACCAACCGCCGCCTCGTCCGCGGAATAACGGGTGAACGCGAATTCGTTGCCCGTGAGGACCGTCTGTTGAACGCCGAGGCCAGGATCGACCGTTTAGATACAGGTCATGTCGAGCGCGAGCTTACGATCTTGATGCTCAGCACGGGCTACTGGCACTGGTTACCGCACATCGCCACGGCTCTGGTCGTCGCCATACGCCTGAGCACAATATTGGGCCGGATAGCTCTCCATGGGTCTGGGGCTCGGCTGTTCCGGTCGCGCTTGTGCCTCAGCGGATGGTGTGCACGACGGCCCTGCAGGAAGGCTATCCCAACGAATACATGGGTGGGTTTCGGGCATGTTCACCGGCCCGAATGGAGAGGCTGTCGTCGGCGGTGTCGCCGTGAACCATCTTCTTGTTGACATCATACCCGATACTGAGGCCGGGGCCATCGTTGCTGAGTAACCCCCGGCGTCTGGATTGAAAGGCATGCAGACTGTGTCGCTTCGGGACAGTTTGAGGCGGGTCACCGCGGCGGGTTTCCTGGCCGGTGGCATGCCGACCGGACCAAGCCTATTGCAGGAAGTCCCTGTCCCGCTGGAAACGCAGATCGAGCATCACCGCGAAGCGAATACCCCGACTATGCCGTTCGGTCATGTTGCATTCGCCCACGGGTCTGACCACGCTGCATATCCCCGGATCAAGGCCAGCCATAAAGCCGCGCCGGGTTGTCTACCAGCAGCGCCTGGCGCCGGCCGGCGTCCGATGCCCATTCGGCGAACAGGTCCAACAGGTCTCCGGCCTCCGGTGTGCGCGACCCCATCCGGACAAATGGCCAGTCCGACCCCCAAACCGCTCGATCCGGCGCCGCGTCCAGAAACGCGTCGAAGTAGGGCCGCACGTCGCTGAATTCCTTAGGCTTCTGCGTGACACGATTGGGCAGGAGCTTGATCCAGAGATGTTCATGTTTGCGCAACAATGCCAGAAGCGCTTGCATGTCGGGGCTGCCCACTCCGGCATCCGTGTCAATTCGGGCCATATGGTCGATCACGACCGGAATCCCGAGTTCGAGAAGACCCGGCAGGCGCTGCACCAGAAGTGGCGGTGCCGCCCAGACCTGCGCGTGCATCCCCAGGTCGCGCAGCGCAGGGGCCATCGCCGCGATTTCGTCGATGCTGACGCCACCAAGATTGTCAGCGCCTTTTGGAAAGACAGCAAAGCGCAACCCTTTCATTCCGGATGCCGCGTAGTCTTTCAGCACCCGACGCGGCACGGAGGCATCGGCAAGACCGACCCCGCGCAACCGTTCCGGGGCGCTTTGAAGCGCGTCGAGCAACGCGCTGTTGTCGAACCCGTAGATCGTTGGCTGTACGAGCACTCCGCGCGCAATCCCCAGCTGGTCAAGCGCCGCCAGATACGTTTCCACCGGCGCATTCGGGCCCTCATAGGCCGCGTCGGGTTGGGCTGGAAACCGGTCCCGCGGCCCGAAGACATGTGCGTGGCTGTCACAAGCCCCATCCGGAGGGACGAAGTCCGGTCGACGCACGGGTGCGGGGTCCTGACAGTAGTCGTCCGACATCTCTGCAACTTCCTTCTTGGTGTATTTGGGGCGCAGCGCGTCACGCTATCGCGCCCATCGGGGATCAGGAATCCGACGGCTCGATCCGGCGCCATTTGAGCGAGGACCACAGGGCAAGCCCGATCAGAAGTGTGCCCCCGGTTCCCGCCAGCACCTCGGGCACATGCACCAGGGACTGGGCAAACATGACCAGAGACAGCGCGATAATAGCATAGAAGGCTCCATGTTCGAGATACCGATATTCGGCCAGCGTTCCCTTCTCGACCAGCATGATGGTCATCGAGCGGACATACATTGCGCCAATTCCCAGACCGATCGCGATGACGAAGAGGTTCTGACTGATCGCAAATGCCCCGATGACGCCATCGAACGAAAACGACGCGTCGAGCACTTCCAGATACAGAAACGCACCGAGACCGCCTCCGGCGGCGGATTTCTTGGCCTGTTCGGCGTGGTCCAGCAAAGAGCCAAGAACATCGACCAACAGAAATACCAGCAGTCCCCAGATCGCCGCCTGAAAAAAGATGATGGACTCGGCGGGTTCCAGAAACTTCGAAAATCCGAAAATGGTCAGCAGAACAATGACGACCTCGACGCTCTTTACCGCTGCGAGCCGCGATGCCGGGGTTTCGATGATGCCCAGCCAGTGTATGTCTTTCTCGCCGTCGAAAAAGAACCCAAGACCCACCAGCATCAAGAACGTACCGCCGAACGCCGCGATGGGCAGATGCGCTTCATGCATGATCTGCGCATATTCCGCCGGACGGGTCGAGGCCAGGACAAGCGCGTCCCATGGGCCGATGCCGGCGGCAATGACCACGATTGCAAGCGGAAACACGATGCGCATTCCGAATACTGCGATCAGAATGCCCCAGGTCAGGAAACGGCGCTGCCATTTCGGCGTCATGGTCTTGAGCTTGTTGGCGTTCACGATGGCGTTGTCGAAACTGAGCGAGATTTCAAGGATGGCCAAAACGAAGCAGATGAACAAAAGTTTCAGAGCACCCGAAACGGTGTGCGAGCTTTCCCACCCGAGCCAGCCACCAAGCGCGATGCCCAAGGCGGTGACAATGAAGGCCCATTTAAAATAAGACAAATGCGAAACAGGCGATCCGCCCTGCTTCCGTCCGGCAGCGATGTCTACAACCATGTTCGAAGTTTCCCTCGCGGCAAAAGGAAATTCTTGGCGCCGACATCACGAAAGTGCCGCAGCTTTCGCCAGAGGGGCCCGGTCGCCGGTTCGGAACGTCTGAGTTCATCTTCGCGATGCCAGCCGCGCCGTTCCACACGCGGCAGCACATTCTTGGTCAATGCCCGCGCGCGTTTCGACCCGCGCGCGAACAGGCTGCACATGCTACGCCACTTCGGGCAAGTCCACGTCCTTCCATGGCAGCCGGGATTCCAGAGCCCGAGCCACCCTGAGCACCGTGGCCTCGTCAAATGCGCGTCCCACAATTTGCATTGACGTGGGAAAGCCCTGCTTCGACAGCTTTACCGGTAGACTGAGTGCCGGGTGACCGGTCACGTTCCAGGGTGTCGTCTGCATCGGCGAAGCGCTGCCCATCGGGTTTACGATCTCGTCAAGGTTCGGAGAGGTTTGCAGGACCGTGCCTGTCGCCAGGACGTCGTAGTCCGCAAAGACCGCGTTCACCTGATCCACCAGTTTGCGGCGAACCCGCAGCGCGTCCGTGATTTGAGCACCGGAAATCGTGCACCCCACCAGCAATCGTTCCTGGTTGCATTTCGCGTAATCCCGAAGCCGCTCGGCCGCCCACTGGCGGTGCACGGCATAGCCTTCGCCCGTCAGGAGGACCCGACAGACCGCGCCGAACAACGCGAAATCCGGCAGTTCCACATCCTCGACAACCGCGCCCGCATCCCGCAAGGCTGCAAGCGACAGTTCAATTCCCTCGATCACGTCGGGATCGGCGCCCGGCGCATTGGAGAACCAACTGCGCGGAACCCCCACGCGCAGCCCCTCAACGCCGCCGTCAAGGCCGGCAACATAGTCCGGAAGCTGCGTTTGTGCACTGCCTGGGTCTTCCGGGTCGTGGCCCGCAAGAACCTGAAGGAAAACGGCAGCATCCTCAACGTTGCGCGCCAGCGGACCGAGATGGTCGAGTGTCCAAGACAACGGGAAAACGCCGCTGCGCGACACCAGTCCGTAGGTTGGCTTCAGACCGACGGTGCCGACCCAGCCGGCAGGCCCGCGGATCGACCCCCCGGTATCGCTGCCAATGGCCGCCCGGAAATAGCCTGCCATGATACCGGCGACGCTCCCGGCGGAGGACCCTCCTGTATAGTGCTTGCGGTTCCATGGATTCAGCGCCAGCGGAAAGGGCAAATCGGGTCCCGGGCCGGCAAAGGCGAATTCGTTCGTGGCCAGCTTTCCGAGAAGAACGGCGCCCGCTGTCGTCAGTCTTTCGATGACGAAGGCATCGTTTTCGGGGATATTCGTTTCCAGAAGCCGAGAATGGCAGGTGGTCCGAATGCCGGCCGTATCGACAATGTCCTTGCAGCCATAGGGGATACCGTGCATCGGGCCGCGATCGCGTCCGGCATCAAGCTCGGCATCGGCGCGTGCGGCATCGGCCAATGCGCGTTCCGGTGTGATCGTAATGAAGGCGTGGATCAGCGGATCGACGGCGCTGATGCGATCCAACGCGGATGTCGTGAGTTCCACAGACGTCACTTCGCCAGAGCGAAGCATCTTGCCGAGGTCGAGAATGGAGTGGCGGGAATAATCGGTCATTTTGTGTCCGGGACGCTGTGCCGAAAGACGGTGGAAGGTTCTAGGTGCGGCTCGATATGGGCATCGAAAAGTGCTACCTGCTGTTGCAGATCAAGATAGGTTGGCAAGAGGGCCTCAAGTTCTGTTCGATCGACAGGTAGACCCGCACGCCTGACGAGAAAAACGAACTCATCGAGCTTGGACTCAGACACGGCTGACTTCCTTTTCTTCTTTGTTCGAAACTACATTCCTGGTCTCAATGACGGCGTCGAGTGCATAGGCACCATTCCCCTTGGGCAGCACGACCACGGGGTTGATATCCACCGAGCTCAGTTGTTCTGCATTGGCAGCGGCAAAGGCGCCCAGCGCGACAATCATGTCCACCAGCGCGGCGCGATCCGCAGGGCGCGCGCCTCGCAGACCGTTGAGCAGCGGATCGAGCCCAGCCTCGGTCACGAGCGCCTCGGCATTGCGCCTTGATAGCGGCGCGCGGCGGAGGCTTGTCTTGCCAATAAGTTCGGCAAGAATGCCACCATGGCCCACAAGCACGACAGGGCCGAAGGTAGGATCCATATTAGCGCCGAGGATTACTTCGACACCTTTCGGGATCATCGAGACGACCATCACGCCAGCAAGCTGCGCATCGGGTACGGCTGCACTCACTGCCTGCACGATATCGCGATAGGCGGCGGCAGCGGCTTCCGCGCTATCAACCCCCAAACGAACCCCGCCGACGTCGCTCTTGTGCAGGATATCCGGCGACACGATCTTCATGGCGACGTTCGGTCCAAGCTCCGACCACGCCTGCGCGGCCTCTTCCGGCGTTTCCACCAACCGGGACATAGGGTACCGGATCCCATAGTCCTCGAGGACGGCACCGGCTTCGAGTTCGGTCAGCCCTTTTCGCAATGGGACTGGGTCGGCGGTGACCGGCCTTTCCTGGTCGGCAATTCTTGACCGGGCCTCTCCGGCACTGGCCATGGCTGCCATGGCCCGAGCAGCGAATTCGCTGTCTGTATAGACGTGGTAACCGGCCCGTTCATATTCCTGCCGTTCCGCGTCCGGGGCAATCATCACCAGCGCGATGGGTTTTTCGGGAAACCGGGAGGGCAGATCGATCAACGCTGATTTGAGACGCGGCGCCACCGACGGCGACCACGGCAGCGTGGTGAAGTGCCCGATGGCGCAGTCCAGGCCACCTTCGGTGAACATGGCCTCGAATGTCTTCGGCAGGACTTCCAGATCGTTGAGCGCCGCGGCTGTGACATCGAACGGATTCCGCATCGACCCGAGCGGCGCGAGAGGCGCCAGTTTGGCGCGCGTCGCCTCCGGCATCGGCGCGACCTCAAGTCCCCAGCGTTCCGCTGCGTCTGACAGCTGAATGCCGAATCCGCCGGACAAGCTAACCAGACCGACCTTGCGGCCGGAGGGCAAACTGCCCCTGCAAAGCGCTGCGGCAACATCGACATGCGCTTCGGCGGTCGGCACCCGCAGTACCCCGAACTCTCGGAACACCGCCGACACGACAGTGTCTTCGCCTGCCATGGCCGCCGTGTGGGACTCCGCTGCCTGCTTGCCGACGCTGGACACGCCCGCCTTGTTGAACACGACGGTCTTGCCATGGTCACGAGCCTTCGCCAGCGCTGCGACCAGCGACGCACCGTTCCGGATTCCCTCGGCATAGGCCATGATCACCGTCACGTCATCGCGTGAAGCAAGCCAGTCGATCGCATCTGCGACATCGACGTCGATCTCGTTGCCGGTGGACACCCAATATCCGATGCCAATCCCGCGCTGCTTGCACATATAGCTGACGTGGGCCCCGTAGGCACCGCTCTGGCTCACAATAGCAACAGGGCCCGGTGACATCGGACCGTCTTCGAAAGTACTGGCGAAACTGCCGATGAACCCGCTATGCGTATTGAAGACGCCAAGACAGTTCGGTCCCAGAAGCCGGACCCCGCTCTGGCGTGCAACTTCAGCAATCTCGGACTGTTGCACCGCCCCAGCCTCGCCTGTCTCCGCGTATCCGGAAGCAAAAATTACAGCGGCAGGAATCCCCATCTCGCCGCAGGTTTCGACCGTGGATTTGACATGCTTGGACGACAGGCAAATCAATGCAACGTCCGGGGTTTCCGGAACCTCGGCAAGAGTCGGATACGCATTCATTCCCTGAATTTCGGCCCGACCAGGATTAACAGGATAGACCTCTCCCTGGAACCCGGCCTCAACCGTGAATCGCTGAGGCTTGCCGGCTATCCGGTCCGGGTTGTCCGATGCTCCGACGATCGCCAGACGCTCGGGTGCGAACAGCTTGTCCAGAGATGTTTTTGCCACGAAGCCGTGCCCTTTGCAGTTTTAGGGGGCAGGCAGCATCCGGATCGCCGCCCGGGCAGCCGCCTTTATGTTGACACTAACAACACACAAAATTCCGAGCACTTCAAGTGGATAATGGCCTCACAGTTAGAAGCCCTATAAGCTCTTTATTTGCAAGGCATTGACTTTTAGTAGATAAATGCATGATGGCAATCTGGATCACAGATCGAGAAATATTCTTGCCATTGCAACATTTCGCCTGGACCCATGATACAAGATCCAAAAAAGTAAACGCACACGAGATGGAAACACGTTCAATATGCCAGATGAAACGATCAAGGATCTGCTCTCCTACCGCATGAACACGGTCACCAACCTAATGCAGAAAAGCGCCCAATTGCGCTACAAGAATGAGTTTGGCCTTTCTATCGGGCAATGGCGCGCCATCGCGCTCTTGGCAATAGATTCTCCGCTGACCCTGAATGAACTGGCGAGAAACGCCGGTTTGGATCGCGGACAAATGAGTAGAATTATCAAAGGATTGACCGAGTCTGGGCTTGTATTGAGGGAAAAGTCTCCGAAAGGCGGCAAGCAGATCGACCTGTCCCTTACCCCTGCAGGCGAACGCATCTACAACCGTGTCATTGCGGCCGCAATCGAGCGTGACGAAGCGTTCCTCGCCTGTCTGTCCGAGAGCGAGCTCGAGACTTTCAACGCAGCGCTCAAACGCCTGAGGGCCGTGGCCGTCGCTCTTATCAAGGCGCAGCGGTCGAACTAGGGACGCGGCCAAATCTTCGGTCTGACTGCGTGTTGTCATTGTCAATACACCTTCGATTGGCGTAGTCTGCATCTGATCGCTTCGCAAACTTCGGAGATCGGAATGCAAGACAAGGCCAATTCACGCCAACCCACCGAACTGTCGCCGTTGACGGTTGAAACCGACGGCGCCGTGCGCCTGCTTCGGCTTAACCGTCCCGAAAAGCGCAACGCGATGAACAGCCCGCTTGTCGAGTCGCTCAGTCGCGCACTCCAGGAAACCGCAGACGACGACGATGTCCGTGCAGTCGTCCTGTGTGGTGCCGGAAGCGCATTCTGCGCAGGCGGTGACCTTTCCGAATTCAAGAATGCGGGGTCAGACCGATTTGACGAAATCGAGGCCCGATCGCTGCTGATCTCGCGGACTCTCGAGGCCTTGTCCACATTGCCCAAACCGGTGATCGGAGCGGTGCATGGCTTCGCCTACGGCGGCGGCGCCGCCCTTGCGCTCAGCTGCGACATCCTGGTTCTCTCCGAATCCGCGAGCCTCAGTTACCCTGAGCTTCCAAACGGCATCGTGCCATCGCTCGTGCTTGCCGGCGTGCAGCGGCACCTTGGCTCAAAGCAGGCTTTCGCCGCATTGTCGCTGGGTGAACCGATTCCCGCAAACCGCGCTTTCGAACTTGGCCTTGCAAATGAGGTAGTCGACGACGGATGTCACGAATCTGCCGCGCTGGAGTTGGCCCATCGGCTTTCCAGGGTCGATCGCATTGCCATGCGGTCGTTCAAGCAGCTTTTTCACCGATCGCCCCATCTGACCGCTGCGGACGCCATGCAGGCGGCGCGTGACGTGAATTCCTACACGACGTTGCGCAAAATGGTCTGAGAGATCCTTTGCGTCGTTGCGCTGGCTTTCTCGCCAGCCCCTAACCGAGCAGAGTTGAGCATAGCAGGATGGCGAGGCGCGGCCGGTCGGATTTCACGACCGGCCGCATTTCGAACAATACCCCAATAGATTCTCGATGAGCAGGTGAGGCAGGTAAGCCCGCGACGGCCCGGCAACAGCCGCACTCAGTCCTCTTCGACGAAGGCCTCTTCCCGTGTCTTGCGAACTGTGGGCAGAACGATGCTCAACAGAACGAGTCCGGCGAGCACAAGCAGCGTCAGGCTGATAGGCCGCTCGACAAAGACTGACAAGTGACCATCCGACAAGAGCATTGCGCGGCGCAGGTACTCTTCCATCATAGGCCCAAGTATGAACCCGAGCAGCAAGGGGGCAGGTTCGCACTCCAACCGGTGGAAGATGTACCCAAGCACACCGAAGCCGGACATGAGGAAGACGTCAAAGGCAGAGTTGTTTAGCGAGAACACGCCGATGACGCAGAACAGAAGAACCGCCGGATAGAGCATGGCGTAGGGGATCATGATCAGGCGCACCCACAACCCGACCAGCGGAAGGTTCAGAACCAGCAGCATCATATTCCCGATCCACATCGACACGACGAGCCCCCAGAACAAAACGGGCTGATTCTGGATGATGCCGGGCCCTGGCTGAATGCCCTGAATAATCAGCGCACCGATCATCAGAGCCATCACCGGATTTGATGGCAAGCCAAGGGTCAGCATCGGCACGAAGGACATCTGCGCGCCGGCATTGTTTGCCGCCTCGGGCCCGGCAACGCCTTCGATTGCCCCGTTGCCGAAAGCGTTCTTGTCTCGGCAGATCTTCTTTTCAGTCGAGTAGGATGCGAAAGACGATAGCAGTGCGCCTCCGCCAGGCAGCATGCCAAGGAGGGACCCCAGCGCCGAGCCCCGCAGCATCGGCATGAACATCTTCTTGATATCCGCCATCCGGGGCATGAGCGATCCGATGGCCGTCGTGTTCCGTGTGCGCGTATGTTCTGTCTCGAGGTTGCAGATGATGTCTCCCATGCCAAAGAAACCCATGGCGACGATCACGAAGTCGATGCCTTCAAAGAGGTTCAGGCTGCCGAAAGTGAAACGCTGGACTCCCGAGGTCACATCGGTACCCACGATCCCCAGGAAAAGCCCGATAAGGATCATGCCGAAGGCGTGCAGCAGTGAACCATGCGCAAGAATGATTGAGCCGATTAGTCCCAGTACCATTAGAGAAAAATAGTCTGCGGGGCCGAATTTCAGGGCGAACTCGCTGAGCGGTGGTGCAACCGTGGCCAAGAGCACCGTGGCGATGGTGCCGGCAAAACAGGATGCAATGGCCGCGGTGGCCAGCGCTTTTCCGGCGTCACCTTTCAGAGCCATCTTGTAGCCCTCGAGCGCGGTCACCACGGATGAGGCTTCGCCTGGCAGGTTGACCAGGATGGCGGTGGTCGAACCGCCGTATTGCGAGCCGTAATAGATACCGGCCAGCATGATCAGCGCAGTCTCGGGAGGGAGCCCAAAAGTCAGGGGGAGCAGAAGCGCTATGGTCGCAAGCGGCCCGAGGCCGGGCAGAACCCCGACGGCAGTCCCCACAAGCACGCCGATAAAACAATAGAAGATATTGGTAAGCGAAGTCGCCGCGGCGAACCCGAGCGAAAGATTTTGAATCAGTTCCATCTGTCGTCCCTATTTGAAGGCTGTGCCAAACAGCGGAATGGGCAAATCCAGGCCCACCACGAACAACAGCAGAGCTCCACCGACGAGCGCCGCGAAGTAGACCAGCCTGCCCCAGGTGAAGCTCTGGCTGCGTCCTGCAAGAATGCTGATGCCAAGGAGGATCGGGAGAGACAGCACCGCACCAAGGTGCCCGATGGTCCAACCGGTAACAAAGACTGCCAGAAAGATCATTAGAAGAGCGCGCGGCGATCGTATCTCTACGGGTTCGTGCTCGGTATTGAAGGCGCGAACAAGGGTAAGCAGTGCCACGATCAGAAGCCCTACCCCAAGCATGGTTGGAAAGAATGCAGGCCCCATCTTCTCAAGCGTTCCGTAGCGGTACGCCGACGACTGGACAATGATGAACAACGCGAAGAACAGGAATAGCATCCCGACCAGGAACTCGCGTGAGAATAGTATGTTCTTGTTCATTACCTCTCCTGTTGGATCTTCTCGGAAGTGAGTATTGTTTTCTGTGTTGACATAGCATCATTGTCTCTCAGAGATGCCGAAATAATCCGGAGATCTCCAAGAAACTCCGGCATTATGGGCGTTTTTTCCGTATTTAACCCCAAAACGTGCTCAACTCTTGGCACCGTTCGCAGGAGTCTTTCACCCCTCTTGGTTGTCGTCTGTCGAAGTTTTAGGCAACCCACGATCTTCTCCATTCCGCAGCCTCACACCCAAAAATCATACTAGTTATCTGTTTTTACTAGATATTAATGCGAAGCCAATGCGGGATAAAATCTGCGTCACAGTAGGCCTCAGATTTGAACTTGTCAACGCAACACGTGATGTGGTTACCTTGCTACCGAGGCCATCTCGGCTTCTGCTTCAAAAATCACACCAACGGAGAGACACCTACCATGTCGAAGAAACTGCTATCGGCGACCATCGCCCTGTCGCTCGCAGCCACAGCTGCAGCGGCCGATATCCGTCTAGTCGTACCCTACAGTGCAGGAGGTCCGACCGATTTCGTTGCGCGCCTCATTGCTCCGACAATCAGCGAGACCCTTGGCGAAACCGTCATCGTCGAGAACCGTCCCGGAGCAAGCGGCATGATTGGCATGACCTCGGTTGCTCAAGCCGAACCTGACGGGCAGACCCTGGTGGTCGGCACGCAAGGCCAAGTGTTGACCGAGCTGATCCAGGCTGATGTCGTAACCTATGACCTCCGCAAGGACTTCACTTTCGTCGCGCTTGCGGGTGAGCTACCTTCGGTTCTCGTTGTCAACAACGACCTGCCAGTCAATTCGCTAAAAGACCTGATCCAGCTGTCGAAGGACAGAAGCCTCCACTACGCCTCCTCCGGCGTTGGCAACTCGCCGCATCTGGCCGGTGAGATGATCAACAAGCAACTTGGCATCAAAATGGGGCACGTTCCCTATGCGGGTGCAGCCCCGGCAGTTGTCGATGTCATCGCTGGCAACGTCGACATGTTTGCCGCTGATATCGCGGCCGTTGTTGAAACGGTTAAGGCTGGCTCCGTGAAGGCTGTGGCGATGCTTGCGCCAGAGCGTTCCGCCGCACTGCCCGACGTTGAATCCGCCGCGGAACAGGGTTACCCCGAACTTGGCACGGGCGGTTACTACTTCATTGCTGGCCCTGCCGGCATGGCCGAAGATGTCCGCGCAAGGTTGGAAACCGCGATAATCCAAGCGCTGGAGACCGAGGACCTGACCGAAAAGTTCACCAATAACGGTCTCGGTCGGCCTGGAACCGGCGCGGATGTCGTTCGTATCCTCGACGAGGAATACGCAAAATGGA
Organism: Silicimonas sp.; assembly: GCA_050290245.1. GTDB lineage: Bacteria > Pseudomonadota > Alphaproteobacteria > Rhodobacterales > Rhodobacteraceae > JBNKHH01. The sequence goes on from JBNKHH010000076.1 coordinate 25,161, forward strand.
TTCCGTTCATCGATGATTTCGGGATCGAGAACTTCAAGCAATAACCTTCGGGCACACTCACCAAGAAGGCCCGCGGCAATGCCGCGGGCCTTTGTTTTTTCAATCCTTGAGATCGCCGGATCCGTAGGCGCAACCGTCAGGTCGCCCTTACTTCTGGACGATACCGATTTCTTCGACGAACGGGCCCCAGTAGTCGAACTCGCTATCGATCAACGCGCCGGAGTCCGCCGAATTCAGCGGACCCGATATCCCAGCGTCGGCCAGCCTCTTTATCATGGCGTCATCATCAAGCACGTGCAGCATGGCCGTTTCGAACTTGGCCAGGGTTTCATCCGACATGCCCGCTGGCGCCACGAGCACGTAGTAGCTCATGGTGAACAGGTCGGGATAGCCTTGCTCGGCATCGGTGGGCACGTCCGGCAGGATCGCCGCCCGCTTGGGCATCAAGGTCGCGATTGCCGTGACCTTGCCGGCTTCGATGGGTGACCTGACGGCGGGAATGTCCGCCACGATCATGTCCGCATTGCCCGCGATCACGTCGACCAGCGCAGGCGCCGCTCCCGCATAGGGAACGTGCTGCATGTTTGTTCCGAGTTTGCGGTTCAGAATCTCTCCGGCAAGATGAGGTGAATTGCCCATCCCGGAAGAGGCGTAGTGCAAGGTTCTCTCGTTGGCCAGTTTGCGCAGATCGTCCAGCGATTTGACGCCCAGATCGTTATTGACGACGAGAACCGAAGGCAGCTGACCCACCGTTGCGATCGGGCGCAGCTCCTTGCGCATGTCATAGCTGACGGTCTTGCGTTGGATCAACTCGGTCAGCACAGTACCGCGCGTGGCCATCCCGATGGTCGTTCCATCCGGGTCAGCGCGCGCGACCGCCGTGATACCAAGCATGCCGCTGGCCCCCGGCTTGTTTTCGACAACGACCGTCTGTCCCAGCGCTTCGCCCAACGCGGGCGCGATGATGCGGGCCACCAAATCAGTGGGGCCACCTGCCGAATAGGGTACGATAAATCGCACCGTTTCGGCGGAAGCCGTTCCCGCAAGCAAAAGAATAGCCATCGCGCAGGAAGCGCGTTTCAAGATTTTCACAGTTTTTTCTCCTCGTTTGAATTAACCCGCGCGACCGATCCTCTTTCGGAGCGCTGGCTCTCTGTTATCCGTCGCCCGCGAAACGCACCTGAGCACCAGGTCGTCGTCGCTGACCACGAATTCTTATATTGGCAGGACCGTTATTCACCGGCTTCACAGAGAGACGTGAAAGTCCGCTGGACGCAGCACCTTGACTTCTTGAGCGGAAAACGTGCCTTCATTCTTCTTCATAAACGCCTGCCATTCCGGGTCTGCATACATACGGGCACGTCGGGTTTCCCGATCGGCCAGACTATCGAACTGCCAGATGTGAATGACCTGGTTCAACGGGCCGATCTCTGTGATCCAGAACCCGACCAGCGGCCCGAGATGACGCCGCGAAATCGGCAGCGCGACCCGTTCGTAGCGTTCAAGATAGTCCTTCATCAGGCCATGTTTGACGGTGTAGGTCCGGTGGTCGTAGATCATGACGTCTCCTCTAGGAACCTGTATCGATACGCCCCGCCATGTCCTTGCCGTCCAGCGCCCTCTGGGCGTTTTCGACAACTCTTTGCGCGAGCATACGTAGTGCGCGGCGGTCGCCCAGCGGCGCGACGTGCGGGGTGATAAGCAGATCGGGAGCCGACCATAGCGGCGAGCCCGCGGGCAGAGGCTCGGTCCGGAAGACGTCCAGCGCCGCGCCGCTAAGCGCGCCCTTGTGCAACGCATCGACCAGGGCGATTTCATCGAGCACTTCGCCGCGCCCGACGTTGACCAGAATTGCGTCCGCTGGAAGCCGCGCAAGGCGCTTCCGATCGAGCAGCCCATTCGTTGCGTCCATCGCCGGAAGAGCGCTGATCAGCACCTCGGCCCTAGGCAACAGCTCGTCGAGCCGGTCCAGCCCGTGAATCCCGCCAGCCGGCCCTCCGGCGCGCGCGCGGCTGGCAAGCACGCTGACCCGCGCGCCCAATACTTCCATGTACGACGCGATCGCACTGCCGATATCGCCATACCCCAGAACCAACACATTGCGGTCGCTGAGCGAGGCCAGTTCCGGGGCGACTTGCGCGCGGCACCATTGCCCTTCGGCCTGGGCCGCGCCCAACCGCGACAAACGGCGGAGCAGACATAGGGTCAATGCCAGCGCATGACCGGCCACAGCCTTGCCCCAGATCCCTTCGGCGCGCGCAACCTGAACGCCAACCGGTGCCCCAAGCTCGTCTACAACCTCATAGCCGGCTGCGGAAAGCTGGATGAACCGCAGGTCATCTGCGCTGGAAATGATGTCGAAAAACTGCTTGTAGAAGCCTGAACCGATCACGAGACCCACCGCTCCGGCGAGAGCGTCGCGCAGGCTGGCACCGTCCTGCGCGATCGCGGGTTCGAAACCGGCTTCACCAAGCGCGCGCGCAGTTTCCGAGGGATCGGTCGGTGTCAGGATAGCGACCTTTCCCTTGACGGTTCCGGTGGCCGTCATATGACATCTTCCTCTGCGAGCGCGGTTATTTCCTCGTCGGTCAGTCCCAGATCGCCAAGGATGGAGGCCGTGTGTTCCCCGATGCGTGGCGCGGGGGACGAAACGCTCGGCCCGCCATGGGCAAAGCGGAACGGAGCGACAGGCACGGTGTAAGACGTGCCCAGATCCGTCGTAGCAAACCGCTTTAACAGTCCGCGTTCGGCCAGTTGCGGATCATCAAGCGCCTCCGACAAGGATCGAACGCGCGCCGCGGGGATGTGCCGCTCCTGCAAATAGATCTCCCATTCATCGGCCGTGCGTTCCAGGAATATTCGTTCCAGATCCGCGCGCTCTGATCCGTAGGCATCGATTCGCGTATCCATGTCGGGCAGCACCCGATCCGGTTCTCCAAGCAAATCCCAAAGACGGCGATACTGCCGCATGTTGGTTGCCCCCAGCATCAGCATACCCTCGGCCGTTTCGAAGCATCCCAGACTTGCAAAGGGGTAGGCATTGCCGATCCGCTTGGGGCCGACCCCCGAAACGCTGTGGTTCGTGATGTGCGACCCCATCAGCATCAATGCCGCGTCCAGCATGGACAAGTCGATATGCTGGCCCTTGCCAGTCCGGGCGCGCTGAAACAGGGCGCTTGCGATGGCAAATGCGCACATCGCGCCAGTTCCGTAGTCGATGACGGGCGCCCCGATCTTCAGCGGTCCAGTGTCTTCCGTCCCGGTCATGTCCATCAGACCGGAACTTGCCTGGATGATATTGTCGTATCCGGTCTGTGAACCGCGTGGCCCATCTCCGCCGAAAGCTGACACCGAGCAGTAGACCAGTTGCGGATTGAGCTCGCGCAGTGTCTCGTAGTCCAGGCCGAGCCCGGCCATCGCTCCAGGGCGGTAGTTCTCTATGACGACATCCGTGTCCTGCACCATCCGGCGCAGGATTTCCTGTGCGCGCGGATCCTTCAGGTTCAGCGACAGGCTGCGCTTGTTTGCGGCCTGCGCCAGAAACATCGAACCCATGGCCATGGCATTCAGGGTCCGGTCCGGGCCCTGGACGCGAACTTGATCGGGATCGTCCCGACGTTCGACCTTGATCACATCCGCGCCCAGAACCGCCAATTGATAGGCCGCGAATGGCCCGGCAAGGACATGTGTCAGATCCAGGACCTTGATGCCCTCGAAAGGTTGTGCCCCTTCGGGCATGGACGTCGCCTCAGCCTGCATCGCTGGCCCCGATGAAATCGCGGATCTCCCGGCCTTCGTCGATTGCCGCGCAGCGGCGCGCTTCGGCATCGGCTTTCACCTGGCACTTTTCAAGAACCTTTCGGATCATTGCGCGCGGGACAAAACACACGCTGGTGTCGTCCGCGATGACGAGGTCCCCGGCATCGACCCGCACGCCTCCGATCTGCACCGAACCGTTGATCTCCATGGTCTCGATTCGCCACTTTCCGGTCACTGCGGTGAATTCGCTGGCCCACACCGGATAATCGACCGCCCGTGAATGCGACACGTCCCGGACACCACCATCGACGATGGCACCGACTTCGCCCTGGCGCTTGCCGGTCTGCGCCGAAATCCCTCCCATGTTCGAGACATTCGAAACCCCCTGGATGACCAGGAAATCGCCAGGACTGGCAAGATTATGCGCCTCGAACTCGGCCATCTTGTTCACTTCGTTGCGGGCGTTTTCGACATAATCCCCCCGCTGCGGCAGGTTGCGCACCGTCAATGCAGGCCCCGCAACGCAGCGTCCGGGGATGGTCGGTCGGAGGTAATGAGTGCCAACAACACCGCCAGGCAGACCCAAGGCGTCCATGACGTCCGACGTCACGCCAACCGGGTCTTCGAGCGCCAGGAAGGCGTCAACGATGCCAGATTCAATCTGGGGGGTCTGCATCAAGGTAATCCGTGACGCGTCGATGCGTCCGGTCAATTTCTTTTCTGGCATTTCTTTCCTCCTGGGGATCGCACTGATCGAACCAGCCGTACGCGGTTCGTCTGCCCGACCAGCGGGGCAGACGCTGGTCACCGCGCCGGCACATGCCGGGACATTAATTGCAAAAACAACACGTAATCAAATGGTTTTTTTCGCTTGTTTTGTTTCCGCTGAGCGACACACCGACCCGTCCTTTCGCAGACCTGTGACTCTGTATTTCGGGACAATGTTGCTTTCCCCGGGCGCTCCGGGACAGAACAATACTCTTAACCTATTATAAAAACACAAAAATATACTCAACCCAGGTATACTAAGGAAAATCCACGCGAAGGCTGGTCGGATTGCGCGACATCGAATCCACGCTCACACATATTGGTGTTGCTCAAACAACAAAGATCTGCATACTGAGATTCAACACAGGGTTTCCAGAGGGATCGATGTGCGCGAAACTACTGAAATCAAACAGATTATTAAGGTCGGAAACAAACTGGGCGAAAGCCCAGTCTGGAGCGCGCGCGAGGCCCGTCTGTATTGGGTCGATAGCCGCGGACCGATGGTATTCCGCTATGACCCCGCAAAGCGGAGCATCGAAGCGCGAAGCCTTCCGTCGATTGTTGGCAGCATCTGTCTTCGCGCAAAAGGCGGTTTGGTGTTGGCACTCCAGGACGGGCTGAACTTCTATGATTTCGAAACCGACACGCTCAATCCCATCGTCGATCCCGAGCCGAACCTATCCGACAATCGGCTGAACGACGGCCGCTGCGACCCGGCGGGCCGTTTCATCGTGGGTTCGATGAGCGATGCCAACCGCACCCCCGAGGGATCGCTGTACGCGCTTGATCCGGATCTTAGCCTGCGCAAGTTGCGGGATGGCGTGATTGTGCCCAACAGCCTGGCCTGGTCGCCCGACGGCTCGGTGATGTATTTCGCCGATACTTACCGCGACGTGATCCTTGCCTATGACTACGATGTCGCGACGGGCACGATTTCCGGCGAACGGGTCTTTCACGACACCTCGGGTGTCTCCGGCCGACCGGATGGCTCTTGCGTGGATAGGGAAGGTTGCCTCTGGAATGCCATGTTCGGCGGCGGAAGGATCGTGCGCTATCAGCCTGATGGAAGCGTGGATCGCGAAATCGAACTTCCTGTCAGCCAGCCGTCAAGCTGCACATTCGGCGGACCAGGACTTGAAACGCTCTTTGTCACCTCTGCCACCCAGCGCCTTTCCCCCGACAGCCACAAGACCGAACCTTTAGCCGGCAACCTCTTTGCGCTCGACGTGGGCGCCAGGGGATACCCCGAACCTGAGTTCGCAGGATGACCGAGGCCGACCTGCTGATCGCTACGAAATCAGGCGACACCTGCGTGCTGACCCTCAACCGACCACAGAAACGCAATGCGCTCAACGACGATCTCCTTCACCGCTGTCGCACAGCGCTGGCAGATGCGGCAGCGGACAAGACGATCAGATTCGTACTGATAGAGGCAGCCGGCCCCGCCTTTTCGACCGGTGTGGATGTCGCCCATCTGCGAGATATGCACGGCGCCGCAAACAACGACATTGCGGCCTCGGCGCGCTGCATGGTCGATCTTCTGGCGGAGATACGCAGCTTGCCCAAACTGGTTTTTGCCGCCGCGCAGGGCCATGTCGCGGGGGGTGGGCTGGCGATCCTCTGCGCCTGCGACTACGTCGTTCTGGCTGAAAACGCCCGCATCAGCGCCGGCGAGATGAAGTTGGGACTCGTGCCCGTTTTGCTCGCCCCCTACCTGATAGACAGGATCGGGCCCTCGGCGGCGCGGCGCTTGTTGTTGCGGAGCCGCGCAATCGAAACAGGTGAAGCCATCGATATGGGCTTGGCCGACCGTGTGGTGCCGCTTTCGAATCTTGCCACCGCAGTGCGTGAAGATATCCGCGCCTTGCGCCTCAGCGCGCCCGGCGCACTTGCCACAAGCAAACGTTTGCTCCTCGAAGGCGCGGCGCTTCCGTTCACTGAAGACCAGCGGGCGGCGGCGGCGGAAAGCATCGCCAAATTTCGGCAGACCGCGGAAGCGCAACAGGGCATCGCCGCATTCCTCGCGCGCGGTACACCGCCTTGGGCAACGGACCGAGAAAAGGGAAAATCATGAACAATCGAAGTGTCTGGGTGGAAGGCATCCACTCCCCCCGGAATGAACCGGATTTCGCATCGACGCTCGGATTTGAACTGACCGACTGGCGGGACGGCTATTGCGCGCTGCAAGCCCGGATCCGACCCTCGATGCTGAACCGGTCGGGCGTTTTGCATGGTGGAATTCTCATGACCTTGCTCGACATCTGCTGTGCCCGCGCCTCATGCTGGGCGCCGGCCGACCAGCCACCGCGCTTCGCGGCCACGCTGTCACTGTCGACCAACTTCGTCGCGCCTGGCAGAAACGGCATTGTGCAAGCAATCGGACGTCGTGTCGGCGGCGGCACGCGAATCATGACCTGCCGAGGCGAGGTTCTTGACGAAGAGGGAAACGTTCTCGCCTCGGGCACGGGAACTTTCCGGCTACGCCGCGTTTCGTCCCCCGCCGAAAAACTTGACCGGCAGAACACAGACTTCGGGAATGCGTCATGTTGACCGACGACGACCGGGCAGAAATCCAACGCGTGATTTACAACTATTGCTACGCGCTCGACGAAGGGCGTCTTGAGGACCTTGCATCGCTCTTCGCAGACACTGGCGTCTGGAAAGCGAACTATGGCAGCGCGACAGGCCCGACCGAAATCGCGCGGCTCTTGCGTGAACTGGTGCCCGCCCGACCCCGCCGACGCCATCACGTCACCAATCTCCTGATCGACGAAACAGAAGAGGGTATCAAAGCAACGTCATACTATCTTGTCGTTCGCGAAGGTGAAGATGGCGCACCGGTCGTGTCCGTGGCCGGCACGTATTTCGATGAATTCATAAAGGAAAATGGCCGGTGGCGTTTCGCATATCGCACCCTGGCACCAGCGATCTTGGGCGATATGGGTCTGAAGCGGTGACAAGAGCCAGCGTGGCACAGTATCTGGCGATTTCCGGCAAAACCCTAACATAGGCCTTGGGTGGTCCATCTCCGATTTCGCGATGCAAGCCCGCGGTCTTCTACTGTTGGAACGGGACTGTCACGTTGATCGTGTTCGGGTTCCAGTTCCAGCGTTTTTTGCAGGACATGCCGGGTATGGCAAATTGACCGAGGGCGAAGGTGCTGTCCGGCGCATGCGGACCAGTCGCGGCAAGGGCAGGATGACCGACATTTGTCCGACGCAGAGACCGTGCCACTCTGCGAGTGTGATGGCTCGGTTCGTTTCCAAGCAGCGAAACGGCGCACGTTTGGTCGGGGGCTGGACGTTACAAAACCGCCCTGCCCCGTTTCAAGCCAAGTTTGTCTGACAAGACCGTCCAGTCAACGAGCGTGTGTCGTTCTACGGCAGGCAGTCGCTCCTGACCTTGGTTGTCGATGTCGAGGAGATCTTCATGCATGGCACGAAGGCATTCATCAGGTCTCGCTTTTGGCAGCCCGATCACTGGCCCGATCGCAAGAGCACACCGACACTCGCCGAGAGGGCCGTTGGCACAAACCCTGCAGTCAACCTATTGATGTCGCTTCGTCGCACCGCCGCTCTGGAGCCTACCGCGCCGCCTTTTTGCGTACGTAGAGCTCAAGCCGGTGATGGACGATCTCGTAACCCATGGCATCGGCAATCTCTGCTTGCAGCACCTCGATCCGCTCATTGGCGAACTCCACCACGTCGCCGGTTTCCACGTCGATCATGTGATCGTGGTGGCGGGCCTCGCTGTGCTCGAACCGCGCGGGCGTCCCCTCGAACTGGTGGCGCAGGATGACGCCCTGGTTTTCCAACTCGGTCAGCGTCCGATAGACGGTCGACAGCGAGATGCCAGGCACCGCTGTTTCGGCGCGGCGCTGCAGCTCGACCGCTTCGGGATGATCCTCGGCCTCGGCCAAAACCGACAGAAGCGCCGCACGCTGGCGAGTTATGCGCACGCCAGCACGGCGAAGTGCAGAGGTCAGCTTCTCGGTTCGGCGGTCGATCTGTGTCATCGTCTACTTTTCGCGCAAGACCGAGCTTTTTGGCAAGCTCTAGTTGCAAATGATTTGCATTTACCTTGACAGTTGCAAACCATTCCCAGATAGAGACACGGCGAACACTCGAAACGGAGCGCGCGGATGATTGGCAGAAGAGGTCTTCTTGGCATCGCGGCAGTGCTGGCTCTTGCCGGGCCTGCATTGGCCGCCGACAAACTCAAGGTTGCCACCACTTTCACAGTAATCGCGGATATGGCGCAGAACGTTGCCGGCGATGCGGCAGAGGTGGTATCGATTACCAAGCCCGGCGCTGAGATCCATGGGTATCAGCCCACACCGCGGGATATCGTGAAAGTGCAGGATGCGGATTTGATCCTGTGGAACGGGCTAAATCTCGAACGCTGGTTCGAGCAGTTCGTCTCAAACCTGCGCGACGTGCCGGCCGCGACGGTCTCAGAGGGGGTCGAGCCGATCTCGATCTCGGGCGGCGAGTATGAAGGCAAGCCCAATCCTCATGCCTGGATGGCGCTCTCATCGGCGGAAATCTATATCGACAATATCCGCGACGCGCTGAGCGCGGCCGATCCAGATAACGCCGCCAACTACGCGGCCAATGCCGAGGCCTACAAAGCGCAGATGGCGGCAGTGATCGGCCCCCTGCGCGAAGCGGCGCGCGCGCTGCCGAAGGACCGACGTTGGCTGGTGACATCGGAAGGAGCGTTTTCCTATCTCGCACGCGATTTCGGCCTGAAGGAGGCTTATCTCTGGCCGATCAATGCCGATGCGCAAGGCACGCCGCAGCAGGTGCGCAAAGTCATCGATACGGTGCGCGAATACGATATCCCGGTGGTGTTTTCTGAGAGCACGGTCTCGGAAAAGCCCGCCAGGCAGGTTGCGCGCGAAACCGGCGCGAAATATGGCGGCGTCCTTTATGTCGACAGCATCTCAGAGCCTGACGGGCCGGTGCCAAGCTATCTCGATCTGTTGCGCGTCACCTCCGAGACGATCGTGAAAGGTTTGCAGGAATGATCGAAGACGGCATCCGCGCGACCGGCCTCACGGTTACCTATCGCAACGGTCACACAGCGTTGCGCGATGCCAGCTTCGCTGTCCCGCACGGCACGATCACTGCGCTTGTCGGCGTGAACGGGGCTGGGAAGTCCACGCTCTTCAAGGCGCTGATGGGCTTCGTACCGGTCTCGGCAGGCAAGATCGAGATTCTCGGTCGCCCGGTGCGTGACGTGATAAAGGATCAATCGGTGGCCTATGTTCCCCAAGCCGAGGAAGTCGATTGGACCTTCCCTGTGCTTGTCGAGGATGTCGTGATGATGGGCCGCTACGGCCATATGGGCTTTTTCCGCCGCCCGCGCCCCGCCGATCATGAGGCGGTCTCCGCAGCGCTGGCGCGAGTCAACATGACCGAATTTCGCACTCGCCAGATCGGCGAGCTATCCGGCGGACAGAAGAAGCGCGTCTTCCTTGCGCGCGCACTGGCGCAGGACGCGCAGGTAATCCTGCTCGACGAGCCGTTTACTGGCGTCGATGTAAAGACCGAGGAGCAGATCATCGCCCTCCTGCGGGATTTGCGAACCGAAGGCCGGGTCATGCTGGTGGCCACCCACAACCTTGGCTCGGTGCCCGAATTCTGCGACCGGGTCGTGCTGGTCAAGGGCACCGTACTGGCCTTCGGGCCGACGGCAGAGGTCTTCACCTCCGAGAACCTGCGCGAGGCCTTTGGCGGTGTGCTGCGCCACTTCATGCTCGAAGGTGAGCGCCTGCATGACGACGCCGACCCGCGCAAGCTCGAGGTCTTCTCGGATGATGAGCGCCCGCTGGTTATCTACGATGATCGTGCGCACACGTTGAAGGGGCGGTCATGATTTGGCTCGAACCCTTCCAATACGGTTACATGACCAATGCGATCTGGGTCTCGGCCCTGGTGGGTGCGGTTTGCGCCTTCCTCTCGGCCTATCTGATGCTCAAGGGCTGGTCGCTAATCGGGGATGCGCTCTCACATTCCGTCGTGCCCGGTGTCGCGGGGGCTTACATGCTGGGCCTACCCTTCGCCATTGGTGCGTTTCTCTCGGGGGGGCTCGCGGCGCTGGCGATGCTGTTCTTGCGCCAGCGCTCGGGCCTGAAGGAGGACGTGGTGATCGGGCTGATCTTCACCGCATTCTTCGGCCTGGGTCTGTTCATGGTCTCGCTGAACCCGATGGCGGTCTCGATCCAGACCATCATCATGGGCAATATCCTCGCGATCTCGCCCGGCGATACTGTGCAGCTGGTGCTCATCGGGGGCGTCTCACTGGCGGTGCTGCTGGCGAAATGGCGTGACCTGATGGCGATGTTCTTCGACGAGGCGCATGCGCGTTCGATCGGGCTGAACGTGACGATGCTGCAACTGGTGTTCTTCACATTGCTCTCGGCCTCGACAGTGGCGGCGATGCAGACGGTGGGCGCGTTCCTCGTTATCGCTCTGGTGGTAACGCCAGGGGCGACCGCCTATCTGCTCACCGACCGTTTCCCCAGGCTCCTGGCACTGTCGGTGGCGATCGGTGCGATGACCTCCGCTGTCGGCGCCTATCTGAGCTATTTTCTCGACGGGGCGACGGGCGGCGTGATCGTCTGCCTGCAAACGGCGCTGTTCTTGGCGGCCCTCGTTTTTGCGCCCAAGCATGGGATGCTCGCTGCACGCGCCCGCGCCCGCGGCGCCCTGACGGAGATCGTGTGATGGACGATCTGTTGTTGCCTTTCCAGTTTCCGTTCATGCAAAACGCATTTCTGATCGTGGCGCTGGTCGCCCCGGCCGCGGCGATGCTGAGCACGTTTCTGGTGCTCAAAGGCTGGTCGCTGATGGGGGACGCCACAAGTCACGCTGTTCTGCCGGGCGTTGTTCTCGCCTATCTCGCCGGGATTCCGCTGATCATCGGCGCGTTTCTCGCCGGGCTTGTCTGCGCGGTCGGGACGGGCTTCATCAAGGACAATTCGCGGATCAAGCAGGACACGGTGATGGGCGTGGTGTTTTCGGGCATGTTCGGTCTGGGGATTGTAATTTACACCCAGATCGAGAGCGCGCTGCATCTCGATCACATCCTGTTCGGCAACATGCTGGGCGTGGGGACTCAGGATCTGTGGACCGCCGGACTGATCTCTGGTGCCGTGGCGTTAATCCTTGGCATGAAATGGCGCGATTTCCTCGCCCACAGCTTCGATCCCGTGCAGGCGCGGATGATCGGGCTTCGAATAGGCTGGCTGCATTACGGGCTGCTGGCAATCCTGTCGGCGACGATTGTGGCGATGCTCTCCTCGGTGGGGATCATCCTGTCGGTGGCCTATCTGATCGCGCCGGGCGCCATCGCCTTTCTGCTAACGCGGCGCTTCGCGGCGATGCTGGTGGCCGCGGTCGTCGTGGCGCTGATCGCGGGATTTGTGGGCGTCTATGCCGCGTTCCGGCTCGATGCCAGTCCCGCACCGACGATCGTGTTGGTCCTGACCGCGATGTTCCTCGCATCGCTCATCCTGCGGCATCTGCGCGAACGTCGGGCCGGGCTATTGGCCTAGAAACGGTTGCGCCTGGCGGGCAAGACCGAC
>JBNKHH010000077.1:0-44602 GCA_050290245.1 Silicimonas sp.
CCCCGCGCCTCCGGCAAGGACCGGTCGCCCAATGACGGAACCAGCCAGCTTTTCAGGAAATGCCCGGTCACGCGCAGCCCATCCCGGATGTCGTCGATCGACCCCTCGCCACGCCCCACCAAGGCGGGTGACAAGGGCAACAGCCGATCCTTGTACGCACCTGCCCCGGTTTCCGACACCGCCCGCCCGCTCTTGGGCGAAACATAGGCCAGCCCTTCGCTTGCTCCCGTTACCGCGCAGCGCCCCAGGTCCAGCCCGAACCCAAGATCCTCCAACAGCGACACCTCCCACCTGAGATAGGCCAGGGGCCAGTACGGCCCCGCCTCCATCATCTCGAACACCGCCAGTGTCCGGCGATAAAGGTTCGGATGTGCTTCCCTCTCTGGCAGGGCGAAACTCAACAACCCCACGACCGCGTTCAGCCCGGCAAGCGCCTTGCGGTCGGTCATCACAAGCGCGGCGCGCGATTGCACCGGCTCGACCGTAAACACCCCCAGGTGATCCTCCAGCCGCGCCCGCCAGGTCACGTCGACCTGGTTGCCCGGCTCAAGAACCGGACCCATCCGCCGCCCGGCCCCGCCGCGCACGATCCCCGCGTGCCGACCGTGCCCCTCGGTAAAGACCTCGATGATCGCCGCGCTTTCCCCGTGCTTGCGCCGGGCCAGAACGATCCCCTCCTCGCGCCACTCCATCAGCCGGCCTCCGCCGCCGCGCGGCCCTTGTCGGTTACGGCATAAATCCCCACCTCCACCCGCTCGAACCAGCCGTAGTGATTATCCGCCATCATCCGCGTGGCCCGGCCTACCCCGGTCTCCTTCGCGACAACAGCTCCCTTGCTCGGCCCTGCCCCCGCCAGGAACTCTGCACAAAGCAGCGCGTCCTGCCGATATGCGGTCACGATCCCGCCGCGCGTGCCGCCGACGTTCGGATCACCCTGCCGTTTGGCAAACTCGCGCAAAAGTCGCGCCACCTTCACCTTCGACTTCCTCGGCCGATAGGGTGCCGGGTCGCAATGCACCTCGACGTGCCCGTCCTTCATCCTGACCGTGATCAGTCCGACCCCAAGCCGCCGCGCCAGCGTAACCATCGACTTGAGCGACGAGAGAAACGGCCGCCCCTTGCCGCGCGGTGCCGCCATGTAAACCACGTCCGACACCGCCTGCCGCGCCACCGCCTGATGCACCAGAGCGAGCGAAAACGACGTCTTCAACTCGACAATCACCGGCTCTTCGGTGCCCCGGCAGCCTACCACGTCGGCCGAGGCCACCTCGGCCTTGACCTCGTACCCCTGCCCTTCAAGATACACCTTGATCGGTTCATAAAGCTCGGTCTCCCGCAACGCTCTTCGCCCTCTTGCCCTATGCGACCATAGGGCTGGCCGCGACCGGGTGACAAGACACAGCCGAATCGCTATGAGGGCGCCGAATACGAAAAGCGAGTGACCCCCCATGACCGTGAAAGTCTTTGGACACAAATCCCCCGACACCGACGCCACCGGTTCGCCCGTGATCTGGGCCTGGTACCTGAACGAATGCCGCAACATCGCCGCCGAACCGCGCTTGTTGGGTGAGCCCAACTCCGAGGCGCTTTTTGTCCTGTCCCGCTGGGGCATCGACAAGCCTGAGTTCCTCGAAGACGTCACCGCTGCCGATACCTGCGTCGTCGTCGACACCAACAACGTCGCCGAACTGCCCGCAAGCATCAACGACGCCAACGTGACCGAGATCATCGACCACCACATGCTCCAGGGCGGGCTGAAAACAAAAGGTCCGATCAACATCACCGTGCGGCCCGTTGCCTGCACCGCCACGATCATGCACGACCTGATGGGTGACGACGCCGACAAGATGCCAGACGATATCAAGGCCGTGATGCTGTCATGCATCCTGTCCGACACGCTTGAATTCCGCTCGCCGACCACCACCGACGTCGACCGCGCGCTGGCCGAGAAACTGGCCGCCGAGCTTGGCATCTCGATCCCGGACTACGCCGCCGAAATGTTCGCCGCGAAATCCGACGTTTCGTCCTACTCGGACTCTGAACTCCTGCGCATGGATAGCAAGCAGTACGAGGTCGACGGTACAAAGTTCCGCGTTTCGGTCCTGGAAACCACCTCGCCTTCGACCGTGCTTGCCCGCAAGGCCGGCCTGATGGAAGACATGGCAACGGTCGCGGAAGAAGACGGCGTCGACCAGGTGCTCTTGTTCCTTGTCGACATCCTCAGCGAAGAATCGATCCTCTTCGTGCCGAACGAGCTAGTGAAAACCGTGGCCGAGAAAAGCTTTGGCGCTACCGTAGACGGCGACCTGGTCAGCCTGCCCGGCATCGTCAGCCGCAAGAAACAGATCATCCCCGCGCTCAAGGTCTAAGCCGCGCAGGATCGAACCCTTCCATGGGCACCCATTCGGGTGCCCTTTTGCTTTCGTCCCCCAGTGATCCGTGCCTATAACCGCTAAACAGGACAGACCATCCCAGGATATCCCGTGACCCAGATCATCGAGTCGCTCGCCGACATTTCCGACCGTTATGACGCCGTGTTCTGCGACCTCTGGGGCTGCCTGCACGATGGCATCACCGCCCTGCCCAAAGCCGTCTCAGCGCTACAGGCCTTTCGCGCGGGGGGCGGCAAGGTCGTCCTTTTGACCAACGCCCCCCGGCCCCGCGCCGACGTCGCCCGCCAGCTCGATGGGTTCAAGGTGCCGACCGACTGCTGGGATACGATCGCCACCTCGGGCGATTCAGCCCGCATCGCCATGTTCCGCGGCATCGTCGGCAACAAGGTCTGGTTCATGGGTCAGGATTTCGACCTGACATTCTTCGACCCGCCGGCCATCGTCGAAGACCCCGCCCCCATCGAACGCGTCGCCTTGGAAGAGGCCACCGGCATCGCCTGCCTTGGCCCTTTCGACCCCCATGCCGACCCGGACGTTAACCGGCCCGAGTTCCTCTATGCCAAGCAAAAGGGCCTGAAACTCCTCTGCGCCAACCCCGACATCATCGTCGACCGGGGCGAGAGCCGCGAATGGTGCGCCGGCGCACTTGCCGAACTCTATACCGAGATGGGCGGCGAAAGCCTCTACTTTGGCAAACCGCACCCGCCGGTCTACAACCTCGCCCGTCAACGCCTCGGCGACATCGCGTCAGGTATCCCGGACAGCCGCATTCTCTGCATCGGCGACGGGATCGGCACCGACATCAAGGGCGCGCTGGGCGAGGATCTCGACTCGCTCTTCGTCACCGGCGGCCTTGCCAAGGAAGAGACGCGAACCGAACGGCAGCCCGATCAGCAGGCGCTTGAAGAGTATGTCTCGAGCTTTCAGATCACGCCGACCTTCGCTGTCGGGTACCTGCGCTAGATGCCCCAGACCGACTGGTACGCCACCTGGGAAGATCATCTGTCGTTCCTCGACGCCCTCTTCGCCGATCTAGAAATCGACATCTACGAGCTTGCCTCGGCCTTCGAAAAACCGCTGCGCCAAATCACCTCCCCCGATGATATCGCCCGCGACCTGGCCCGTGTCTGGCCGAACGGCAGGACATCGGGCACGGCACACTACGCGCTCCATTTCACCAAGGATGGCATGGGGTTTCGGCCGCGCCGCCATTCCCTGAACCCCGGGAAATGTGACGGTGCGACCTGGCGCGAAGCCGCGCAGGGCTGGACTCTCGTCCGGCTCGATATCGGTCAAAGCCTTGATAACATTCTGCACGGCTCTTGCCTTTTTCACGCGACGGTCCCGCGCATGGTTTCCGAGGGCGTGCCCGAGGATGCGGCCCGCGCCGTCGCCCGCCGCGCTTCGCGGTTAACGAAGATCATCTCCAGGGAAGGCGTAGCAAGACTTGGCCGGCACGCTTGGGTCCTGCCGGGCGCGGCGGAACTTTGGGATCGGGGCGTGACGCTGGATCCGTTCAAACCCCGCGAGCACGCCGACTCTTTCGTCCGGGTCTGAACCAATTTTCACCCATTGACGTTTTGGTCACGAACAACGTTTTTCACTGGGTTCTCTCCGGTGATCGGACACTGGGTTGCCATATACTTTCCGGACACTTTGCATCCGCATTGCTGGCCCGGCGCTGACAAGGGGATTCATCCCCAAATCCTCAATCATTGAAGGCCCACCGCCGTCTCACGGTGACGTCGCATCACCTCTGCGAACGCCCCGGCTATCATCGGTCGACAAATATCCTCGGGGAGCGCGAGGGGTGAAACCCCTCGCCCAAAAAAAAGAACCCCGCCACGAAGGCGGGGTCAGGTGCAGTGCTGTGGGCGGCCACAGGCACCGGCGGTAAGCTCAAAAAGAATTCAGTTCATCTCGGCCCGGATCTGCTGGCGGAGCACGTCGATTGGGACGTTTTTGCCTTCCTGGCGGAAATGCCAATAGGTCCAGCCGTTACAACTCGGCGCACCTTCAAGCGCCGCACCGACCTGGTGGATAGACCCCTTTATATCCTTAGAAATCAATGTCCCGTCGGCCCGCACCTTCGCGGCCTTGCCGCGCGGACTGACCAGTGTTTCACCCGGGCGCAACATACCGCGCTCGACCAGCTGGCCAAAGGGTACGCGGGGTTCGGCGCGCTTCGATGTGGTGACTTCAAGCGCCGATTTATCGAACCTGCGGACGTTTGCCAGCCGCCGTTCGGCAACCTTGCGATAGCTGTCTTCCCGTTCGATTCCAATGAAGTGGCGGCCAAGCATCTTGGCGACCGCCCCCGTGGTGCCCGTGCCGAAGAACGGATCCAGGACCACGTCGCCCGGGTTGGTCGTGCCGAGCAGTACACGATGCAGCAGAGCCTCGGGTTTCTGAGTAGGATGGGCCTTGTCGCCCTTGTCGTCCTTCAGCCGCTCGTGGCCCGTGCAGATCGGAAGAACCCAGTCCGAGCGCATCTGGATGCCCTCGTTCAGCGCCTTCAAGGCCTCGTAATTGAAGGTGTATTTCGACGCTTCTTCCTTCGACGCCCAGATCAGCGTCTCGTGGGCATTGGTCAGCCGCTTGCCGCGGAAATTCGGCATCGGGTTGGACTTGCGCCACACGACGTCGTTCAGGATCCAGAACCCCTGGTTCTGCAATTCGGCGCCCATGCGAAAAACGTTATGATACGACCCGATCACCCAGATCGCCCCATCGGGTTTCAACAGCCGACGTGCCGCCGCCAGCCACTCGCGGGTGAACTTGTCATAATGCCCGAACGATCCGAACTGGTCCCAGGCATCATCCACCGCATCGACCTTCGAGTTGTCGGGACGATGCAACTCTCCCTTTAGCTGAAGGTTGTATGGTGGGTCGGCAAAAATCAGATCGACAGACGATTCGGGCAGGCTCAGCATCCGTTCGATGCAATCGCCATCAAGAATGGTGTCCAGCGGAAGCGTACCCGCCTTTTTGCGCGTCTCGGTCGTCATGTCTGCCTCTGTCCCGATGGCCGTTTTGGGCCGTCATTTATTGGACCCAAGATGAGTCAGGACCGATTCGCCGTCAATTTCTTTTTTGAATCAGTGGGTTACGAAATATGCTTGTCACAACATATTGTGGACCGGCTTGAACGAACGCCTATGATGTGGGGTTACCCCTAGGATTTCCAGCGCCGCGCGATGCGCTTTGGTCGGATATCCGGCGTTTTTCTCCCAGCCATAACCGGGATGCTGTTGCGCCAAATCCACCATGATGCGATCGCGCACCACCTTGGCGACAACCGATGCGGCCGCAATCGAGAGGCTCCGTCCGTCCCCCTTGATCAACGCTGTCGCCGGACAGACCAGACCTTTCGGCACCATGTTGCCATCGACCAGCACATGCCCCGGCGCCCGCCGCAACCCGGCCACGGCCCGTTCCATCGCCAGGTGAGAGGCATAGAGGATGTTCAACGCGTCGATCTCCTCGACCGAGGCATGCGCCACCGAAACATCCGCTACGGCCAAAAGCCGATCATGCAGCGCTTCGCGCGCCCTCGCGGTCAGCTTCTTGGAATCATTCAGTCCCTCGGGCACGGCGCTCGGGTCCAAAATCACGGCCGCCGCCGTCACCGGGCCGGCCAAAGGCCCGCGCCCGACCTCGTCCACCCCAGCGATCAGACCCGCCCCACCGGCGATCCACCGCGTTTCTTCACTGAAATCCGGCTCCTGCATGTTCCAACACAAAACACCGCTCCCGGCGCCGAGGCAACCACTGCTTCTTCTATTCGGAAAAACTCCCGCCGGAGGCACGGCGACGGCGCAGAAATCTTGAACTTACCGCGAGGCGCCCGAATGAAAGGCGGCGACCCTTCTCAGGCCGCCGCCCCACCCGTTCACTCGATACAGCACCCCTTACCCAGGCTACTGGTGAATTTCTGGGCCAGGGGGGACACCCTGGCCCACCGGCGCGAAGATGGAGATGTGCGGGATGTCCGCGCCGGTAAGCTGTCCGTTGCGCCTCAGCGCCGTGCTACGCGCCAGCCGTCACGGGCCAGGCATCGCGCACCGTAAACCACGCGTCGTCCCCGATCGGTCCGAACGAGCGTCTGGCAATGTTCGGGAAGTTTCCTGGCGAATTTGTATGACCGCTCGAGGCATCGCTGCCCGTAAACAAGGCGGTCCCTTCCGCGATCTGCGTCGAGCACAAGAAGGCAGCGATCAGGCAGTGGATTTTTCTTTTTGTATCCTGTCACCTTCCCCCGACGCGCCTCGTCCGGGCGGCGCAATTCGCCACGCACGGTGCGCCCATCATAAGGCTGGTCGATCGAGCCGAATCGGGTCCGCTCCGGCCAGGCGTCATGGACTTTCACGGTCTCAGCCGCGCGCCGGTCTTTACGGTCGTCCGCCGCCTTGGCGAGAATACCCAGGATGGCAATCCCGGCTAGGACTTTGGCGACATCCTCACCATCCGCGGCGGCGGGAACCGGGGATATGGCAATGCCAAGCGCAGTGGCGGCGGTTACGGCAAGTTTGGCGATACTGGTCATGAGCTACTCCCGGTTGGTTCAGAAAGAGCGGCACGGCGCCGCCCGGTGTGTAGCTGAACATGGGTCGGGTCGGCCCTGACGCTCAATATCGGCGGTCTGATATGCGATATCAGGCCCATGAGCCGGCGCTGATATTGATTTTCAACGGCACCGGCATCAGTGTGCATCCATGATGAAGCGTTCTTTTTTCCTGGCGTTTGCCTCACTGATCGTTCTGGCCTCTTCGGCCAGCGCGGCCTGCTATGCCGACTACAAGGCCAAGCAGGATAACCCCTATCGCCTTCACTATGGCGTCATCCAGATCGACAACAGCCCCTGCGCCATGTCAGACAAGGTCAAATCGACGGTCGCCAAGCGTCTCGCCGCGGCCGGATGGCAGCTTTTGCAGGTGCGCTCGGTGTTCCAAGACGATGGGCTGGCGAAAAGGAAAAAGGATGCAGGCGAATTCTTCCTCCGTTTCTGAGGCGAAAGCCGTCGGCGCAAGGATCGTGACCTTCGGCATCGTAGCCGTCGTTCTGATCCTTGGGGCCGCCGGAGCCTTTCTCCTCCTTTACCTGCCTGACGCGAACGCCTTCAACGCGCGCGTCGAGCAGTTGTTCGTCGACAATGCCGATCTGACCAGCGCCGCCGAGATCAAGCTTCTTGAGATCCTGGCTCAGTCCGGCACGGCCTTTTCCGAGGTGCTGACCGGCTACCGGCTCGTGATCTTCGTCCTGATGCTGTTTGCGACCGGCCTTCTTGTCGCCTGCCTCGTCTTCGTAGTGACGATCATTCTTCTCAACCGCCGCATCGGGACCATCGAACGCCAGGGCATCCAGGTGTCATCGCTGACAATCAACCGCGATGAAAAGGTCGTCGTGCTGAACGACATGGAATTCAGCCTGACCGGTGCCGCTGTAGAAACGATCTCGGTCTTGGCCGAAGCCCGAATGGATGGCGAGGTTCTGTCTGGAGCCGAGATTGAAGCGATGATCTCGGGCAAGCGCCCCGAAGACTGCGAAGAAGCATCCGGTGCCACGCGTATCAAACGGCTCAGAGACGCCCTGGGCAACCAGATGGTCGCCGAACTTTTGATCCGCACCGTCTCGCGCCAGGGCTATGTGCTGGCCATTGATCAGGACGCAATCAAAGTCATCTGAACCTGAGCGCATTCAAGGGTCACTGGCATTTCAAAACTGACGTGCTCTCAGATTTTTTCCCATTAGCGCAGGCCGTTAATTGGCACTAAATCAAAGGCGTCGGGTCGCTCACTCATCCCTGTGCGGTTCGGCTCCCTCGGTCGGGAGACTGCGACCCCAGCAACCGACCGGGGGATTAAAAGGTGCGTGCCGGTGGTAGGTATTGCCGCAACGACGGCAAAGAGTGTGATAGGTAACGGGGGAGCGGTCCTAGGTGGGGAAGCGGGCCGCCCCTCGGACTTAGTCAGTTGTTTCCTGGAGGTGGAGCTTCATGTCCATCAGAACCTGTTGCAGTGCATTCGTCTCATCGATCAGCCGCCGGGTCTCGTTCAGGGAAATCACGCCATCCGCAATCGAATGGTTGTACTCCGCCATCAGCGTCGCGAACCTCTGCGACAGGCGGATCACGTCCGAGTTCAACCCGCCAGAACTTTGTCCACGATCCGTGTCGTACTCCAGCTTCAACTGCTGCAGTTCCGCCAAAGCCTTTGTCACGAAAGGAATACTTGCCGCCATTTCCAGCTCAACAAGCACATTTACTGGCACGAAGCGATCGGCATTCTCGTCATGAGATGACGCGTAGCGACCCAGTGTCGCCTTGGATTTGCCCGAGATCTCGCACGCCTTCGCATAACCGATATCCTTGATCAGTGCCTCGGTATGCCGTTTCAGATATTCTCCGCGCGCACTCCGCCCGTCGGTGACCATAAACTGTATTCCTCACTCATCTAGGAGCGACCCCACGGACGTGGATAAACCATTCCGATTGGAATGCATATAATTATTGCAATCTGGCGGCCCCGATAGGAGTCGAACCTATGACCTACCGCTTAGGAGGCGGTTGCTCTATCCTCTGAGCTACGGGGCCGCTGGTCTCTTCTCTCTCGTTCCGGCGTTCGGATCAACCCGCTTGCGCTAAACGCAGTTAGCGATAACCTGATGCAAAGTTGTGCGATGGAGAGACCATGAACGACGACGGCAAGGTTGTACCCATGACCAAGGACATCAAACCGCAAACGCGCCCGCTGACGTTGAAAGATGTCTCGATCGCGTCCGGCGTTTCGGAAATGACTGTGAGCCGGGTGTTGCGTAACCGCGGCGATGTGTCGGATGCCACGCGCGAAAAAGTTCTGAAGGCCGCCAAGTCGCTCGGCTATGTGCCGAACAAGATCGCCGGGGCACTTGCCTCCAGTCGAGTTAACCTTGTGGCCGTCATCATTCCCTCGCTGTCAAACATGGTCTTTCCCGAGGTGCTGACGGGCATTTCCGAAGTTCTGGACGACACTCCGCTGCAATCCGTCGTCGGGGTAACGAACTACTCGCCCGAGAAAGAGGAAGAAGTCCTTTTTGAGATGCTGTCCTGGCGTCCGTCCGGCATAATCCTTGCCGGTCTCGAACATTCCGAAGCTTCGCGCGCCATGCTCAAAGCCTCGGGCATTCCCGTGGCCGAGATCATGGACACCGACGGTGAGGCCATCGACTCGGTGGTCGGCATCAGCCACCGCCGGGCCGGACGCGAAACCGCGCGCATCATCGTCAAGAACGGCTATCGCAAGATCGGGTTCCTTGGGTCGAAAATGCCAATGGACCATCGCGCAAGAAAGCGGTTCGAAGGCTTCACCGAGGCGCTGGCCAAGAATGGGATCGAGGTGACGGACCAGGAATTCTATGACGGGGGTTCTTCTTTGAAGAAGGGACGCGAGATGACCGCCCGCATCCTCGAACGCTCTCCCCAGCTCGACTTCCTCTATTACTCGAACGATATGATCGGTGCGGGCGGCCTGTTGCACCTTCTGGACGCCGGGATCGACGTGCCAGGCCAAATTGGCCTGGCCGGGTTCAACGGATCCGAATTCCTGGAAGGCTTTTCATGCAAACTGGCCACCATGGATGCAGGGCGCAAGGAAATTGGCCGCGAGGCCGCGCGTATCATCGCTGCGCGAATCGACAACCCGGATATTGGACCGGGAACCCGCATCGAACTCACACCGACGCTGCAACCCGGCGACACGCTAACCCGGAGTTAAGGCTGCTGGCGATTATCCGCCAAGCCCAAGTCGGGAATTGCCTGCGGTAATCTCTTGGAAAGACTCCTTGACTATCCCTGCCCTGGGAGCCCGGGGTGGGGTCGCGGGTGGACTTGAACAGTTAACGCTGTGGATCGCGCAGTACGGGTAACAAGTCCCCTCTTTTGTGGAGCAGGTCGACCGTGTGCACGTTGTGTCAGAACTTTCAGCCCTGGGACACGGACTGCATTTATTCCGACGTCGAAACTGTTCAGGCCAATCTGATCGACGGCGAGGGATCCGAAGCCGTCTTGCCGACCTACACCTATGACCAGATCGCCGATCAACTGACCACCGGATATTGGAGCGGCGGCACTCGATCTTTTGACGTCAACTCGGGCGGCACGCTTTATGTCGATATCTCGGGGCTGACGGCCACGGGCCAGGACATGGCGCGGGCCGCGTTGGATGCCTGGTCCCTGGTGACCGGGCTGAGCTTTGTCGAGGTTGCAGGGACGGCACCGCCCAACTCGGTGCTCAACGAAACGAGCGACGCTGCTGCCGACACAACGACGAGCTATGCCATAACGGTGGGCGATGACTTCCTCGGCACGCTTGACACCGGCGGCGACCGTGACGCCATCGCCGTCTTCCTGACCCAGGGCCAAACCGTCCAGATCACCCTCGCGGGCGAAGGTGGATCTCCGACCGCCGACCCCTACCTGCGCCTTACGGACGGCTCCGGCAGCGTGATCGCGGAGAATGACGACGCCGCCGGGCGCGACAGCGCACTGACGTTCCAGGCTGCCTATACGGGGCTGCACTATATCCAGGCCGGCTCTTTCAATGACGCCAATCCGGGCGACTACCGGGTTTCGGTCCGCGAGACGGCGCTGATCGCTGACATCGTATTCGACGACGAAGACGCGGGCGCCTATTCGTCGTCCTCGGTATTTCAGGGGACCATCCAAAGCTCATTCGTCAACATCGACCCGAACTGGGCGGGCGGCGCGAACCGCATCGACGGCTATTATTTCCAGACATACCTGCACGAGATCGGTCACGCCTTGGGCCTAGGACATGCCGGCTTTTACAATGGCGGCGCGACCTATGGCGTGGATAACCACTATACGAATGACAGCTGGCAGGCTTCGGTGATGTCGTATTTCCACCAGACCGAGAATACGAGCATCGATGCCAGCTTTGCATATGTCATCACGCCCCAGATCGCCGACATCATCGCGATCCAGTCGCTCTACGGCTCACCCGAGGCGAACACCGGCGACACGGTCTACGGGCCTAACGGAACCACTGGTACATACCTCGACACTGCACTGTCGCTGTCGAACCCGGTTTCCTTCACCGTTCTGGACACCGGTGGAACCGATACCTTTGATTTTTCCTCATACTCCGCTCATCAGGTCATGGATTTGCGCGAGGAACGCTTCTCCGATCTGGCCGGCCTGGATGGCAATATCGGCATCGCGCGCGGCAGCGTGATCGAGATCGGCCTGACAGGGACTGGCAACGACCTGATCACCGGCAACGACGCCGACAACGGACTTTCCGCAGGCTTCGGGGCCGACACCATCAACGGCGGCGCGGGCAATGATGCGATCCGCGGCGGCGCTGGCAATGACCTCCTTGACGGTCAAGAAGGTTTCGACCTGATAGAAGGCGGAACCGGGAATAACACCATCAACGGCGGCGATGGTGGCGATCTTCTGATCGGGGATGACGTCAGCCTGGATATCCTGACGACGCTCTATCCAACATGGACACCTCCGGCGAACGCACAAACCCTGTTGGATGACGGCGAACTCTGGGTGCTTTGGGAAGACATCCTCACTGACACCAGCATCGCCTAGGGCCGATCAGGCGATATCGTCGCCATAGATCAGGTCGGCACCGTCATCGCCAAAGATCAGGTCGTTCCCCTCTCCGCCGACCAGGGTGTCGTCTTCGCTTTGGCCACGCAAGGTGTCTGCACCACCCCCGCCATCCAGAAAATCGTATCCCGCGCCACCCGTCAGGCTGTCATCGCCGTAAGACCCGGCCAGGCTGTCGTCACCGCCAGCCCCGAAAATCGTGTCCGCGCCCGCGCCTCCGTTCAGCGTATCCCCCGCCGCGCTGCCCGACAGTTCCTGCCCCAGGGCCAGAAACGGTGGGCGGTCGAGGTTCAGAATGTCTTGTGTCGTCAACTCGGCCTTGGTGAGCGTCGCTCCGTCCGACATGTGCACTTCGATCACTTCGCTTCCGTGCGACAGGATCGCCCCATCCGCCGTTTCAGTCACGGTCAGTTGCAAGACGTCATAGAGGAAATCAAAGGCCGAGAGGTCCAGCTTGTCCTGCCCACGGTCAAAATCCGTAATGACGTCTTGGACACCATCGGCATGCATCACGAACAGGTCAGCACCGTCCCCGCCCGAAAGGGTGTCGCTGCCCGCACCATCGGACAAGATGTCATCGCCACCGAGCCCATGCAAAGCCTCGCCGACAGACGATCCGATTACCTGGTCACCCTGCGTGGTACCAGTGACGCTGGCTCCGCTTCCGTCGGCGACCACGACACTACCGAGATCCGAGAGATCATAGCTGATCCGTGTCACCCCCGCCTCCCAATGGGACGCTCCATAGATTTGCAGGGAGCTACTGGCGACGATCATCTCCAGGGAACTGACACGATAAAGGGACGTCGTTGCCTCGTCCGAGTGACTGTCCAGATGCACCAGCCGCCCGCCCGGCAAGACCGTCATCAGGGACACCCCACCCTCGGCGCCGCCGACGGCCGCGAAGGCGAAGTCTTCATAGGTGAGGGTCGCAACTGCTTCGGCTCCGCCGAAGGTGGTTCCAGCATCGTCCAGCACGTGATCCCTGAAGACCATTGCCCCGCCCGCAGACACATCCAAGACCGAAAGTGACGAACTGCCCGACGAGGCCACCACCAAAAGCGTCTCGCCAAGCCTTTGAATAACGCCGATATCTGTCGGCGTATTCACCGGAAAACCATCCGCGGCGCCAAAGGCATCTGCCTGTGCAAAGGAAGTTGTCGTGACTTCGGCCAGATTCACCCCGTCCTCGGTCGCGGACACTGTGGCCACATAATCGACGCCTGCTATCTCGAATGCCGTGCTGGCAGCTACATCAGCAAGATAGCGGTCGGTGGTGTCGTCGAGATCGGCCGCCCAGGAAAACCCGCTTCCGGCATCGGCAAACAGCGCCAGGCCGCCCGATTCCCGTCCCGAGACCAGCCCTGATGCGACGGTCAGATCGATCGACGCCGGAGCAATTAACGTGCCCAGACCGGCCAGGGATTGTTGCGTTCCAAGGGCACCGGTCGCCGACAGGCTCATGCTTTGTCCGTCCGCCTCAGACAGTCCGGCCAGGGCCAGCCGCGTCGCACCGCCCGCATCGGTCAAGGACGACATGAGCGGCACACTGCCTGCCGCGAAGTTCCCGGTCAATTGCACTGATCCCGCGAGGTTCAGGCTGCCGTCGCCGGCGATCTCAAGCTCGACCAATGTGCCTTCGGTCCGGCTCAGGGCGTAGAGCACGCGCCGCCCGCCAACCTCTAGAACCAGGAGGTCGCCAAAGCCCGAAACAAGACCAAGCGTCGTTCCTGAAATGGTTTGCTCGACCGAAAGGTCGGCCATCTTTCAACTCCCAAGAGCAGCCCGCGGCAAGCGGATCACGCAATCGCTCTTGGAAATCGTCAATCTCGGTTAATTTTCGGTTTAATTTTCGGCGGCCGCTCTGGTCTTACCTCGAGTTTGACGCGGTAGCAGCGCCTCTGCCCGGGTCACGAGGCCCGGAACGGCCTCAGTTTCGGACTCCGACGCCCACTCAATAGCCGCAGCGAGATCCCCGGTCCGCTCGGCCTGCTTGCCATGCCGCTTGCCCGTATCATCCTACAGAGATTTCCGGCTTCTTTTTAGGGACGGCTCGAGCGGAACAAGACGGCGAAAAAAGTTGATCGGCCCACAAAAGGAAATGAGGTGCCGCAGCCGAAGATCGCCTGCGGCCGACGCGCCAGGAACTGACTCGGGAGGTTCCTACAAGACGGCCTCGAACAGCGTGCGCGTGTTCTCCGCCGTCATCTCAACCGGGTTGCCGCCGACCGAGGGATCGTTCAGCGCATCACGCACCAGTATGTCGAGGTCCGGGTCTGCAACACCCATCTCGGACAGGCGCTTGGGGATGCCCAGGCTATCGTTGAACTCATCGACAAAGGCACGGAACCCGTCAAAGCCGCCCGCGATCCCAAGATAGGCCGCCGCGCTGTCGAACCGTTCGCGGATCGCTGCCGCGTTGAACTCAAGCACGGCCGGCATGCAGACCGCATTGGTCGTGCCGTGGTGAGTATGGTGGTGGGCGCCTATCGGGTGGCTCAGCGCATGGATCGCACCCAAGCCTTTCTGAAACGCGGTCGCTCCCATAGCCGCCGCGCTCATCATGTGGGCACGCGCCTCAATGTCGCTGCCCTCCTCGTAGGCCCTCGGCAGGTACTCTTTGACCAGCCGCATCCCCTCCAGGGCGATACCCTGGCTCATCGGGTGGTAATGCGGGCTGGAATAGGCCTCGACACAATGAGCAAAGGCATCCAGTCCGGTGCCTGCCGTGATGTGTTTGGGCATCCCGACCGTCAGTTCCGGATCACATATCACCACCGAAGGCAGCATCTTGGGATGGAATATGATCTTCTTCTCATGACTGACCGAATTGGTGATGACACCCGCACGCCCAACCTCCGAACCGGTGCCCGCCGTGGTCGGCACGGCGACGATGGGATGGATGCCCGCCGGGTCGGCACGGGTCCACCAGTCGCCAATATCCTCGAAATCCCACAGGGGGCGCGTCTGCCCGGCCATGAAGGCAATCGTCTTGCCAAGATCGAGGCCCGAGCCGCCACCGAAAGCGATCACACCGTCATAGCCGCCCGCGCGATAGACGCGCAGGCCCTCGCTGACGTTCAGATCGGACGGGTTCGGATCGACGTCCGAGAACATCGCCCTCCCCAGGCCCTCGGCCTCCAACAGATCCAGTGTCTTTCGCGTGATCTCCATGTCCGCCAGTCCACGGTCAGTTACCAGCAGGGGTTTCGTTATACCCGCCGCCATGCAGGCGCCGCCGATTTCCGAAATCCGGCCCGCGCCAAAGCGGACCGAGGTGGGATAGGACCAGTTGCCAGTCAGGTTCATGTCAGTTCTTCCGAAGGTGATAGGATTTTGGGCGCGTCAACGCTTGGTAGGCCAGTTTCGACAGGCCTTGCCCACGGCCGGTGTCCTTGCAGCCGGTCCAGCACAGGGCAGGGTCGAGATAGTCACAGCGGTTCATGAACACCGTGCCGGTCTCCAAAAGATCCCCGATCCGCTCGGCAGCTTCGGCATCCTCGGTCCAGATGCTGGCAGTCAGACCAAAGGCACAGTCGTTCATCAGCCGGATCGCGGTCTGGTCGTCGTCAACGGGCATGATGCAGACCACGGGACCAAAGGTCTCGTCGCGCATCACCCGCATGTCATGGGTGACATTGGTCAGGACCTGAGGCGTCATATAGGCCGCGCCATCGTCCGCCTCCATCGGCGCGATATGTGCTACCGCGCCGTCCGCAATTGCCTCTTCCACCTGCGCGCGCGCCTCTCGCGCAAACCGCACGTTGGCCATCGGACCCAGCGTCGTCTCGGGATCCAGCGGATTGCCCAGTTTTTGCGCGCTCGCCCAGGCCACCGCCTTTTCGACAAAGGCGTCATACAAGCTCTCGGCTACATAGATGCGCTCGATCCCGCAGCAGCACTGTCCCGCGTTAAAAATCGCGCCATCCATCAGCGTGTCGACCGCGGCATCCAGATCGGCATCAGCCCGGACATAGCCCGGATCCTTGCCGCCCAATTCGGTCGACACCGGGATGAACGTGCCCGCAGCCGCCATCTCCATCGCCTTGCCCCCGCCGACGCTGCCGGTAAAATTCACAAAATTCACATGCCGGCCTGATATCAGCTCGTTCGTCGTCTCGTGATCAACCACGACGTTTTGGAAGACGTCTTCGGGGACACCAGCCGCATGGAAGGCCTCTGCCATGTGCTCGCCGACTTTGAGAGTCTGGCTGGCATGTTTCAGGATCACCGAATTGCCCGCGATCAGGGCGGGCGCAATCGTGTTGATCGCCGTCATGTACGGATAGTTCCACGGCGCAATCACCAGAACGACGCCCTGCGCCTCGCGCTTGATCATCCGCTTGAAGGCGTCTGAGTCCTCGACCACATCGTCGGCAAGGCATTCCTCGGCAATCGTTGCCATATAGGTCACGCGTTCGTTGAATCCGCCGTATTCGCCGCCATAGCGGATCGGCCGACCCATCTGGTGCGCCAGCTCCTCGGCCATGCGATCGGTCTGCTGGCCAATTATCTCGTTGGCTTTCAGCACAAGCTGGATGCGCTCGGCCAGGGGCCGCGCCGCCCAGCGGTCCTGCGCGCGCCTGGCACGTTCGGCTGCCTGCAAGGCGGCCTCGCGGGAAAGAACATCGCGGCTCAGATAGATCGAGCCGTCGACGGGTGAAATCAGATCAATCGTCTTCGTCATGACGTGGTTCCATAGCTGCTGACTTCGACAAGATGTCCGTCAGGATCGACAAAATAGACCGAGGTGATCGGTCCTCGTGCACCGGACCGCTGGACGGGACCTTCGTCGATCGCCACGCCCTCGGCCGATAATTTCTCTACTACCGCGGCAGGGGCCATATCCGTCGTCAGACAGATGTCGCCCGCACCGATGGTGGCATGGTTCCGGGTCTCCATTCCCAAGGTATGCAGGTTGATCTTCTGATCCCCGACCATTAGCGCCCGCCGCCCCTCGCCAAATGTCACGCAGTCAAGACCCAGCACGCGCTTATAAAACGCGGCGCTGACCTCGATGTCGCGCACCGTCAGAACGACGTGGTCGATGCCGGTGATCATATCAAGCCCGCTCGAACCCGCGTTTGACTTCGTAATCCGTAACCACCGCGTCAAAGGCCTCCTGCTCGACTTCGGCGGCGCGTATATAGTGATCGACAACCCAGTCCCCCATGGTCGCGCGCAGCATCCTGGATTTCTTCAGGGCCAATGTCGCCTGGCGTAGCGTGCTCGGAATTTCCGGCACGCGCTTCATGCCATAGACGTCACCCTTGACCGGAGCCGACAACTCCAAACCTTCCTCGATCCCTGTCAGACCGGCAGCCAACTGCGCGGCGCAGGCGAGGTACGGGTTGATATCGCTGCCCGGAATCCGGCACTCGATCCGAACGCCCCTGGTGCCGTCTCCTACAAGCCGGTAACCGGCTGTTCGGTTGTCGATGCTCCAGGCCAGTTTCGTTGGCGCGAAGGTGCCCGGCAAAAACCGCTTATAGCTGTTGATATAGGGGGCCATGAAATAGGTCACGTCGGTCGAATACTTTAGGAGGCCTGCCACGTAGGACCGCATCGTGTCCGACATCGTCAGTTCCGCCCCCTCGTCGTAAAACGCGTTGTCACCGCCCGCAAACAACGACTGGTGGATATGCGCAGCGCTGCCGACCCTGTCGTGGCGCCACTTTGCCATGAAGGTCGCCGAGACCCCCATCTTGTAGGCAATATCCTTGGCTGCCAGCTTGGAAATCGCGTGGTGATCGGCGGCCAGAATTGCCTCGGCATAGCGGATATTCAGCTCTTCCTGACCGGCCTCGGCTTCGCCCTTGGAATTCTCTACAGGCACGCCCGCCGCGACAAGCATGTTGCGGATCGGGCGCATCACATGCTCTTCCTTGGTGGTCAGCTGAATGCTGTAATCGGCGTTGTATCCCGCCAGCGGATCAAGCTGCCGGTACCCTTCCTTGCGGATTTGGTCGAACGTCCGCTCGAACAGGAAGAACTCCAGTTCCGTCGCCATCATCGGCGTGAACCCCATAGCCTCGGCGCGGGCGACCTGCGCCTTCAGCATCTGGCGGGGCGCGTGCGGCACCGGCTCGTGGGTGCTGTGGTCGATCAGGTCGCAGATCACCATCGCCGTCCCCTCAAGCCAGGGCAAAAGGCGCAGCGTCGAGAGATCGGGCTTCATGACATAGTCGCCATAACCCTTCTCCCAGCTCGTCGAGGCAAAGCCGTCCGGCGTCGCCATCTCCAAGTCGGTCGCCAAAAGGTAATTGCAGCAGTGGGTCTCGTTGTATCCAGACTCGAGAAAGTTCGAGACATGAAACCGCTTACCCATCAGGCGGCCCTGCATGTCGATCAGGCAGACCAGAACGGTGTCGATGTCGCCTGCGGCGGCAAGCTCTTTCAAAGCGTCGATGGTCAGGTTCGCGGTCATGTCTACGTTTCCTTCCTAAGAGAGGGAGCCAGTCCGGCTCCCCCTTTGGTATTCTCTCATGCAGTCCGGGACCGACCACCTGTCATTTGTGACAAAGGTCGCGCCCGGCCCCAGGGCTGGTGCGATCCGGGGCTGACGCCCCGGAGGCCATTCGGAACAACGCACCTGAGCCTCATACTTAACTGTACCGATAGGGCCGTCCGGCCTTCTCCATGTCAGCGTTGTACTTCTTGAAGATATCGACAACCTTCCGCTTGGTCTCGGACTCGGCAGCGATCTCTTCCCAAAACTCGCGGCCAGCGGCTTCGACCGTCGCCCATTCCGCATCAGGGATCGACGTGAGTTCCATCTTCGGACCATTCACGCGCAGGTCGGCCTCACCACCCCAGTACCAGTGCTGGCGATAGTAATGCGACTGCTCACAGCAGACTTCGAACAGGGTCTTCAGATCGTCCGGCAACTCGTTCCAGCGATCCTGGTTGGCAAAGAAGTGGCCGATCCAGGCGCCCGAGATGTTGTTGGTCAGGAAGTAGTTGGTCACATCGGCCCAGCCCACCGTGTAATCCTCGGTGATGCCCGACCATGCGACGCCGTCCAGCTCGCCCGTCTGCACCGCGACCTCGATGTCTTCCCATGGCAGGGTGACCGGCACGACGCCGAACTGCGTCAGGAAGCGACCTGCGGTCGGGAAGGTAAAGACGCGCTTGCCCTTCAGGTCCTCAAGGCTCCGGATCGGGTCCTTGGTGGCAAAGTGGCAGGGGTCCCATGCCCCGGCGCTGATGTGCTTGACGCCGACCTTGGCGTATTCCTCTTCCCAGATTTTCTTCAGACCATAGCGGTCGAACAGAACCGGCACGTCCAGCGAATAGCGGCTGCCAAACGGGAAGTACCCGCCGAACACCGTGACTTCTGTCGGCGATGCCATCGAGTCGTCGTCCGACTGCACCGCGTCGATCGTGCCGCGCTGCATCGCTTGGAACAGCTCGCCCGTCGGGACAAGCTGGTCGGCGTAGAAGGTCTCGATCTGCATCCGGTCGCCGGCGATCTTGTTGAACATGGCAATGGCGGGATCGAGAACATGCTCGGCCAGTGCGGCACCGGCATAGGTCTGAAGGCGCCAGGTGATGGTCGATTGCGCAATGGCCGGAGCGGCCAGCGGAGCCGCCGCGGCACCAGCGGCTGCGGTGGTCAGGAACTTACGTCTTGTAGTCATCTTCTCTTCCTCTCTGCTTTGCTCGGATGGGTCGCCCGCTTTGCGGGTCTGGCTTGGATTGTTTTTCGTCGGTCGCTCCTGGCGGCGCGGGGGCATGTCTCAATATCCATAAACGTACCCCGGCAGCCAAAGCGCGATACTTGGGAAGGCCATCACGACCGCCAACGCCGCAACCATCACCACGACGAAGGGCAGGATCGAGGCATAGATGTCCCTGAGCGTGATCTCGGGCGGCGCCATGGCCCGCATCAGGAACAGGTTATAGCCAAACGGCGGCGTCATATAGGCGATCTGCGTGGTAATCGTGTAGAGGACCCCGTACCAAATCAGGTTGAACCCCAGTTCATCTACCAGAGGCACGTACAAGGGGGCCACGATCACCAACATCGCGGTGTCATCCAGGAACGTCCCCATCAGTATGAACGACAGCTGCATCAGGATCAGGATCATCCAGGGGCTCAGACCCAGCTTCTCGGTGAACAGTGATTCAATCGCCTTCACTGCGCCCAGACCGTCAAAGACCGACCCGAACGCAAGTGCTGCCAGGATGATCCACATGAACATGCAGCTGATGCCCAGGGTGTTCCGCACGCTCGTCTCGAACACCTGCCGTGTCATCCGCCCCTTCAGCACAGCCGCCATGAACGCGGCAATCGCCCCGATCGCCGAGCTTTCGACCAGACTCGTCCAGCCGTTCACGAAGGGGACCATCATCGCGAAGAAGATGCCAAGCGGCAGCAAACCGGCGGACAAAAGCCGCAGCTTCTCTCCCATTGGCACCGCGCGCTCCTCGGGCGGCAGGACCGGACCAAGCGAGGGCGTGATCTTGCAGCGGATGACAATGTAGATCACGAACATCGCCGCCATCATCAGCCCCGGAAGGACACCGGCCAGCCAAAGCTGACCGACCGGCTGGCGCGCGATCATCGCGTACAAGACCAGCACCACCGAGGGCGGCACCAGGATGCCCAAAGACGACCCTGCCTGGATCACCCCCGTAACCATCCGCTTGTCATAGTTCCGCCGCAGCAACTCGGGCAGCGCGATCGTCGCACCGATCGCCATGCCCGCGACGCTCAGACCGTTCATGGCGCTGATCAGAACCATCAGGCCAATCGTGCCAACGGCCAACCCGCCCGACAACCCGCCCATCCAGACATGGAACATCTTGTACAGATCGTCGGCGATCTTCGACTCCGACAGGACATAGCCCATGAAAATGAACATCGGCAGCGTTAGCAGCGGGTACCACTTCATCAACTTCATCGCCGCGGAAAAGCCCAGGTCATACCCGCCCCGGTCACCCCACAGGAAGAACGCCGCAACCACGGCGACGAACCCGATGGCGCCGAACACGCGCT
Source organism: Silicimonas sp. (assembly GCA_050290245.1). GTDB lineage: Bacteria > Pseudomonadota > Alphaproteobacteria > Rhodobacterales > Rhodobacteraceae > JBNKHH01. The sequence goes on from JBNKHH010000077.1 coordinate 21,014, forward strand.
GTCCGGTCAGAAGCATCAGCATCATGGACGCGAACATCAAAAGGGCGATGGCCTCGTAACTCATCAGACCTTCGCCTCCAGTTCGACGCCCTTCAGGCGCAGGATATCCTTGAACAGCTCGCTGAATGCCTGAAGCAACATCAGGAAGATGCCAAACACCATGATCATCTTGATCGGCCAGAGGTACGGCCGCCAGGCGGTCGGGCTGCGCTCTCCGCCGTACTGGAACGAATACATCAGGCTGTCCCAGCCGCCCCACAAGAGGAACGCGAGATAGACGATCAGGAGCAGAACGGTCATCGCATCGACCTGCGCTTTTCGCCGGTCGCTCCACTCGCCGTACAAAAGGTCCATCCGCACGTTCGATCCCAGCTGGATCGAATAGGGGCCGCCCAGAATATAATAGGCAACCATCGCGAACTGCGCCATTTCCAGCGTCCAGAGCGACGGCAGAAAGAAGGTCTTCGAAATCGACGACCACAAGAGGATACCCATCATCACGAAGATGCCATACATCACCACGCGTCCGATCCACCGGTTCAGCCGGTCGATGATGCGGACGTAATTCTGCAAGGCTCCGGTCATGCGGCATCGGCTCCTTTTGCCAGGGCGGCATTCAGCATACCGGTCAACGCCTCGGCGATCACCGCCACAGCGGCATCATCGCCCAAAAGGTCATTCCTGACCTCGATCATCACGTTCAGCAGGCCGCGCGCATTGGCATGGCGCTGCAAGGAATGCGTCACGCCATCTGCTGCGGAATACGGTTGGTTCAATGCAACCACCCGACCAGAAGGGGCCGCATCCTGCATGGCCAAGGCAAGCCGGGCATCGGCATCGTGCAAAAGGCCGATTTCGGTCGTACGTACCGCGCCATACCAGATTGGCGAGAAACTATGCACCGTGACCAGGACCGGCGGCGACGCAAATGCGTCCAGTGTCTCTGCCACACGGGCGTGAAACGGTTCATAGATCTCAGCCACCCGCGCCTTGCGGTCCATCTCGGCCAGATTGCGATTGCCCGGCACTTCGATTCGCTCGGTCCTGGCGGGGATGCAATCGGGTGCTTCGGGCGGTCGGTTGCAGTCATAGACCAGCCGCGACACCCGGCTGAGGACCAGCGGAGCGTCCAGGATATCCGACATACGCCGAGCCAATGCCTCGGCGCCAAGGTCCCAAACCGCGTGCGAAAAACGATCCTTGTGCGACAGCCCCAGATCACTCAGCCCGGCGGGAATCTCTGCGCTCGCATGTTCGCAGACAAGACAAATCCCCGTACGCCCACCGGCGTTCACCACGGTGGCGCAGGGCCCGAAATCGGGATCCAGAATCAAAGGCACATCAATCTCGCTCACATGACCGATTAGCTACAGGGCGCGATTCACTGTCAAGAAATTTTCGTAGACGATGCTACGTCAACAGACTATTCTGTAAAGAACGTTACAAAAAGCGGCAAACCGTGACCCGACCTCGCATCGTCAAGGAATTGATCCAGGACCAGACCGGCGCGTTGACACCCGCCGAGCGGCAGTTGACCGATGCGTTGATGCGCGACTATCCGGTGGCTGGGATCCAGTCGATCACGCGCCTCGCCGAGGCTGCGGGTGTTTCAACACCCACTGTCATCCGGCTTGCGCGCAAGCTGGGCTTTGACGGCTTCCCCGAATTCCAGGAAGCCCTGCGTGACGAGGCTTCGGCCCAGATCAAGCAACCGATTCTGAAACACGACGGCTGGCCCGAGGGTCGCAAGGACAGCCAGGCCTTCCGCCGCTTTGCCGAGGCCGTCTTCGACAACCTGAACCACACCATCGAACGGCTCGATCCCGCCTGTTTCGACGCAGTGGCCAAACTATTGGCCGATCCCAAGCGGTTGGTCTTCCTGTCGGGCGGGCGCATCACGCGCTCGAACGCCGACTATTTCTTCAACCACCTCCAGATCATCCGCCCCGGCGTGACGCTCTTGTCGCAATCACCGAACGTCTGGCCCCAATACCTTCTGGACATGGACAAGCGCTCGGTCCTCGTTGTCTTCGACATCCGACGTTATGAAGGCGACCTGATGAAGCTGGCAACGTTGGCGAACGAACGTGGCGCGACCATCGTGCTGTTCACCGACCAATGGGGCTCGCCGGTCTCGAAATTCGCGACCCACGTGATCAACGCAATGGTCGAGGTGCCGTCCAGCTGGGACTCCACGATCGCTGTCAACCTGATCGTCGAAGCGCTCATCGCCGAAGTTCAGAACCGCCGGTGGGAAAAGGCGAAAGACCGGATCGAGACGCTTGAAGAGATGTTCCAGTCGACGCGCATCTTTCGCAAGTTCTGAACATCAGGTGTTTCTGAACAGCCTGTCCAAACCGACCTCGAACTGCTCGCCCTTCACTGTCGCTGGCCGGTTGGGATGGGTACAATTCTGGATGGAAAACGCGAACGGCCACAGTATCTTCCAAACATTCAACCAGGCGGTCGAACCCTGGAAAGCGACATGAGCAAGGCTTTCGCCGCCGCTGGCGATATGACCGAAAAATGCATCAGCCACGCGCGAATGGTGTTCGAGTTCACCCCCGGTGTCATTCGTCAAACACTCAAGCCAGCGCGCATGGCCAAATCCCGGCCTTGGACAGAGGGTCCCACGCCGTGCAACACTCCCCAAAGGCCAAGCAGGGGTTCCAAATCATGATGAAAATTGGTGCAATCGGCGGGACGGGAATGCTGGGCAAGGCCATCGTCACCGCATGGCTCGACACCGGCACCGTCACCCCTGACAACCTCGTTCTCCTGAACCGCAGCGGCAAATCCGACCTCGTCGTACGCTGGCCCGGACTCCGGATAACCCGTGACCTCGGCGACCTCGGCGACTGCGATGCCCTCCTCCTTGTCGTCCCGCCGGACCAGGCCCGCAAGCTCGACCTCGACGCCGCCGACAAGCTGATCCTCTCGGTCATGGCCGGCGTCACTATCGGCCAGCTTGCCGTCATAACCGGCAGCCCCCGCATCGTCCGTGCAATGTCCAGCCCAGCCGCTGAACTCCACATGGCCTTCTCGCCCTGGACGACAAATGACGACCTTTCCGACCAAGACCTCCAGACCGTCACTGCTCTCTTCACCGCCTGCGGCGCGACAGCGCGCATCGACAACGAAGACCACATCGACCGCTTTACCGCCATGACCGGACCTGTCCCCGGTTTCGTCGCCGCCTTCGCCGAGGCCATGATCGACCACGCCATGTCGCACGGCATCCCGACCGAAACCGCCGACACCGCAATCCGCCAGTTGTTTCTTTCGGCCGGCACCATGATGGCGAAAGGCAAGTCCCCCGGCGACCACGTGACGGAGATGATCGACTACGCTGGCACCACGGCCGCCGGTCTCATCGCCCTTCGCGACAACGGCCTGGCCGATGCGGTCGACGCCGGGCTTGAGGCAGCCTACGCGCGGACAAAGACCATCTGACCCGATACTGTAGCCAAGGTTTTCGCGCACAGATACGCCCTCACCGCAACGAACTGCCGACAGGACTTCAAATACGCGACCGCGGCGCTACTATCATCCTGGAGGAGATAGCCCAGGCACATCATGAACGCCCCCAAGGTCGACACATCCCCCAGGGTCTCGGACGAGGTCCGCAAGACGACCTGTTATATGTGCGCATGCCGCTGTGGCATTGACGTTCATATCAAGAATGGCCAGGTCGCCTATATCGAGGGCAACCGCGACCACCCGGTGAACAGGGGCGTGCTCTGCGCCAAGGGCTCTTCGGGGATCATGCAGCACCTCTCGCCCGCACGCCTGCGCGCGCCACTGAAACGCACCGGCCCCCGCGGTTCGGGCGAATTCGAGGAAATCTCCTGGGATGAAGCCCTCGACATCGCTGCCTCCTGGCTGAAACCGCTTCGCGAGACCGACCCGTCGAAATTCGCCTTCTTCACCGGTCGGGACCAGTCGCAAAGCTTTACCTCCTTCTGGGCACAAGCTTATGGCACCCCAAACTATGCTGCCCACGGAGGCTTCTGCTCAGTCAACATGGCAGCGGCGGGCATTTATACGATGGGCGGCGCCTTCTGGGAGTTCGGCCAGCCCGACTGGGACCGCACCAGGCTCTTAGTGATCTTCGGCGTCGCCGAGGACCACGACAGCAACCCGATCAAAGCAGGTATCGGCAAACTAAAGGCACGCGGCGCCCGCATCATCGGCGTGAACCCGATCCGCACCGGCTATAACGCTGTTGCCGACGACTGGGTCGGGATAACACCGGGCACAGACGGGCTGTTCATCCTTTCCCTGGTCCATTGCCTCATGACCTCCGGCAAGATCGACCTCGGCTACCTCGCCCGCTTCACCGATGCCCCCTGCCTGGTGAACGGCGACGAAAAATCCGATGACTTTGGACTGATCCTGCGGGATGACGACGGCAAGGCGCTGGTGATCGATCGCGCCACGGGCAAACCCGCTCCATTTGACCAGCCCGGCGTGCACCCGGAGCTCGCCCGTTCATGGCGTCACGCGGGCATTACGCACCGTCCGGTGATGCACCACATAGCCGAACGCTACCTGTCCAGGGATTATGCCCCCGAGACCATCGCAGAAACGGTCGGGATCGAGGCCGGCCGCATCCGCGCCATCGCCGCGGAACTGGCTCGCGTTGCCTTCGACGAGGCCATCGAGATCGAGCAGGAATGGACCGATTTCCGCGGCGAGACCCATTCCACGATGATCGGTCGCCCGGTCAGCTTCCACGCCATGCGCGGCATCTCGGCCCACGCCAACGGCTTCCAAACCGCCCGTGCCCTGCACCTCCTGCAAATCATCCTCGGCGCGGTCGAAACCCCCGGCAGCTACCGCTTTAAACCGCCCTACCCCAAACCCGCCACGGCCCATCCGAAACCCCACACTGGCTGCATACCCGGCCAACCGCTCCAAGGCCCACACCTCGGTTTCGTCCATGGCCCCGATGACCTTCTGATCGACGACGACGGCACTCCGCTGCGTATCGACAAGGCCTTCTCATGGGAAAGCCCCATGAGCGTGCACGGCCTGATGCACATGCTGATCTCGAACGCACACTCGGGCGACCCCTACCGCATCGACACCATGCTCCTCTACATGGCGAACATGGCGTGGAACTCGTCGATGAATACGTCCCAGGTCATGGCGATGCTGACCGACACGGATGAAAGCGGCGACTACGTCATCCCCCGGATCATCTACTCGGACGCCTATTCCTCCGAGATGGTGGCCTACGCCGACCTGATCCTGCCTGACACCACATATCTCGAACGCCACGACTGTATCTCGCTCCTCGACCGACCGATCTCCGAACCCGACGCCGCCGCTGACGCCATCCGCTGGCCCGTCGTCCAGCCCGACCGCGACGTGCGGGCTTTCCAGTCCGTGCTCTGCGACCTCGGCGCCCGCCTCGCTCTGCCGGGCTTTACCAACAACGACGGCACCCCACGGTACAAGGGCTACGCCGACTATATACAGACCCACGAACGCCGCCCAGGCATCGGCCCTCTCGCCGGCTGGCGCGGCAATGGCACCGCCCAGGGCAAGGGCGCGGCGAACCCCGACCAAATCCAAGCCTACATCGACGCCGGCAGTTTCTGGACCAGCCCGGTGCCGGATGAAGCGCAATTCTACAAGCCCTGGAACAAGGCCTACCAGGACTGGGCCGTCTCCATGGGCTTCCTCGACTCCCCCACGCCCTATCTCTTCACGCTTTACAGCGAACCTTTGCGCCGCTTTCAACTGGCTGCTGAGGGCAAGCACCACCGTCACCCTCCCGATCACCTTAAGGATCGGATCCACGACACAATGGACCCGCTCCCGATCTGGTACGCCCCGGACGCCCAAGACGGCTATCCACTCCACGCCCTGACGCAACGCCCGATGGCGATGTACCATTCCTGGGGTTCGCAAAACGCCTGGCTCCGGCAGATCCACGGCCGGAACCCGCTCTATCTCCCGACCCGCATCTGGGATGAACACGGCTTCACAGAAGGTGACTGGGCCAGGGTTTCCTCCCCCCACGGAAACATCACGGTCCCCGTTGCCCTGATGGCGGCGCTCAACGAGAACACAGTCTGGACCTGGAACGCCATCGGCAAACGCAAGGGTGCCTGGGCCCTCTCGCCCGACGCCCCCGAGGCGACAAAGGGCTTTCTCCTCAATCACATAATCCACGAACTCTTGCCTCCCAAGGGCGACGGACTGCGCTGGTCCAATTCCGATCCGATCACAGGCCAAGCCGCATGGTTCGACCTGCGGGTCAAGATCGAGAAGACCGCGCCTCCCCCTGACCGCGAAAGCCGACCCAACCGCCCCGCACAGAGCAGCCCTGTCGGTCGAGGTCCCGAAACCATCGCTCGAAAGACCACGTCCTGATGCTTTTTCTTGCACCAAATACGCATTTTGCCGTCGACGCGAGCGCACGGGACCGGCGCCGATGACCGTGCTGCCCAAGCATACCGACCGAACGCTTGGCCTGGTGATCGACCTCGACACCTGTGTCGGCTGCCATGCATGCGTCACCGCCTGCAAAGGTTGGAACACCGAGAACGACGGCGCGCCCCTCGCCGACGCGGACGCCTATGGCGCCGCCCCCGTAGGCAGCTTCCTCAACCGGGTCCACAGCTACGAAGTTCTGCCCGACACCGGCGCCGCCCAGACCTACCATTTCCCCAAGTCCTGCCTGCACTGCGCCGATGCTCCCTGCGTCACCGTCTGCCCGACCGGGGCCAGCTACAAGCGAGCCGAAGACGGCATTGTTCTGGTCAATGAGACCGACTGCATCGGCTGCGGCCTCTGCGCCTGGGCCTGTCCCTATGGCGCGCGCGAAATGGACCCGGTCGAAAAGGTGATGAAGAAATGCACCCTCTGCGTCGATCGCATCTATAACGACAACCTGCCCGAAGAAGATCGCATCCCCGCCTGCGTCCGCACCTGCCCTGCGGGCGCCCGCCATTACGGAGACCTTTCCGACCCCGACAGCGATGTCTCGCTCCTGTTGGCCGAACGTGGCGGCATCGAACTCATGCCCGAACTGGGCACCGCGCCCGTCAATCGTTACCTGCCGCCACGCCCCAAGGACACCCTCGGCGACATCGACGTCCTCGCCCCGCTATTGGAACCGGTTGCCGAGGACCCGAAGGGCTTCCTCGGCTGGCTGGACCGCGCGCTCGAAAGGCTTACGCCATGAGCGAGGCCCGCTGATGCACCCGGCACCTTCGATCATCCTGTTTACCACGCTCTCGGGCCTCGGCTTCGGAACGCTGGCCTTTCTCGGCCTTGGCATCTCGGCCCCCACCGGGTTCACCGCCTTCGTCTTCTTTGCCATTGGCTATGCGCTCGCGGGCGGAGGCCTCCTGGCATCGACTTTCCACCTTGGACATCCCGAGCGCGCGCTCAAGGCCTTTACCCAGTGGCGCAGTTCCTGGCTCAGCCGCGAAGCCTGGGCGGCGATGCTGACCCTTGCCGTCATGGGCGTTTATGGCCTCGGCCTCGTCGCCTTCGAGACGCGCTTGCGCATGCTCGGAGTGGTCGGAGGCGCTCTGGCACTGGCGACGGTATTCACAACGTCGATGATCTACACCCAGATGCGCAGCGTGCCGCGCTGGAACCACTGGTCGACGCCGGTGCTCTTCCTTGCCTATAGCCTTGCAGGCGGAGCCCTGCTGACTGGCCGAACCTCGCTGGCCGTCTGGCTCCTGCCAGTCGTGGCGCTCCTCCAGGCCTTCGCCTGGAACCTTCAGGATCGGCGCGAGTCCCGTGCGCCGACTTCGACCGCCACGGCGACCGGCCTCGGCACTCCGGGCCAAATCCGCGCCTTCGAGCCGCCCCACACCGGTGACAACTACCTGACCCGCGAGATGGTCTTTCGCATCGGCCGCAAGCACGGCCGCATCCTGCGCCTCCTTTCGGTCACCTTCGCTTCCGTGCTTCCCACCCTGTGTCTGATCCTGCCGTTCAGTCACTGGCTCGCAATGGCTACCGTTATGCTCCACGTGACCGGTGTCTTGGCGCAACGCTGGCTTTTCTTTGCACAAGCGCGCCACACGGTCGGATTCTACTATGGACGCTGACGCAAAGCGGGTATTCCAAAAGAGTGACGTTGTGTCAGTTGCATTTTTTCTGCACCTGCATAATGTTCGCCGCACACGCACGATCCGAGTCTTCGGATCACGAGGAGGATATTTATGACGAACGTAGTCATCGCTTCTGCCGCCCGTACCCCGGTCGGCAGCTTCAACGGAAGTTTCGCCAACACCCCCGCCCATGACCTGGGTGCCGCCGTTATCGAGGCACTGGTCGAGCGCGCGGGCGTCGCCAAGGAAGACGTCTCTGAAACGATCCTGGGCCAGGTCCTGACCGCAGCGCAGGGTCAGAACCCCGCGCGCCAGGCCCACATCAACGCCGGTCTGCCGAAGGAATCCGCCGCCTGGAGCATCAACCAGGTCTGTGGCTCGGGCCTTCGCACCGTCGCCCTTGGCGCACAGCACATCATGCTGGGCGACGCTTCCATCGTTGTCGCCGGTGGCCAGGAAAACATGTCCATGTCGCCTCACGCCCAGGCCATCCGCGCCGGACAGAAGATGGGCGATCTCAAACTGATCGACACCATGATCAAGGACGGCCTCTGGGATGCCTTCAACGGCTATCACATGGGTCAGACCGCGGAAAACGTCGCCGAGAAATGGCAGATCAGCCGCGACCAGCAGGACGAATTCGCCCTCGCTTCCCAGAACAAGGCCGAGGCCGCCCAAAAGGCTGGCAAGTTCGACGACGAGATCGTCGGCTACACCATCAAGACCCGCAAGGGTGACATCGTCGTCGACAAGGACGAGTACATCCGTCACGGCGCGACGATCGAATCCATGCAGAAACTGCGCCCCGCTTTCGCCAAAGACGGCTCGGTCACCGCGGGCAACGCGTCCGGCATCAATGATGGCGCCGCCGGCGTCCTGCTGATGAGTGCCGATGAAGCCGAAAAGCGCGGTATCGAGCCGCTCGCCCGCATCGCCTCCTATGCGACCGCCGGCCTCGATCCGTCGATCATGGGCGTTGGTCCGATCTATGCCTCGCGCAAGGCACTGGACAAAGCGGGCTGGAAGGTTTCCGACCTTGATCTGGTCGAAGCCAACGAAGCCTTCGCCGCCCAGGCCTGCGCCGTGAACAAGGACATGGGCTGGGATCCCTCAATCGTGAACGTGAACGGCGGCGCAATCGCCATCGGTCACCCGATCGGCGCATCCGGTGCCCGCGTCCTGAATACGCTCCTGTTCGAAATGAAGCGCCGCGACGCCAAGAAAGGCCTCGCCACGCTCTGCATTGGTGGCGGCATGGGTGTCGCTCTTTGCGTCGAACGCCCGTAATTTCGGCAATTACTGCGGCGCAATATAGTTGCGCCGCAGTCTGCTGGCACCTAACATTATTCCAAGACAACCTAGGAGGATAAAATGGCCCGTGTTGCACTGGTCACCGGAGGCTCGCGTGGCATCGGTGAGGCAATTTCCAAGAAACTCAAAGCGGAAGGCTACGAGGTCGCCGCAACCTATGCCGGGAACGACGAAAAGGCTGCTGCCTTTACCGCCGAAACCGGGATCAAGACCTACAAGTGGAACGTCGCCGACTATGACGCATCGGCCGCCGGGATCGCCCAGGTCGAAGCCGACCTTGGACCCATCGACGTGGTCGTTGCCAACGCGGGCATCACCCGCGACGCACCGTTCCACAAAATGACTCCCGAACAGTGGAAAGAGGTCATCGACACCAACCTGACCGGCGTCTTCAACACCGTGCACCCGGTCTGGCCTGGGATGCGCGAACGCAAGTTCGGGCGCGTCATCGTGATCTCGTCGATCAATGGCCAGAAAGGCCAGTTCGCGCAGGTCAACTATGCCGCCACCAAGGCTGGCGATCTGGGTATCGTGAAGTCCCTAGCCCAGGAAGGCGCGCGCGCCGGCATCACCGCCAACGCTGTCTGCCCCGGCTACATCGCGACCGAAATGGTCATGGCCGTGCCGGAAAAGGTCCGTGAATCGATCATCGGTCAGATCCCGGCGGGCCGTCTAGGTGAGCCAGAAGAGATTGCGCGCTGCGTCGCCTTCCTGGCCGCCGACGATGCAGGCTTCATCAACGGCTCGACGATCTCGGCCAATGGCGCCCAATTCTTCGTCTGATCGCCGACATTTGACAAGAAACGGCCGGTCCCCATGTCGGGGCCGGCCGTTTATGCGTTTATGGGGATCATCTGCACCGATCCTGGCTCGGAATAATATTCCGGGATATCTACGCGATCACGACCTCCTCGCCTTCGCACCGGGCGCCGAGGAAGAGATACAGGACCTGAACACGTTGGTTCACGACCGCAGGTTCATTTCTGCGGCCGATGTCACGCATGGCGTAGGGGCCTAGTGGCTAAGACGAGCGATTTCTTCCTTGATTTTCAATTTCTGCTTTTTAAGCGCATTGATTTGTAAATCGTCCGCTGCCGGGCTGCGCTGTGCCTCTTCGACCTCGGCAGACAAGTGTTCATGTTTTTTACGGAGTTCCTGCAAGTGTGAACTCAGGCTCATCATTGACCTCCATGTTATCTATTGAACCGTTTCAGTGCAGCACGAATTCCGATTCGTGTCACGTTGTACCTCAAAGATTGGGGCCAATTTCCTAACCAGCGCTTAAAAACGAGTGGAACGGCGCGCCGCCACGCAGGATGGCTTCGGCCTCCGACGTATAGCTGTTTTCGTCGGCCACGTGGCGTTCTCCGCGGTGAAGAACAAAGGGGGGCTCAAGACGGAAAGCTGCTTTCGATCCCTTAACCGCTTGAAGGATCGTCAGTTTCGCCGGACGGCCGATCCGGGGAGCAAGGGGCAGAACCCGGATGCCGCCAACGCGTTCATCCAGCGCGGCTAGGCAATCGGGCAACCGCTCGGCCCGCTGGATGACCGTCAACGTCCCTCCCGGCAACAATCTGCGTATTGCAACGTCCAGCCAGGCACCGATGGGTATTTCCTCGCCCCGCCCCGCCTCGCGGACGTCATCAACGGCCCTGCTCCCATGAGCCCGGTCAAAGAATGGCGGATTCGTCATCACATGGTGAAAGCCGGTCGCGACAACCCCTGGCGGAAGTTGCGTCAGGTCCGCCGTGACGACCTCGGCTACCAGCCTGTTCGCTTCCATGTTCGCCCGTGCCAGCGCTGCCGTTTCGACATCCCGCTCAACGCCGACAACGCTTGCCCCGGCAACCCGCGTCGCGAGGCACAGCATCGCAACGCCGGAGCCGCACCCAAGCTCCAGAACCCGCTCGCCCGCCTTTGCCGGCACCGAGGCCGCAAGGAACACAGGATCCGCCCCGGATCTGTAGCCAGAGACCGGCTGGCGCACCATCAGCCGCCCACCAAGGAACCTGTCGACGCTCTCGTTCATGGCGACACGGGAATGTCGTTGTCCTGCAAAACGATCTTCGCGCGGAAGTAATCCTGGTCCCGCACCATCAGCCGCCGCGGCAAGACGCCGATCGAGCCCTCCAGGACACTCATGTGGACGTCCATCGGAAAGCAGTCTATATCCTCGCCGTCGAGTAGGGCGGTTGCAAAAGATATCAGGGTCGGATCGGTCGTGCGCATCAGCTCTCTCATGGGATTGAGATAAGGACAGACCACTTGCTTTGTCGAGGGATCTGACAACCGTGTGATGAGCCTGGACACCGAAACTTCTTCCAAGCCGCATGTGCGCCTCGCCGCCGCGCTGGCAGATGACCTGGCCGCGGTCGACGCGCTGATCCGCGAACGCATGGCCTCCAAGGCTGCGCCGCGCATCCCCCAGGTCACGGCGCACCTGGTCGACGCCGGCGGCAAACGCGTGCGTCCTATGCTGACGCTCGCCGCCGCTCGGCTCTGCGGCTACACAGGCGATCACCACCATAAGCTTGCCGCCACGGTCGAATTCATCCACACCGCCACACTGCTCCATGACGACGTCGTCGACGAAAGCGGCCAGCGGCGCGGGCGCCCGACCGCGAACCTCCTCTGGGACAACAAATCGTCGGTGCTGGTCGGCGACTATCTCTTCGCCCGCTCGTTCAAACTGATGGTCGAAACCGGTTCGCTGCGCGTGCTCGATATCCTTTCGGACGCGGCCGCCACGATCGCCGAAGGCGAGGTCCTGCAACTGACAGCCGCGGCGAACCTTGCAACGACCGAGGACGTCTACCTGCAAGTCGTACGCGGCAAAACCGCCGCCCTCTTCGCCGCGGCCTGCGAGGTTGGCGGCGTGATCGCGGGCGTCGGTGATGAAAAGACGGCCGCGCTTCGCACCTATGGCGATGCCCTCGGCATCGCCTTCCAGATGGCCGACGACCTCCTCGACTACGGCGGCGACACCTCGGCCACTGGCAAGAATCTCGGCGACGATTTCCGCGAACGCAAACTGACCTTGCCGGTCATCAAGGCCGTGGCCAAGGGCGACCAAGACGAACGGGCCTTCTGGAAACGCACCATCGAAAAGGGCGACCAGCAGGAAGGCGACCTCGACCGGGCCCTCGCCATGATTTCCAAACACGGCACGATGGAAGAAACCCGCACGCAGGCGCTTGGCTGGTCGGCCCGCGCCAAGGACGCGCTGAACGCCCTGCCTTCGCACGAACTTCGCGACATGATGGCTGATCTCGCCGACTACGTGGTGGCGCGGATCAACTGACCCGAGGCTCGGCCAGCGCCAACTGATCTCCCAACACGCCGCCCCCCAGCCACCAGTCCGGGTGCACCGCGCGGATCACCTCGCCCGCCGCAGTCGCACTCTCGCTGTCAGGAAAGATTGCAAAACACGTTGCCCCCGACCCTGACATCCGGGCCAGCCTGCACCCCTCCGCCGCATGCAGTACATCCAGAACCACTCCGATTTCCGGTGCGATGTCGACCGCAGGCGCCTCGAGGTCGTTCCTCTGTGTTGCCAGCCAGTCGACAAAGGCTGCGCTGTCCCCAAAAGTGGGCAGCGTCTCCGGCATCGACGGATTGTCTTTTTTCGCAAGCCGGGAAAATACCTCCGGCGTGCTGACGGGAACGCGTGGGTTCACCAAAAGGGCAGGCAGGGGCGGCAATTGCACGAACTCGATCTTCTCACCGATCCCCCGCACCCGGCAGGGTTGGCTTGGCAGGCACATTGGCACATCCGCCCCAAGCGCCAGGATGGCCTCGGCATGAGGACGCAACTCTTCATCGCTGGGCGGAACCCAGTCCTCTCCCCCGCTCTCAAGTCGCCGCATCAACATGCCCCGTAGCGCGGCTGCCGCATCCGCCGAACCGCCGCCAATCCCCGATGCCGCAGGGAGATGCTTTTCCAACAAGAGCGATATGCCCTCGCCGTCTTCTGCAAGGATACCGACCGCCCGGAGCGCGAGGTTATTCATGTCCGCAGGAACACCCGCCCGCTCAGGTCCCTCGACCGTCAGCGACAGGGTGTTCCCGTCCTGCATGATCAGACGATCAGAGACCGGCGCGAACACCACAAGACTGTCCAACAGGTGATACCCGTCGTCCCTTTGCCCGGTAATGTGCAGCGTCAGGTTGACCTTGGCCGGCGCTAATACGTCAACCGTCACTGGCAATCTTCAAAGGCGGTGCGCCTTCTTCTTCCAGCACCTTGTCCAACCCGATCTCTAGCTTGCGCCGGATACGGTCCGGATCGACATCCATCGGATCGGTATCATCAGTGACGAAAGACAGCGCACGCTTCCACTGGAATCGCGCCTCAAGCTTGCGCCCGACCGCCCAGTAGACATCACCGAGATGGTCGTTAACGATCGGGTCGACAGGCATCCGTTCGACGGCCTTTTCCATGTGACCGACGGCCTCGTCATAGCGGCCCAGCTTATACAAACCCCACCCCAGAGAGTCGATGATGTACCCACTGTCCGGGCGCAGGGCGACGGCACGCTCGATCAGGTCCAGTGCCTCTTCATAGTTGGTCTGCTGCTCCAGATAGGAATACCCGAGATAGTTCATCACCTGCGGCTGCTCGGGCCGCAATTCCAGCGCCTTGCGGAAATCGGCCTCGGCGCCCTCCCAGTCGCCGGTGCGCTCGTAGACGATTCCGCGGGCGAAGAACACGATCCAGTGCTGTTCCTCCGGCGTGCCGATCAACTCGACCGCCTTGCTATAGGGCGCAATCGCGTCCTCGTATCGCTCCATCCCGCGCAGGCTGTCGCCCAGGGTAACAAAAACAAGCGGACTGTCCGGCTCGGACTCGGCCAACTGGCGCAAGACCTCGATGGCGGCATCCTCGCGGCCCGACCGGCGCAGCGCCTCTGCCCGGCCCAGTTCGGCCGCCTGGAACGACGGGTCGTCGCGGGGAACAGTGTCATAGACTTCGGTCGCCAGGTCATAGCGTTCCAGGTCTTCCAAAAGCTCCGCAGTCATCAACAGGGCGTCGATGTGATCGGGGCGCAAAGTCATGGCCATGCGCGTGTACAAAAGGGTGTAATCCTCCTGCGCCTCGCTGCGCAGGGCACTCGCTATCGAGTAGTAGACCTCGGCGAGCCCATCCACCGGTGTGCGCACGGCGTCGAAGGTCAGCGTCTCGCCGGATTCAAGCCGTGCCTTCAACGCCGCCAGATAGGGGTCGCCGGAACTACCTGGCGTTTGGCCAATCAGGTCGATCGCATCGGCGTTGCGCTCAAGCTGGCTGAGGATCTGCGCATAGGCGACGACGCCGCGGCGCGTTATGCGGATGGTCCTTCCTGCCTCGCCCGAGAAAATCACCGCCGCACTTTCGAAATCGCCGACCGAGGCCAGGGCCAATGCCTTGTGGTAAAGGCCGAACGCCTCGACCCCCTGGTTCGACGACACCTCGTCAAACGCTGCCAAGGCTTCCGACATCCGGCCCGCGCCAACCTGCGCCCAGGACTTGGCCAGACCGTCGAACAAGGGTCCAACGGCCAGATCGCCGTCAATTTCCGTGGTCAGCACATCCCATTCGCCCTGCCGCGCCAGGTCGCCCAGACGGATCAGCGCCACCAGTTGATTGTCCGACCCCTGCGCGACCGCGCGCTCGGCAAGCCCGGAGGCCCGGTCCAGGTCGCCAAGACCCAGATAGGCAATCGAACCGTTCTCCAGCAAAAAAAGGTTGGTTGGATCGCGCACCAGCGCGCGGGCATAATATTGCGCGGCCTCGGCGAAATCGCTGGCGTACATGGCCGAGCGCGCAGCCAGATAGCTACCCGCATCCTCGGCAATGGCAGGGGGAGAAACGGCTAGCCCGGCGGCAATCGCAAGGGCAGAGATGAAACGAGCCTTCGGCATCAGTATCCACTTCCGGTTTTTCGGAAAGCCTAGTGCTCGGAGCACCGGTCCGCAATCAGAAGGAACACATTGGCGCAGTTTCCTGACACAAGTGTTACTTTGCTCTTCGTCGCGACCCTACATGTTAGGATAATTCGGCCCGTCGCCGCCCTGTGGCGTGGTCCATGTGATGTTCTGCGCCGGATCCTTGATATCGCAGGTCTTGCAGTGCACGCAGTTCTGGAAATTGATCTGGAACTTTGTCTCTGCACCCTCGCCCACGAACTCATAAACGCCGGCCGGGCAATACCGCGCCGACGGCCCCGCGAACCTTGGCAGGTTCACGGCCACCGGGATATCCGCATCGGCCAGCTTCAGATGCGCGGGCTGGCTTTCCTCGTGGTTGGTGAAAGAGAAGCTGACGTTGGTCAGCCGGTCGAACGACAGGACGCCATCGGGCTTCGGATACTCAATCGGCTCATGCTTGTCCGCAGGCTCGGTGGCCTGGGCATCCGTCTTGCCGTGCTTCAGGGTGCCAAACAGACTGGCGCCGCCAAAAATCGTCTGAAACCACATGTCGAACCCGCCAAGGGCCAGCCCGCCCAAAGGCCCGTACTTGGCGTTCAGCGGCGCCACGTTGCGCACCCGCTTCAGATCCTTACCGACCGGCCCCTGGCGCAACTCGGCGTCATAGGCCTCAAGCACGTCGCCTGACCGGCCCTCCTGCATCGCGGCATAGGCGGCCTCGGCGGCGGCGATACCCGAATGCATGGCATTGTGGTTGCCCTTGATCCGCGGCAGGTTCACCAGCCCCGACGAGCAGCCGAGCAGCGCCCCGCCGGGGAAAGCAGACTGCGGGATCGACTGGAACCCGCCCTTGGTCACGGCACGCGCGCCATAGGCGACCCGCTTGCCGCCCTCCAGCACCTTGGCAATGGCCGGATGATGCTTGAACCGCTGGAATTCCATATAGGGGAATAGGTGCGGGTTCTTGTAATTCAGGTCGACGATATAGCCGACATAGACCTGGTTGTTGTCCAGGTGGTACATGAACGATCCGCCCGACTGCTTCCAGCCCAGGGGCCAGCCCATCGTGTGCAGAACCGCACCCTCGTCGTGGTTCTCCGGCTTGACCTCCCAGATCTCCTTCATGCCGATGCCGAACTTCGGCACGTCCGAGTTCGCCGCAAGGTCGTACTTGGCGATCACCTCTTTCGACAGCGACCCGCGCACGCCTTCCGACAGGAAGACATACTTTCCCAAAAGCTCCATCCCCGGCTCGGTGTTCTCGCCATAGGAGCCATCGGCTTCCAAACCGAACACCCCGGCAACGACGCCCTTCAGCTCACCATTGTCGCCATAGACCAGTTCGGAACAGGCCATGCCGGGGAAGATCTCTACGCCCAACTCCTCGGCCTGCTCTGCCATCCAGCGGCAGACATTGCCCATCGAAACGATATAATTGCCGTGGTTGTTCATCAAAGGCGGCATCAGCCAGTTGGGAATGCCGATCTTGCCAGCCTGACCGAGAACATAGAACTTGTCCTTCTTGACCTCGACCGTAACCGGCGCGCCCTTTTCCTTCCAGTCCGGGATCAGCCGCGTCAGACCAGAGGGGTCCAGAACAGCGCCCGACAGGATATGCGCGCCCACTTCCGAACCTTTTTCCAGAACGACCACGTTCAGATCCGCATCAAGCTGTTTCAGCCGGATCGCCGCCGACAGCCCCGCAGGCCCCGCGCCCACGATAACGACATCGTATTCCATGCTCTCGCGCTCGATCTCGGCCATGGCCAGTCCCTCTCGAATTCGGTTTCGTATGGGTAGTTTGACTGTGGTCCGGGGTCAATCGGTGGCGGGAAATGTTGCGCCAGCAAATTTCTTTGTGCGGCACTGTGCAGGCCGCAAGGCATTTCGATGACAAACTCAGCGAAGTAGAGCCATGAACAAAGCGATGATCTGCCTTCGCCGTCTAAAAAGGCGCCCAAAGGGTTCATTTTTCAAACCCAAGGCTCAGCACCGACCAAAGTCATGGTGGTGCTCAGTCGCCCTCGGCAACTCCCTCTGCCCGGGCTTTCGCACGCCGTGCTCGATAGCTTGGCAACAAGACCAGAATTGCCGCGATCACCAAGAGTGCCAGCGTCATCGGGCGCTCCCAGATGAAGGCCACGCCGTCATAAAGCTGCATTGAGCGCGCAAAGTTGTCCTCCAACATACCTCCTAGAATGAAGCCGATCAGAAGTGGAGCAAGAGGGTAGTCCGCGAACTTCAACGCGGTGGCGCACACGCCGAAACCAACAAGCAGCAGAAGTTCGGTGGCGTTGTTTTGCCCGATATATGCGCCCATCAATGTGAAGAAAAGGATGAACGGAATCAGATAGTTCCGTGGCACCGAAAGAACCTTGGCGATGTACGGGATAAGCGGCAGGTTGAGGATCAGCAGCACAAGGTTGCCGATGAACATCGACATGATGACGGACCAGAAGATCTGTGGTTCGTCGATCATCAGGCGCGGGCCGGGCGTGACGTTGAGCGCAATAAGCGCGCCGAGAAGAATGGCTGTTGTCCCGGAGCCGGGAATGCCGAGGGTAAGGAGCGGCACGAAAGAACCTGTGCAGGCAGCGTTGTTGGCCGTTTCCGGTGCAGCCAAGCCTTTGATCGAACCTTTGCCGAACTCGTCCTGCTCTTCTTTCGAGGCAATGTTGCGTTCGACCGCATAGCCCAGAAAGCTGGCGATCGTGGCACCTGCGCCAGGAAGCACGCCGATGAAGAACCCTTGCAGGGATTGTCGACCGATGACAGGCGCTATTGCCTTGGCCTCGTCCCTTGTGATGCGAAGATCCTTAATCTCACCGTCGCCGCCTTGGAGTTCCTTTGGCTTCAGCACCAGAAACAGGGCTTCAGGCAGGGCGAACATGGCCATGGCTAGCGTGATGAAGCCAAATCCGGACTGCAGATCCATGATCCCCATGGTGAAGCGCGGCAGGTTGAACAAGGCTCCTTCGCCGACGGTGGCCATGATCAGCCCAAGGATGGTCATGATCATGGCTTTGGCAACTTGGCCTGTACCTGCAAAGGCGGCGATTGCCGAAAGCCCAACGACCATAAGCGCGAAGTATTCAGCAGAATGGAACAAAAGCGCGACCGACGAGAGCGCGGGTGCGAAAACCATGAGCAGAAGTGCACCAATCGTCCCGCCCGCAAAGCTCGCAATGGCTGCGATGGTGAGAGCTTTGCCCGCCTTGCCCTGTCGCGCCATCGGGTAGCCATCGAAGCTGGATGCAACGGTGCCCGCGACGCCCGGTGCGTTCAAAAGGATCGAAGACGTCGAGCCGCCAAAAATGGCACCGTAGTAGACGCCAGCCAAAAGGATCAGTGCAGCTGAGGGATCGCCCATCGTGATCGCGACAGGGATCATGATGGCGATGATCGACATCGGCCCCAACCCCGGTAGCATCCCGATGAACGTGCCGATCAGACAGCCTGCGATGACCATCAGCAAGTTCTGGATGGAAAGTGCCGTTGAAAGGCCGATCAGAAGTCCTTCAAGCATGTCAGCCTCCGATAAGACCCGGCAACGGGCGCAGATAGATGCCAAGAACTTCCTGCACGAGATACCAGACCGAAAGCGTGGTGATCAGAGCGACGGGCAGCATGATGTGCCATTTCCGTTCGCCCAGGATGTACGATCCAAGTATCAGAAATGCCGATGTCGAGATGAGAAAACCCAGTGGGTGAAGACAAATCGCGTAAGCAACCATCAAGCCGAGAAGCAGAAGGGCCTGGCCGAGATGGTATTCCGCCAGGCGACGGTAATCTATCTCGGCCTCCTTGGGTTCGGACTTTTCAAATCCCACAAGGATGACAAGAGTTGCGAATATCCCCAGTATCGAGAGCACTTTGGGGAACGTGCTGGGCCAGATAGGGTTGCGCTTCATAAAGGGGGCAAGACTGCCGTCCATCGTGAACCAGGCCGCGTAGCCGTATGCGAGACATACGCCCAGCAAAACCAACGCTATCCACCGATCCAAAGCCATGTCTTCCCCCTCCCGAAAGATGATCGGGTCAGAGCGGTGTTCCGCTCTGACCATGTTTATTAAAGGAAGCCGAGCTTCTTCATCAGGTCGCCGATGACCTTTTCCTGGGCTTCGAGGAAGCTGAGGAAATCATCACCCGAGTTGTGGATGTTAACCCAGCCGTTGCGCGCGCGCACGGCTTCCCACTCTTCGGTCTCATACATCTTGGCGATGGCATCCTGGTACATGGCAAGCTCATCATCCGGCAGACCCGGAGCGGCGAAGAACCCGCGCCAGTTCACAAAGGTGGTGTCGATGCCTTGCTCCTTCATCGTCATCGCATCCGGAGCTGCATCGACGCGTTCGTCCGAAGTCACGCCGATGATCTTCACTTCACCGGCGTTGGCCAGGTCAACGGCTTCCGAGAAGCCGGTCGACAGGGCAGCGATTTCGCCCGACAAAAGCGCTGCCATGGCCTTACCGCCTGCATCATAGGGGATGTACTTGACGCCAAGGGCTTCCTTGCCTGCGGCTTCCATCACCATGGCCGCAACCAAATGGTCCATGCCACCCGGAACCGAGCCGCCACCAATCGCGGTCGCACCCGGATCAGCGTCATAAGCTGCAATCAGATCACTCATCGAGTTGATCGGGCTGTCCTTGCCGACGACGATGGCCGCATAGTCACCGACCGTGCCTGAAACCAACGTCAGGTCGCGGAAGTTATACGGGAACACTCCGGTGAGCGACCGGATCACGATGGGGGTCGAGTTGACCATCAGCGTGCCGTGGTTGCTGTCGGCGTTCTCGATCAGGTAGCCAATGGCCTTGCCGCCGCCGCCGCCCGACATGTTCTCATACGATGCCGTGCCGACGAGTCCCGCTTTGGTCAGGGCTTCGCCGGTGCCGCGTGCGGTCCCATCCCAGCCACCGCCGGCACCACCGGGGATAAGAAAGTGAATGCTGTCCAATACCTGGTGGCTATCGGCGGCCGCAGGTCCAGCAAGGCTAATCGCGGCAACAGCCGCAAGAAGGGCGCGACGGCCCAGTTCAAAATTC
This sequence comes from Silicimonas sp., assembly GCA_050290245.1. Lineage (GTDB taxonomy): Bacteria > Pseudomonadota > Alphaproteobacteria > Rhodobacterales > Rhodobacteraceae > JBNKHH01. The sequence goes on from JBNKHH010000077.1 coordinate 41,364, forward strand.
GACATAGTGTCCTCCCATTTGACAACCGTCCGCACCGCGGATCAGTTGGAGAGGAATAATGCATGCTAACCTGACACAGACCTGTCACGCGGGAAAAATCGGCCGAGACACCATGAAATTCCTTCTTGTCGAAGACAATAATGACCTTGCCAATGCAATTGCATCACGCATGCGTCTGGATGGTCATGTCATTGATCACGCAGAGAACTTGGCGGATGCCTCGGCCTTCGTCGCAACCGGGGAATACGATCTGATCCTTTTGGATATAATGCTGCCGGATGGCGATGGCCGAACGTTCCTTGAGCAGCATCGCGCCAGTGATCTGGACACTCCGGTGATCGTTCTGACGGCCCGAAGCCAGGTGTCGGATCGAATCGGTTCGCTTGATCTGGGGGCCGACGACTATGTCACCAAACCCTTTGATCACGCCGAGCTTGAGGCCCGCTGCCGCGCCGTCCTGCGTCGCAAGTCCGGAAATGCAAGAACGACGATCGAGGTTGGTGGTGTCGTTTTCGATCCGGTCGCAGGCCATCTGACTGTCGGGGGCGAAGCTGTGACGATGCGCAATCGTGAGTTGCGGCTTCTTGAACTGTTCCTCAACGCACCCGGCCAAATCTTTTCAAAGAACAAGCTGGCCGATCGGCTGTTTTCTTACGATGAGGATGTCTCGGAAAACGCTATCGAAGTGTACATTGGACGACTGCGCAAGCATTTGTCAGCCTCGAACGTGAGGATCACAACATTACGTGGTCTCGGTTATCGGTTGGACCATGATGGATAGCGTTGCTGTGTCGGGGTCGCTCAGGAACCGGTTGATGCTGTCCCTGATCGGAGGTGCAGCTATTCTCGCTTTGCTCCTATTCTTCGTCGTTCGCAACTATGCGGTGCAAGTCGCGCAGAAAGGACAGGACAACATTCTTGACGCTTCGGCGACATCAATGCTCGACGCCGCAACGATCCGGGATGGTGTCGTTGAGCTTGACTTGCCGTATTCCGCATTCTCGATGCTAGGTACGGAGGCGGATGACCGGGTCTTTTACGCGATCCTGCAAGACGGAGAGCTGCTTTCAGGCTATGAGGAACTGGCTGCAGCGGGTGTTTTCGCGGAAATGAGCCCCACTTTCCGATCCAGCCAGGTTCTCGGCGCCCCCGTTCGAACTATCAGCGCAAGCCGCACGTTGATCGGTGCAAACAAGAGGACCGAAGTTCAAATCATACTCGCACAGACGCAGGACGCCATGTCCGAGACGCTTGAACAGATATCGCGAAACGCCGCCCTGCTGGGTATGGGATTCTTTGCTCTTGCTGCGGGGCTTTCTTTTTGGGCCACCTCGGCGACGATCGGTCAGCTTGGCAAGCTGACGACATCGGTCACCCGGAGGGGGCCACAGGATTTGAGCGCATTCACCAAGCCGGTCCCTCGCGAGATGGTACCCTTGGTTCGTTCGCTGAACTCGCTGATGGGACGGCTCGAACAATCGTTGAGCCAGTCGGAAGACTTCATTGCAGAGGCAGCGCATCGGGTTCGAACACCGCTGGCTACCGTTCGATCGTATGCCGAAGCGACATTGCAGCGTGTGGAAAAGGAAGAAAACCGCGAGGCAATGCGGTCAATGGTAAAAGCCATAGACGAAAGCTCGCGGGCGGCGGGCCAACTCCTGGATCACGCGATGATCACGCTCCGAGCCGACCATCTGGTGCGGGAAAAGATCGACCTTGTCGAACTGGTGCGCGACCTGGTTCAGCGGATGACGCCGATCGCGGAAATGAAAGACCAGTTATTCTTATTGCAGGGTGATCCGAGCGTTCCTTATTCCGGCGATCCCGTGCTGATCCAGAATGCAGTGCGAAACCTGATCGACAATGCGATGAAGTATGGACCTGCAGAAAGCACCATCGAGATAGCCGTTTCCGCAGGCACCAGTTCGCATATTACAGTTTGCGATCAAGGCCCCGGCTTCCCCGTGAACGAGATCGAAACCCTGACGACGCGCTTTCAACGTGGAGCAAATGCGGCAAACACTATCGGGTCCGGCCTGGGGCTGACCATCGTCAGAGACGTCGCCGTGGCCCATGGCGGCGGGATCGACCTGGAAAATCAGCCGGAGGGCGGAGCATGCGCAACTTTGTCGCTTTAGTTCTGGTCTTCTTCTGTCACGCCGGATGGGCGCAGGATTGGGAAGATCGACAGGTCTTCAACGATGCCGGGGCGCCAGTTGCCCTGCGCATCATTTCCAGTACTGACACGGATTTATTTGCTCCGCTTATTGAAGCCTTTGTCGACAGCAACCCGGATATCGCGATTGAGTATCTGGTGACCGGCACGGCGGATATCGACCGACGCTTTCGGAAAGCGCCCGATACTTTCGACATTGCGATCTCAAGTGCCATGGACTTGCAGTTCAAACTTACGAACGACGGATACGCCCTGGAACTGGAGAACGTTTCGCATCCAGATTGGGCGCAGTGGCGGCAAAGCCTGTTCGCATTCACATCCGAACCGGCCGCGATCGTTGTCAACCGCGCCGCTTTCGAAGGGCAACCTATCCCGCGGTCCCGCCAAGAGTTGATTGAGGCGCTGCGTGCGCGCCCGGACGCGTTTCGGAACCGTATCGGCACCTACGACGTCCGCCAGTCCGGGCTGGGCTATCTGTTTGCGACACAGGACGCGCGGGCCTCCGAGACATTCTGGCGGCTGATGGAAGTGATGGGCGGACTTGATGCACGGCTGTACTGCTGCTCGGGAGAGATGATCGACGACCTCACCAACGGGACCATTGCTGTCGCCTATAATGTCCTTGGCAGCTATGCCAAAGCGCGCGCCGAAAGCCAGAATGTGCTTGAGATCGTACTGCCTTCTGATTTTCCTACGACGATGATGCGGACTGCGTTGGTTTCAAAGGCAACTGACGAACCGGAGGCCGCCCGGAGGTTCATCCAGTTTCTAGTGACCCATCAGTCAAATCCGAACAAGGAAGCACGAACTCTGCCGCCGCTTCATGATCGAGAGAATGGCACCGAAGGCGCGACGATCGCGCTTGAGCCGGCCTTGTTGACATTTCTCGATACTCTCAAGCGAAACAAATTCCTTTCAGAATGGGAAGACGCTCTGATCCAGAACTGATGCGTCCGGCGCGTTGCGATGTTCCCGTGTCGGGGCATTCTTCGATCTTGCAGCAGTGGTGTTCTTGGCCACGGGCAGAGTTACGCCGCTCTTCTAGCCAACGTACGCAATGCGG
>JBNKHH010000078.1:0-24489 GCA_050290245.1 Silicimonas sp.
GCGTCGTCACCCTCGAACTGGTACGCGTTGAGGAGGTCGCGGACCTCCATCTCGACGAGCTCGAGCAGGTCGGGGTCGTCGACCGCGTCGCACTTGTTGAGGAACGCCACGATCTTCGGCACGCCGACCTGGCGCGCGAGGAGCACGTGCTCCTTCGTCTGCGGCATCGGGCCGTCGACCGCCGACACGACCAGGATCGCGCCGTCCATCTGCGCGGCGCCCGTGATCATGTTCTTGACGTAGTCCGCGTGACCCGGGCAGTCGACGTGCGCGTAGTGACGGTTCTCCGTCTGGTACTCCACGTGGCTCGTCGCGATCGTGACCGTCTTGGTCTCGTCACGGACCGTGCCGCCCTTCGCCACATCATGATACGAGATCACGTCGCCGCCATGCTTGTCGGCCATCACCTTCGTGATCGCAGCCGTCAGCGTCGTCTTGCCGTGGTCAACGTGACCAATCGTGCCGATGTTGCAGTGCGGCTTGCTGCGGTCAAACTTTTCCTTCGCCATTGCCCTTTTAGCCTCTGGTTGGGTGTCCAATAACGCGGGGCACCTAAGTCATTACCAGCGGAAAATCAAGCGTCAGTTCGCAGCCGACGCCGCCTCCTGTATGTCCGAGGTGGTCGAGGTGTCGATCCGGGGAGCATAGACCGACGCGTCATAAGGCAAACGAACCTGTCCCGGCCTTGGCGCAAACCACTCGGGATTGTCCCTGAGCCAGTCCTCGATCTCCTTGGCCAGGCTTTCCGAAAGGTTGGCAAGTTGTTCGTCTGCCGACCGCACGTGCCCCGAACCGAGGATCGGAACAGAATTGCCGAATCCTTCGCTGGCATAGAACCGTTTCGGCTCTTCGTTCAGCTTTTTCCGCGTGGTATTGTCAAAGACCGTGACGTCCACGATCATCACCGATTTAGGGGCATAGACCACCGGGATACCTGGCTGGGCCAAGACCAGCCCACCGACGACCATGCCCAGGTGATACAGCCCGTCGCCGTCATATCGCCGCAGTCGCTTGGCCACGGCATTCTGCACACTCGTTTCAATCTGGATCTCGCTGAAATCGCGCGAGAACGGACCTCGCGTAACGTTGTCGGCAATGGCGATGTTGTGGCCAAGACGGAACTGGCCAAGTGGTTCAGGCGGCAGAGATAGGTCCTCTTCCACGGCACAACCCGACAGGATCAGGCTTGCCAGCAGGATGATTGCGCGTCTTTTCATGGCCGCCTCCCGTCTCTCATGCGACTGACTAACGCGAAGCGCCGCCTGCCGCAATGGGACCGGCTCAGGTGAATTTGTTGTCCTGCGGGAAGCCGCGTGGCGCCATTCGTCCAGCCGAAGCGCGGGCGCCCGACCATTCATCCAGATCGGTCACTGTGCGGGTCCGGCCCGCCGGATCAAGCCAGGTCAGACCGTCTTCCAATACGAAGGTACGTGCATCGGACAGGCCGCCATCCTTGTATTTCTGTAGCCGCACACCTTTGCCGCGGCCCATCTCGGGCAGGTCGGCAATCGGAAAGACCAGCATCTTGCGGTTCTCACCGACGGCAGCGACATGGTCGCCTGCGACCGGCTTGCAGATCCGTGCGCGCACATCGCCGCGCACGTTCAGAACCTGCTTGCCAGCACGGGTCTGCGCGATCACGTCATCCTCGGCGACGACGAACCCGTCGCCCGCGCTGGACGCAACCAACAGCTTTTGACCCGGACGGTGGATGAACAGAGACACGATCTCGGCTTCGTTGGGCAGGTCGACCATCAGCCGCACGGGCTCGCCCATCCCGCGCCCACCCGGCAAGACGGAAGCACCAAGCGTGTAAAACCGCCCGTTGCCGCCAAAGATCAATAGCCGGTCGGTGGTCTCGGCGTGGAAGATATGGCGCGGTCCGTCACCGTCCTTGAACTTCAACTCCTGGTCCAACGCGATGTGGCCCTTCATCGACCGGATCCAGCCCATCTGCGAACAGACGACCGTGATCGGCTCACGGTCGATCATGGCCTCCAGCGGGACCTCTTCGATCTCGACCGCTTCCGAGAATGTCGTACGGCGCGCATCGCCAAACGCCTTTTTCACTTTGCGCAGGTCATCGGCAATCGACGTCCATTGGCGACCTTCGTCCGCAAGAAGGTCCTGAAGATCGGCCCACTCGGCCTGAAGCTCGTCTCGCTCGCGCTTCAGTTCAAGCTCTTCCAGGCGACGGAGCGACCGCAACCGCATATTCAGGATCGCATCGACCTGGATCTCGCTCAGCTCGCCCTCACCTGGCGGAGGCGATTTGTAATCGGCCTCAGACATCGCCCGCACGTGATCCCGCGACCAGTCCTCGCGCATCAACGCAGCTCTTGGGTCGTCGTCGTATCGAATGATGTCGATCACGCGGTCCAGATGCAGGAACGCAGTGATAAAACCTTCCAGAACCTCCAGCCGGTGCTCGATTTTCCCGACCCGATGCTCGGACCGCCGCCGAAGCACCTCGCGGCGATGATCCAGGAAAGCGCGCAGGACCTCTTTCAGCGAAGATACCTTCGGCGTCACCCCGTCGATCAACACGTTCATGTTCAAGCTGAACCGGTTTTCAAGGTCCGAGTTTCGATACAGCATGTTCATCAGAACGTCCGGGTCAACATTGCGCGAACGCGGCTCAAGGACGATGCGGATGTCCTCGGCGCTTTCGTCACGCACATCGGCCAGGATCGGAACCTTCTTGGTCTGGATCGCCTCGGCGATCTTCTCGATCAGACGGCTTTTCTGCACCTGGTATGGGATCTCGGTAACGACGATCTGCCACTGGCCGCGGCCCAGATCTTCAACCTCCCATTTGGCACGCACGCGAAATCCGCCACGGCCCGTGCGATAGGCCTCGGCGATGGCCTCGGGGGGCTCGATGATGGTGCCGCCGGTCGGGAAGTCAGGACCTTTGACGTACTCAATCAGCGTGTCGTCACGGACCAACTCGCTGTTCTTCGCCTTGGCGAGATGAATGCAGGCGTCGCACAGGTCACCGATGTTGTGCGGCGGAATGTTGGTGGCCATTCCAACCGCGATCCCGGACGAACCATTGGCCAAAAGGTTCGGGAAGGCCGCCGGAAGAACCACAGGCTCCTCAAGCGTTCCGTCATAGTTCGGGCGAAAGTCCACCGCGTTCTCGTCCAGCCCTTCCAACAGAGCCTCGGCCGCTGCGGTCATCCGCGCCTCGGTATACCGCGAGGCAGCGGGGTTATCGCCGTCGATGTTGCCAAAATTGCCCTGGCCGTCGACCAGCGGATACCGGACGTTGAACTCCTGAGCCAGACGCGCCATCGCGTCGTATATCGCGCCGTCTCCGTGCGGATGGTAGTTGCCCATCACATCGCCCGAGATCTTGGCCGATTTGCGGAACCCGCCCGACGAACTCAGCCGCAACTCGCGCATCGCATAGAGAATTCGCCGGTGCACCGGCTTCAAACCATCGCGCACATCGGGCAGGGCCCGATGCATGATCGTCGACAAAGCATAAGTCAGATACCGATCGCCAATCGCCCGGCGCAGCGGCTCTACCAGATTGGCGGGCTCGATATTGGGGGTATCGGTGGTATCGTTCATAGATGCTGTATTAGCGACGACATTCGGGACGGTAAAGCGGATGATGAAATGAAATCACACACGAAACTTTCCCCCTGGCTGCGCATTTGAAAGGTGGTACCAACCGTCAACGGTCTAAGTGTATGTTCGGCCTGATTCCTTTGGGGGGAAGTCAGATGTTCAAGTTGATCGCGGTCACGTTGGCCGCGCTGTTTGCCATTCTTCAGTTTTTCGGTGCGCCAGAACGCCGGGTCGAAGTGGCGCGCACCAGTTATGACGCGCCGATTTCCGCGTTTTCGTTCTCCGATTTCCTCGGGTTGAAACCTGATGTGCCAGACGTGGCGCTCACATCCGAGCGGATCTCGGATACCGAGGCTGTGCGCCTGGCAATGGACGCCTCGGCGACTGCGCGCGGAGAACAGGACGCCGCCTCCCTTCGGGGCGCGGTTTTGGCCACCACTCTTGATGTCTCGAATACCGAAGACGCTGCCGCCGTCGAAAGTGCCAACTTCTGGTATGTCACCGGCACCACGGTGAACCTCCGCCAGGGGCCCGGCACCGGCAATTCCGTCGTCGGCAGCGTTACGCTGGGAACCGAAGCCGAAGTTCTGGCCGACCAGGATGGCTGGTTCCAGATCCGGACACCCGACGGCGCGACTTCGGGGTGGATCTACGGTGAGTTCCTTTCCGAACAACGACCAGGCTAGCTCGGTTCGGGAGAGCCCTTCGGAAAACACGGAAGGTCGCCTGGAAACGACACCCAGCTGTGTTGCTCATCCGTCCAGATTGCGCGTATCGGGTCCGGCACATCGGTTGTGAAATTGCCATAGGCAATACCCATGTGCTCGGGCCGCATCTCAAACGTCCAGAATAGGTTCGTGCCGCATGCCGGGCAGAAGAAATTTTCCAGCTTGCGCCCGCTGTCCGCACGGCGCTGCCAACTACCGGTCTTTCCGGAAACCTGAACGACATCTTTGCGGAAATAAGCCCCGGTGCCGAAGGCCGACCCGGTGCGTCTCTGACAGGCGCGGCAATTGCACGCGATAACGAAATCGGGATCGCCTTCGGCTGTCAGTTGCAGCGCGCCACATTGACAGGATGCCTGATGCGTTGTCATGACCACCTCCTACGGGCAAAGGATGGCAGATGGCCGACTCCAAGAAAACCATTTTGATTACCGGCTGCTCATCCGGCATCGGCCATGCGACAGCGCACGGCCTGCACGCACGCGGTTGGCGGGTCTTTGCCACCTGCCGCGCGCCCGAAGACTGCGCCCGGTTGCAAAACGAGGGGCTGGAGAGTTTCCAGCTCGACTATGACAGCCCCGACAGCATAGAAGCCGCCGTAACCGAGACGCTGTTGCGCACCGGCGGCACATTGGATGCCGTCTTCAACAACGGGGCCTATGGCATACCCGGCCTGCTTGAAGACATGCCGCGTGACGCGCTCCGCGCAATCTTCGAAACCAACTTTTTCGGCCAGCACGACCTGACCCGACGCCTGATCCCAGCCATGCGCGCCCAGGGCCATGGACGGATTGTCATGAATTCGTCGGTTCTCGGCTTCGTCGCCCTGACCTGGCGTGGAGCCTACAACGCGACCAAGTTCGCCATGGAAGGCTGGGCCGACACGCTGCGCCAGGAGCTGCATGGAACGAACATCCATGTCAGCCTGATCGAGCCGGGTCCCATTACTTCTGATATCCGGCTGAAATCCGTCCCGCATTTCGAAAAATGGGTCGACGCCGCCGCCTCACCCCGCGCCAGCGAGTACGAAACCCGCCTGAAACCGCGCCTCTACAAAAAGGAAAAGGTGCGCGACCGGTTCGAACTGCCCGCCCGCGTGATCACCGACGTGCTGGAAAGCGCCCTGACCGCCCCGTCGCCCCGTCCCCGCTATCGCGTCACGACACCGACCAAAGTGATCTATGCGGTGAAACGCGCCGTACCGACCAGGGTGCTCGACGGGATACTTCGTCGCGTCTGAACCCCTTCGCTTTTCGCCCCACATGGCCTAGGTCATAGGGAAAGGAGAAACGCCATGTTGATGAAAGACCCGCTTTTCATCGTGGTCGCCATCGCCGTCCTGGTCGTGGCGGCCATCTTGCTGACCGGCATCGGAGGTTTTGCCAAGGGCGGCGATTTCAACAGAAAGCACGCCAACAAGATCATGCGCTATCGCATCTACGCGCAGGCTGTTGCCATCGCCCTGATCCTGCTGTTCGTCCTGATCCGGCGTGGAGGCTGATCATGGTTGTCCTGAACAAGATCTATACCAAGACCGGCGACAAGGGCGAAACCGCTCTGGTCGACGGCACGCGTGTCGCCAAGCACTCTCTGCGCGTCTCATCCTACGGCACGGTGGACGAGCTGAACGCCACGGTCGGCATGGCCCGGCTTCATGCCGCAGACGAGACCGACGACGCCCTGTCGCGCATACAGAACGACCTGTTCGACCTTGGTGCGGACCTCGGTCGCCCCGATATGTCCAAGGACACCGAGGCCGGTTATCCCGTCCTGCGCATGGTTGCCGATCAGACCGCCCGGCTGGAGAGTGAGATCGACTCCATGATCGCCCGGCTCGAACCTCTGCGCTCCTTCATCCTGCCCGCCGGCTCTGCTCTCGCGACCCACCTGCACGCCGCCCGAACTGTCTCGCGCCGGGCCGAGCGCCTCGCGGTCGAACTGGCCGAAACGGAAGACGTCAATCCCGACGCTATAACTTACCTCAATCGCCTCTCGGACTGGTTTTTCTGCGCCGCCCGTATCGCCAATGACGACGGCCGCGCTGACGTACTCTGGGTTCCAGGGGCAAATCGCTGATCGAGGAACGCACCGTCAGGTGTTCTCGACTGGAACCCAGATTGATACTCCTCCCGGTGTCTCGGGATCAAAACCCAATTCATAGCGCTCGAATTCGGGTCCGTCCCGGAACCGGACCGACGTCCCTGCCGCCCAGGACGAAAAGATCGCCTCCCAGGTCGCCGCGATTTCGCTGATATGCCCCTCGTGATCGAAGACGGCATAGCGGCCCGCCGGGACCTCGATCCTGTCCAGCCCGTCTGCATCACCGCGCCCGTCATTGGCATAACCGACGAAATACCCGAAACTCTCTCCTTCAAAGCCGTGGCAAACCCCATAGGTCTCGCCCTGGAAGATCTCGGGCGACAACTCGGCGGCGGCCTCGTTCCACTGGGCCGGAATCCGCGCCCTCTCGGCCATGGTGTGACGGCGGTTCATCCCGACCAGACTCATGCCCGGCCACTCTTCGAAACGTGCTGTTACGTCGGGGGTCTTGGTGCTCATGACAAAAGTCTCCTGCAAATTGGACAAGGGAACCGCCAGATCGCGCGCTTCACGCGGCGAGACGCCAAATCGTCTGCGAAATGCCCGGGCAAAGCCCTCGTGGCTGTCGTAACCCGCATCCAGGGCAACATCGACGATCGCGCTATCGCTGCCCCGCAATTGTCGTGCAGCAACGCTCAGCCGCCTCGCGCGGACATAAGCCATCAAGGATTGGCCGGTGACCAGTGTGAAAGCGCGCGAAAGATGGAATGCGCTGACGCCTTCGGCCCGGGCAAGACGCTCCAGCGACTGACTCTCGCCCAGCTCAGTCTCGACGCGCCAGAGCACGCGGGACACAAGCGAAGTAAAGGGGCGTTCGGATCGATCCATGCCATCCGCCTATCAGCCCTCAGCCGACGTCGCTTGACCGTTCTTGCACCGGCTCCCACAACTCGACCGCGTTGCCCTCCGGATCGCTGATATGGACGAACCGCCCCAAGCCTTCCATGATCACATCATTGCGGATTTCGACGCCTGCGCCGGTCAACTGCTTGACCATGCTGTCCATGTCATCGACCCGGAAATTCACCATGCACTGCTGCCCGGCGGGAAAATAATCCGTATCGGAAGCAAATGGCGCAAAGACCGTCACACCCCGCTCGCCGATCCACGGGGGCGTCGTCATGTCTGTCGGCGCCGGGTTGATTCCCAGATGAGTCTCGTACCAGGCGGACAATCCCGCCGGATCCTTCGCGCGAAAGAAAATTCCGCCAATTCCCACTGCTCTTGCCATAATGAACTCCCTGAAATCTGACGAAATCCTAACATACACGACGTCCTCAGGCACCAGCGCGTCGATTTTGCACTGTTTTCTGCGGCGCAGCTTTGCTACGCCCTGCCCTGAGAAACTTTGGGAGTTTACGCAAATGAAGGTCTTGGTGCCTGTCAAACGCGTGATCGACTATAACGTGAAGGTGCGCGTGAAGGCGGACGGAAGCGGTGTCGATCTGGCGAATGTCAAAATGTCGATGAACCCGTTCGACGAAATCGCGGTCGAAGAAGCGATCCGCCTGAAAGAGGCCGGCAAGGCCGATGAGATCGTTGCCGTCTCGATCGGCGTCAAACAGGCGCAGGAAACGCTCCGCACCGCGCTCGCCATGGGGGCCGACCGCGCGATCCTGATCGTGGCTTCCGATGACGTCCACACCGACATCGAACCGCTCGCGGTCGCCAAGCTCCTGAAAGCCGTCATCGACGAAGAGCAGCCGGGCCTCGTGCTCTGCGGCAAGCAGGCGATCGACAACGACATGAACGCTACCGGTCAGATGCTGGCCGCGCTGACCGGCTGGTCCCAGGCGACCTTCGCCTCCGATGTGAACATCGACGGTGACAGCGCCACGGTCACCCGCGAGGTTGACGGCGGCCTGCAGACCATCAAGGTCAAGCTGCCCGCGATCGTCTCGGTCGACCTGCGTCTGAACGAGCCGCGCTATGCCTCGCTGCCGAATATCATGAAGGCCAAGAAAAAGCCTTTGGACGAAAAGACCCCGGCCGATTACGGCGTCGACGTGACGCCGCGCCTGGAAATCGTCTCGACCACCGAACCCGAGGCCCGCAAGGCAGGCGTAATCGTCGGATCGGTTGATGACCTTGTTGCGAAACTCAAAGAAGCGGGGGCTGTGTAATGGCTGTACTTCTTCTTGCCGAAGTCACCGATGGTGAACTGAACGCCGACGCCACCGGCAAGGCCGTGACCGCCGCCGGCACCCTGGGTGACGTCACAGTTCTCTGCGCCGGCGCCTCTGCCGCCGCTGCGGGCGACGCCGCCTCGAAGATCGCTGGCGTTTCAAAAGTGCTCGTCGCCGAGGACACCTCGCTGGGCCATCGCCTGGCCGAGCCGACTGCCGCGCTGATCGTGTCGCTCGCAGGCGACTATAGCCACGTCGTCGCGCCTGCCACCACCGACGCAAAAAACGTGATGCCCCGCGTGGCCGCACTTCTGGACGCCATGGTGATCTCGGACGTCTCCGGCGTCGTCGATGCCGACACGTTTGAGCGTCCGATTTACGCGGGCAACGCCATCCAGACGGTCAAATCCTCGGACACGACCAAGGTGATCACCTTCCGCACCTCAACCTTCGACGCGGCTGGCGACGGCGGTTCGGCCCCGGTCGAATCCATCAGCGCGGCGGCTGATCCCGGCCTGTCCGAATGGGTCGAAGACAAGGTTGCCGCCAGCGATCGTCCCGAGTTGACCAGCGCAGGCATCGTCGTCTCTGGCGGTCGCGGCGTCGGCTCGGAAGAGGACTTTGCCCTGATCGAGAAACTGGCCGACAAGCTGGGCGCCGCCGTCGGTGCCTCGCGCGCCGCCGTCGACTCGGGCTACGCCCCGAACGACTGGCAGGTTGGCCAGACCGGCAAGGTGGTTGCCCCTGACCTTTATGTCGCCGTCGGCATCTCCGGAGCCATTCAGCACCTTGCTGGCATGAAGGACTCCAAGGTCATCGTCGCCATTAACAAGGACGAAGAGGCCCCGATCTTCCAGGTCGCCGATTATGGCCTGGTCGCGGACCTCTTCACTGCCGTCCCCGAGCTGATCGAAAAGCTCTGAGAACCTTCACGCCCGGACCTGCGATTGACGCGGGTCCGGCGCATCCTTGATCCGCATAATCTCCTGAGACAAGTGTTCCGCTGCCCGCGCGTGCTGCCGGGCTCCGGGAAAGGCCAGCGCCGCCTCCCGCTCGGCCTCGGGAAACAGCTTTCCCTCAATCCGCGCCTCGACCGACGGGTCCTCATCCACAACCTCGACCAACCCTGCAACGTCCGGCATCAGCGCATCCAGCATGGCCCGATCGACGAATGCGGGCTCGCGATCGCCGTCACGCCCCATACTGTCGTCGGGCGTCCGGCCCGACATCCACAAAAGCACGACCTCACTATCGATCAGGCTCACGATCCGTCGCATCCGCTGGATCCAGGCCCACTTCAACTCCTCCACCAAGACCTCAAAGGCCGCTGACGATTGCGCAGACAATGTGGTCAGCAGGTGCCCGGTGAAATTGATCTCGGAAAAATCGACCTCGGGGAATATCTCGCGCAGGGCCGGAGAAACCGCAAGAAACCGATCATTTCGCCGGGAATGGACGCTGTAAAGGCGGTTCGACATGTTCTGAGCACCCAACACCTGGAGCACCGTGACATCCGCGCGCGACGCGACGTCCAGCAACCACCGCTCCTCACTGAAGAGCGACAGCCCCGCCTGGTGCACCCCGAGGTTCGCAACCGGACACCCCAGCCATTCCTGCATCAACGCCGGATATGGGTGCTCGACATACCTGCCAAAGGTCTCCGAGCCGCCCAACACCGCGACAAAGCCTTTTTTCAAATCGCTGGCCGGGCCGCGAAACTCGAGCCGCGACTCTTCATAGCTGCACAGCTGGTAATCCAGCGCCGGCAAATCGTCTCTCACGTGTTCGGACGCCAACTGGCCCCCCTCCCATCGGTAATGGTGCTGCAACAGTCATCCAAATGCCTTGAGATACTCCTAAAGACGGAATTTTAGCCTTTTCGCGCCCTTGCGCCTTGTTCGGACAAACGCATATGGTCGCGCGGGACAACACGAGGCGTGACATGGACATCAGCAAGGTAGGTGTGATCGGGGCGGGCCAAATGGGCAATGGAATTGCCCATGTCTTTGCGCTCGCCGGATACGAGGTCATCGTGAATGACATCGATCAGGACGCGCTGGACAACGCGCTGAAGCTCGTCAAAGCCAACCTCGACCGTCAGGTTTCGCGCGAAAAGATCTCCGCCGAAGAGGCCAACGCCGCCCTTGGCCGGATTTCTACGACGCTGACGCTCTCCGACCTCGGAGCGACCGATCTCGTGATCGAGGCCGCGACAGAACGCGAAGCCGTCAAATCGGCGATTTTCGAGGATCTGGTGCCCCACCTCGGGCCGCACACGATCCTGACCTCCAACACGTCCTCGATCTCGATCACCCGGCTCGCCAGCCGTACGGACCGGCCGGAAAAATTCATGGGCTTCCACTTCATGAATCCGGTTCCGGTCATGCAACTGGTCGAACTCATCCGCGGAATTGCCACCGACGACGATACCTACCAGACCCTTCTGGCGGTGGTCGAAAAGCTGGGGAAAACCTCCGCCTCGGCCGAGGATTTCCCGGCCTTCATCGTCAACCGTATCCTGATGCCGATGATCAACGAGGCCGTCTACACGCTTTACGAAGGCGTCGGCTCGGTCAAGTCGATCGACAGCGCCATGAAGCTCGGCACCAATCACCCTATGGGGCCACTTGAACTGGCCGATTTCATCGGCCTCGACACCTGCCTCGCCATCATGAACGTGCTGCATGAAGGGCTTGCCGATACCAAGTACCGCCCCTGCCCGCTTCTGACCAAATACGTCGAGGCCGGATGGCTGGGCCGCAAGACAGAGCGCGGGTTCTATGACTACCGCCAGACGCCTCCGGTGCCGACCCGCTAGGCAAACCCGAACAGCGCCAATTCGACCCCGACCGGCCTTTTTCTTTTAAAAAATACTCGAAATCTCGCGCCGGGCCGGGGGAACGCTCAGTTTGCCTGGCGCCTACATGCCCTCGCCAAACTTGTCAGCTACCAAGGCTTCGATGGCATCGGCCAGTTCCTCGGCCTGCGGACCGCTGGTCTCGACTTCGATCGCGGTCCCGCGCGAGGCGGCCAGCATCAATAGACCCATGATGCTGTCGCCCGAGGCGCTCATTCCGTCTTTCGAGACCTCGGCATCGGCGTCAAAATTTTCCACGACTTCGACCAGCTTGGCCGAGGCGCGGGCATGAAGCCCCTTCACATTGATGATGTCCAACCTTCGAGTGACGCTTCCGTTCACTGCCTCACTCCTCTCCCTCGAAACAGTCGATGTACTTGCGCCCGGCCTTCAACGCGGCGTCCACTGCCTTGTCCAACGGCTTGTGCCGCGACTTTGCCAGCTTGATCAGCATCGGCAGATTCGCCCCGTACAGGATCTTTCGATCCGAAGGGTTGCACGCTCTCAGCGACAGGTTGGACGGCGATCCGCCGAACATGTCCGTCACGACAACGACACCGTCCCCGGTGTCGACCGCATCGGCAGCCGCGCAAATTTCGGACTGCTTGGCAGCGCGGTCATGATCCGGCTCGATCGAGATCGCTCGCATGCCCGATTGCTTGCCCACAACATGCTCGACAGCCGCCAGGTATTCCTGGGCCAATCCACCATGCGCCACAACCACAATGCCGATCACGCGCTCTTCCCTACGCCCAACGACGGGTCCAATCCCCGCCGCTCTAATTCCCGATGCCGAGTTGACACCTGCCACCCCTGATCCGCAAGTGACTTCGCAAGTTTTTCCGCAACGGCAACGGACCTGTGTTGCCCGCCGGTACACCCCAATCCAACCGTCAGATAAGTCTTGCCCTCTTCCTTGAAGGCCGGCAGCAGGCTGAGGACAAGTTCGGACACGCGGGCAAAGAAATCCGAAAACCTCGGGTCCGCCGCGACATAGTCGGCGACGTCGGCGTCACGACCGTCCCGGTCACGCAACCCGGCCTCCCAATGAGGGTTGGCCAGAAACCGTACGTCGAAGATCATGTCCAGCCCACGCGGCAGCCCGCGCTTGTAGGAAAAACTCTCGACCGAAATCGACATAACCCCGCCAGTCTCCCGACTGAATCGCCGTTCGATCTCGGCGCGTAGATCGTGGGGCGTCATGTCCGACGTGTCGATCATATGATCTGCGCGGTTGCGCATCGGCACCAGCATTTCCATCTCGCGGGCAATCCCGATCTCGGCGGATTCCGACGGGGCAAGAGGATGGCGGCGTCGGGTTTCCGAATATCGTTGCAACAGAACATCGGGCCGGCAGTCCAGGAACAGCAATTCTGACGAGATGTCCTCGGAATCCGCGATCCGGTCCAGAACAGTCACCACCGTGTCGACCGAGAAATCCCGGTTGCGCACGTCGATCCCCAGGGCCAACGGCGGCATGGAGGCTGGTCCGTCAAAAACCCGGTCCAAGAGCGACAATGGCATGTTGTCGATGGTCTCATAGCCCAGGTCTTCAAGCGCGCGGGTCGCGGTCGTCCGACCGGCACCCGAAGCCCCAGTCACCAGGACGGCGCGCGCATGCCTCTCGTTGTCCCGTCTATCCGCCATCGACACGGCCCTTTTTCAGTACAAGACGCAACATAGACGGGAATGCCGGCGCCTCAACCTTGCGCAGCAGAGGAAGACGAACACCTGCGATCACGGTTTCGCGCGCCTCGGGCAGGCGCTCGGTTTCAACCTCGTCCAGATCGACGACCGCCCTTGCCCAGGCCGTAACGGGCTCCACGCGCAGAAGGCCCACGCCGCGCGCTTCGACCAACCCCTTCAAAGGGGCCGGCGCCGACATCATCAACGCACCTTCACGGGGCGTCAGGATCACACGGTCATCGGCCACAAGACCTGCGCCGAGGCCCAGGAGTTCGATTGCCAGGGATGACTTTCCGGCACCCGACCGCCCGGTGATCAACAGGCCCGAAGCGCCGAATGCGATGGCCGAAGCATGCAGGGTGACCGACCCTTGCGACGGAGCGGACACCGGCGCCGGCTCAGACCGGAAGGCCGACGACAAAGCGCGCGCCGAGCGGCTCCGAAGTCACGTCGGCATCAGTCGGACGGATGTTTTCGGCCCAGATCACGCCGCCATGAGCCTCGACGATCTGTTTCGAAATCGCCAGACCCAGACCCGAGTTGTTGCCGAAATGGTCGACGGGCCGTTCGGTATAGAACCGGTTGAAAATCTTGGTCAGCGCCTGTTCCGGGATGCCCGGCCCCGTATCCTCGACCACCACCAAGACGCGGTTCTCGCGCTTTCTGACCCAGATGCGGATCGCGTCGCCGTCGTCGCAGAAGCTGATCGCGTTGGTGATCAGGTTGACGAAGACCTGCGCCAGACGGCTTTCCAGACCCTCGATCACGATCGGATCGGACGGCATGTCGGTGATGAATTCGACACCCTTTTCGCGCGCTTCATTGCCAAGGTATTCGGCCAGCGCCCCGATCATCTTCAACAGATCAAAGGCCTCTTCTTCTTCCTTGACCAACTCGCTGTCCAGGCGCGACGCATTGGAAATATCGCTGACCAGCCGGTCGAGGCGGCGCGTGTCATGCTCGATCACGTCCAGCAGTTTTTCGCGCTGGTCGTCCCGCTTGGCGAACCGTAGCGAAGCTACCGCCGAACGCAGCGACGCCAGCGGGTTCTTGATCTCGTGGGCCACGTCGGCGGCGAATTGTTCGTTGGCGTCGATCCGGTCGTACAGCGCGGTCACCATGCCGCGCAATGCACCGGAAAGTCGGCCGATCTCGTCGGGGCGTGCTGTCAGGTCGGGGATACGCACCCGGCTCGGGCTAAACTTGCGGGCGTTCTTCTCGCGCCCGATTTCGGCGGCGGCGGCCAGGTCCGAAAGGGGGTTCGCAATAGTCGATGCCAGCACCAGGCTGAAACCGACCGAGACCAGGATCGCGATCACGAACATCTGCAGGATCTGCTCGCGCTCGGCGCGCACCAACCCGTCGATTTCGCCGGCCGCGCTTGCGATCGCGACGGCCCCGATGGCCGTTCCTTCCAGGCGGATCGGCGTCGCGACGGTAAAGATCGTGCTGCCGTGCCGGTCGACCGAAGTGCGCACTTCGGCGCCGTTCTTCAGCGCCGAGCTGACCAGCCCTTTCACCAGCGTTGCATTATCGGTGTCCACGTCGGGGCGATCGCCATTCCGCCCGAAAATCGAAGACACGCCGTCCCACAGCGTGTCCAGGAAATCGGTGATCAGCGTCGAGCGTTCGTCCGGCCTGAGCGCGTCCACGGCCGAGGGTCGCCCCCCGCTTTCCACCGTCGCGACCAATGTCCCGGTCGCGTCATACACAAAGACCGAAGCCCCCGATGGTATGATCAAAGACGACAACAACGGCGCGACGCGCTCATCGTCGAAATCATTCAGGCTGGCCAATTCCCCATCGGCGAATTGCGCGCCCAGGAAACCCGAGATCAACTCGGCCTCACTGACGATGGCGCGTTCGCGTTGATAGACCAGACTGTCGCGGAACGGGTTCAGAAATAGAACCCCCGCCACGAGGACGAGGATTGCCAGAAGGTTAAACGTGATGATCTTGCGCGCAAGCGGCGACCGGTTCATGGCGATCACGCCACGCCGGTCCCGTTTTGCACGCGCCTCGCTCTCGGCGGCCGCGTCGGCTCCAAGCCAATCCTCGCCCAGGACCACATCGGCCTGGCCGGCTGGTTTGACGCCCTCCATATTGACCCCCACCGCGGTCACTTACTCTTCGTTATATCGATATCCGATACCGTACAGCGTTTCGATGGCCGAGAAATCATCGTCGACCATACGCATCTTCTTGCGCAGGCGTTTGATGTGACTGTCGATCGTGCGGTCGTCCACGTAGACCTGATCGTCATAGGCGACGTCCATCAACTGGTCGCGGCTCTTCACGAAGCCGGGGCGCTGGGCCAAGGCTTGCAGAAGAAGGAACTCGGTCACCGTCAGCGACACTTCGCGACCCTTCCAGGTCACCGAGTGGCGCAGCGGATCCATCCGCAACTCTCCGCGGGTCAAAACCTGGGCCGTGTCGACTTCGCCCTCCGCGTCTCCTGCAATCACCTCCTGGCGGCGCAACAGCGCACGGATGCGTTCAACCAGCAGCCGCTGCGAGAAAGGTTTCTTGACGTAATCGTCGGCGCCCATGCGCAGGCCGAGCACCTCGTCGATCTCGTCATCCTTGGATGTCAGAAAGATGACCGGCATCGAAGATTTCTGGCGCACCCGCTGAAGCAGGTCCATGCCATCCATCCGCGGCATCTTGATGTCGAAGACAGCCATATCCGGCAGTTTCTTGTTGAAGGCATCGAGCGCCGCTTGCCCGTCGTTATAGGTCTCGACCTCGAAACCTTCGGCTTCCAGGGTCATCGAGACCGACGTCAGAATATTCCGGTCATCATCGACCAGTGCGATTCTGGACATGAGTTGTTCCTTTTACTGCTCTAGAACGCCTTATTGTTGGCGCTTAATACGGTGTCATTTTTCGGGCATAATCGTGTCTGCCTTGAGGTAATTCAACAATATTGTGCGAATCATTGGTATTCGACACGCTCACTCAACGGTATTTTTGTTGCGGAATGACTAATTTGCCGCAGTTCCGTGTATCCCGGTCGGAATGATTTCGCCTTGATGGCGCTAACTTTAGTAAATGGGAAACTTGGTGGCGCTAACTGTGCGCTTGGGTCCTGTTCATCCTCCAAAACTCGGCGCTATAAGGCATCACTCTAGGGAAATGCCACATTTTCGGGGCATAGATTCAGACTGCTGAGGAGCATGGAGCATATGAGCCAGGGCCGGGTTAACCCCAATCGGACACTCGAGGACCAAGGGATTTCAGGACTGGGAGAGGTCTATTACAACCTCATTGAGCCCGCGCTGATCGAACAGTCGCTGCGCCGTGGAGAAAGCGAACTTGGCATCGGTGGTACGCTTCTCGTGTCGACGGGCAAGTTCACCGGTCGTTCACCCGAGGACAAGTACGTCGTCCGTACGGCGACGACCGAAGACACCATCTGGTGGGAAAACAACGCTCCGATGGCGCCCGAGGCTTTCGCCACGCTCAAGGCAGACATGATCCAGCACATGAAGGGGAAGGACTACTTCGTCCAGGACCTTTACGCCGGTGCCGACCAGACCCATCGGATGGACGTGCGCCTGATCAACGAGCTCGCCTGGCACAACCTCTTCATCCGTCACATGCTGCGCCGCCCGTCGCGCGACGAACTTGACACCTTCTCTCCCGAGTGGACCGTCATCAACTGCCCGTCCTTCAAGGCCGATCCCGAGCGCCACGGCTGCCGTTCCGATACCGTCATCGCCATCAACTTCGACGAGAAGATGATCCTTGTCGGCAACACCGAATACGCGGGTGAAAACAAAAAGGGCATCTTCTCGGTCCTGAACTACATCCTGACCGACAAGGGCGTGATGCCAATGCACTGCTCGGCCAACCACGCTGTCGGCAACCCCGTCGACACCGCCATCTTCTTCGGCCTGTCAGGCACCGGCAAGACCACCCTGTCCGCCGACCCGGAGCGCATCCTTCTGGGCGACGACGAACACGGCTGGTCCGAACGCGGCACCTACAACTTCGAGGGTGGCTGCTACGCCAAGACCCTCAACCTTTCCCGCGAGGCCGAGCCAGAGATCTATGACACATGCTCAATGTTCGGCACCGTGATCGAGAACATGGTCTACGACGCCGAAACCCGCGAACTGGACTTCGAAGACGACAGCCTGACCGCCAACACGCGTTGCGCCTATCCGCTGGAGTACATCTCGAACGCCAGCCCCACGGGCACTGCCGGCCACCCCAAGAACGTCGTGATGCTGACCTGCGATGCCTTCGGTGTCCTGCCTCCGATCGCGCGCCTGACCCCGGCCCAGGCCATGTACCACTTCCTGTCGGGCTTTACCTCGAAAATGGCCGGCACCGAGCGCGGTGTGACCGAGCCACAGCCCGCCTTCTCGACCTGCTTCGGTGCGCCCTTCATGCCGCGCCGTCCCGAGGTCTATGGCAACATTCTGCGTGAAAAGATCGCCAAGCACGGCGCGACCTGCTGGCTGGTCAACACCGGCTGGACCGGTGGTGCTGTGGGCGAAGGCAGCCGGATGCCGATCAAGGCAACCCGCGCACTCCTGACCGCCGCTTTGAACGGTTCGCTTGAAAATGCCGAGTTCCGCAAAGACCCGAACTTCGGCTTCGAAGTCCCGGTCAGCGTCGCCTCGACCGCCGTACCGGATATCCTGCTTGACCCGCGCCGTACCTGGGCCGATCCGACTGCCTACGACGCGCAGGCCAAGAAGCTGGTCGAGATGTTCGCCAACAACTTTGCCCAATACGAACAGAACATCGACGACGATGTCCGGGCCGCCGCCATCGGCTAAATCCCGTCGGATGCAACTGACAGACCGCGTCCCCTCGGGGGCGCGGTTTTGTTTTGGTCAACCGCTTTTGGCGTCGATGCGGTGGATTGAGCCATATCATGTGCAAGTGTCATGGTTTTCCGCCAAGATGGGGCCATGGCCATCGCTCTCATCTTCTTCTACCTCGCCCTGGTCACCGCCCCGCTTGCCTTCGCAGCGGGACAGGACCTGGCGCCGCGCGGCCTTTTGGATGAACTCGCCACCGGTGCGGGCATGGCAGGCATGGCCATTCTCCTCGTCGAATTCCTGCTGTCGGGCCGGTTCCGCACCATATCCCGACCCTACGGGATGGACGTCACAATGCGGTTCCACCAGCTTCTCGCCCGTACGGCGCTGGCGCTGTTGATCCTGCATCCACTCCTTTACACGACTTGGGACAAACGCCCCCGCGGCCATCCCCGGTTTGCAGAGGCCGTGGCTTTCGACCTGACCGGGCTTTTGTCCGGCATCGCCGCCTGGCTTCTTCTCGGGGCCATCGTCGCAATGGCAATGAGCCGCTCGGACCTCGGCTATCGCTACGAAGTCTGGCGCCTGATCCACGGGATCAGCGCCACCGTCATGGCAAGTCTCGCCGTATTCCACGCAACAGAACTCGGCCGCTACAGTGCCGCGCCCATCCTGTTCTGGTACTGGTGGAGCCTCTTCGCCCTAGCGCTCCTCTCGCTACTCTTTATCTATTTTGTCAAACCTCTGGCCCGCCTGCGCCGCCCCTGGCGCGTGGCCCAGGTCGCCCACGCCGCCGACAAGATGTGGCAGGTCACCTTAACTCCCGACGGCCATGACGGGCTGAGCTATGAGGCCGGGCAGTTCGCGTGGGCGCGCTTTGGCAAAAGCGCTTTCGGTTTGAACGAAAACCCCTTCTCTATCGCGTCCGCCCCCGCCGAGGGGAGCGACATCACGTTCCTGATCAAGGAACTGGGTGATTCAACCCGTACCCTGGGCAGCCTGAAACCCGGAACCCGCGCCTATCTCGATGCGCCGCATGGAAACCTGACGATCGCGAACCGCACCAATCCCGGCATCGCCCTGATCGCAGGCGGCGTGGGCCTCGCACCCCTGCTTGGCATACTTCGCGAGATGAAGGCGACGCAGGATGCGCGCCCCAACATCCTTGTCTATGGCAACCGCCACGAGGGTCAGATCGCGTTCGGTCCCGACCTCGACGCTCTCGCGGGCGAGGTCCATCACGTCCTCTCCGAACCCGGTCCCAATTGGGCCGGTGACACCGGTTTCATCAACCGCAGCATCCTCACCCGCCATTTCGCAGGCCGCACGGACTGGCTCTTTGTTCTCTGTGGACCGCCCGCCATGCTGGACGCGGTCGAGGACGCGCTGATCGACCTTGGCGTGGCCGCTCACGATATCTTGTCGGAAAGGTTCGTCTATGACTGACCGCACACCGCTTCGCCGCCGCATGCGCCGTGCCTGGCATGGGTTCCACCTGTTCCTCGTCCTAGTCCTGATCGTCTTCGCGCTGCGCTAGCCGAAGACGCCTCGCCGGATCAGGTTCAGGCCCGCGGCCAGCAGCACAATCGTGACAACGAACCGAAACTTGTCCTGATCCAACCGGTCCTGAACGGCAACCCCGGCCACCATCCCGATCAGCGCCGGAATCAACAGCAAGACCGACAGCCTGAGACCCTCGCCCGCAAGGACGCCCGAGCGAACGTGCGCCAGGGCGAAGACCACCGCCCCAACACCGTAGACCACGCCCTGAACCCTGACATGCTCCTTCTTTGGCGTATCCAGCGCAGTCAGATACAGAACGGTTGGCGGCCCCCAGGTGCCGGTGAACCCGCCGAGCGTCCCTGCCACCGAGCCGATGCCCAACTCGGCCAAACGCCGGTTTTCTGGATCGACCTTCGGCCTCCACCCGATCAGCTGCAAAGTTGTAAAGGCGGTAATGGTCAGACCGAGGATAGTGAACAACAGCCCGGTCGGCACCCTTGTGAAGAACTGCGCACTAATTGCGCTGCAAGACAGGGCAATTGCCAGGTAACGCCAATGCGCCTTGGCCGAGATGATCGCCGCGCTGATCCCGCTCCGAAACGCCTGCCACAGGTTCGCCGCCACTGTCGGCACGATCAACCCCGCAAGCGCCATCTCGGGCGACAGGAACGAACCCAGACTGGAAATCATGATCAAAGGCATGGCGAAACCCGTCGTGCCCTTTACCACGCCTGCGATAAAGGCGAAGGCTACGGCGGCGCCAAATAGTCCCGCTCCTAGACCGATGGACTCCAAAAGCATGGCACCGACCTATCCAAAGGTTCGGCCGCGTGGAAGAAAAATCGGTCGCGACATTTTCAGTCGCCTTTGAGCCGGTATTTGAAATCTTCTTGCGCTGCAGATGCATTCACACTATGCCTTCGCAGGTGCAGAATAAGAGAGAGTCCCATGCCGCATGATGGAAGCGTCCCGATGACCGAAAGCCCCGTCCTGTCCGATCTCCTCGCGCTGACCCGCGCCGCCATCGAACCTGCCGAGGCGCTGTTGTCGCGCGCCCGGGAAACCGTTCGTGAAAAGGTCGTTGTCGACGGCAAACCGAGTGCTGCGCGCATCGAGGAAGAGCAGACCGCCGCCCATGGCCTTGCATGGCTCGCCACTTATGTCGAGGCGCTGCGCCAGATGCACCGCTGGGCCGAACGCATCGAGGAAGACGGCAAGTTCGGCGAAGTCGAACAGCTGATCCTGCAAATCGCTTTCGCTGAATACCTCTGGCAGCTCTACGGCGGCATCCCGATGAGCCAGGGCGAGATCATCCGCCCTCAGGACATGGGACTGACGCAGGACGATCAACGCCTTCTGATGACCGATGCCGTCATGACACTGACCCAGTCGGGCAACAGCCAGGCGGCACGCCTGCGCCTTGTCGCATTGATGGAGCGTCAGAACGCCGACATCACCTTCGGCGCCACCGGTCTCGACGACGAACTCGAAATGATCCGCGAGCAATTCCGGCGCTTTTCCAAGGACAAGGTCGAACCCCACGCCCACGAATGGCACCTACGGGACGAACTGATCCCGATGGAGATCATCGACGAACTCGCCGAGATGGGAGTCTTCGGCCTGACCATCCCCGAAGAAAACGGCGGCTTCGGCCTGTCCAAGGCCTCGATGGTCGTTGTGTCCGAAGAACTCTCGCGCGGCTATATTGGCGTCGGCTCGCTCGGCACCCGTTCCGAGATCGCCGCCGAGCTGATCCTCTGTGGCGGCACCGACGAACAAAAGGAAAAATGGCTCCCCGGCCTCGCCTCGGGTGAAATCCTGCCCACGGCTGTCTTCACGGAACCCAACACCGGCTCCGACCTCGGCAGCTTGCGCACCAAGGCCGTGAAGGACGGCGACAACTGGGTGCTGAACGGCAACAAGACCTGGATCACCCACGCGGCCCGCACGCACGTCATGACCGTACTTGCCCGTTCGGTGCCCGACACCAACGACTATCGCGGCCTGTCGATGTTCCTCGCCGAAAAGACCCCTGGCACCGATGAGACACCCTTCGTCGACCCCGGTCTCTCGGGCGGCGAGATCGAAGTGCTCGGCTATCGCGGCATGAAGGAGTACACCGTCAACTTCGACGATTTCCACGTAAAGGGCGAAAACCTTCTCGGCGGAGAAGAGGGCCAGGGCTTCAAGCAGCTGATGCAGACGTTCGAAAGCGCCCGCATCCAGACCGCAGCCCGCGCCATCGGCGTCGCGCAATCCGCGCTGGATGTCGGCCTGCAATACGCCCAGGACCGCAAACAATTCGGAAAGCCCCTGATCGCCTTCCCGCGCGTGGCCTCGAAACTGGCGATGATGGCGGTCGAAATCATGATCGCCCGTCAGCTCACCTATTTCTCGGCCTGGGAAAAGGACCACGACCGCCGCTGCGACCTCGAGGCAGGGATGGCCAAGCTCCTCGGCGCCCGTGTTGCCTGGGCCGCGGCCGACAACGCGCTGCAAATCCACGGCGGCAACGGCTTTGCCCAGGAATACGCGATCAGCCGCATCCTCTGCGACGCCCGCATTCTCAACATTTTTGAAGGTGCCGCCGAAATCCAGGCACAGGTCATCGCCCGCCGGGTGTTGTCATGAGGCACTGAAACCTGCGGCGGAGGCCTTCCGGCACCGCCTTTACCACCAGATCGAATGCACCACCCGGCACGGGGTGTTGCGCTCGCCGTCGTCCTCTTTCGACGCTTCGAACCGGCACCGCTCCAGAGCGCGCGCCTCGGCCTGCCACGGCGTCGAAAACCCCCAGGCCCAGCCGGCCTCGCCTGCTTCGGAAATCGCAAAGGCCTTCGCCCCTTCTCGCGCACCGTAGCCGACGAACGACTTCAGTGTGGACCGGCTGACCACCAACTCGCCTTTCTCCGCCGGGCGCTCCGGCGCCATCCTCGCGACAACCCGGCACCGATTCTGTTCGGTCTGGCAATACGAAAGCGCGCTGCTTTCGGCCGCATCCGGATCGTTGTTGCCCCAACTCGCCCCCCAAAGCGAACCGGGACCGACGGCGAAAGCGCCAAAGTGGTCGCTCCGTGCACTCCATTCTGCAAAGCCTGCTTGCTGTTCGCCAGTCAAATCCACCATCTCGACAAGCTCGACTCGGCTCTCTCCGGCGACAAGGCGCAGATTGGGCGCACGCCAGAACGCCTGCCCAACAAGGCCCACCAAAAGGGCAATTCCCACACCCAGGACCACAAGGCCCAATATCGTCCCGCGTTTCGACGTCCCCATAGCTCCGCACTTTACGATCAAATCGGGCAAAATGATGGAGATTGACGGCGGCAAACCCAAGTCTCATCAATTCATCATGAAATCTCTCTGGATCCTGGCCCTCCTGCCCCTCTCCGCCTGCGCCGATGAAACCATCTCGGGCTACGCAGATACCGGCGCAACCTACCGCCTGACCCATATCGGCGAAGCGATCTTCACCGCCGATGCAACCATCACCTTCCCGAAACAGGGTGTCGCCCGTGGAAAGGCCCCCTGCAACACATGGTCGGCGACGCAAACCGCACCCTACCCCTGGCTTTCCCTTGGCCCCATAGCCCGGACCGAGCGCGCCTGCCCCGCCCTCGCCGCCGAGCAAACCTTCTTCGACGCTCTCACCACCATGACCCTGGCCGAAGTACAGGGCGCGACACTGATCCTGTCGAATGACGCCGGAGTGGAAATGGTGTTTTCGGCTGAGAACCAGTAGTGATTAATAAATAACAAGCGGCGGCAAAGACGCTACGGTATGCCTTTGGCCACAGATGCATTTGATCAGATGCTTGCGACCAACTGATATACCTCAAATACATCTACGCAGATAACCTTTTAACGCGTTCCGGGCCCGCCGACCTACCAAAGGTGCGAATAGGTGACCTTGGCGCCATAGCGTGCAGACCGGATCGCTCAACAAGATCATCTCAAAGGCGCTGGCCGACGTAACCTTTCAAGGCCAGATCCCATAGGTCTTTCGTAGATACTCTACGGCCAAGCGGTTGGCCGCGCTTCGATCATATCCGCCATAGCTGAATTTCCCAAGAGCTTCGATTTGATCCGCACCGCCTCCGCGCTGTATGTAGTGAGGCAGGCCATGCACCCAGATCTTCCTATTATTCTGATAGATCATTCCCGAAAGCCACACGTCATCGACCGTCCAGATGACATCTGGTATGTTCTTTGCGGCGTCAGGTATTGCACTCGGAGGGATCAGGGCACCATATACTCCCTCGAAAATGTCGACATAACCGGGCGTAGCTTCAATAAATTTGTAGGGTCGAGCAAGCCCAAGCGACAAGACACGTTTGAGCCGGTAGGTCCAATCCTTTCCCGAGAAAGTTGGTGGTTCAAAGCGGGGCTCGTCAAATTCGCTTCGAGTAATCCCGGGCAACGTGTCAATTTGCCAGCCTCTTTGGCATATCACGTCGTCAGGGTTCTGGTGGCGCGCTGTGACAAAGCGCTCGATCCAATTGCAGTCATGCTTCTGGTCGTCGTCAAAAACCAGGAGATCAACGTCCGCCCCGCGCCAGCGATCCACTGTCGGCAGTAATTTTGAAGCAGGCCCGTAGTCGAAAGCCCCACGATGAACTTCTACCCAATCAGGTAGTGGGGGAAGACTGGGCACTTCTCCAGGAAACCTTCTGTAGGACTGGGGAATGTTAAGTTCGACCTTATGCGGTTTCCTGGATTGCCGGAGGAGACTGCCAAAAACCTCAGGCAGGTTCCCAAATCTGGGAGGAATGCTGGTCAATGTGACTACGATCGGTTTGATCCCAAGTCTCCTAATTTTTTTCAAGTGCCAATGACCTCAGCCAATAGCTGAGTTCACCAGCGCCCCGCCGCAAAGATTAACTTCCAGTTGGACCCACGCGTCCGGCCAAATAGGTAGCTTTCAGCAGTCATGATTTGAACCACAATCTTTGCATTTTGCTTGGCCCCGCCGTCACCGCCCCAACAAATCCACCAGCCGCCCCCGCGCCTCCGGCAAGGACCGGTCGCCCAATGACGGAACCAGCCAGCTTTTCAGGAAATGCCCGGTCACGCGCAGCCCATCCCGGATGTCGTCGATCGACCCCTCGCCACGCCCCACCAAGGCGGGTGACAAGGGCAAC
>JBNKHH010000079.1:0-42370 GCA_050290245.1 Silicimonas sp.
AAAAACGTCTAACCCATTGATTTTAAATGGAGGCGAGTACCGGAATCGAACCGGTGTACACGGATTTGCAATCCGCTGCGTAACCACTCCGCCAACTCGCCGAAGTGGGGGATTGATTAGTCGCCGGCGCGGGTTTCTGCAAGTCTCTATCGCGGCATTTTCGACTTATCTGTAGAATGAACGTCAACCGGACGCGGCGAAAGCTTGCCCGTGCCTTGGAACTATGGTTGAACGGATCTGACCAATCTGAACGAAAGAGTTTAGCGAATGACCGATTTCGCCCGTCGCCGCACCACAATGGTCGATACGCAGGTCCGTCCATCGGATGTCACCCGGTTCCCGATCATCGAAGCCATGCTTTCCGTTCCGCGTGAACTTTTCGTGCCCGCTAGCCGCCGCGAGGCCGCCTATGCGGGAGAGCATATCGATCTGGGCGAAAACCGGGTCGTGCTTGACCCGCGTACCCAGGCTAAGATGCTGGAAGCCGCCGACATCCAGCCGGACGAAACTGTTCTCGATGTGGGCAGCGGGCTGGGATATTCCTCGGCACTTGCCGCTCACATGGCCGAGGCCGTCATCGCGCTGGAGGAAAGCGCGGAGCGCGTGGCCGAGGCCGAGGCCGCTTTGGCCGAAGCCGGCGTCGACAACGTCGCCGTCGTGGAAGGCGCGCTGGCCGAGGGGGCAGCGAAACACGGACCCTATGACGTGATCCTGGTCGAAGGCGCGGTCGAGCACATGCCCGACGCGCTGACTGAACAGCTGAAGGAAGGCGGGCGTATCGTCGCGATCTTTTCCGAAGGTTCGCTTGGGACGGTGCGCGTCGGCTATCGTATCGACGGTGAGGTCAGCTGGCGGTTCGCCTTTAACGCCGGGGCGCCGGTCTTGCCGGGTTTCGAAGCCCGCCGGGCGTTCGTGCTATAGATTTGACAGAAAGTCGCCGAGAGGGTCGCGTATGTCGAAAATGATGCGAAATGCCGCAAGGGTTGCCGTCGGGTTGGTCCTGTGCGCCGGTCCTGTTGCCGCAGAAACCCTGACCGACGCGCTGACGATGGCCTATCGCAACAGCGGGCTGATCGAACAGAACCGCGCGGTGTTGCGGGCGGCGGACGAGGATGTCGCTCAGGCCGTCGCGCTCTTGCGCCCAGTCTTGAACTATACGGTTGGTGCCACCTGGTCCGAGCCGAATTCGGGAGACGACATCACCGGCGCGGCCACGCTCAGCGCGGGGATGCTGCTTTACGACTTCGGGCGCTCGCAATTGAACGTCGATATCCAGAAGGAAACTGTTCTGGCGACCCGTGCGGCGCTGGTGGATATCGAGAACACGGTCCTTCTGAACACCGTGACGTCCTACCTGGCCGTGCGCCGGTCCGAGGCTTTCGTTGATCTGCGCCAGAACAACGTACGCTTGTTGACCGAACAGCTGCGCGCCACGCGTGACAGGTTCGAAGTTGGCGAAGTGACGCGTACCGACGTGTCCCTGGCCGAAGCACGGCTTGCGGCGGCCCGCAGCGGCCTTGCGGCCGAGCAGGGCGGCCTGGCCCAGGCACGCGAACAGTACAAGGCCGTTGTCGGCGTCTATCCGGGCACGCTGGCCCCGCCGCCGCGCTCGCCCGCCATTCCGGGTACCCAAGAAGCGGCCCGTGCAACGGCACGCCAGAAGAACCCGCAAATCCTTCAGATTCAGCACCAGGTCAAGGCCGCCGATCTTGCGGTCGAGCAGGCGGCGCGGGCCAAGTTGCCGACGCTGGACGCCTCGGGCAAGGTGTCAATCGACCACAACGGCGACGACAGCAGCTCTATCGGAATCGAACTGTCGGGGCCGATCTACCGGGGTGGTGCCATCGCCTCGGGTCAGCGCCAGGCCATCGCCGGACGCGACCAGGCGCGGGCGCTCTTGTACACAAATGGCTTGCTGGTCGATCAGCAGGTCGGCGACGCCTATGCCAACCTGGCCGTGGCTGTCGCCTCGATCGACGCGTCGGACCGGCAGGTGCGCGCGGCGCAATTGGCGCTGGAAGGCGTGCGTGAAGAGTTGCAGCTTGGTGCGCGGACCACTCTTGAGGTTCTTGACCAGGAGCAGGAGGTTCTGGACGCCCAGACCAGCCGTGTTTCCGCCGAGGTTGATCGCTACATTGCCGTCTACCAGGTGTTGGATTCCATGGGGCTTTTGACGGCCGAGCATCTTGGGCTGAACGTACCGATCTATGATCCAGCCGCCTATTACAACGCTGTCAAGGATGCGCCGCGCCATGGCGTCAGCCCACAGGGCGAAAAGCTTGACCGCGTCTTGCGTGCCATCGGTCAAGAGTAAGCGCCGTTCTATCAAGAGGTTGTCTGCGCCGGGGTCTGCGGTTACCTTGCCGTGGAGGTGCAGGAGAGTAAGTCAGTCATGTCAGAGTCGGCGTCGGAACCAAAGGTCGAGGACGTTCTTTCGTCCGTTAGGCGGCTTGTTTCAGGTGAACTTCCGCGCAAGCCCCGCCCGAACCTGCCCGAAGGCCCCGGAGCGCTTGTGCTGACAGACGCGCAGCGGGTCAGCGAAAGCCCCCGCGTGACCTCCAAGTCGCTGGAAGATCGGATTGCCGAGCTGGAAGCCGCCGTCGGGCAGCAGTCCGAGGAGTTTGAACCCGATGGCTCGGAAGATCAGGCCCAGCATCGTCCCGACCGCATGGTCTATACCCGCCCGCCGTCCAGCGCCGAGCAGGAAAATGCCCGCCGCAGTACCCTGCGTCTGAGCCAGATCGCGCTGGTCGAGACTGGCCCCGCCAACGAGGACGAGGGACGCGGGGAGGCGGTGGCCTTTACCCACACAGGTCCAGCGGAGACCGAGGACGACTTCGAGGCCTATGACGAGGTCTACGAAGACGCCGACGAGCGGGGTGCATTTGACGACTCAGACGTTGGCGACGAAATTGCGGAAGCGCCGATGGCCGAAGACGTGCCTGTGCAGCGGGCGACTCCTGCCGAAGTAGCCGCTTTCACCAACCCGGACGAAGTGGTCAAGCGGCTCGAAGCACGTCTGGCCGGCGGTGCGGAAGAGGCGGTGCAGATTGCCCCGGCGCAACAACCGGCCGCACCGGCAGAAGTCGCGGTGGAAGCCGGCGACGACATGGACGACGAGGCTTTCGAGGACGCGCTGAACCGCGCCATCGAGGGCGATCTGCAGGATGGCTCGGAGGCTGAAATTGCCGAAGAGCACGTCGATGAGGCTTCAGCAGGGGACGTGCCCGCCGTTGCGACCTTTGATGTCAGTGACGATACCGCCGCTGAAATGCTGGACGAACCTGCGGCACATGACAATGCACCGGAGACACCGGACGAGGTCGATGCGTTTGAGACGGGCGACGAACTGGGTGTGGCCGAGGCATTCGAAGTCGCCGAGGAGCCAGCGGAAGACGTCACAGCGGCCGAGGCGGTTGTGGAGGTTGTCGAGCCGACTGAAGCCGTCCACGAAGTACCTGCCGAAGGAGACGCTGAAGACCTCGCCGGCGTTGTCCATTTCGATGACACCGACCAAGGTGCCGAGGTGGAAGAGCCAGCCGGCGGCAGCGTGAGCGAAGATGCCGACGGCACCATCGAAGAAGCATCTGAAGATGCTGAAATGGAAGCAGAAATCCCCGCCGCAACAGTCGCTGCCGTGGCTGACGCAGCCCTCAACATGCTGGACGACGAAGCCGCCGCGCGGCTCCTGGTCGCCCGGTTGATCCGCGAGGAATTGCAGGGCGAACTGGGCGAGCGCATCACCCGCAACGTGCGCAAGCTGGTGCGCCGCGAAATCAAGCGCGCCTTGACGTCACAAGACCTCGGCTGACCCCAGTCCTGGCCGTCGGGCGTCAGACTTCCTCGATGCGGATGGCGACCGGCTCGGACGCCAGGACGCCTGTGCCGTGCATCGCGACGATGGCCTGGTCCAGCGCCGGGCGCGCGGCCTTGTGGGTGACGATCAGAACCGGCGCGTGGGTCGAGGTATGGCCGTACTGGCGCATCCGATCGATGGAAATGCCCTCATCCCCCAGAACGGCGGCAATCTTGGCAAGCGCACCTGGCTTGTCGACCAGCGTCATGCGCAGATACCACGGTGCAGGCGCTCCGACGCCGGCGGCCTCGATGGACTGAAGCGTCGTGGCAGGAACGCCGAAGACCGGCAGGCTGAGGCCCCGGGCCAGATCACAGATGTCACCCATCACCGCGCTGGCAGTCGGGCCTTCGCCCGCGCCGGCACCGCGCAGGACGATCTGGCCGACGCTGTCGCCCTCAATGACGACCATGTTGGTTCCGCCTTCAAGCTGACCCAGCGGTGAATTGTCGGGCACCAGGCAGGGCGTCATGCGCGCATCCAACCCGCGCCCGGTCTTTTGCGCCACGCCCAGAAGCTTGACGCGATAGCCCATGTCGGCGGCTTGTTCGATATCCTCGGTGGTGATGCGCTCGATGCCCTCGATGTTCAGCGCATCGAAATTCACCTGCGTGCCAAAAGCGATAGCGACAAGGATCGCCAGCTTGTGACCCGCGTCGATGCCGCCCACGTCCAGGGTCGGGTCGGCCTCGAGATAGCCCAGTTCCTCGCATTCGGCAAAAACAGTCTGGTAGTCCAGCCCGGCGCTTTGCATCCGTGTCAGGATATAGTTGCAGGTGCCGTTCATGACACCCATCACGCGGGTGATCTCGTTGCCTGCCAGCCCTTCTGTCAGCGCCTTGATGCAGGGGATGCCACCGGCGACCGCAGCCTCGAAACGAACGGAAACACCTTTGGATTCAGCAGCTTCCGCAATGGCTTGGCCGTGGATAGCCAGCAGTGCCTTGTTCGCGGTCACCACGTCCTTGCCTGCTGCGATGGCGGCTTCGACGGCATCCTTCGCCGGGCCGTCTGACCCGCCCATCAGTTCCACGAAAACATCCACGTCATCGCGTTTGGCAAGCGTAACGGGATCGTCTTCCCAGGCATAGTCATTCAGCCGCACGCCCCGGTCCCGGTCCCTGCTGCGCGCCGAAACCGCGCTGATGGTCACTTCGCGGCCTGTGCGAGCGGTGATCAGTGCCGACTGGCGCTGAATGATCTTGATGACACCGGCACCGACGGTGCCAAGTCCCGCGATACCAAGGCGAAGGGGGCTGGGCATTGTAAAGCTCCATAGTAATTCCGAGGCGGTGTTAGCCGTTCACGTCGCGGGGGGCAATCGCTCAGCGTGCAAGCCGGGCGCGCAGGGCGTCCATTTCGGCCTGGGTTTCGAGATCGCGCCGCAATAGCGCCGCCCGTGCCCGAAGCGCCGCGGCACGGGCCGCCAGAGAGGCCGCGGTGTCCTGTGAAATCCGCCCCTCGTCTTCCGCCATGATGTCGGAGACGGGCAAAAGCTCTGGCCATGCATAGGAGCGCTGCGACGGCGACGGCGCGCCTGTGTCGGGCCAGTCGGCGCAGGCGGCCAGGGCAAGCAGAGCAAGGGGCAAAACGGCTTTCATGGCCGTGAACCTAGACCCTCGTAGGAGGGAAAACCAGCGCCGTCGAAATAAATGCGATTGAATTGAACAACTGTTCATATACACCTGTGGGATGGCACGAAAAGCAGGCTCACACGCTGAAATAACGGGTCCGGCCATACGGCTGGCTGCACTCAGGCTGTTCGCCCGGTCGGGCTATGCGGCAGTTTCGATGCGCGAGATCGCCAGCGAGGTCGGTGTCAGGGCAGGGGCGCTATACCTCTATACTCCGGACAAGCAGACTCTGCTGTTCCAACTGATGCGCGAGCACATGGAAGATTTGCTGGCCTCCTGGGAGGCCACGCGCAGCGATGGCGACCCGCTCGAACGGCTGGAAGCCTTTGTGCGCTTTCACATCGACTATCACTTCGACCGCCAGGACGAGGTATTCGTCTCCTACATGGAGTTGCGTAACCTCACCGAAGAGAATTTCGCCGAGATCCAGGGGCTGCGCCGCGCTTACGAAGACGAACTCGAAGCCATCCTCGCGGCCGGACACGACGCCGACGATTTCCGCTTGCCGGATGTGCGGGTGACGACTCTGGCATTGATCGCGATGCTGAACGGGGTCATTACCTGGTACCGCGATGGAGGACGGCTGACGCGCGACCGTATCCAGCGGATTTATTGGAACATGACGCGACGCATGGTGAAAGCATGAGCGACAACGAAGTGCTGATCGCGATCGCGCCCTCTCTGGTTCGACGCTGGGTGGCGATCTTTTGCTTGGGCCTTTTGGGAGTCCTGGTTATTTCGCTGGTGTTTTCAGATGCCGGAGGCATCTGGCCTGTGATTTTCCTGGCTTTTGGCATCGGCTCGATCCTGGCGGCCGACAAGTTTCGCCGGGCAAGCGCCGATCATATCGAACTGACGCGCGAGGTGTTGCGGACAGGTTCGGGCCGTGTCCTGGCGCGCATCGACAATGTCGAGCGGGTCGAACGCGGGGCTTTTGCATTCAAGCCGTCGAACGGCTTTCTCGTGCGTCTCAAGGCACCCGATGGCAAGGGTTGGGCGCCGGGCCTGTGGTGGAAGCGCGGCAAGCTGTTGGGCATCGGCGGCGTCATTGCAGGCGGCCAGACGCGGGCCATGGCCGATGTGATGAACGCGCTCATCAAGGGAATGCTTCCCGAAGATTGATGCGCCAAAGCCCCGCCTGTTGGCGGAGCTTTGACATGTCATGGAGTGATGTCAGGCGTCGCGAAGGTCTAAGCGTTGTTCCAGACCAGCTGCGGCGAGAAGCGAGGGCGTGCGATGGCCACCTTGCGGAACCGGTAGGTTCCAAGGCCGACGTCGAAACCCGGGCTCCATTCCTGCTCGGACTCGACGACGATCATCTGCTCGCCCACGGCTATCGTTGGCAGGCGATCCTGGATCGAGGCCAGGTCGGTATAGGCCGAAACGTCTGAACCCTGCGACCACACCAGCTTCAGTTCTTCAGCCTGAGTGTCTTCGTTGACCGTCTTGGTGACCACGGTGACGCGGATGGCATTGTCGCCAGCGTCACCAGCCAGGAAATCGAACACTTCGTGCATCGACGTCAGATAGTTGCCATCGATGGCGTTGGTTTCCCGCGACAGCATGTCTGCCACCGTGTAAGTCGCCTTTTGGCTGATGGTCAGCGTCTTGAACGCGTCCCAGAAGACGAAGGTGGCCGTGATCGCCCAAACCAGCAGAGGGATGGCAAACAGGGTTTCGATCGACATGCTCGCGTCTTCGTCGCGGGCGAAACGGCGTGTGAACTTGAAAGTCATTTTTTCAGTCCTCACTGGTTGCCGTTGCCGGGGTTATAGCTGTCTTCGTCTCCACCGTGGTTCACGCCTTCCGACGCACCCGGGTCGCCACCGTCGCTGCCGTTGCCCTGACCGGAGTCATAGCTGGTCATCACGGTTGGACCCGAGGTGTTGGCACCAACGATGCCGCGCTTGCCAGGCTCGTTGACGAAGGCCGATGTGGCGACCAGGGCATAGTGACCTTCGCCGTCCATGCTCATGCCGGCTCCGATCCCGGTGGTCGGGAACAGCGGTTTGGCCAGAAGACAGGCGCGCACCATCATCATGTTGTTGATCTGGCCGACGTTATAGGTCGTGCCCGTCAGCGGGTCGGCAGCCGAATTCGTGTCGATGCAGCGCGCATCTGACGAGACCGCGGCCAGTGCGCCCGGCTGGATCGCCACTGGCTTCAGTTCGATCTGAAGGGTTTCGTCGCAGTCGTCCACGATGCCGACTTCGTTGCACAAGCGCGTCTTCAGCGCCGCGTAATCGGGGATATTGCCATTGCCGAGGCGCACATCGCGCACCGCCACGTCCAGCGCACGCTCAAGCATCGCGTTGCGGACCATGTAGTACCCGGCTTCAAAGCCCATCAGAAAGATGAACATCACTGCGGGAAAAAGGAAGACAAATTCGATGGACGAATTGCCGTCCTGCTGTTCTTTAAACTTCCGATAAATTTTAACGAGACTACTCATTACATCACTCCAAGTCTCAAAAGGGATGGCGGGTCGAAACACTGGCCCGCCGTGGGGCATCCCGGGCCAGGTGGCCCGAAAACTGGGTTACTGCGTCAATCTCAGCTGAGATATCTGCGATGCGATCGAGGCAAAGGCGACGCTGATCTCGGTGCCGTTCACGTCGAAATAGTTGCCGATACTCGAAGCGCAATCCTTCAGGACCGCTTCGCCGTTTTCCGGGGCTTCGAAGGCGACGGTAAAGACTTCGATGGCGCCACCGGCTTTGGCCGAATCACAGATCTTTTTCAGGTTCGCATCGGCCGTGCTGTAGCCGCCGACGTCCTGCACGACGTTTTTGTATTCTTCGTACGCCAGGTAGTCCGAGTTCTTGAAGAAATACTCAGGCACGTCGTATGTGCGGAAGCGGCGATACAGTTGATGGAAATCCCACTGCTGACCATCTGCCGGGAAGGCGCTGTCGGCCAGGTAATAGTCATCCGTCGTATCGTATGGATTGCCCGGCACATACCAACGCGTACTGGCTGGATTGTTGGGCATTTCAACGAGATAGCCGTCGAATTCATCACCATTGGCAAGTACTTGCGAGTACCAGATCCGCGTGGGGCCAGCCTTGTAGGCGTCTTTCAGATCCGAGTGGTCGGTATTCTCACCATCGGTCATCAGCACGATGTACTTCAGAACGTCGGGCTCGTCGTAGCGCACAGGATGACCACGCATCTGTTCAACCAGTAGACCGTCGTCGACCATGTCATCGACCACCCTTTCGAAGGTGTTGTCCAACAGGCCGACAGCCCAGTTCATCCCGTAGTCGATCGACGTCATGCCATAGGCCTGGAACGAATTGATGTGGTTGTGCAGAGCAGTTTCGTTGTTCTGATAAAGCAGGATCGTCGGGTGGTGCGATCCACACCAGAACGAGAACTCGTAGGGCTGTTGGAATTCTTGGTTGCTTTGACCGTTCAGGCCCCAATTGATCCGTCCGCCGCTGAACGAGGCGGAAACGTCGATTTCCTTGGCAGCCGACAGGCGGCGCGTCTCGAAATCCGCGTCATGGAACCGGGCGCAGGGCGCGTCGAGGTTGCGGGTCTGGTATTCCGCGATCTGACCCGAGGTCTTTTGACCGTTCACTTTAACCAGGGTGTCGCGCATGTTCAGGCGACTTGCCAGTTCGTCATCCATATAGACCTGCTGGTTGTAGGGAACGATGGAAATGGACGTGCGCGTCGTGCCACCGTTGGCGAGAACGGTTGTCACGAACTCGCGCGCAGCGGCCTTCATGTTCGTCATCTTGTTGTTCCAGCTCATGGAAGTGGAAATATCCAGCACCAGAACAATCTCGATTTCCTGCTCCCCTTCCTTGGCGGCGCTCACGGTCGTGCCGGTCAGCGTGTTCACGCCCAGCATCTTCATGAACATCGTGTCCAGGTTGAAATCGATCTCGGCCGAGACCGAGCGGTTGATCGCCGTGGTCATGCCCTCGGGGATGTCCAGGTTCGGGGCAACGTCGACCATGTCCGGGCTGTAGCCGGCCTTGGCGACGTATTCCTTGACCAGGGCGGTGACCTCTTCGTCGGTGTCAGCATCCTGCGTCAGGCTCGACGCAGCGATGACGGCCGAGTCGATCGTGTTCTGAAGGGTCTGCCGTTCACCTTCAAAGCGCATGATATCGACGGCCATGCCCGAGATGAACAGTATGATAATAAAAAGGAAAAGGCTGAAGATCATCAACGAGCCGCGTTCGTCGTTCTTGAACTGGCTGGTCTGCGATGTGGCCGAGGCCCGTGCCTCGCGATAGCATTCAACAAACGTCCTCATGGGACCTCACTCATTACAAAACGCTGTCCAAAACTCGGCGCAGCAAGAACCTGTATGAAAATTTTATACATTACGAATATGGCTCGAATTGGGCGTGTCGGGCGGCAAAATCACCGTGATTTGACTGCAAATGGAACCAATCTTCGAAAAACTTCAGGTATTGAGTGTACATTCCGAATAATCCACCCAAACGCACTGCGTTATGAGGGGACAGGCAGAGAAAATTGTTAGGTCGATTTTAGGAACTTTGTCGCAAGTGCATCTAACCGAGTTTGGGAGGACCCGATGGACGGCACCGCAATAAAGGAACCCAGCTTTCGTGAAAGCGTGGACTTGATGTTTAACCGTGCCGCGGCGCTGATGGACCTGCCGCCGGGACTCGAGGATAAAATCCGGGTTTGCAACTCCACCTATACTGTGCGCTTTGGCGTCAAGCTCAGGGGCAAGATCCAGACCTTTACCGGCTATCGCTCGGTCCATTCCGAACATACCGAGCCGGTGAAGGGCGGTATTCGCTATGCGCTGAACGTTAATCAGGACGAGGTCGAGGCACTGGCGGCGCTGATGACCTATAAATGCGCGTTGGTTGAGGCGCCCTTTGGCGGTTCCAAGGGCGGCCTGTGCATCGACCCGCGAGAATATGACGAGGACGAGCTTGAACGGATCACGCGCCGCTTTGCCTATGAACTGGCCAAGCGCGATCTGATCGACCCTGCTCAGAACGTGCCTGCGCCCGACATGGGCACGGGCGAGCGCGAGATGGCCTGGATCGCCGACCAGTATGCGCGGATGAATACCTCAGATATCAATGCTCGGGCCTGCGTGACCGGCAAACCGCCCCATGCGGGCGGCATCCAGGGGCGGGTCGAGGCGACGGGGCGCGGCGTGCAATATGCTTTGCGCGAATTCTTCCGCCATCCCGAGGATATCGCTGCTGCTGGCCTGACCGGCACGCTCGAAGGCAAACGCGTCGTCGTCCAGGGGCTTGGCAACGTCGGCTACCACGCGGCAAAATTTCTGTCGGGCGAAGATGGTGCAAAGATCACGGCGATCATCGAACGCGACGGCGCACTTCACAGCGAGGACGGGCTGGACGTCGAGGCGGTGTATAGCTGGATCCAGCGTCACGGCGGGGTCCAGGGCTATGCCGACGCGACCTATATCGAGAATGGTCCCTCTCTCTTGGAGGCCGATTGCGACATCCTGATTCCGGCTGCGCTTGAAGGTGTGATCAACCTGACGAACGCCCAAAGGATCAAGGCACCGCTGATAATCGAGGCCGCAAACGGCCCGATTACGGCTGGCGCCGATGACATCCTGCGCCAGAAGGGCACCGTCATCATACCAGACATGTACGCCAACGCCGGTGGCGTCACGGTGTCCTATTTCGAATGGGTCAAGAACCTTAGTCACATCCGCTTCGGCCGGATGCAGCGCCGCCAGGAAGAGGCGCGGCACATGCTGATCGTGAAAGAGTTGGAACGTCTCAGCGACAAACTTGGGGATGCGTGGTCGCTGACGTCGACCTTCAAGGAACAGTATCTGCGCGGGGCGGACGAGTTGGAACTCGTGCGTTCCGGCCTCGACGACACCATGCGCGGTGCCTACCAGGCCATGCGCGCGGTCTGGCACGGCCGCGACGACGTCACCGACCTGCGAACCGCAGCCTATATCGTCGCGGTCGAGCGGGTCGCCGCCAGCTACAGGGCCAAGGGTCTATAGGGCCCGCCGTTAACCTTTGGGACATTTCTGGCCAGAACACCCCGCAAGATCAGGCGGGGTGTTTTCTTGCGTAAGGCCGTGAATTTACAAAAAAAGGCGGTCAATGGTCACATTCTTCGCCTGAATTTTGCCGCAATCCCTGAGGAAATACTGATCAAATTCAACGATTGGCGAGCGAGGGGCCTTCATGGCGAGAAAAAAAATCAGGACGTGGCTTGGCCGGTTCCTCAACGGTGAATCCGGGGGGCTCACCGTTGAGAGCGCCCTTTGGATCCCGATCTACGGCGCGTTTTTCGCCCTGGTCGCCGATGTCTCGATCGCCATGAATGGCAAAGCCCAGGCGCAGCGCGTCATCCAGGACGTAAACCGCCTGGCCTCTTTCGGCTACATGGTCGATGCGGATGAAATCGAGCGCCGTGCGGCGGCGACGATATCCCACATCAGCCCGAATGCCGAGATCACGACCGAGATCGACGAGGACACGCATATCGTGAGCACGGTTGCCGTCCTGCCAGCCAGCGATCTGATGCCCCTGGGAATCCTCTCCGCCTTTGCCGATCTCGAAGTCACGATCTATTCCATTCATCTGATGGAGAGCTAACCATGATGATCCGGCTCTTGAAAACTCTCGGGGAGTTCCGGCGCGAAGACGGTAACGTCACCGTCGAGTCCGCCTTGTGGGTCCCGTTCTTCGTCTTGTTGCTGACACTGATGGCCGACGCGGCGCTTGTCTTTTATGGCCAGGCGCGTGCGCTCCAGATCGCTCAGGACGGCAACCGCGCCTATTCGACCGGCCAACTGGCCTCGACGGGCGCGACCGAAGAGTTCATCGAACATGAACTTGACGCCCTCAGCCCGAATGCCGTGGCCCAGACCACGACCTATCGCGGGTTGATCACAACTGTCGTCACCGTGCCAACGTCGGACCTTGCCGCCGTGGGCATCTTCACGGCTCTGGCTTCGGTCGACATGCAGGTTGTGGCCCAGATGGTTCAGGAGAATTAACATGCTGATTCAGATACTTACCTCGAATCTGAAGGGTTTTGTACGCCGGGATGCCGGCGGCATCACCATGATGAACATCTACTTCCTGGTCGCAGTCGCGATGCTGGCCGGGATTGGAATTGACGTTTCGAACCTGATGACCGCGCGCACCCATTTGCAGACTGTCGCCGACACCGCCGCCCATGCGGCCTTGGTCGAACGGGAATGGAACGACGCAGACACCTCGCGCGACAAGGCCATTGCCTTGGTCAAGGCGAACATGCCGCCCGACTACTACGGCGACGTGGTTGAAATCGAGAAAATCTCCTTTGGCGACTGGGACCGCGCGACACGCACCTTCACCGTCGACGACAATGATCGTGGCGCGGTATTGGTCGAGACGACCCGCAGCAGCGAAAACGGCAATGCGGTTGGCACTTTTCTGTTGAAACTGGTCGGCCTTTGGAACTGGGACGTGACCACGGTCAGCGTCTTTGAAACTTTTCGCCCGACCTGTCTAATCGAGGGTTTCGTGGCCGAGGGCGTGGTCGACATCCAGTCGAACAACTCCTATTTCAACGGCTTCTGCATCCACTCGAATTCGCACGTGGAAATCAACCAGAACAACTTTTTCGAATCCGGTACCATCGTGTCGATGCCTGACAGCGGCGACCTTGTGGTGCCAAACGACGGGTTGGACGACGAAAAGAACGAAGGTCTTGCCAAGGCGTTGCGCGAGGGTCGCTGGTTCATCAAAATCCTCGACCGTCTCGGAAAAATCATTGAAGGCGTGCAGGACGAAGACAGCCGCTATGCACGGGCCTACATCGACTATGACGAAGATGTCCTGACGCTCAGCGGCAATTCGGCTGATCCGGCCGACTTCGAAAAGGGTCGAATCTACAAGCTCTCGTGCAACAAGTTCTCATTTGGATCAGGGATCTATGAAGAATTCATCTTCATTGCCGACTGCCCGCTTACTTTCAAAAACGGGGCCGAGTTCCGCGATGCGGTGATCATAACAACCAGCACGTCGAACAAGTCGATGTCGGCGCCCAATAACCTGGTCCTTGGCAAGCCGGACGACTGCGGGGCAGGCGGAGGCGCACAGCTGATCACCTATGGTGATTTCGACGTTGCCGCCTCGCTGGAAATGCATGGCAGCCAGATCATCGCCGCCGGCAATGTCGAGTTTGCCGCCAATGCCGACGGTATCCGTGGTGCTTCGATCGTCGCGGGTGGCCGCATTGACGGTACCTCGAACATGAACTTCTCGTTCTGCGGCAAGGGCATGGATGACAGCTTTGCGGCCGAGTACTTCCGCCTCGCTGGT
Source organism: Silicimonas sp. (assembly GCA_050290245.1). Taxonomy (GTDB): domain Bacteria; phylum Pseudomonadota; class Alphaproteobacteria; order Rhodobacterales; family Rhodobacteraceae; genus JBNKHH01. Next base: position 13,800 of record JBNKHH010000079.1, read on the forward strand.
TAGGACGCCGCAAGCCGGAAATTGGCGATGGCCGGGTCAGTGTGCCCGGCCATTTTCGCTCAATTACGCCGTCCAATGTCGCAATCCGGCATTGAATCGCGCCCGCGCCCCTGCTTGTCTGTGGCTGGAGAAGAGGTGTCATGCGCTATTCGGGCTGGAAGGTATTTGCAGAGGGTTTACGCGGCCAGCGCGGCTGGAAGCCTGTGTGGCGCGATCCCGACCCGGCCGAGGAATACGACATCGTCATCATCGGAGGAGGCGGGCACGGTCTGTCGACGGCCTACTACCTGGCCAAGGAGCATGGCGCAAAACGGGTCGCCGTCCTTGAAAAAGGGTATCTCGGTGGCGGCAATGTCGGGCGTAACACCACCATCGTGCGGGCCAATTACTTCCTGCCCGGCAATTCCGAGTTTTACAGCCATTCTCTGAAGCTGTGGGAAGGGTTGGAAAAAGACCTGAACTACAACGTGATGCATTCGCAGCGTGGGCTGATCAACCTGTTCCACTCCGACGGGCAGCGCGATGCCTTTGCGCGTCGGGGAAACGCGATGATCAACCAGGGCGACGACGCGGTGCTGCTGGACCGCGAGGGCGTCGCGAAATACCTGCCGTATCTCGACTTTGACAACGTGCGATTCCCGGTCTACGGCGGCCTGTTGCATCCGCGCGGTGGAACGGCACGCCACGACGCGGTGGCATGGGGCTACGCGCGCGGGGCCGACCAGCGCGGGGTCGACCTGATCCAGCAGTGCGAGGTCATCGGCATAGATATTGGCCAGGGCCGCGTGACCGGCGTGCAGACCACGCGGGGCGCCATCCGTGCCAAAAAGGTCGGCATCGTCACCGCCGGGCGGTCTGGGCAGGTGGCGGCCTTGGCAGGGATGCGCCTGCCGATTGAAAGTCACATTCTGCAAGCCTTTGTGACAGAGGGACTAAAGCCCTGCATCGACCATGTGGTCAGCTTTGGGATGGGGCATTTCTACATCTCGCAATCCGACAAGGGCGGCCTCGTATTTGGCGGCGATCTCGATTTCTATGCCTCCTACGCGCAGCGCGGCAACCTGCCCATGGCAGAGCATGTGATGGAGGCTGCGATGACCCTCATGCCGATGATCGGGCAGGCCAAGGTGCTGCGGTCCTGGGGCGGGATCATGGACATGACGCCCGACGGCTCGCCGATCATCGACAAGACCGGGATCGACGGGCTCTATATCGACTGCGGCTGGTGCTATGGTGGCTTCAAAGCCGTGCCAGCATCCGGTTTTGCTTTTGCCCACCTGATCGCCCAGGACCGTCCGCACGAGACCGCCGCGCGGTTCCGGTTGGGCCGGTTCAGAACAGGCGTCGGGCTGATGGATGAGGAGGGGACCGGTGCCCAGCACAACCTCCATTGAACGACGCTGCATCCGACCCGGCTCGGGAGGTAAGACATGCGGATAACCTGCCCATATTGCGGCGAAAGGGACCGGCGAGAGTTCACTTATCAGGGTAACGAGATTGCACTTTTCCGACCAAATGAAGAGGTAACCTCGGAAATTTGGGACGATTACTTGCACAATCGCAAGAATCCCGCCGGCGAGACCCGTGATCTGTGGTATCACGATCCCTGTGGCACCTGGATACGTGTCACCCGTGACACCACGACCCACGAAATCGCCGGGACCGAAGCCGCGCGCGGGGTGAAGCGGTGAGGCTGAAGGACAAAGGCCATATCGATCGTGACCACCCGGTGCGCTTCACTTTTGACGGGCGCGTCATCGAAGGCTTCCGGGGCGACACTGTCGCATCCGCGCTCATGGCAAACGACATTCGCGTGGTCGGCCGGTCGTTCAAGTACCACCGTCCGCGAGGCCTCGTCTCGGCAGGATCGGACGAGCCGAACGCGCTGGTGACAATCGGCGAGGGGGCCGCGCGGACGCCGAATGTCCGCGCCACCCAGCAGGAAATCTTTGACGGCCTCAGGGTCACAAGCCAGAACCGGTGGCCGTCGCTGAATTTCGACATTTTGGCTATCAACGACCAACTGTCGCCCTTTCTTGCTGCCGGGTTCTACTACAAGACCTTCATGTGGCCGCGCGCCTTTTGGGAAAAGCTCTACGAACCCATGATCCGCCGCGCCGCGGGCCTTGGCGCCCTGTCCGGGAAAAGCGCCGAGGATAGGTCCGAACGCGCCTTCGCCCATTGCGACGTCCTTGTGATCGGTTCTGGTCCCGCCGGGCTGATGGCCGCGCTGACCGCCGCCCGCGCGGGCGCCGACGTGATCCTGGCCGAGGAAGACAGCCACATGGGCGGCCACCTGTTGTTTGACCGGGACAAGGTCGGCGGCCTGGTCGGGGTGCAATGGATCGGCTCTGTTCTGAACGAATTGATCGAGCTGTCGAACGTCCGCATCATGGAAAGAACAACAATTACAGGGGCGTACGATCAGGGCACCTTTGGTGCCATCGAACGTGTCTCGCTGCATACCACCGGCAGCGGTGCGCCGCGCGAGTGTTTCTGGCGCATCGCCGCCCGGCGCACGATTCTCGCCGCCGGGGCGCTTGAACGTTCGATCGCCTTTCCCGGCAACGACCGGCCGGGGGTCATGCTGTCCAGCGCGGTTCGCGCCTATCTGAACCGGTGGGGCGTCGTGCCCGGCCAGCGCGTGGTTGTCTTTGGCAACAACGACGACGCCCACAAGACCGCTGCCGACCTTGCCGAGGCCGGGGTGCAGGTCGCCGCTCTGGTCGACGCGCGGGCCGATGCCAAGACCACCGGCAAGTGGCCGTTCTATCCGGGTGGTGTCGTCACCGGCACCTCGGGGCGGCGGCACCTGAAACGCGTCACAGTCCGCCATGACGGCATCGAATTTCCTGTCTATGCCGACTGCCTTGCGGTCTCGGGCGGCTGGAATCCGGCGGTGCATCTGTCGTGCCATATGAATGGCCGTCCCCAGTGGTGTGAGGATATCGCAGCCTTTGTCCCGGTGCCGGGCGCGGTGCCCGGCCTGACCGCCTGCGGCGCGGCCAACGGCGTCTTCTCGACGGCCGGCTGCCTTGCCGACGGTGCGCGGGTTGCTGTCGAGGTTCTGCAAGGCATTGGCATGAAAGCGGAAATCCCTGACCTTCCGCAAGCGGAAGACGCAGCCTACAGCCTGAAACCCCTCTATCACGTCCCCGGCAAGGGGCGTGCCTGGCTGGACCTGCAAAACGACGTGACCACCAAGGACGTCGAACTGGCGGCGCGCGAAAACTTCCGCTCGGTCGAGCATATGAAACGCTATACCACTCAGGGCATGGCTCCCGATCAGGGCAAGGGATCGAACCTGACCGCGCTGGCCGTGCTGGCCGATGCAACCGGTCGCACCATTCCCGAGACGGGCACCACCACTTTTCGCCCGCCCTACGTCCCTGTCGCCATTTCGGCCATGGGCGCGGGCGCGCGCGGCAAGGGTTTTGCGCCAGAACGCTTCACCACCTCGCACGATGTCGCCGTCGATATGGGCGCGCCGATGATCGAGGCGGGGCTATGGTATCGCCCGTCCTTTTTCAAGGAAGAGGGCGAGCGGGTCTGGCGTGAAAGCTGCGATCGCGAGGTTCTGATGGTGCGCGCGACGGTTGGCGTAGTCGATGTCTCGACCCTGGGCAAGATCGAGGTGCAGGGACCCGATGCCGGAGCCTTTCTCGACTTCCTCTACACCAACCCCATGTCGACGCTGGCCGTCGGGCGCGTTCGGTACGGGCTGATGCTGCGCGAGGATGGCCACGTGATGGACGACGGCACCGTCGCACGGCTTGGTCCCGACCGTTTCGTGCTGACGACGACCACGGCGGCGGCGGGGCTGGTGATGCGCCACATGGACTTTGCCGCGCAGGGGTTGCGGCCGGAACTGAACGTACGTTCAATTTCCGTGACAGAGCAGTGGGCGCAGTTCGCTGTGACCGGACCGAAGGCGCTGAAGGTCGTGAATTCCGTTCTAGATCAGCCTGTTGATGATGCCGGCCTGCCATTCATGTCCTGCGGTGAAGTCATGGTCTCTGGCGTCCCCGGCCGATTGTTCCGTATCTCGTTCTCGGGCGAAAGGGGCTATGAGATCGCTGTTCCGGCGGCTTTTGGCCAGGCGCTTTTCCGATTGCTGGTGGCTCAGGCACAGATGCAGGGCGGCGGCCCCTACGGGATGGAGGCACTGAACGTCCTCAGGATCGAAAAGGGTTTTATCACCCATGCCGAGATCCACGGCCGCACCACCGCCTTCGACATCGGGATGCAGGGGATGCTGTCGACCAAAAAGGATTTTATCGGCAAAGCCGCCGCCGCGCGTCCTGGCCTGATCGGCGAGGATCGCGAACAACTTGTCGGCTTCCGCCCCGTCAGCGCTGCCAGGATGCTGACGGCAGGGGCGTTCCTCTTTGCTGAGGGCACCGAGCCGACGCGCGAAAATGCGCAGGGCTATACCACCTCGGTTTGCTATTCGCCGACGGTCGAAACCTCGCTTGGCCTCGGGTTCCTGAAAAACGGTCGGGCCCGCCATGGCGAGCGGATGCGCATGGTCGACCACCTGCGGGGCGCTCAGGCCATCGTCGAAATCACCGACCCCGTGGCGGTCGACCCCGAGGGAGGGCGGATGCGTGGCTAAGTTGACCGACCTTTCCGCGGCCCACGCAGCACTGCCGGACGCGCTGACCATTGGCAAAGCGACAATTGCCCAGGCCGCGCCGCAAGCTCTGACTTGGGTTGCACCTTTCGACGGGCAGGCGAAACCCGTCTCAGCGGCATTGAAAGAGGCCACCGGCCTGACATTGCCCAGGCCCGGCAAGACAAGCCGGACCAAGAATGCCATGGCGCTGTGGTGGGGACCGGACCAGGCCATGCTGGTCGGCGCGACCGCAAAGCTCGACGGCGCAGCGACCTCGGACCAGACCAGCGCGTGGGCAAGCATCGACCTGACCGGCGCCGACGCACGCACCGTATTGGAACGTCTGACCCCGCTCGATGTCCGTGACACCGCTTTTCCGGTTCACGCCACCGCCCGCACCCTGATCGGCCACATGACCGCAAGCCTGACGCGCACCGACAAGGACAGCTATCGCCTGATGGTCTTCCGCTCGATGGCTGTGACGCTGGTCCATGACCTGACACGCTCCATGACCCATGTCGCCGGGCGCGCCAATCTCTGACGCGACGACTGGACAAGGCGGCGTGCGCACCCGATATTCAGACAATGAGTCTGCCCTCCGGTTTCCTCGACGAACTTAAGTCTCGCGCCTCGCTTAGTCAGGTCGTGGGCCGAAAGGTCATGTGGGACCAGAAGAAATCCAACCAGGGCAAGGGCGACATGTGGGCGCCATGCCCATTCCACCAGGAAAAAAGCGCGTCTTTTCATGTAGATGATCGAAAGGGTTTTTACTACTGCTTTGGCTGCCACGCAAAAGGCGACCTGTTCAGTTTCGTGCAGGAGACCGAGAACGTGTCCTTCATGGAGGCCGTCGAAATCCTCGCCCGCGAGGCCGGGATGCAGATGCCCGCGCGCGACCCCAAGGCGCAGGAAAAGGCCGACCGCGCGTCCCAACTGCGCGACGTCATGGAACAGGCTGTCCAGTTTTATCGCCTTCAGCTCAAGACCTCCGGCGCGGCGGCGGCACGCGATTATCTGGAAGGCAGAGGCCTTTCCCAGGCTGCGCAGGACCGCTGGGAGATCGGGTTCGCTCCGCAGGGATGGCAGCATCTCTGGGATCATCTGCGCGGCAAGAACGTTGCCGAAGACCTGATCCTGGATGCCGGTCTCGCCAAGCCGTCGAACCAGGGAAAGGCGCCTTATGATACCTTTCGCCACCGGATCATGTTTCCGATCCGCGACGCTCGCGGCCGCGCCATCGCCTTCGGCGGCCGCGCCATGGATCCGAATGACAACGCCAAATACCTGAACTCGCCCGAAACGCCGCTGTTCGACAAGGGCCGCAGCCTGTTCAATCATGGCCCCGCCCGAGAGGCCTCAGGCAAGGGTAAGCCCCTGATCGTCGCCGAGGGCTACATGGACGTGATCGCGCTTTCGGAGGCTGGTTTCGGTGCCACCGTCGCGCCTCTTGGCACCGCCGTGACCGAAGACCAGCTTCAGCTTCTCTGGCGGATGCACGACGAGCCGATCATCGCGCTGGACGGCGATACGGCCGGTCTTCGCGCCGCTATGCGGGTGATGGACCTGGCGTTGCCGCTGTTGGAGGCCGGCAAGTCATTGCGGTTCTGCCTTATGCCCGAGGGCATGGATCCCGACGATCTGATCCGCACCGAAGGGGCAGGGGCCATGCAGGCGCGCATCGAAGGATCGGTGCCCCTGGTGCAGCTCTTGTGGCAGCGCGAAACAGAAGGAAAGACGTTCGACAGCCCCGAACGCAAGGCCGCCCTCGACCGCACATTGCGCGAGGCCATTCAGAAGGTCCGCGACCCTTCGCTGCGTCGGCATTATGGCGACGAGGTGAACCGGCTGCGCCGCGCCCTGTTCGACGGGGTCGGCCCTCGTCGCTCACAGCCGTTCCAGAAGGGCGCGCGCGGTTTTGGCCGGAGTCGGTTCAGTGCACCTGCCGCACCCACGGTCGAAACAAAGGCCAGTGCGCTGGCCGCAGCCGGAGCACCTTTCGAGGAAACGCTGAAAGAGGCCGTGATCCTCGCCACGCTGGTCAGGCACCCCGACCTTGTGCCCGACTTCCTGGCCGACCTGGAACGACTCGACACGTCGCAATCCGAACACGAGACCGTCCGGCGCGCCCTGATTCAGGCCGACGGCGGCACTCGTGAAGAAATTGAGCAACTTTGCGGCGCCGAAGCCCTTGAAAAGCTGTTCCAACCGCGCCATGTCCGCATCTCACCAGGTATTCGCGAAGGTGCATCGAAAGACATCGCCGCGATGTCCGTTGCCGAGGAGCTTGCCAAGCTTTCCGCCCGCCGTGGTGCCCGTCGCGAGATCGAGGACGCCATGCGCGACATCGGCGGCCTTGCGGACGAGGGCCTGACATGGCGGCTGTCCCAGGCGGCAGAAGCAAGGAACATGTCCGAAAAAAGCGGGCAGGAGGACAGGGCTCAGTACGACCTGGGCGCAAACGGAGCACGGCTGAGACGGGACGAGAAAGACAGTTTTGATTCGCTGTTAGAACGAATCGATTACAGCAAAGGGCGCGGCGGGGCGTAACCGATTCGGCCCAATCGCATAGAAATCATAGGGGTGCGGGTTGCGAATCCGCGATTCGCACTAGATGATTCGTCCAAGGGCGAATCACCATTTTTTTCCGGGAGTGGCGAATGGCTGCTAAGGACACGAACGACGATCAAAAGACCGACGACCAGGAGAACGAAGGTGTTCTCGACATGAGCCAGGCGGCGGTCAAAAAGATGATCGCCGAGGCGCGTGAGAAGGGTTACATCACCTACGACCAACTGAACCGGGTGTTGCCGCCCGATCAGGTTGCCTCCGAACAGATCGAGGACGTGATGTCGATGCTGTCGGAAATGGGCATCAACATCATCGAGGACGAAGAAGACGCCGACGATGAAAAGGGCTCGACCGACGTGGTCGAAGCCTCCACTTCGCGCGAGGTGGCCGTCGCCCAGACCGAGACTGAAAAGCTCGACCGCACCGATGACCCGGTACGCATGTACCTGCGCGAAATGGGCTCGGTCGAACTGCTTTCCCGCGAAGGCGAGATCGCCATCGCCAAGCGCATCGAGGCCGGACGCAACACCATGATCGCCGGGCTCTGCGAAAGCCCGCTGACCTTCCAGGCCATCACCATCTGGCGCGACGAACTTTTGTCCGAAGACATTTTGTTGCGCGACGTCATCGATCTTGAAACCACCTTCGGCAGCTCGATGGGCGACGATGACGAAGAGGGCGGCACGCCGGTGGTGGATTCAACCAACGTCGACACGTCGGCCAAGAAAAAATCCGACGAGCCCGAGTTGGATGCCGACGGCAACCCGATCAAGACCGACGATGATGACGAAGACGATGACGAGGCCGCGAACATGTCGCTGTCGGCCATGGAAGCGGCCCTCAAACCCCGCGTCCTGGAAACGCTCGATCGCATCGCCTCCGACTATTCCAAACTTTCGGACATGCAGGACAGCCGGATGTCCGCCACGCTGAACGAGGACAACAGCTTCTCGGACAAGCAGGAAATGACCTATCAGAAACTGCGCCAGGAAATCGTCGACCTGGTGAACGAGCTGCACCTGCACAACAACCGGATCGAGGCTCTGATCGACCAGCTTTACGGCATCAACCGCCGGATCATGTCGATCGATTCCAACATGGTGAAACTGGCCGACCAGGCTCGTATCAACCGGCGTGAATTCATCGACGCCTATCGCGGCTATGAACTCGACCCGAACTGGCTGGAGCGTATGCGCGAAAAGCCGGGTCGTGGCTGGCAAACGCTGATGGAGCGCTCGACCGAGAAAATCGAGGAGCTGCGCGGCGAGATGGCCCAGGTCGGTCAATACGTCGGCGTCGACATCCCCGAATTTCGCCGCATCGTCCAGCAGGTGCAAAAAGGCGAGAAAGAGGCGCGCCAGGCCAAGAAGGAAATGGTCGAGGCCAACCTGCGTCTCGTGATTTCCATCGCCAAGAAATACACCAACCGGGGCCTGCAATTCCTTGATCTCATTCAGGAAGGTAACATCGGTCTGATGAAGGCCGTCGATAAGTTCGAATACCGCCGCGGCTATAAATTCTCGACCTACGCTACCTGGTGGATCCGTCAGGCCATCACCCGGTCCATCGCCGATCAGGCCCGCACGATCCGAATCCCGGTCCACATGATCGAGACAATCAACAAGCTCGTGCGCACTGGCCGCCAGATGCTCCACGAAATCGGCCGCGAGCCGACGCCCGAGGAACTGGCCGAAAAGCTGCAAATGCCGCTCGAAAAGGTCCGCAAGGTGATGAAGATCGCCAAGGAGCCGATCTCTCTCGAAACGCCCATCGGCGACGAGGAAGATTCACAGCTCGGCGATTTCATCGAGGACAAAAACGCCGTCCTGCCGCTGGATTCTGCCATTCAGGAAAACCTGAAGGAAACCACGACCCGCGTTCTGGCCTCGCTCACCCCGCGGGAGGAACGCGTCCTGCGTATGCGCTTCGGCATCGGCATGAACACCGACCACACGCTTGAGGAAGTCGGCCAACAGTTCAGCGTGACGCGGGAACGTATCCGTCAGATCGAGGCGAAGGCATTGAGGAAGTTGAAGCATCCGAGCCGGAGCCGGAAGCTGCGGAGTTTCCTGGATCAGTGAGGATAAATGTGGTGCGCAGTTGATGCGCACCCCATACCCCCGCGACCTCTCGCCTCCTTGCCCCGTTACCGCACCCCGCGCCAAACTCCCTCCATGGACATCACCAACCCCTTCCGCCACCGCCCCGCCAGGCTCGCCCGCCTGCCGCGCGTGGTGCGCCTTTACATCCTGAACTGCGTTTTCGGCTTCATCCTGTCCGGCACCTTCACCGCGCTGATCCTCTGGCTTGACGTGGCCGGGATTGGGCATCTGGTGACCACCGTCAAAGGCGGGGGGCTGGCGGCGCTGGTCTTTTTCATGCTGAACGGGATCGTCTTTGCGGGCGTGCAGACCGCCATCGTGGTCTGGTCGATGGAGTATGACGACACGCCCAAGCCGCAGGGCGGAAAGCGTCAGCCAGTGGGCACCGCCATGCCGGTGCGTGTTACCCGCTAGGGCCTTTTTGGGGTGACTTTCACCGCCCCACGGGATCTGGTGGTCAACGGAATCGTACGCCACAAACACACCGGATCGCCCGCCGACGCAAGGGCGACGAAATGCAGACGCAATCCCGTCAGTCGGTTTGGCCATTCCAGTCACTAAAACAAGGGCGGTTAACCATTTCGGCGTGCACTGGCTATTCCGACCGACCCTACGTTGCTCAATCGATCGCTCCCGGCTAGGCTCTCGGCAAAGTTCAGGAGCCTTTCCATGTCCCTATTCTCCAAGCTCTTTGGCGGCGGTACGCCAAAACCCGACGCGAAACCCGAAATTTACGAGGGCTTTGCCATTACGCCGACTCCGATCCCTGAGAGTGGGCGCTATCGCGTATCGGCAAGTATCGAAAAGGACGGCCGATCCCACACGCTGATCCGTGCCGACGTGTTGGAGGACATCGCAACCGCCAACACTGCCTCAATCAACAAGGCCAAGCAGATGATCGACGAACAGGGCGACCGCCTGTTCGACTAGCACTCCGAAATAGAGAGATACTTCATGTCCCATCCCGCCCTGACTGCCGATAGCACCGCCTGCGTTACCGGAGGTGCGGCAGGCATCGGTCTCGCGTCCGCCATCCGTTTCGCCCGCCTCGGTATGGCCGTGGCCATCGTCGACAACCGTGCTGATCTTCTTGAGCCGGCTGCCGTGCAATTGCGGTCCGAGGGCGCGCGTGACGTAATGACTGCCAGCACGGATGTTTCCGACCGCAAGGCGCTGGAAACACTGGAAAAAGAAATTGCTGACCGCTGGGGCGGCACCGACATATTGATGAATAATGCCGGCATTCAGCCGGGATCTTCCCTGTTCGGAGACGACGCCACATGGCACCGGATTCTGGACGTGAACCTCTGGGGGATCATCAACGGCAGCCGCGTCTTTGCCCCGCGTATGATCAAACGCGGGCGCCCCGGCGCCATCGTCAACACGGGCTCGAAACAGGGCATTACCACGCCGCCAGGCGACCCGGCCTACAACGTGGCCAAGGCCGGTGTGAAGGCATTCACCGAGGCCCTGGAACACGAGCTCAGAAACACCGAGGGGAACCATGTCTCGGCGCATCTTTTGATCCCCGGTTTCGTCTTTACCGACCTGACCCGCCACGACAGGACCGATAAACCAGAAGGCGCCTGGACGCCGGATCAACTGGCTGATTTTTTTGTTGAAAAACTGAACGCGGGTGATTTCTACATCCTCTGTCCGGATAACGATGTGTCCCGCGACCTGGATGAAAAGCGCATGGCCTGGGCCGTTGGCGACATCATCGAGAACCGGCCGCCCCTGTCGCGCTGGCACCCCGAGTACGGCGATGCCTTCAAAGCTTTTGTCGAGCGAGGTTGATGGGGAGTTTCTATGTCAGCATGGCGGTCGGGCGGGTCGAAAGCGATCAGCTTGCCGCAGCCCTGTCCGAGGTGACCGACCGGGGCGTCATCGCCGACGCACAGGACGGCTGGACGGTGTTCTCAAGCGAGAAGCTTGAAACCCAGGACGAGCAGATCATGGACCTTTACGGGACGACCCTGTCCCGGAGCGGGGCGCCGGTTTTGGGAATTATTAATCATGACGATGATATCCTCATGGTATTCCTCTATGAAAACGGCGCGCGCACGGCCTTTGCAAATACTGATCCGGGCAATCTCACGGGGCTCGATAGTCCGCCGATCGTCGAGGGCGGGGAATTCCTCGCGGCGCTGAAAGTCGGGGTATCTGTTAACGAAATTGAATCGCTCCTGAAAACAGACCACGTTTTCGCGGTCGACGCGCACGAGGCGCTTGCCGCATTGCTCGGCCTGCCGCCGAAATCGGTCGGTTTCGGTTACGCCTATTTCAATCGGGGCGAGTTCGGCGACAAGGGGTTCACCCGCTTTGGCGAATGACGCGACAAGGCTGGCGCGATTTACCCTTGCCGTCGCCACTTCGGCGGACGGATACATTTCCCGCTCGACCGACGAACCTCCCCAAGCCTGGGCTTCATCCGAAGAACAGGCGTTGTTCTTTCGCGACGTCGAGGCGGCGGACTGGGCTATCATGGGCAGAAACACTCATCTGGCAGCGGATCGGCCTGACCGTCGGAGAATAATTTTTTCAACAAAAACAGTTGGATGGAAGAGGGAAACCCAGCTCTGGCTGGACCCGGCGGATCACGTGCCTGCGGACTTGCTTGACCTTGTTTCGCATATTCATCCCCTGAGTGAGGGGCTGATACTGGGCGGCACGCGCGTGCATGATTGGTTTCTCGCGCACCAGGCCATTCACCGGGTGCACCTGACCGTCGAGCCTGTCACCTTTGGAGCCGGACTGCCCATCTTTAGCGATCAACAGGACGCTGATCCCGCGACTGTCTTCCAAAAGCGCGGTTTTGCCGTGCGCGAAGAAAAGGTGCTGAATGCGATTGGAACGCGATACCTGGTCCTGATCCCAGGCGACGACGCGCGCGGTCTCTGACATGTCCCAAATCCTGACCATTCAAACCAACGGTCCCGGTCTTTATGAATTTACCGATCGGCTTTTGCCACTGGCCAAGGGGGATGGGGTGATGACGCTGATGGTGCGCCACACCTCATGTTCCCTTGTAATCCAGGAGAATGCCGATCCCGACGTTCGGCGCGACCTTCATGAGTTTTTTCAACGGCTTGTGCCACGCGGCGACGACCCTGGCATGTCGTGGATAACGCACACGCTCGAAGGTCCAGACGACATGCCGGCCCATATCAAGGCCGCGATGCTGCCAGTCAGCTTGTCCATTCCCGTTATTTCCGGGCGCCTGACGCTTGGAACCTGGCAAGGAGTTTACCTTTTCGAACATCGTGATCGTCCGCACCATCGCGAGGTCGCGGTAGCCGTGAGGTGAGTCTTATTGGCAACCTATGGACTGCCTGATCTGGTGTGCGAATTTGAGGTCTACACAAAATCCGGGCAGTCTCATATAGTCCCTGTGGATAAACGGGGTGGGTGCCCCAATTCAGGCAGGAGAAGAGGCGGATGCGCTGCCCGTTTTGCGGAAATATCGACACACAAGTTAAGGACTCGCGCCCGGCGGAGGATCACGTCGCGATCCGCAGGAGGCGGTTCTGCCCGGCCTGCGGCGGCCGGTTCACGACGTACGAGCGCGTGCAGCTGCGTGATCTCGTCGTAATAAAGTCAAACGGCAAACGCGAGGATTTCGATCGCGACAAGCTGGAACGCTCGATCCGGATCGCCATGCAGAAACGCCCGGTCGAGCCCGAGCGCATCGACCAGATGATTTCCGGCATCGTGCGCCGCCTGGAAAGCATGGGCGAAACCGACATCCCCTCGACCACCATCGGCGAGATTGTCATGGAGAGCCTGGCCCGGATCGATACAGTCGGATACGTGCGATTTGCCAGTGTTTACAAAAACTTCCAGGCTGCGGACGATTTCGACAAGTTCGTAAGCGAGCTGCGTCCCCCGCAGAAGGACGAGTGAGCCAAACCGATATCCGTTTCATGCGATTGGCCCTTTCGCTGGGGCGGCGCGGATTGGGGCGTGTTGCGCCCTGGCCATCGGTTGGCTGCGTCATCGTCAAGAACGGTCGGATTGTCGGGCGCGGCACGAGCGATGCGGAAACGCTCCGTCATGCTGAACGGGTCGCGTTGGATCAGGCGGGCGCGCAGGCGCAGGCCGCGACGGTCTATGTCACTCTGGAGCCCTGTTCGCATCATGGTCGCACGCCGCCCTGCGCGGACGCTTTGGTTGACGCGCAGGTTGGGCGGGTCGTCGTCGCTGCCGGCGATCCGAACCCCCTGGTGGCCGGTCAGGGTATCGAGCGTCTCAGGGCTGCTGGTATCGCCGTCGAAACCGGCGTTCTTGAGGGCGAGGCCAGGGCACATCACGCCGGTTTCCTATTGTCGATCACCGAGCGGCGGCCCTTCCTGACCCTGAAACTCGCCAGCTCTCTCGATGGCCGCATTGCCACGGCAAGCGGTGACAGCCGGTGGATCACGGGGGCAGACGCCCGCCGCGTTGTTCATGGGATGCGAATGAGCCACGACGCCGTTCTGGTGGGGGGGGGCACGGCTCGCGCCGACGATCCGGCGCTGACGGTGCGGGATATGGGGGCACGACGCCAGCCGGTGCGGGTTGTTGCTTCACGCCGTTTGAACCTGCCCTTTCCCAGCAACCTGTCGCGCACTGTCTCACAGGGTCCTGTCTGGCTGATCCACGGTGACGATTGTGCTGATGCAGACTTGCTTTCAAGATGGACCGGGACAGGTATTCAATTGTTTCCGGTGCCGGTGCACGGGGATCACGTCGACCCCGTCATGATGATGAAAACGCTCTGTAGTCAGGGTATTACGCGAGTGTTTTGCGAAGGTGGTGGGCAGCTAGCCGCTTCATTGATCGGTGCTGGTCTCGTAGACGAACTGGTCGTTATGAATGGCGGTAGGTTGCTCGGGGCCGAGGGGCAGCCCTCCCTCGGAGCGCTTGGCGTTTCGAGGCTTGCGGATGCACCCGGTTTCGATCTGGCCGAGGTGCGCCAGGTCGGTTCAGACGTCATGCAGCGGTGGACGCGGTCCTAGCGACGCAGGGGCGCGAGCAGGGTGTAGAGCCATGCCATCGCGCGGTTGACCGGGGGCATTTCGATCCCTTCAGACAAAAGCTGAATGGCCTGCTCAGCCGAGATCGGGCTGCCGTCTCGCGGGTCGAAATAGCGCGGATAGCCTATCAGGCATGCATGGGCGAGCCCCGGCAACGTGACATCCGATTTCCGATGCGGCGGGCGAGGCACGACGTCTCTGGTCAGGCCACGCCCGGCATAGAATGGCATACCCAGACAGGTGACCGGGACTCCGCGCAGGAGAGCTTCGAAGCCAGTGGTCGACGTGATGGTCCAGACCTCGTCAGCGGCTGCCAAAGCCGCGTCAGCGCCGACGTTGATCAGGGCTATATCGGCAAGGCGTTCTGTATCTTCCGTGGATACGCCGCCCGCACGAAGCCCCGCTTCGACATCCGGATGCGGCTTCCACATCAGAAAGGCATCGGGATTTTCGGCGCGCGTTTTTTCCAGCAGTTCAAGGTTTGTGCGTATTTTGGAGGCGCCAAGGCAAAGAGAGGCATCATCCTCGACCTGACCGACGACCAGAATTTTTCGCTTGTCCGTCGTCAGATCCGGAAATTCGCCGGAAATGTTGTATTTGGTCAATCCCAGCCGACAGATTCGGCGGATAAGGTGTTCCGCACGATGGATTTCTCCAACCGGAAGTGTGCTGGATTCCGCCAAAAGCCTGTCCAAACGGCCTTCTTTCGTGGGGTCGAAATAGAGGGATGGGCTGTCCAGGACGAGCGAGAGCGGCGGCGTCAGCGCCGCGCCAAGGCCTCTTGAACGCAAGAAGCCGTCCTCCATCCGCAGCGTGCCTTCGGGCGCGCCTGACATTCCCCAGGCGACCGGTGTGGCTGTGCCGGAACGCGGTGCACGGCTCGCAAAACGCATCCTTTTTTCCCGGCCGAACGCGCGGGACAGGTGGGGCCGTTTCCAGCGCCTCATACCGATACCGACATAGCCATGCCGGTCCTCACGCCAGGCGCGGGTGGCGGCGGCGAGATGGGCTATGACGTCTTCGATTTCGCAGAGCTTGTCCGAAATCGGATTGTACCAGACCGGGTAGAGGATCATCGCGGCCGCGAAAAGCTGGGCGCGGGTCAGGGTGCGCGTACGCCGGGCGGGTGCGTTCTGATCCTGGGTGAGACCCCAGCCGGCGTAGAACGGCTGGCCAAAGATGCGTGGCTTGTGGCCAGAAAAAATCGCTTCGAATCCGAGGGTTGAAGAGTGCGCATAGACGGCAACGGCACCTTCGAAGAGTTGCTGCGGTTCAACGGCGTCGGAGTAAAGCGAGATGCGATCGGTCTCATCCGCGGCGCTGAAATGGCCAGCACGTGCGCCAGAGGCGGACTCAGGGTGGGTCTTGATCAGGATCGGGTTGCCCGGGTTCTCCTCGGCCGCGATCGCCAGCATCTCGACAAAGTCGGACCGTCCGGCTCCGCAGAGCGCCGCATCGCCTTCGGTCTGGTCGATGACGACCACATAGCCGGGGGCGGGAGGTTCAATTTCGCGGTCGGTGGCTGAGTATTTTCCCAATCCCCAATAGGATAGGCTTTCGATGGCCTCGCGCGAACGGTTCAGAAGGGCCGTGTCGTCAAGGGGATGCGTTGCCAGCAAGGTTTCAAGGTCTGAGGGCGCGCTGGCGTCAAAATGCACGCCCTTTCGGTCAAGGCACAGTCCTATGGGCGGCTCGTTGCGTACTCTGCCGGGATGGACGGACCGCAGGAAGGCATCCTCGACGGTCAGGATCGGCGCGTCCGTCCAGCCCGCAACCTTTTCTCCGCGCCAGGCTGTGGGCGTGCGGCCCCAAAGCCCGACCCAGTCGCCCTCGCCAGGAACACCAATGGAGACATCCCAGCCCGCAAGGTCAAGGATACGACGAAGGCGGCCTCCTGTCAGGAAGCCGCCATTGTAGATGCAAAGTCTGTTTCGCCCGTTCGGCGTGTCGTCGTCGGTCACTCGGAAATCTGCTGGAGAGACGCCGCCGTGCCGACAGGGGCAACGACCGCCTGAAGGATCTTGTTGAACTGGGTATAGGGTGCTTCGGTCACGTAGACCGTGTCGCCGTCGCGGATACCGAAGTCACGCGCGACGAAGACGCCATTGGCCGATGTGAGGTCCAGCACGTAGACCATGCGCTGAGGCCCCACGAGGTCGGAGCGGCCCAGGACGGTGTTGGCGATTGCTGCGTCCTCGTCACGGAAGACGAAAATGCCAGTTGGATCCGCCAGCGCAGTGTTCAGGCCACCGACCGTAGCGATGGCCTCGATGGCCGAAACCGATTGGGTGTCGAAGGGCACTTTGACCTGTGCGCCAGTTGCGCCGAGCGCCGTGTAGAAACGTTCGTCTTCCTCGACGAGGATGCGGTCGCCCGCGCGCAAGGCGATATCAAGGCGTGGGTTCTCGTAGAGATCCTGGAGCCAGACCTTACCCTTGTTGTTTCCGCGGATCAGAGTGATCTGGGTGATCTCGGGCGGAAGGGTGATGCCGCCTGCTTTGGCCAGCATGGCGGTGAGCGTGCGGGTGGGACGCTCGATTGGATAGACGCCTTGTGAACCAACGCCACCAATCAGCGAGACCGTCGCGCCGTCGCCAGCCATCCGTTGCACCATGATTTGCGGGTCCGGGGTCTGGGCTTCAAGCTTTTCAGTTATAATGCGGCGAATACCCTCGGGCGAGTTGCCCGCTGCGCGGATGCGGCCTGCATAAGGCACGAAGATGAAACCGGAGCCGTCGACCTGGACCTCTTCCAGGGCCGCGGCATTGCCGCCTGCCTGCGCCAGAAGGCCGTCGTCGACGTTTTCCCAGATCATCAGGCCCAGCGTATCGCCAGGCTGGACGGTGTCCGAGCCGAGCACTGCAGCGTTGATCAAAGCCGCGGAAAACCCGAGCGGCGGGATGTGGTCGGTGGCGGCAGTCACGTGGTCATCGACCGTGACGACAAAGGCGTCGCCCTGTTTCTGGACCGAGCCATTGAAGATTTCGTTCTTGGTGGGGCCGGTGCGGGGAAGCCCGCAACTGGCAAGAATACTTGCGGAAACGCAAAGCGCGACCCACTTCGCGCGGGACTTCATTCGGACTGTCACTGCTCGGTCTCCTCGACCTTATTTGCCTGCCTCTGGCTTATTGGGAGGAAGCGTAGACCGGAAGTTTTGCAATTTCCAGTTTCAGAACACGTTGTTAGTGAACGGTTCTAAGGTGTTGCGGCGGGGACGCAGCGGCGTTTTCGAGGATGCGCTGGTAGGGGCTCTGTTCGGCCAACATGATGTCGGGAAGCTGGCGCAGCAGTTTGCGCCGCGAAAAGTGCCCGTAAAAACCGCCTGGCACCTGCGATGTGGCCAGGAGAAACGCGCGATATGTAAGATAGGCGTCGTGGTCGGGCAATTTCGGATCACGGAAGAACTCAGCAACCGATTGATCGGAAACAAATTCCTGGCGCTTGTAGATGGCATCGCCAAAAACCTTGAGCGGTTTTGTGCGCCAGAGCGCCTGTTCGGCGGCGGTTGAGTTCACTGTCAGCGCACTGCGCGCCGGGTCCAGCAGGCGTGCGAGCTTGCCACCGGTGACGAAATGGACGCGGCCCTTGATGTCATAGGCCGTTGTCAGTCGGCGGATGATCGGTTGCAGGGGTTCGCGCCCGTCCTCAAGGGGGTGGGCTTTGAGAACAAGGTGATGATGGCGCGGTGCGCCTGTTGAAAATCCACGAAACACGCTGTCCAGGAACGCTTCCTGGCTTGGGAAGGGGCCGTGGGCCAGGAAGTTCGCATCATGGGCCAGTTGCAGCAGAACGAGGTGGTAGGGGAAACCCCCGTAGCGGATGCGCGACGTAGCGACCGTACGCGAAATCGCGCGGAAGGGTGTCGCGACAAGCTTCTGAAAGTGCAACTGGAATTCCCGACCAACGCCCGGTGTCCGGTGCGGGCGGAAAGCCGGGTAAGCGCCGGAACGAGCCATCAGCACCGCGTGATACGCCGCGCCCCAGAACATATGTGCCCGCATGTCTCCCCAGCGGTCCGGGGCTTCGGTCAATACCGGTGCCGCGCCCTCCAATGCCCGAGCCATCTGCGCGATCGAGAGTTGAGCGGCGGGCGAGTCCGCGTTGGCGCCGCCGCGCTCGTAGGTCACCCAATAGGGGCGCAGATAGCCTTCCTCGAAAACATGGGGCGTTAGGCCTTTGTCAGCCGCGACCTTGAGCGCCGCAATGTGGATCGGGCGGCTTGAGCCGTAGCAAACAACGTCCGTGATACCGTGTTCGGCGATTAGCGCTTCAAGCGTTGCTGGCAGGTCTTCGCAAGTTGAATGAAAGGGAAAAAAGCCCGGGCTACGCCAGAAAGCCTGGTCGCCGGAGTTGAATCCGAGCCGAAACGCCCGTGCACCCGCCTGCCTAAGGGCGTCGGCGAGGCTGGCGAAAAACGGCCCGTGGGGGCCCTGCAGAAAAAGGAAAACGCGCTCGGAATCAGGTATGGTCCCCATGGGCGTTTCTTACAGGTGCGAACCAGTCCTGTCACGCCGCCGTCTTGCGTGGTTGGGCGAAGAAGTCTACCTCGGATGACAGAGACCAGGAAAGGCCAAGACATGTTCACCGGTATCGTGACCGACAGGGGAAAAATCCTTGAGATTCAGAAGAACGGCGACCTGCGTGTGCGGATTGCGACCTCGTACGACATTTCGGGGATCGATCTGGGGGCGTCGATTGCCTGTGACGGTGTTTGCCTGACCGTGGTTGAAATTGGCGGGAAGCCGTCGAACTGGTTCGACGTGCAAATATCGGCCGAAACTCTGTCAAAGACAAATCTCGATGGCTGGACCATCGGCAAGCGTGTCAATCTTGAGCGTGCTCTGAAGGTCGGGGACGAGATTGGTGGGCACATCGTGTCTGGCCATGTTGATGGACTGGCGACGGTTGTCGACATCCGGGCAGAGGGCGACAGCACGCGCGTGGAGTTTGAGGCCCCCAAGGAACTGGCCCGCTTTATTGCACCCAAGGGGTCGGTGACGCTTAACGGTACGTCATTGACGGTGAACGAGGTTCGGAGCACGCGGTTCGGAGTGAACCTGATTCCGCACACCAAGGAGGTGACGACCTGGGGAGGCGTGGCCGTTGGCGACCGCATCAACCTCGAAATCGACACCCTGGCGCGCTATGTTGCCCGACTGGCCGAGACTGCGGCATGAACATGATAGGCCATAACAACGGGCCGACCATGGAAAAGGGCGGGGCCTGGCGGGCCTATGCCTGGGGCAGGGCGCGGTCCGAGTTGTTGCCGAAAATGCCGATCGAGGTGGTGCGACGTCGTGTCAGGCGCGCGGGAGAGTTGGGCATCGACTACAAATCCTACGCGGGCATACGTGCGGCGACGGGGCGCGATATCGTGGCGCTTTTGTTCTCGGACAATGCACTGCGGATGCTGCGCGATGGCCGTATTGAGGAAACGCGGGCCGCCAAATTGGGTGGTCTGTCGCGGGTCGACCTGATGGCGATGGTGCATCCTCCGGTAGCGCCGCATAAGGTCGTTTCTGAAAATGAGCTGATTTCAAAGGCGTCCGAGGCACCTGGGCTGCTGTCGAGTTGGGGTGAGACGCGCCGGCGCGTGCTGGAGTTGAAGGGCACGCTGCCCGCCGACGGGCTGGTCGTCGTGGGCGAGACCATGTTGGAGCGCGGCTGGAGCGAAGCGGCGCGGCTGGCTGGCTATATCCCGGCGGCACGGTATTTCGGGCAGATCTCGAGCTAGGCTATGCGGGTATTTGCAGGGCAATCTGCGCTGTCTTGCCTCTGGCCATCGCTGGCCCCGTAAGTTATGCGCGGGGGCAAATATGTGCCGTCGGACAAAACTATGAGCTACGAAACACCGGGACCCGTCGAAGAGAACTGGCGCGATGCGATTTCGCCGATTGACGAAATCATTGAGGATGCACGCAATGGCCGGATGTTCATCCTGGTCGACCATGAGGATCGTGAGAACGAGGGCGACCTTGTCATTCCCGCCCAGATGGCAACGCCCGAGGCGATCAATTTCATGGCCACGAATGGTCGTGGACTTATTTGCCTGACCCTTACCGGGGATCGGTGCGACGCGCTTGGGCTTCCGCTGATGGCCTCGCAGAACTCGTCCCGACACGAAACCGCATTCACGATTTCGATCGAGGCACGCGAAGGCGTGACGACCGGGATCTCTGCCCATGACCGCGCCCGCACCGTGGCCGTGGCTATCGACCATGCAAAACTCGCTAGCGATATTGCGACGCCTGGCCATGTCTTCCCCCTGCGCGCCAAGGACGGCGGCGTTCTGGTACGCGCTGGCCATACCGAGGCCGCGGTCGATGTCGCCCGCCTTGCCGGTCTGAACCCCTCGGGCGTGATTTGCGAGATCATGAACGAGGATGGCACCATGAGCCGCCTGCCAGACCTCGTGGCCTTTGCACAGCGGCACGGGCTGAAGATCGGCACCATCAGCGACCTGATTTCCTATCGTCGTCGTCACGACAACCTTGTGGCCGTGACCTCGGAAGAAACCGTGACCTCGGAGTTCGGCGGCGAGTGGCAGATGCGGATTTTCACCGATACCGCCCATGGCGACGAGCATATCGCGCTGACTAAGGGCGACGTAACCGGTGACGAACCCTGCCTTGTGCGGATGCACGCCATGGATCCGATGCTGGATGTCGTCGGCCTCGGACCTTCCGGGCGGCGCAACGAGTTCGGCGACGCGATGAAACTGATCGCCGCAGAAGGGCGCGGTGCGCTGGTCCTGTTGCGCGATACGACGATGAAAATGAAAAAGGGCGAAGACGCTTCGCCCCAGACGCTGCGGCAATACGGGTTGGGCGCGCAAATCCTGTCGTCCCTGGGGTTGTCGAAACTGGTTCTGCTAACCAATTCGCCGGCGCCGAAAGTGGTCGGACTGGACGCCTATGGTCTTGATATCGTCGGAACTCGCAAGATTTCGGAGCTGGGATGATGGCTGGTCAATCGCACTACATCCTTGAAACGCCGACCTTCGGCACACCCGTAAAGGTTCTGATTGTCGTCGCGCCTTATTACAAGGACATCGCGGACGACCTGGTGGCGGGTGCCATGGCCGAACTGGAAAAGGCCGGGGCGACGGGCGAGGTTGTCGAGGTCCCCGGTGCACTCGAAGTGCCAACGGCGATCCGCATTGCCGCTGACCACGGCGACTATGACGGCTTCGTCGCGCTCGGCTGTGTGATCCGGGGAGAAACCACCCACTACGACACGGTCTGCAACGACTCGAGCCGCGCCTTGCAGCTTTTGGGCCTCGAAGGCGCCTGTATCGGCAACGGCATCCTGACAGTCGAAAATCACGCGCAGGCGGCGGTTCGGGCCAATCCGGCCGAACAGAACAAGGGCGGTGGGGCTGCTGCTGCTGCGCTGCACCTGATCGCTTTGACGCGGCGGTTTGCCGGCCACGAAGCCTCGGTCGGGTTCAAGGCAAAGGATGCAGGCCAGGCATGAGTCAGTCGACCAAGAAAATGCGCAGCGCGGCCCGGCTCTACGCGGTCCAGGCGCTGTTCCAGATGGAAGCCAGCGGACAGAGCGCTCCGTCTGTGCAGCGCGAGTTCGAGGACTTTCGCCTTGGTGTCGAGATCGACGGGGAGGTCCTGTCGGAGGCGGATATCGACCTCTTCCGCAGGTTGGTCGACGATGCGGTGAACTGGCAGGCCAAGATTGACCAGATGACCGACCGCGCGCTGGTGGCGAAATGGCCGATCAACCGGATTGATCCGACGATCCGAGCCCTGTTCCGCGCGGCCGGGGCCGAGTTGATAGAGGGCGCGGCGCCGCCGAAGGTCGTCATCACCGAGTTTGTCGACGTGGCCAAGGCGTTCTTCCCTGAGGGACGCGAGCCGAAATTCGTCAACGCGGTGCTGGATCACATGGCGCGCGAAGCCAAACCCGAGGCGTTCTGATCAGCTATTGCGCCGAGGCCTTGCCTCGTCGCCGCTGGCGAGGGGTTCCACCCCCCGCGCTCCCCGAGATATTTCCGGACCGATGAAGCATCGATGGCCGGGAGTTCGATTCGCGGATCGATTCCGGCTTGTTGGCAGTAGACCATCGCCTCGACCCTGGAATGGTGTCAGAGCATCGCAAGCTGACCAGCGTTCAGCAATTCGGTACATTGACGGCAAGGCCGCCGAGGGCGGTTTCCTTGTATTTCTCGCTCATGTCCTCGCCGGTCTGGCGCATCGTTTCGATTGCCGCATCAAGGGGCACGAAGTGCTGGCCGTCACCCCGAAGCGCGAGCGAGGCGGCCGAAACTGCCTTGATCGCACCGAGGCCGTTTCGTTCGATGCAGGGCACCTGGACAAGGCCTTTGACCGGGTCGCAGGTCATGCCGAGGTGGTGTTCGAGCGCGATTTCGGCGGCGTTTTCGATCTGCTCGGGGCTGCCGCCAAGGACGGCGGCGAGACCGGCGGCGGCCATGGCCGAGGCGGATCCGACTTCGGCCTGGCAGCCGCATTCGGCCCCCGATATGGAGGCGTTGAACTTGACCAGCCCGCCGATTGCCGCAGCGGTCAGGAGAAAGTCGGAAATGCGGCTTTCGCCGGCACCCGGGACGTGATCGAGCCAATAGCGGATCGTGGCGGGCACGACACCGGCCGCGCCGTTGGTGGGGGCGGTAACCACCTGACCTCCGGCCGCATTTTCCTCGTTCACGGCCATGGCATAGGTGCTGATCCAGTCGTTGATCACATGGGGGGCGGTCAGGTTCATGCCGCGTTCGGCGACCAGGGCGCGTTGGATGGCGGCGGCGCGCCGCCGGACGTTCAGGCCGCCGGGCAGGGTGCCGTCGGTTACGAGGCCGCGATCCATGCAGGCTTTCATGACTTCCCAGATGCGGCGTAGCCCGGCGTCGAAATCGGCGGCGGAGCGGCGGCTGAGTTCGTTGGCGCGTTTCAGATCGGCGATCGATCGGCCAGTCTCGGCGCACATCTGGAGCATCTCTTTGGCGGTCTTGAAGGGGTAGGGGACTGGCGGACCGTCGTCGGTATCCTTGCCCGCCTGCAGTTCGGCCTCGGTCAGGACGAAGCCGCCGCCGATCGAGTAGTAAGTTTCGGAAAGGATAACGTCGCCCTGCGCATCGGTGGCCATCAGCATCATGCCGTTGGCGTGACCTGCAAGCGGGGTGTCATAGGCAAAGATCAGGTCATTTTCGAAATCGAAGGTGAGCGTGCCAAGGCCCTCTGGAAGCACCGTTTTCTCGGACTTGAGGCGGGCAAACTCGGCCCCGGCCTTGTCCGCGTCGTAGGTGGCCGGGTCGAATCCGGCGAGGCCGAGAGCGGTGGCACGGTCAGTGGCATGGCCGACTCCGGTGAAGGCCAGCGAGCCGTGGAGCGAGGCCTTCAGGCCATGGGCGTGAAAGCGGGAGTGGCGCAGTTTTTCGAGGAAACGCGCGGCCGCAATCATGGGACCCATGGTGTGGGAGGAGGAGGGGCCGATACCGACCTTGAACATGTCAAAGACGCTGAGAAACATATCCGAATTCATGGGCCGTTCGGGCCAGTTGGCAAGTCTCATCGCGGCATTTGGCGCGTGAAAACCGCCCTTTGTCCCTGTTTCGGCCACAAATGGGCTGTAGTCCGACCGGCAACGAGCAGGAAATCGTGAGGTAAATCATGGCGTTGTTGGACGACGTTGCAGACGAACTGGCGAAGAAGGCCACCGAGTTGATTGCGCGCACGGGCGACGATTTGATGGAGCGCCGGATCGCCGAGGAAATCGGGGCATCATCGACCACGCTGGAAGAGCATTTTCTGACCGCCATGCGAATTCGCCGCGCCGAGATGCGGGCGCTTAAGCTTATGGAAAAGCTGGGAAAAGGCGAGGATGTACCGGCCGCGATCTCGGCAAAGCCGCAGGACGACGGCGGCCACTGAACGGTCTATGATGGGCGGGCCGTCTGACGGTATCGCGTGAGTGCGGTGCAGCGGTAAAGGGGCGTTGGGCCGGCTGAGTACTGGGCGCCCATGAAACATGCCAGGTGGCTCAGGGCATTTTTCCTGACCGGGACCGGCGCTTTGCGGGTGGCTCCGCTGAATGAGTATCTTTGAAAAGAAGAAGCCCTGAGGCGGTCAGAGGACCGAGCGGGCGGCCCAGACCAGAAGGACGCCGAGGGCCACCGCGCCCAGTCCATAGGCGCGGCGGGTTTCGATGGGCATGTCTGAAATGATCTGGATCAGGTCTTCCAGCCGGTTAGGCAGGAGAGCAAAGACCAGGCCCTCGAAGACGAGGACCAGGCCGATGCCAAGGAAAACGAGTTCCATGGGGTGACGTCCGGGGCCTTAGTTGGCCCCGGCGCTTATACCCGCGCCGTCGAGGAATTCGAAGAATTCGCTGTCGGGCGTGATAACAAGGGTCGAGTTCGATCCTTTGAGCGCGCGTTCATACGCGGTCAACGACCGGTAGAAACGGAAGAAGTCTTCGTCTGCACCATAAGCTTCGGCAAATATCGCGTTCCGCTCGGCGTCGGCTTCACCGCGGATGATCTCGGCTTCGCGCTGAGCGTCGGAGACGAGTTCGACCACGGTCCGGTCGGCTTGGGCCTGGACACGCTGCGCCGCTTCCGCACCACGGGCCCGTTCGTCGGTGGCCTCGCGTTCCCGCTCGGCCCGCATCCGGTCGAAGGTGGCCGCGAGGTTCTGCTCGGGCAGGTTGGTCTGTTTCAGACGCACGTCGACGACGTCGATTCCGATGGCCGCGGCTCGGCCGTCGGCGCGAACGCGGATCCGGTCCATCAGGGCCGAGCGTTCCTCGGACAGGATGGTGTTCGAGGTGACGCCGGCAGCACCGAGTGTGGCACGGATGTTGTCGTTCAGAATATCGGCCAGCTGGCTTTCCGCTTCGCGCAGACCGCCGACACCGACGGCCTGACGGAACTGAACCACGTCCGAAATCCGGTAGCGCGCGAATGCGTCGACCACGAGACGCCGGTCGTCGGAGGGCGTGACCTCGATCGCGGGCGTGTCGAGCGACAGGATGCGGTCGTCGTAACGCACGACCTCCTGGATGAAGGGGATCTTGAAGGCGAGGCCCGGTTCTTCCTTGACGGCCTTGATCTGGCCGAACTGGAGAACGAGTGCCTTTTCGCGTTCGTCGACGATGAAGATCGACGAAAGGACGCCGACGACGGCGGCGATCAGAACGCCGATAATGATGGGTCCGGCTTTCATATCAGTTCCCTCCCGTCGTTGAGCGGCGCAACTCGTTCAGTGGCAGGTAGGGGACAACGCCCTGGCCCTGGCCGGAGTTATCGTCGAGGATGATCTTGTCGACGTCGCCAAGGACCTTTTCCAGTGTCTCGATGTAGAGACGACGGCGGGTCACGTCCGGGGCCTGTTCATATTCTTCGAGGACAGCGGAGAAACGGCTGGCTTCACCTTCGGCCTCGTTCACCACCTGGGCGCGGTAAGCGGCGGCCTCTTCCAGTTTCTGGGCCGCGTCACCACGCGCCTCGGCGAGGACACGGTTGGCATAGGCATCGGCCTGACGTTCGAGGCGGTCGCGTTCCTGTTCGGCGGCCTGAACGTCGCGGAAGGCGTCGATCACCTCGCGCGGGGGGTCGGCCTTGCGGAGGTTGACGCGCACGATGTTGATGCCAGCCTCGTAGCTGTCCAGCGTTTGCTGGATCAACTCTTCGGCGCGTTGCGCGGTCGACTCGCGGTCGCGGTTGAGAAGCGGAGCTAGTTCGCTGCCGGCGACGATTTCGCGCATCGCGGATTCGGACACGGCCTGCACGGTCTGGCGACCGTCGCGCAGGTTGAAAAGGTAGTCGGCGGGGTTCTTGATGTTCCAGACGACCTGGAAGTCGATGTCGATGATGTTTTCATCCGTGGTCAGCATCAGGCCATCACCGCCAGGCGAGCCGGAGCGCCCGAGGCCGATATCCTCGGTCTGCTGGGTCGTGACCGGCAGCACGTCGTAGGTGATGAAGGGCCAGGGCGCAAAGTTCAGGCCCGGATCGCCGATGGCCGAAAACTTGCCGAGGAACAGTTCGACCGACTGTTCTTCCGGCTTCACGGTATAGAAGGACGAAAAGGCCCAGATGCCGGCAAGGACAAGAGCGCCGAGGCCAAGCGTGCCTTTCGACAGGCCGGGGCCGCCGTCGCCGCCATTGCCGCCGCCAGAGCGGCTTCCGCGGCCACCCATGAGCACCTTGAGCTGCTCCTGGCCCTTTTTCATGATCTCGTCGATTTCAGGGATCTGCGGGGTGTCCTGGGAGGGTCGGCGTCCGGGTCTGCGATCGTCGCCGTTTCCGCCTGAACCGCCCGAGCCTCCGCCCCAGGGTCCGCCACTATTATTGGCCATTCGACGTCCTTCTGATCCGTTACAATTACTCTGATGTGCTAACTGTAGCTTTCGGACCTGATTTTCAAGCCGTTCTTACCGGGGAATGCATGGTGACCAGTTCTTCGGACATGGTGGGATGGACCGCGACGGTACGGTCGAAATCCTCTTTGGTCAGCCCTGCCTTGACCGCGATGCCGACCATCTGGATCAATTCGCCCGCCCCTTCCGAGACGATATGACACCCCAAAACCTTGCGGGTGGCCTTGGAGACGATGAGTTTCATCAAGACACGCTGCGGCCGTCCGGCGAAGGCGCTTTTCATCGGTTTGAACGAGGTGCAGTAGACCTCGATCTCTTCCTGCTCGCGGGCCTGTTCCTCGGTCAGCCCGACAGTGCCGAGTTCCGGCTGTGTGAAGACCGCCGAGGCGACGGTGTCGTGATCGGGGGCGGTCGGGTTGTTCTTGAAGACGGTTTCGGTGAAGGCCATGCCTTCGCGGATGGCGACCGGTGTCAGCTGAATTCGGTCGGTAACGTCGCCGATGGCGTAGATCGAGGGCACTGAGGTTTGCGAAAATTCGTCGACCTCGATTGCGCCGCGGCGGTTGAGTTTCACGCCCAGGTTCTCGAGTCCGAGATTGGCGCTGTTGGGACTGCGGCCGGTGGCGAAGAGGAGGCGGTCAAAGTTGGCCTGGCTTCCGTTTGTGGCCCTGACGCAAACAGGACCCGGTTCGGTGGCTGTGTCTTCGGGCTCGATTCCGATGACGCTTGCGGCGGCATCTTCGGAGTTCGGGGGGCAGAGATCGACGATATCAGTGCCGAGGTGCAGGTCGATGCCCTGTTCGCGCATCATCTCCGCGATCAGCCCACGGGCCTCGTCGTCGAAGCCGCGCAGGATTTGGGCACCGCGATAGTATTGCGTCACCTTTACGCCGAGGCCGTTCAGGATGCAGGCCATTTCGCAGGCGATGTAGCCGCCGCCGATGATCAGGACGGATTTCGGCAGGTCATCCATCAGGAAGATGTCGTCCGAGACCATGCCGAGGGCGGCATTGGGGATGTCGGGGCGCACGGGGTGGCCGCCAGTGGCGATCAGGATGTGGCCAGCGGTGATCTTTTCTCCGGTGTCGAGTTCAACCGTGTGAGGGTCGGCGATCCGGGCGCGGGCATTGTAGGTGGTGACCTCGTTGCGGTCGAGAATGCTGCGGTAGACGCCTTCGAGGCGGTTCAACTCGTCATCGAGTTTCTTGCGGAAGGTGGTCCATTCGAACCGGCCAGGTTCGGCGGTCCATCCGTATTCATGCGCAAGGGCGACCTGCTCGCGGAACTCGGAGGCGAAGACCATCAGTTTCTTGGGCACGCAGCCCCGGATAACGCAGGTGCCGCCCATACGGTTGTCTTCGGCCAGAGCCACGCGGGCACCGGTTTCAGCCGCGGTGCGGGCAGCGCGCACGCCGCCAGAGCCGCCGCCGATGACGAATAGGTCAACGTCGTAGGTCATTAGTCTGCAATATCCTTGAATACGTTGTCTTCGCCCGCAGGGGCGATTTGCGTCCGGGCGATTTCGCCGGAGTTGATGTCGCGGGTTTCGACGGTGCCGTCGCCATGGCCTGTGACGATCACGTCGCAGATGTCTATGAACAGACCGTTTTCCACGACGCCCGGCACCTGGTTCAGGATCAGCGACAATTGGCGCGGATTGCCGATACGACCCAGGTGAAGATCGAGGATATGGTTGCCTTGGTCGGTGACGAACAGTTCGCCTTCGCGGGCGCGCGGAACCGCCTTGCTGCCCATGACGTCCAGGCCTTCCAGCATTTCTTCCAGAAGCATCCGAGTGGTGTTCATGCCAAAGCCGATCACCTCGACCGGAAGGGGAAAGCCGCCGAGGCGGTCGACCTTCTTTGTGGCGTCGGCGATGACGATCATCCTGTCCGAGGCGGTCGCGACGATCTTTTCCTGCAA
>JBNKHH010000080.1:0-89230 GCA_050290245.1 Silicimonas sp.
TTATGGACAACGAGACCGACCAGGGCGACGACAAGGTTTCAATAATGACACTGCATGCCGCCAAGGGACTGGAGTTTCCAGCCGTGTTCCTGCCCGGCTGGGAGGACGGTTTGTTCCCGTCGCAGCGGTCAATGGACGAAAGCGGGCTGAAGGGCCTCGAAGAGGAGCGGCGGCTGGCCTACGTGGGTCTGACGCGGGCCGAGGAAGTGGCGACGGTCACGTTTGCAGGGAACCGGTTCGTCTTCGGACAGTGGCAGTCGGCGATGCCGTCGCGGTTCATCGACGAAATCCCGGCCGAGACGGTCGAGGTGCTGTCGCCCGCTGGCCTTTACGGCGGTATGCAGGCGGCCCCGAAAAGTAATCTGGCCGACCGGGTAGCCAAGGCGGATGTCTACAACTCACCGGGCTGGAAGCGTTTGCAGACCCGCGCGCAGGAGCGTGGCGTGCGCCAGCCTCAAGAAAGCCGCAACATGGTGATCGATGCCACGGCGGTATCGTCCTTTACCGTGGGCGAACGGGTGTTCCACCAAAAATTCGGCTATGGGCTGGTGACCTCGATCGAGGGCGACAAGCTGAGCGTGGCCTTTGAAAAGGCGGGCGAGAAAAAGGTCGTGGCGTCTTACGTCACGGCGTCGGAAAAAGCGGACGATATTCCGTTCTAGGATGCCATCGCGAATTCGTTGACCGATATCAATGTAATAGAAGCTTTTTCTTGTGTTCATCGGAGGACATGGAGTCCGGGAGGAGGACGTCAATGTTTCTCGGGGGTGCACTACTTCGAACATTGATCGCCGCCGTGGCGATGGCGTTGCTGGCCGGAGCCGGAGCCGCGCAAGACTATGTCATCACGCCGAAGGGCAAGTTGAGCGACCGCGATTTCTACCGGTTGGTGTCCTGCGGCGCAGCGCCGGGCGGCAAGTGCCGCGTACCGGCGGCGCGGTGGAGCAAGGCTGACGCCACGAACCTTACGCTAAGCATCGTCTCGGTCCAGAGGGGCTTTCCGGTGCGCCAGGAAAAGGCAATCCGGTCGGCCGTTGCGCGGGCGATCAACGAGTTGAACGGCGTCGGTGCCGGGGTTCATTTGTCGCTAGTCTCGGGGGGCAGGGCGGATATGGAAATCCACCTTGTCACGAAGACCCTGAAGTCGGTTTTACCTCAGGCGCGCAGCATCCAGGAAGAGATCGTTACGACCGGAGCGATCGCCATGGTGCGTGTGCACCGGCAGGGATCGCGGATTACCAAGGCAACGGTTTTGTACACCAGCGATATCCCCAGCCGGATGACCAAGGCGACCGTGCTGGAAGAAATCGTCCAGGGCCTTGGGTTGCCGTTCGATATTCACAACAAGGCCTATTACAAGTCCTTGTTTTCAGAGACGGATTGTTGCCAGACGCGGCTGAAAGGCCAGGACGCGAAGGCGATCTTGTATCACTACCCACCGGGGTGATGCGAGGCATTTCCTTAAAGTATTCAACATGGAGGCGAGACCATGAAATTCATTTGGATTGTGCTGTTGGCGGCCTTCGCCACGCCTGCGCTTGCTGAAAAGGGCGACATTTATGACTGCAAGTTCAAGGTCAGTCGAGGCCAATGGCTGGTCGATCAGGTCATCGTCGGGGTCGGGCACAAGTCGGGGAACGCCTATGTCTACGACGGGATGGTGCACGTGGCCTACGGCAAGCCGATGCAGGTCAAGATTACCCAGAACGACGACAGCCGACTGGTTTTCAGATGGACGGTCCCAGTCACCGACAGCTGGAACATGACACGCAAGGTCAATTTCCGCCTGACTTATATCAAGAAGAACAAGCGGGCGACCGTGGCTTCGGACGTCGCCGGATACGAAAACCATGACACCGCCAGAGGCAGTTGCGCCAGGAAGATCGGTGAAATCTGACCGGGCCTTGGTGGCTGGTCCGGCCGGTCTGAAAATTCCGGATCGGCAGCGGTCTATACGCGCCGGGCGAGCAGGTCGATCAAGGCCGAGGATCCCTTGTGCCCGCTGCCTTCATCAAGGTCTTCATCCCAGCTTTCAAGCCGCAGGATGTCGAGGTCGCTGAAGGCCTCGCGCAGGAGGTCTTCGGTGTACATGTTTTCGACATTCGGCGGACCGCCGGTGCCGCGGCCGACCTGTTCGGGGCGATATCCGAGAATATAGAGCATACCGCCCGGCGCGACGGCGCGTTTCAAAGCGTCGAAGGTCTGGGTGCGGGCCTTGGGCGAAAGGAACTGAAAATAGATGCCCGCAACAAGGTCATATGGCTGGGCGTCCCAGTCCCAGGCGCCGATTTCCGCTTGGTTAAAGTCGACGGTAACGCCGCGCTGTGCGGCCAGGCTCCGGGCTTTGGCGAGACCTGCGGGCGCGGCGTCGAAAGCCGTGACGTCAAAGCCCTGCTCTGCCAGCCAGACCGAGTTGCGCCCCTCGCCGTCGGCGATAGCCAGAGCGCGGCCCGAGGCGGGCAGGTGGTCGCGGATACGCTCCAGTGGGCGGGCCGGAGCGGTTCCAAAGATGAAATCCGTCGTCGCGCCATAGCGGTTGTCCCAGAATCCGTCGGGTCGATTAGGAATGCTCATGCCCAGTTTCCTTTGCGAAAGACCGGCACGTTTTCGCCGGATTGGGTGATGCCGTCGATGTCGGTGTCCGGCCCGCCGATCATCCAGTCGACGTGGATCAAACTGGCATTGCCGCCACGCGCTGCGATCTGGTCGTCGTTGAGGCCGGCGGTGTCCTTGAGGCAATCCTTGTAGCACTGGCCCAGGGCGATGTGGCAGGCGGCGTTTTCGTCGAACAGCGTGTTGTAGAACAGGATGCCGGTTTCCGAGATCGGCGAAGCATAGGGCACAAGAGCCACCTCGCCGATGCGGCGTGCGCCCTCGTCGGTGTCGAGCAGCTTGAGAAACACCTCTTCGCCCCTGGTGGCGCTGGCTTTGGTGATGCGGCCGGCCTCAAACGTGACCTCGATCCCCTCGATTAGCGTACCCTGGTGGGCGAGCGGCTTTGAGGCCTTGACGGTGCCATCGACGCGATCCTTGTGAGGCGTCGTGAACACCTCTTCGGTCGGGATGTTCGGATTGCAGGTCACGCCGTTCTTGGCCACGGAAGCGCCGCCCATCCAGAGATGACCGTCGGCGAGGCCCACGGTCAGGTCGGTGCCGGGCGAGGTGAAGTGCAGCGCGGCGAAGTTATGGTCGTTCAGCCAGTCGCGGCGGGCGGCAAGATCGGCGTTATGGGCGGCCCAGGCAGCGGTCGGGTCGTTCCGGTCGACGCGCGAGGCGGCAAAGATGGCTTTGGCCAGCGCGGCCTGGGCGTCGTCGGCCGACATGTCGTGGTAGACAAGCTGCGACCAGGCGCGGCCCGGATAGGCAGCGATGTTCCAGTTGATTTCGAATCCGGCGATCTTTTCCAGCGCGGGCTTGTAGGCGGCGGCATTGGCCTTGGCGGCGGTGGCGACCTTGGCCGGGTCCTGGTCGGACAGCGCCATGGGGTTGTCGGCGACGATGGCGAGACGGGCAGCGTTGTTGCCATAGGCTTCGGCCATCCCCTTGTAGAGCCAGCCGGCCGCGCGTTCGAAGGTGTCGTCGGCGCCGTGCTGATAGCGCGCGCGCGTGATTTCCTCGTCCGCCAGGATCGGTGTCACAAGGCCGGCGCCTGCCTTGTAGGCCTGGACCACAACGCGGCGCACCAGCGGCAGGGCTTCGGCCGAGGCAGTGATGATGAGGTCCTGGCCGGGTTGGAGGTTCAGCCCGGTGCCGACTATGACCTCGGCCAGGCGGTCGAGGGCGGTGGTGTCGAAAGGCAGGGTATCGGTCATGAAAGGCTCCGGTATGGGTCGTGCTTCAAAGAGGTGGGGATCGTTCGTGGCGAAGACAAACAAAAACGCGCCCCCGAAGGAAGCGCGTTTTTTCAATATCCGAAGGGATGCTGCGTCAGGCGGCGCGCTTGGCACCGTCGGTTGCGGCCGCTTCGGCGGCATGGCGGCGTTCGCTTTCCTCGCGGCTGAGCGCCACGGAGGTACGAACACCCTTGCCCACGAATTCCATCAGGCCCTTCACGACACGTTCGTTCGGGTCGATTCCGGCGCAGGACAGAACTTCGCGGCCATCACGTGAGCGCGCCCAACGGGCGATCTGTTCGGGGCCATTGCCATATTTCTTGTCGTCGGCAATTGCATCGTCCAAAGCCGCCAGAACCACGGCAGCGAAAAGCTTCCGCGCGCGGTTGCCTTGCTCATGGTTGAATGCTGTGCCGTCCACAAAATCTGCCATTCTGAGTCCTATTTATTGTTGCTCTTGCCGCATTAGACAGGCGTGCCGCCCCTTATGACGCCTATGCGACCAGTTGTGGGTTTCTATTTTGGAATGCCTGCCATGCACTCAGCGCATAACTAACTCTTCCAACCCGAATTTCGGTCCGTCTTGCGGGGACCTTTGTGCTGGAATATAGGGTCATCGACCTCTGAATCAACAAAAACATCGGTTTATACTATGGCGAAGATTAACGGCAACGAGATCCGGCCCGGAAACGTGTTGGAGCATAACGACGGGCTTTGGGTCGCCGTGAAGGTGGACCACGTCAAGCCTGGCAAGGGCGGTGCCTTCGCCCAGGTCGAGTTGAAGAACCTCAGGAACGGCTCGAAACTGAACGAACGATTCCGGTCGGCGGACAAGGTCGAGCGTGTGCGGCTTGAACAAAAGGACCAGCAGTTCCTTTACGAGAACGACGGGATGTTGGTGTTCATGGACAGCGAAACCTATGAGCAGATCGAACTGCCCGCCGACATCCTCGGCGACCGCCGTCCGTTCCTGCAGGACGGGATGACAATACAGATCGAGTACCATGAAAGCGAGGCGCTGAGCGCCTCCCTGCCGCAAAAAGTCACCTGTGTCGTCGCCGAGACCGAGCCGGTGGTGAAAGGCCAGACGGCGGCGAACTCGTTCAAGCCCGCGGTTCTGGATAACGGCGTGCGCATCACCATCCCGCCCTTCGTGGGCGAGGGGGAGTCGGTCGTCGTGAACACCGAGACCATGGAGTATGCCGAGCGCGCCTGACGGGGTCGTGCGCGCGATAGCCCCCGATTGCCGGGGGCGGGGTTTTTGATCGGTCTCCTGGCGTAAACGTCAGGAGACTTTTTCATGATCAGACAGCTTCAAGAAAACGAAGTGGCACGGATCGTGCCGCTCTATGAGGCCGTGCAGGCCCTGCATGCCGAGGTCTATCCCTGGCGGTTTCGCGCCGCCATGGACGCCCGCGCCCTGGTTGGGGAGGTGGCCGGGCTGATCGGCGATGGCCATGTCTGCCTTGTCGACGAGGTGGACGGCGTCCTGCGCGGCTTCCTGTTGTACGAGGTTCAGGAAACGGATGGCACCATTCAGAAGCACCGGGAACGCCTAGGCATAATTCACGTGGTGTCCATCGCCGAGGATCACCGCCGAAAAGGTGTCGGAGTCGGCCTGATGAAAGCCGCTCTCGCGGCAATGGCCGATAGCGGTGTGCCGCGGTGGAGGGCCAGTCACTGGGCCTTCAACGAGGCTTCGCATGGCTTGATGCGAGCCATGGGGGCAGAAGTGGCGCTGCTGTTTCTTGAAGGGGAGACCAGGGAGCCCGAGGCATCCGTCTGAGGCTCGGTTGCGCCGGGCGCTCGCCGGTCACGGCGCGGGCCGCTGCGATTGCAGCGGCCCTTTTGCGTACTTGGGGCCAGATAAGGCCCCGAAGGGTTTTTCCGGACAGCCTATTTCAGGTAGGGGGCCGGGTCGACGCTGTCGAAGCCCTCGCGCACCTCGAAATGCAGGAAGGGCGGCGTGGCGGCGCGGATCACGGCGATTTTTTGGCCGCGTTTGACTTTGTCGCCCTTTTGAACAGCGATTTCATCGACACCGGCATAGACGGTCAGGAGGTTGTTTTCGTGGCGGATCACCAGGATCGGCACCTGGTCGGTGTCGCGGGTGATGGCGGCCACGGTGCCGTTGTCGGCGGCCACCACGGCTGCGCCGGCGCTGGCCGAGATGCCGATGCCCTCGTTCTTGCCCTTTTCATAGGTGCGTATGATCTTGCCCTGAACCGGCATCCTGAGCCGCGAGGTGTCCGAGGCGGCGGTCTGAGGCGCGGGCGTCGGTTTCGGCGCGGGTGTGGCGGCGACCGGTTTGGCGTCCTGGGCGGGCAGCGGCGTGGCCGAGGAGGGCGGCAATGGGGCGAGCGAGCCTGTTCCGGGCGGCTCGATAGCGGCGGTCTGGACCTCTTGGCTGGCCGTGCGAGTCGGGATCAGGAGGTATTGGCCGACGCGCAGTGCGAGGTCGGGGCCGAGGCCATTCCATTCGGCCAGTGCTGCGACCGGTACGTCGTAGAGACGGGCGATCGAGAACGCGGTTTCGCCCGGTGCAACACGGTGGCGCGTGGGTTCAATGCCCGTAGGCAGACCGGGCTGGCCCTCGGCCCGGTCGATGGCCGTTCCGGCGATCGACGTTACGTCAAGAGTGCCCGCCGCGCCAAAGCCGGGTTCGGGGACACGCCGGGGCAGGGCGATGATTTCGCCTTCGCGCAGCACGACAGTTTCGGGAAGGGCGTTATGGCGGGCCAGTTCGCTGGCCGGAAGGCCGATCCGGGCGGCGACGGTCTGGACCGTGTCACCGCGCCGTGCAATCGCGACCTGGTAATTCGGGTAGGAGATGATCCCGCGCTCGTCGGGTTGGGGCGCGGTGGCTGTGGCTCCTCGGACTGCGTCCGAGGTGTCGAACCCGCCTGCACCACCGCGCAGGTCGAAGTCGAGGCCTCCGAAATCGCCGCAGGCAGTCAGTGCCAGGGTCGATGCTGCCAGGATAGCCGCACGTATTGTAAATGCCTTTTGGGTCATATGCTCATTCCTCACCACCACAAAGGCCCTCTTCCTGGGGCCGTCTTGCCGGATTCTCAGTCCTGTCCCATGCCTTCGACCAGGGGGACGAACCGAACCTGGCGAAGTTCTTCATAGTCGAACCCGCTTTCGGTCCGGGTCACCTTGATCAGCACCTGTACGGCGTCGGACTGGCCAACCGGCACCACCATGATACCGCCTGTTTTCAACTCTGCCAACAAGGGACCGGGAGGATCTTCGGCCGCGGCCGTGATCAGGATGCGGTCGAAGGGGGCCTGTTCGGCCAGTCCCCGTGTCCCGTCGGCGGGAAAGGCGGTGATATTCGTCAGGCCGAGCTGGTCGAACACCGCCTGCGCCTCGGCCACGAGACGCTTGTGGCGGTCGACGGTATAGACCCGGCGCACGAGCTGGCTGAGCACAGCGGCCTGATAGCCAGAGCCGGTGCCGATTTCGAGCACCGTGTGGCGCGGCTCAAGCTCAAGCGCCTGGGTCATCAGCGCAACCACCGAGGGCTGGGAGATGGTCTGGCCACAGGCGATCGGCAGCGGCATGTCCTCGTAGGCGCGTTCTGCGAAGACGCCTTTGACGAAGGCGCCCCGGTCTATCTTTTCCATGGCTTCGAGCACGCGTTTGTCACGCACGCCCTTCTGGCGGAGGGCAAAGACGAATTGCATGCGCGTTTCGGGATCGAGGCTCATGTGTCGAGGCGGGCCTTCAGTGTGTCGATGGTGTCATGGGCGGTCAGATCGGCGCGAAGCGGCGTGACCGAGATATAGCCGTCGATATTGGCCGTCACGTCGGTGCCGGGGCCGGTGGGGTGATGCTGGGGGCCGCCCTTGACCCAGAGGAACATGCGGCCCGAGGGCGAAACCTGGGACTGGATGCCCATGCTGGTTTTTTCGCGCCAGCCCTGGGTGGTGACCCGCGTGCCCTTGACTGCGCTGGCGGGGATGGGCGGGAAGTTGACGTTATAGAAGATCTGGTAGCCCGAGGTTTCCCAGATGCCCCCCGACAGGAGGCTTTTCACTGTCGCGGCGCCGTATTGGGCGGCGGTTTCGAAGGGGTCGTCGAGCTGATTGTTGTCGGGGCCATAGAACTGACTGAGGGCAATCGAGGGGATGCCCTGGAGGGCGCCTTCCATCGCACCGCCGATGGTCCCGGAGTAAAGAACGTTTTCGCCGGCGTTGTTGCCACGGTTGACGCCGGAAAGGATCAGGTCGGGTTTGTCGTCCTTCAGCACCTCGTGAATACCCGCCAGAACGCAGTCGGCGGGCGAGCCTTCGGCGGCGTAGCGGTTTTCGCCAAAGCGGGTCAGCATGGTCGGGTGGGTATAGCTGATACAGTGGCCGACGCCCGATTGTTCGAAGGCGGGCGCAACGGTCCAGACCTCTCCCGAGGGGCCGGCGATCTCATGGGCGATGGCGTCCAGCACCTGCAGTCCGGGTGCATTGATGCCGTCGTCGTTGGTGATGAGAATGCGCATGTCCGCCCCGATTTGCCCGTCCTGTCCTGATTAGAGCATTTCCACGAGGGGCGGAATCGCAAAAACGCGCAAATACGGTGACCCTGGTGCGGCGTCGCTGGCGGACTCTGCGTATTTATTGCAAGACAAAGACCGTCAGAGGCCAGCGAGCAGGTCGTTTGCAACTTCTACGCAGGGCGTCAGGGCGTTGCGGTCCTCGCCGGGGAAAAAACGGGCACGGGTGGCGGTCGGCATCGGCGGCGGGGCCAGGATGTGAACCTTTGGCGCAAGGGCCGCGGTCTCGGCCTGCCAGCTTTTCGCCATGGCGATCTGGGCAGCCTTTGTGGCGCCGTAGGTCGCAAAAAATTTCTCGCCCGCGTGGGGGTCGTCGAAAAACAGGGCCTGACCGTTTTCGGCAGCCTGCAAAAGCGGGTCGATATAGGGGATCAGCGTGGCGGTTGCGGCAACATTCACCGCGATGGACTTCTCAACGTCCTTGGTGTCGATATGCGGGGCGGGCGCAAGGGGGGCGGCGTGGATTGCCGCGTGCGCCCAGAGATCGACATGACCCCAGCGGTCGTAGATCGAGCGGCAGAGCTCGGCCATGGCCGGCGCAAGCGTGACGTCCATCGGTGCAAGTGTTGCCGAGCCGCCGAGGGCCTGGATGCGGTCGTCAAGTTCTTCGAGCGCGCCCACGGTGCGCGCCACTGCGACGATGTGGTGTGTCGGGGCGAGCGCTTCGGCCAGGGCGGCGCCCAGTCCGCGCGAGGCTCCGGTGATCAGGGCAATTTTTGTCATGGCGACCACTTGGCCGCCAATGGCCGCCGGGTCAAGCCCCGGCATGCGGTGTTATTCCTTGCCTCCCCATTGGGTTGTTGCCACAGTAAACTAAACTGCCCGCGGGGAGGCGTGGCCGGATGGTTTATTTTCAAAGAAGATCGAAAGTCCTTCAGCGGGGAAGGGCAAAGCTTTTCACGGCCAGGTTATTCTGGCGGTGACCGGGGTGGTGGTGCAGTCTGGTACGCCCCATCCTGGCGGCTGCGGATGGAAGCGAGGAGAACCCCGCCCCGACCCCGAGACAATCAATCGCCGCAATCAAGTCTGATGAAATGCTACACCGCACTTGAAAAACTTCTGGATGACCGTGCGAAGGATGGGAAATAAAACACATGATAGCAATGAGTTGCCGTCAGAAACTATGGCTGGAAATTCCGGTCTTTTCGCGGGGTCAATAGCAAAATTGAATAAATTGACCTGAATTTGGATTGGCGCTGGCGAAAGTCGGGCGGTAGCGCTTAACTTGGACGATCGGCAGGGCTGCCGGTTGTGTAATCTGGGAGGATTAATCATGAAACGACGCACTTTGTTCGGTGCACTCATCGCGACAGCGACCGCCATCGGCTTTGCCGGTGCGGCTTCTGCGCAGGAGTACACCTTTAAACTGCACCATCTTCTGGGCGGAAAAGCTCCGGCTCAGACACAGATGCTCGAACCCTGGGCCAAGCAGGTCGAGGAAAACTCGGGTGGCCGGGTCAAGATCGAGATCTACCCCGCCATGTCGCTGGGCGGCACCCCGCCGGAACTGGTTCAGCAGGCTCGCGATGGCGTGGTCGATATCATCTGGACTGTAAACGGTTATACGCCTGGCCAGTTCCCGCGCACCGAGGTGTTCGAACTGCCGGGTGTCTATCTGAACGACGTCAAGGCCGCCAACCTGGCCATGTACGACATGTTCGAGGACTCGCTGAAGGACGACTACAAGGGCCTTGAGGTCATGTGGCTGCACGTTCACGCCGGTCAGGCCATCATGTCGGTCGACAAGGAAATCCGTTCGCCTGGCGACATGGCCGGTCTGAAGATGCGGATTCCGACGCGGACCGGCGCATGGGTCATCGAAGCGCTCGGCGCCTCGCCGATCGCCATGCCGGTTCCCGAAGTGCCGAACGCTCTCGCCAAGAAGGTTGTAGACGCAACGCTTCTGCCGTGGGAGATCATCCCGCCGCTGAAGCTGTTCAACCAGATCGACTATTTCATCGAAGGCGCCGACAACACCCGTCTGGGCACAACCACGTTCCAGGTGTCGATGAACAAGGCTCGCTGGGACAGCCTGCCCGAGGACATCCAAAAAGCCTTCCGCGACGCTTCCGGTCGTGACTGGTGGGGGCAGGTTGGTGACATCTGGCGCGGTGGCGACAACTTTGGCATCAAGATGGCCACAGACAACGGCAAGACCCACGTTGTACTGAGCGAAGACGAAACCCAGGCCTTCATCGACGCCTTGGCTCCGGTCCAGGAACGCTGGATCGAAGAAGTGAACGGCAAAGGTCTGGATGGCGCCGCACTGGTGCAGCGGGCCAAGGATCTGATCGCAGAGAACGCCCAGTAAGATGGCTGCGGCAAAACATTCCGGGACGAGGCTTCACGGCCTCGTCCTGCACATCAGCACCGCCTGGGCGATACTGGGCGGGCTGGTCCTGGTGGCTGTTGCACTGATGAACTTTGCCTCGGTCGTCAGCTTTGCCGTCCTGAACAAGTCGTTTAACGGCGACTTTGAACTGACCGAGATCGGCGTTGCAATTGCCGCCTTTGCTTTCCTGCCCTACTGCCAGATTGCCAATCTGAACGTGACGGCAGATATTTTCACGGCCCGCGCTTCACGCTTTTGGCTGTCGATATTTTCGCTGATGGGCTCAACTATCGCCCTGTGTTTCGGAGCGATCCTCCTATGGCGCATGTACGCTGGGATGATCGACATGAAGACTTACGACTCGACTACTGCCACGCTGCAAATCCCGCTTTGGTGGGGCTTTGCGGGCTGCCTTTTGTCGCTGGCGCTGTTGGTCGTCGCAAGTTTCGCCTCGGTTGTTGAATCCATCCATGTCATGTCGAGGAGACGGACCTAATGGACCCCATTACCCTCGGTATTCTGTCTCTGGTCGTCCTGATCGGACTGATCGCGATCCGCATTCCCATTGCCTATGCAATGATCCTCGTCGGCGGCGTCGGCATCATGATGGTCAACGGACCCCTGATCCTGATGAGCCAGATGAAGACGCTGGCATGGGGTATTTTCTCGAACTACGGACTGTCGGTCGTGCCCATGTTCGTGCTGATGGGCGCACTGGCTTCGCGGGCAGGCCTGAGCCAGGACCTGTTCCGGGGTGCGAACGCCTGGCTCGGATGGATGCGTGGCGGGACCGCCATGGCAGCCATCGCGGGGTGTGCAGGGTTCGGTTCGGTCTGTGGTTCGTCACTGGCGACGGCCTCTACCATGGGAAGGGTAGCGCTGCCGGAACTCAAGAAATACAACTACTCGGGTGCACTGGCGACCGGTTCACTGGCTGCAGGTGGCGTGCTCGGCATCCTGATCCCGCCCTCGGTCGTACTGATCATCTATGCCATCATCGTAGAAGCGAACGTTGTAACCATGTTTGCCGCCGCGATGATCCCAGGTCTTCTGGCCGTGGTGCTGTTCATTCTGACGATCGCGATATACGTGACCTTTCGCCCGGAAGCCGGGCCGAGCCACGACGGTGTAGGCGCGGCCGAATTCCGCGCGGCCACGATCGGTTTGGTCCCGGTCATGGTGATCTTCGGCATCGTGCTGGGCGGCATCTATGGCGGGTTTTTCAACCCGACGCCTGCTGCCACGGTTGGCGTTGTGCTGGTCTGGGCCTATGGCGTCTTCAAGCGGTCGATCGGCTGGACCGAACTGCGAGACTCTCTGAAGGAAACTGCGGGCACCACCGGCATGATCTATCTGATCCTGATCGGCGCCGAGTTGATGAAGATCCTGATGAGCCGCATCGGACTGCCGCAGACAACTGCCCAGTGGATCCTGGATTCGGGCCTGGCACCGATGGTGGTCATGGTGCTCCTGCTGGTCGCGCTGATCGCGCTCGGCTGCCTGATGGACAGTCTGTCGATGATCCTCCTGGTGATCCCCTTCTTCTGGCCTGTACTGATCGACCTGAACGGCGGCCTATACATGCCCGCCGAAGGATCGGGTTTTGGCATGTCGACCGAGGACCTGAAGATATGGTTCGGCATCCTGGCGCTGATCGTCGTGGAACTGGGCCTGATCACACCGCCTGTGGGCATGAACGTTTTCGTGATTTCGGCCCTTTCTGAAGACACGCCAATGATCGAAACCTTCAAAGGTGTGATGCCGTTCTTCATGGCCGAACTGGTGCGGGTCGGCATTCTCTTGTTGTTCCCGGCGTTGACGCTGTGGCTGCCCGGATTGCTGAACTAGGGCCTTCTTCACGGCTTTGTCATAAATTGAACGCTTGGTCAAAAAAGAGCTTTTGGCCAAGCGATAATTCATGATTAACTCCTACCAAGCGTTGGATTCGTGCGGTTTGTCGCACCACTGTTACTGACGCGGAATAACTGCCGTTACAGGCAGACTTAAACATAGGGAGAATGTCATGCTTCGGAGCAAATTTGCGCTTGCCGGCGTAGCGTCGCTTTTCGCGACCTTCGCGCAAGCCCAGACCGAGATCACCTGGTGGCACGCCATGGGCGGCCAGTTGGGCGATACGGTCAACGAGATTGCCAACCGGTTTAACGCATCGCAGAGCGACTACGTCATCACGCCGGTCTACAAGGGCGGGTATGAGGATACACTGACCGCGACTATCGCCGCGTTCCGTGCGGGTGAGCAGCCCAACATTGTTCAAGTGTTCGACGCCGGTGCCGCCACGATCATCGGCGCCAAGGGCGCGGTGATTCCAGCCGAAGACCTGATCAAGGAAGCAGGCATCGACTTTGACGCCAACGACTACATTTCCGGCGTGCGCTATTTCTATGCCGACTCGGACGGCAAAATGGTCGGTATGCCCTTCAACTCGTCGACGCCGATCCTTTACTACAACATCGGAGCCCTGGAGAAGGCCGGTGTCGAGGCGCCCAAGACCTGGGAAGAGTTCGAAGCGATCGCACCCAAGTTGGTCGACGCTGGCTACATCCCGCTCGCCCAGTCTCACAGCCCCTGGATCTGGACCGAGAACTTCCACTCGCGTCACAACATCCCGTTTGCAACCAACAACAACGGTTTTGACGGCGCTGACGGGACCAAGATCCTGGTGAACAACGACGCTATCAAGATGCACTTTGGCAAAGCCAAGGAATGGCTCGACAAGGGCTGGTACGGCTACTACGGCGCGGGCTGGGGTGACAACCAGACCCCGTTCGAGAACGGCGAAGTCGCCATGTGGTTGGGTTCGTCCGGTTCGTTCGGCGGCCTGCTGAACTCGGCCGACTTCGACTTCTCGGCAACCTACCTGCCGTACTGGGCGTCCGTCACTTCGGAGCCGACGCAGACCTTCATCGGTGGCGCCGCGCTGTTTGCCCTGTCGGGTCATGACGCGGAACACAACAAGGCCTCGGCCGAGTTCTTCAAGTTCCTGTCTTCGACGGACATCCAGAAGTTCTGGCACAAGCAGACCGGTTACGTTCCGATCACCACTGCTGCCTACGAAGCGACCAAAGCCGAGGGTTATTACGACGAGAAGCCGCAAGCCGAGGTTGGCATCCTGCAGCTGTCGCTGCCGGGCGGTGACAGCTCGAAAGGCTATCGGATGGGCTTTTACGTCCAGATCCGCGACGTCATGAACCGTGAGTACGGCCGCATCTTTGCCGGTGAAACGGACGTCGAGTCTGCCTTTGCAGTGATCGAGGAAGAGGGCAACAAGCTTCTCGACCGGTTCTCGAAGACCAACTGATCCTGATAGCCTGACGACAGGCGGGGGCGCCTTGATGCGCCCTCGCTGCCATACGTTTCCGGGGAGCGGCGAGTGGACAAATCCCAGTTTTCAAGCCCATGGATGCCTTATCTGCTGTTGATGCCGCAGATGGTCATCATTGCGGTCTTTTTCCTATGGCCGGCAGCCGAGGCGATCAGATCATCTTTTTTCCTGGAGGACCCGTTCTTCGGAAATTCGACCTTTGTCGGACTAGACAACTATCGAGATGCTCTGACGGCGTCCGACTATAAGCGCACCGCCTGGTTTACCGCGCTGTTCACCATCTTGGTGTCGCTGATCTCGCTCGGGCTTGGCCTTTTGTTCGCCGTCTCGGCTGACAGAGTCTTGCGTGGCCAGTCGACTTACAAGACGCTTCTGATGTGGGTCTATGCTATCGCGCCCCCGGTGGCGGGCCTGATCGGCGTCATGCTGTTCGACCAGCACATCGGCCCGCTTGTGGATTTCGCCGCTCTGTTCGGATGGGACATGCGGATCGGCGTGAATTACTGGGACACGGGCATCGCGATGATCATCGTATCGACCTGGAAACAGGTGCCCTACAACTTTATCTTTTTCCTGTCGGGTCTTCAGTCGATCCCGTCCAGTGTCAAGGAAGCCGCTTCGATCGATTGCCGCAGCGAGTTCCGCCGCTTCTGGACGATCACCTTCCCGCTTCTCGCTCCCACGACATTCTTCCTGCTGATCCTGAACATCACGTACGCACTGTTCGAGACCTTCGGCACCATCGACCTGATCGTGAAGGACCAGCCGGGCAACAGCCCCGTGACGCTGGTCTACAAGGTCTATCGCGACGGCTTCCGCGGCAACGATCTGGGCGGATCCTCGGCGCAGTCGGTGATCCTGATGTTGATCGTGCTGGCGCTGACGATCGTTCAGTTCCGGCTGATCGAACGTCGCGTGCATTATAACTGAGGGGGCAGGAGCATGACGACAACGAATACAAATCAGTCCGCCCCCAAGGCCAGCGCAGCGCTATCGCGCAAGTCCTTTGGAGGCGTACGCATCTATGACCACATCATCTTGTGGGTAGGTGTCTTTTTGATGATGGGTCCGCTGGTGGTGGCCTTCACCACTTCGACTTTCAACCACGTTCTGATCCACAAGGAAGGGATGCAGCTGGGGTGGGGCGGAGAATTCCTGTCGACTTATGAGACGGTGCTGACCCAGCAGGGCGGCTTTACCGGCGAGGTCACGGGCTGGCTGATGACCCAGAACAGTTTCGTCCTGGGGATCGGCTTTGCCCTCGGCAAGATCGTGGTGTCGATGCTGGCGGCCTACGCCATCGTCTATTTCCGCTTTCGGGCCGCCACGCTGTGCTTCTGGATCATCTTCCTGACGCTTCTGTTGCCTCTCGAAGTGCGTATTCTGCCGTCCTATGAGGTGGTTCAGCAACTGGGGCTATTGAACAGCTATACCGGTTTGATCCTGCCGCTGATCGCTTCGGCTACCGGCACGTTCTTTTTCCGGCAGTTTTTCAAGTCCGTACCAGATGAACTCTTGGAGGCGTCGCGGATCGACGGGGCCGGGCCATTCCGGTTCTTCATCGACATCCTAATACCGCTTTCTACGACCATGATCGCGGCAATCTTTATCATCATGTTCGTGGTGGGCTGGAACCAGTACCTCTGGCCGACTCTGATGACCACGGACGAGACCTATTTCACGCTTGTTCGCGGCATCAAGCAGATCATGCAGATCATGATTGGCGCCGACATCCCGAAATACAACGAAGCCCTTGCCA
Source organism: Silicimonas sp. (assembly GCA_050290245.1). Taxonomy (GTDB): domain Bacteria; phylum Pseudomonadota; class Alphaproteobacteria; order Rhodobacterales; family Rhodobacteraceae; genus JBNKHH01. Next base: position 15,820 of record JBNKHH010000080.1, read on the forward strand.
TGGCGATCCTGGCGATGCTGCCCCCCGCGGCGGTCATCATCATTTTCCAGCGCATGTTCATCAAGGGTCTGGTGGAGCAGGAAAAATGACAACGCTACGCATCAAGAACGTCAGAAAAGTCTATCCCAACGGGGCAGAGGCCGTGAAAGGCGTCTCGGTCGACGTCGAGGATGGCGAACTGGTTGTCTTCGTCGGTCCTTCGGGCTGCGGCAAGTCGACGTTGCTGCGCATGGTCGCGGGTCTGGAAAGCGTTACCGAGGGCGATATCGAGCTTGCGGGCCGGGTCGTCAACGACCTCGAACCAGCCGACCGCAACATCGCCATGGTGTTCCAGAATTATGCGCTTTATCCGCACATGTCGGTCAGGAAGAACCTGGCGTATGGCCTGAAAAACCGGAAAACGCCCCAGTCCGAGATCGACGCGCGGGTGAACGAGGCGGCCGATCTGTTGCAGATTGCAGAATTCCTGGACCGCAAGCCGTCGCAGTTGTCCGGTGGTCAGCGCCAGCGGGTCGCCATGGGCCGCGCCATCGTGCGCCACCCGGCGATTTTCCTGTTCGACGAACCCCTATCGAACCTTGATGCCAAGCTTCGAAACCAGATGCGGCTAGAGATCAAGAAACTGCAACGGCGGCTGGAAACGGCGGCGATATATGTGACCCACGACCAGGTCGAGGCGATGACGCTGGCCGACCGGATCGTCGTGCTGAACGGCGGGCAGATCGAACAGATCGGCACCCCCGCCGAGGTCTATGCCAATCCGGCGACCACTTTTGTCGCGAGCTTCATCGGCGCGCCGCCGATGAACCTGATCGATGCGACGGTGACGGACGCCGGACTGGACGTGGACGGTGTTGTGCTGCCCATTTCTTCGCCCCACCGGGGGCCGGTCACTTTCGGGTTGCGTCCCGAACGCGCGCGGCTGGTCGCATCGGGCGGTGTTCCGGTCGAGATCGGTGTCGTCGAGGAACTGGGCGCCGTGCGGCTCGTGCACTGCCGGGTTGGCAATCACGAGCTGACCGTGACCCAGAACGCCGAAGAGGCCGTGCCCTCGGGTGCCATGGGATTGGATTTCTCGGTCGATGATGCGGTCTTGTTCGATCGGGAGACGGGCCGGAGGCTCTGAGGCACCCATGTCTGTGGCATCCATGAAAGAGCGGTTCCGGTCGGGGCCGCCAGTCTTGATCTCGGTTCACAGGGCCCTTTGGGGGCCTTTGCCCGAAAACTCGATCCCCGCGATCGAGGCCGGCACCCGGTGGGAGGTGGTCGAGGTCGATATCTCGCTCGATGCCGATGGCCGGGCGTTCCTGATGCATGACGACTGGCTGACGCGCATGACCGGGAATGAGGCAGCCACGGATGGTGCATCACCCGAGTTGATCGCGAGTCTTCGTCTGCGCGAAGGCGCGGGCGGCGAGGGGGCCGCGATAACCGACGCGCATATTCCCCGCCTGGACGAGGCGCTGGCGGCACTGGAAGGAACGGACGCCGTCTTTGATCTCGACGTCAAAAGGCCAGCCGATCTGGGAGCGGTTGCCGAGCAGGTTGCAGCCCTCGGGGGGCAGGACCGAGCGACGATCAAGATAGATGTCCTGGACACGGCAGGCATCGCTGCGCTGAAAAATCTTGAAGCCGCCCATGATGTCATGGTCATGGCCAAGGTCGCTCTGCGCGGGCGTGACGATCTGGAGACAATCCGCGCCCTGCGCGAAGCCGACCAAGCAGTGGTCGAGACATGGTTCGACGATCTCGCACTGTTTGCCGAGGCCTGTACGATGGCGGGGCCGGGCATGCGGCTTGGTACCTACACGCTGGACCCGGTGCATTGCTGCGGCCTGTCGGACGCGCGGGCGCTTGTTGACCCCGATGCAGTCTGGGGCAGGCTGATCGAAGCCGGCATAGGACAGATCATGACGGACCAGGCGACGGCTCTCACAGCCTACATGTCCCGCCAGGGTCTGCTCAGCGCAGACCGTCCTCGCCCTTGACGTCCCAGACCTCAAGTCCGCCCATGCGGGAATGGACGCGGCCGCCGCAGGACATGGCCAGCCCGTAGACGATTTCATCGGCCTTGGGGCCGTCGGAAAGCCCGACCTCGATGCCGTCGAAATGGCTGCGGACGTAGGCGGCGTTGATGTGGCCCAGCGGGATGTCCAGCCGCGAACCGACCCCGCCCTTCTTCATGCAGGACGGCACGATGGCGTTCGATTCACCCAGTTGTTCGCGCATGGTATGGCCCCCCGGCACATGCCAGAGTGCGCCGTGCTCCAACTCGCCGTCCTCGCCCACGATCGCGCCCTTGCCATAGCCGTCGATCGCCTCCTTGCCGCCGAGAGCTTCGATCAGGCGGGCGCTCATCTCGGCTCCGAGCGGTTTGAGGTCGTCCATGGCAGATTGCAGATCGGGTTCATAGCGCCCGGCAAAAGGGTTTCCGACACAGGCCAGAACCGCCCCGAGGCGCCGTGGCACCTCGGGCGCCGGGCCGCCGTCGTGGCGGATTTCTTCGACGATCAACTGCATTTTCCGTACGACAAATTCAGGCATGGGCAAATATTTCCTTCGAGTTCGAGACGATCCTGGTCTGGCCGTTCAGCGTCAGGGATGCGCCATGGATCTTGCGCTGTTCGAGAAATCCCTCAGCGTGGCGCACGCCATTTGAGAGGGCCTCGTCCACCTCGTTCTGGCTGAGCGGACCGACGTCGGCGGTTATCTCACGGGTGCCAAGATCTGTGTCCGGCGAGACTTCTTTGGCCGCGATGCGATGGATCGCGGGGTTGCCGGGAAGGTCGACCGCATTGGCGATCATGGTTGCGGCGGCGTCTGCGACGGCTGCAGAACCAGCAACTACGGTGACTGCATCGGCTATGCCAAGCGAATGGCTGCGCCCCCGCCAACCCGAGGTGGCCACGCCACGAACCGGAGAGTCGTGGGGTATCTCGATGGGGCCTGTAGCCGACATGACGATGATCTTTTGACCCGGCCCAAGGTGAATGGCGATATCACCGCCATTATTGGCATAGGCCTTTTCTATTTGCACGCCGTCGGTCAGCGCGGCGATGATCTCGTCTGCGATCGCCCCCGCCACCGCCGCCATCGGCGTGATGAATTGCTCAGCGAACTTGCCCACGGCCGCCTGCATCCGCCGAGCGGTCGGGTCCTGGAACCGGGTCGTCTCGGCGTAGGGCGCCCTCAGTTCGTTCAGTTCACCCACGAGGCCAGCCAGCATTGTCTGGAACCGTTCGGACGCCTTGGACAACGCCTCTTCGCGGTTGGGGCCGAATATTTCAACGATGACATCCGTCGGACCATGATGGAAATGCACCCTCTTGCCATCGGGCAGAGTAGATATTTGCGGTCCAGTCACGATTTGTCCCCAAGAAGGCGGGTATCCTTTCCGTATTCACCTCCTTTTTCAAGAATGTCGTCCAGATCCCGGATCGACGTCTCGTGCCCGCCAAGGCGCAGATATTCCTCGCGGCTGGTGGTGAATTCCAGGGGCGCGACAAGGGCCGGGGTCGGCACATAGCCAAAGGCATTGTCGGGGACCTCGGTGACATCGGCCATGATGGTAATGCCACCGCCGGGCCAGACGTAGACGGGGGCGCCGCCGACGGTGACCCGGGTTTTTTCCTCGTGGACCGACCGGGTCAGGTTGATCGGGTTGCGTGTCACGCCCGAGCGCAGCGAACCGCCGGCGCCGCCCATGAACAGGACCGTGCAGAGTGCCGGCTCACAGTTCTGCGCGATCAGGTCGACCGAAGGCTGGAGCCGGTCGGGCATAGGTTTGGGCACCGGCACAAGATCGTCATCCAGTTCGTAATAGGCCGCATGTTCGCCGGTGGTCGAGACCATCAGCAGGCTGAGACCCGGCCGGGCCCCCTTGGCCACGCGCCAGTCGCCAAGGATGGACAGGGGATCGGAAATATCGGTGCCGCCCCAGCCGAGGCCGGGGTTCGCGACCTTGAAATAGCGCCCCGGTGTTGAGCGGCGACCAAGGATTCGGATGCCCGTGTCGGGCCAGTCGATGACCTTGCCGGCCTGGTGCTCGGAGACGACGCCCGTGATGTGGTCATCCACGACGACGACCTCGTCCACCAGCCCCTTCCATTGCGAGGCGAACATGCCGATCGTGGCCGAACCGCAGCCGACGCGCATGCGAACTTCGGGCTCTCCATCGACAATGGGTGCATGTCCGGCCTGCACGATAACGGTCGAGCCGCCATCGACTGAAAGTTCGACGGCTTCCTTGTTGCAAAGCGCCATCAAGGCGTCGCAGGTCTTGCGGCCCTCCGGTTTGGTCCCGCCGGTCAGATGGTCGACGCCACCTAGGGACAGCATTTGCGAGCCATACTCCGAGGTCATCACATGGCCCACGGGCTCGCCGTCAAAGCGTACGACCGAGGCCTCGGCCCCGAGATGGCGGTCGGTGTCGATCTTTACCTTGACCCCGCAATAGGAAAAGATCGCCTCGGTCACTACGGTGACGCAGTCAACGCCATCGATCTCGCGGCTGACGATGAAGGGGGCGGGCTTGTAGTCGGGATATGTGGTGCCCGCACCAATGGCAGTAACCGTCACTTCATCGCCCGAGGTCGTAACCCCGTCCCACTCGGCGGCAAGAAACGGTTTTACTTCGTCGCCTTTGGCGATGCGCCTGTCGAGAATGGTCAGAGGATCGCAGCGGATGATCCGGCCATTTTCGTTTGCATAGCGGTCGCAGGCCCCTGCGCGCCCCTCGGCGATATAGCACATCACTGGGCAGGCATCGCAGCGGATCTTCTCAGGGCGGCGTCCGTCAGTCATTTTGCAGCCTTGATGGCGGCCAGTACCCGGTGGGGCAGGGCGGGCACCTTGGTGATGCGTGCGCCCGAGGCATGGCGGATGGCGTTCAGGATGGCGGGGGCGGTCGGGATCAGGACGTGCTCGCCCAGGCCTCGAGCGCCCATGGGACCTTCTGGATCAGGCTTCTCGACTAGGATCGAGGTTACGGGGGGCATATCACCCACGGTCGGGATCAGGTAGTCGTGCAGGTTCTCGGTGCGTCCGGGGACGAACTCCTCCATCAGCGCGAGGCCGAGACCCTGTGCGATGCCGCCTTCGATCTGCCCCTCCGCCAAAACCGGATTGATGACGCGGCCAAGGTCGTGGGCGGCGGTGACGTGCAGGACCTTCGTCGTGCCAAGCGCCATATCGACCTCGACCTCGGCGATCTGCGCGCCGAAACCATAGACCGCATAGGGTTCGCCCTGGCCGTTTTCGTCCAGCGCCGTCGTCGGCGGGTCGTAGGTCTCTTCGGCAACCAGCACATAGCCGTTTTCGTCCCTCGGCAGGTTGGACAGGTCGATCCGGTGGGTGGAGCCTGCGTCACTGACCGTGATCCCGCCGTTTTCAAAGATGATACGTGCGCTCTCAGTCAAGTTGGTCTGACGCAGGATCAGGGTGCGCAGTGCGGCTCCGGCGGCCTCGGCGGCGCGGCCGGTCACGAAGGTCTGGCGCGAGGCAGATGTCTTGCCGCAGTCCGGCGTCAGCGCGGTGTCAGGACCGACGATCTCGATTTTTTCAAGCGCCACGCCCAAGGCGTCGGCCGCGATCTGCGTGATGACCGTGTTCGCGCCCTGACCTATGTCCGTCGCACCTTGGTGCAGGCGCAGCGCGCCATCCGGTGTCACCCCGAAACGCACGGTCGAGGGGTTCGGTAGCGATGTGTTGCCACAGCCGTACCAGCACGAGGCCACCCCCACGCCGCGCCGGGTCGGTCCGCCCTGGGCGTTGTGCAGCTCGGCGGCTGCCAGCGCCTTGTCCCAGTGGGGTTTCAGCGCATCGAGGCAGTCGATTTGCCCGACCGACCGCAGGACCTGCCCCGAGGTGGTCGCGTCGCCATCGCGCAGCGCATTCAGACGGCGGAACTCCAGGCGGTCGGACCCGCAGGCCTCGGCAAGATCGTCGTAGAGCGACTCCTGCGCGATCCCGGCCTGAGGCACGCCAAAGCCGCGGAAGGCGCCCGAGGAAGGCCCGTTGGTATGGATCGCCCGCGCGGTCGCGAGATAGGCCGGCGTGCGGTAGGGTCCCGAGGCATGGACCGGCACGCGCGTGGCCACTGTCGGCCCCCAGCTGGCATAGGCCCCGGTGTTGAAGTCGCCCTGGAACGTCATCGCGGTGATCCGCCCGTCGGCGTCGGCTCCAATCGAGGCGGTCATGGTGCCGGGATGTCGTTTGGTCGAGGCCAGCATGGACTCCTGGCGGGTAAAGACCATCCGGCAGGGCTTGCCGGTCTTCAGCGCCGCGAGGCCAATGAGGGGTTGCAGGGTCACGTCCAGCTTGGCGCCAAAGCCGCCGCCCGTGGCTGTCGGGATGATGCGGACCTTGTCCTGCGGCAATCCGAGGACCTTGGCCGTGTCGTCACGGTCCATGACCGGGGCCTGGGTGCAGGCTTCGATCACCAGCGTGTCGCCGTCGAGCCAGGCGACCCCGGCTTCGGGTTCGATATAGGCGTGTTCGACGTATGAGGTCTGGAACGTGCCTGTCACCACATGGGCGGAGTCGGCCAGCGCCGCCTCGGGATCACCCTTTGCAACACGGCCCTCGATCAGGACGTTTCCTTTGCGGGTCGCGTGCACAAGCTGTGCGCCTTTTCGAGAGCCCTCGGCTTCGGTGGTGGTGTGGGGCAGGGCCTCCCAGTCAACCGGGAAGGTCTTCAGATCAAGCGCCTCGATGCTGTCGGCTTCGCCCACAACAAGCGCAATCGCTTCGCCCAGATAACGCACCTCGCCCTCGGCCAGCGCGGGTTGATCGGCGAGGGCCGGGATCACGCCATAACAGTTTTCGCCGGGGATATCACTGGCTGTCAGCACCAGGATGCCGGGGTGTTCGCGCGCCCAGGCCTCGACGTCGCCGAGAGAAAAGCGGGCGTGAAAATGCGGGGATCGCACCGCGCGGACCAGCAGGGCGTCACCCGGTCCCGCGTCCGCGCCAAAGACCTCTGTGCCGTTCACCTTGGTGCGTCCGTCGAGGCGCCGCACTGGAGAGCCAACGGCAGCTCCGGCCTCGGGCATGCTCGCGACAGTCAGAGGCGCGGTCGCGGCCATGATCGCCGTGATGATCTTGCGGTAGCCGGTGCAGCGGCACAGCACGCCCGCCAGCGCGTTGTGAACCTCGTCCTCGGATGGCGTCGGGTTCGTGCGCAACAGCTCCGTCGCCGCCATCATGACGCCCGGCGTGCAGATGCCGCATTGGGCCGCGCCATGGTCAAGGAAGGCCTCTTGCAGGCACGAAAACAAGTTGGCTTCGCTGGTCTCCAGCGTTTCGATGGCACGTCCCTCGGCCTGGGCCACGGGCATGAGGCAGGCGCAGACCTGCGCGCCGTCGACCAGAATCGTGCAGGCCCCACAGTCGCCCGCGTCGCAGCCGACCTTGACGCTTTTCAGCCCCAGGTCATCGCGCAGGACCTCCGAGAGGCGCTTCCCCGGTGCGGCGTCCACGTTGTGGGCTGTGCCGCCGATCGACAGACGAATGCTCATGTCGCCTCCATCGCTGTCAAAAGGCGGCGGACAAGCTCGGCAGCGGTTTCAAGGCGATAGCCCGCGTCGGCGCGGACGTCGTCAATGGGGTCAAGTTCCTCGCTGATGGCGATGTCGGTGATGGCCTCGGCTATGGCCTCGGGGCTCAGGTGTGCCCCGATCAGCGCGCGTTCTGCCCGGCCAAGCCGCGTCGCCACGGGACCACAGGCCCCGACGGCAAGTGCGGCCGAGGTGATCAACCCATTCTCGACGGTAATCCGGCCCGCCGCCATGGCAATCGAGATTACCAGCGATGAACGCGCGCCCAGTTTCAGGAAATGGCTTTGCCCGGCCATTGCTTCGGCCGGGATACGGATGGCCGTCAAGAGTTCGTTGGCGCGGCGGTCGATCTGGCGTGGTCCGGTAATGAACTCTTGCAGAGCCAGACGCCGCTGGCCCTTGGCAGAGGTCAGGACCACCTCGGCGTCAAGTGTCAGCAAGGGAGGAACCCCGTCCGCGGCTGGCGAGGCATTGCAGAGGTTGCCCGCCACGGTGCCCTGGTTCTGTATCTGGCGCGCCCCGACTTCGCGTGCAGCCCGTTTCAGCCCGTCGAACGCAGCCGGGAGGTCGGCGGTTTGAATGTCGCTCCAGGTGGTGGTGGCCCCGATGACGAGGCCGCCCGAGTCGCGGCTTATCCCGCGCAGGTCATCGATCGCAGTGATATCCAGCACAGCGCCGTAAAGAGCTTTGCGATGCGTGGCGGGAAATAGGTCGGTACAGCCCGCCGCGATGGTCATGTCCCCCGCACTCAGGGCATCCAGCGCGTCTTCCAGCCGTTCGGGTCTGACATAAGCGTCTGCGGTCATCGGGGCTCGCGACTGTTGGTATACAAACAGTATGTTGCGACAGAGGCCGCAAGCTGTCAATAAATCCGATATGTCGGGTTCGATGAAAAATGCCTCTGGTTACCAGCTGACCGAACAGGTCGGCTATAACCTGCGCCGCGCCAACCAGAGGCACGTCTCTATCTTTGCACGCCACGTCGATGGTCTGACGCCGACGCAGTTCGCCGCACTGGCGCGGCTTTACGAGAAGGGCGCGATTTCGCAGAACCTTCTGGGGCGCCAGACCGCGATGGATTCAGCGACGATCAAGGGCGTCGTCGAGCGGCTTGCGGCCAAGGGATACGTCACCACTAGCCCTGATCCCAACGATCGCCGTCTCCGCCGGGTCGAACTGTCCGAGGCGGGACGCGCAGCTTTCGAGACCGCCCATGACGCGGCACTCCAGGCGCGGCTTGAAACCATTGCCCCGCTGAGCGAAGAAGAGGCTCGCATTTTTGAAGCCTTGCTCGCCAAGCTCGTCTAGGACCCACCCATGCTGAAAGCTCTCGTGTTCCTCGCCCTCGTCTCGGGTGCCGCCTATGCCACCAAGCCCGATGCCGCCGACGCAGAAGCGGCGTTGCGGGAACAGTTGATTTTCGCCATCGCGACCGACGAATTCTCGAAAACCCGGTCGACGGGTCAGGCCCTGGCATTGGCGGCGTGCAAACTGGATATATCCACCTGCTATGAACTAATTCGCCCGGAAATCGCGACCGTCTTTTCGGACTTTGGTGTCATCTCGCGCGTGAAGATGGCGGGTCTTGGCAAAAAGGCGACATGTTATGGTGCATTCACCAAGTTCTTTTGTCCCGGTGGGTTGAAGGACGTCTGAGGCGCCGTATCGGGATCGGCACACCGGACGGACCCGGTCGCCGGAGTATCTCTTGAAAAGAAGAAGCGCACTTTGAACCGAATTGTGGAGCCTGGCGATCAGACCCCGACGTAGGCGTGTATCAGACTGCGGTCTGCGTGGAGGTGGGCGGGGGTGACGACCTCGCGGCTGTGGCCGTTTTCGATGAACTGCACCCGGTCCGAAAGCGCAAGTACCGCGTCGATGCGCTGCTCGACCAGGATGATCGCCACGCCTGCGTCGCGCAGGGTCTCCACGGTCTCGCGGATAAGCTGGATCATCGAGGGCTGGAGGCCTTCGGTCGGCTCGTCCAGCAGGAGGACTTTGGGCTCGAGGCACAGGGCGCGCGCCGTTGCCAGCATCTGTTGTTCGCCGCCCGACAGGGTTTCGGCGCGTTGGTCCAGACGTTCGCGCAATCGCGGGAACATGTCGAGGACGTGCTCGCGCGTCTTGGCCCCCTTTCTGCCTGCCATCAGACCGATTTCGATGTTCTCTGCGACGCTGAGTTCGGAAAACAGCCGCCGGCCCTGTGGAATATACCCCACCCCCTGACGCGGCACCTCGTGCGCGGGCAGGGCTGACAGTTCGGTCCCCTCCAGCATGATCCGGCCCGCGGTCAGCGGCAAAAGCCCCATGATCGCCTTCAGCGTGGTAGTTTTGCCCGCGCCATTCCGGCCCAGAAGGCACAGGACCTCGCCCGCGCGCGCCTCGAGGCTCAGGTCATAAAGCACCTGGATTGGCCCGTAGCCGGTGTTGACGCCCTCAAGTCTCAGCATCACCCGTCCCCAGATAAGCCTCTTGCACCTCGGCATTGGCGCGGATTTCGTCGGGTGTACCGCTGGCCAGCACCTCGCCGGTTTCCAGCACGGTGATGCGGTCGGCCAGTTCCATGACCACGTTCATGTTGTGCTCGATCAAAAGGATGGTGGTTTCGCCCGCAAGCTGTTTGATCAGCGCATTGAAGCCGGCGATTTCGCTCTCGGCCAGACCCTGCGTCGGCTCGTCCAGGATCAGAAGGCGCGGGGATTGGGCGACGCCCATGGCGATTTCCAAAAGGCGCTGGTGGCCGTAAGACAGATCTCCCGCGAGGCTTTCGGCGCGGTCAGCCAGACCGACCCGGTTGAGCGCCGCCAGAACCTTGTCGCGGTGCTGGTCGCGCAGGGCCAGCGCCAGGTTGTCGAACAGGGACAGGCGTGCATAGACCGCCGTGATCTGGAACGTATAGGCCATGCCCATCCGTATCCGTTTGTGCGCGGGCAGGGTGGTCACGTCGGTTTTATCGAACCAGACTTGGCCTTTCGTGGGGAGGATACGCCCGGCGATCATGCCGACCAGCGTGCTCTTGCCCGCGCCGTTCGGGCCGATCAGGGCGTGTACGCGGCCTGCCTCGACTGTCAGATCGACGTCGTTGACCGCTGTCAGCCCGACGAAGACCTTCGTCAGCCCTTTGGTGCGCAAAAGGCTCATGGCAGCCACCTGAGCCAGCGTTTCCTGACTTCGCCCATGATCCCCGCGCGGGCAAAAAGCGTAAGCAAGACGAGGACCATTCCGGCGATCAGCATGTAGGCCGAAGTCAGCCCCGAGGTGTAGTCGATCAGGTAGAACATGAAGAGCGCGCCGACAAATGGGCCAATGGTCGTGCCCGCGCCACCGAGAAGCACCCAGAGGAGCGGGAAGATCGAGTATTGCACCGAGGTGAAGGTTGCGCCGACATAGCCGAACAAGAGCGCATAGGCCGCCCCTGCCGCGCCCGAGATCGTGCCCGAGATCACCACCGCGAGGAATTTGTGCCGGAAGACGTCATAGCCCAGCATCCGGGTGCGTTCTTCATTTTCCCGCACCGCGATCAGGACGTGGCCAAAGCGGATCTGCATCATCCGGGCGGTGATCAGCAGGGCGGCCGAAAACAGGGCCAGCGCGGCATAAAAGCGGATGTCGGGGTTCGACAGGTCCAACCCGGCGATGCTGCGCGCGCCCTGTGCGATGACAAAACCCTCGTCGCCACGCGTCCAAGTGCCAAAGAAAAGGACCGTCAGGAAGGCCGTCTGCGAGAACATCAGCGTGACGATCATGAAAGCGACGCCGATGGTTCTGAGCGCAAGGAGTGCGACCACTGCCGAGAGGGTGGCGGCCGAGACCATGCCGATTGCAAAGGCGGGCAGTGCCGGGATGCCTCCGTGCTGCATGGCAAGGCCCAGACCATACATACCGGCGCCGAAGAACATGGCGTGGCCGAGGCTGAGGAGGCCTGCATAGCCAAAAAGGACGTTGTAGCCGACCGCGTAGGTCGCCAGCACAAGGATACGCGCGAGGTTGCCCTGGTGATAGGCGGGCAGAACCAGACCCAGCACTGCAATCAATGCGATCAGGCCAAGGTGCAGGGCGGCGGATCGGGCGGTCGGGCTCATGCCGGCTTCTTTCCGAACAGACCCTGCGGGCGGAAAACCAGCACGAGGGCGACCAGGAGCGTGGCGATGATCTTGGCCAGCGTCGGCGAGAAGAACACCGAGATGATCCCGTCGGACATGCCGATCAGGAGGGCGGCGAAGATCGTGCCCCGGATCGAGCCCAGGCCACCGATGATCACGACGATAAAACTCAGCAGGAGAGGCTCACCCCCCATCAGGTAGTGCGCCTGTTGGATTGGTACGATCAGCACCGCCGCCATGGCCGCCAGCGCGGCACCAAGACCAAAAACGAGAGCGTAGACCTTTTCCACGGGGATCGCGAAGGCCAGCGCCGTTTCGCGGTCGAGCTGGGTGGCTCGCATGATCAGTCCAAAGCGCGAGCGCGACAGGAACAGCCAGAAAGCGACGAGGATCGCAACGGCAGCGGCGATGACAAAGAGCTTGTAGGTCGTGGTCCCGAGGCCCCAGGGATAGAACAGCGACAGGCCGTTTTCCCCCCATTCGACCCAGGGCAGCGCAATGCGGCTGTTGAACGGAGGGGCGACGGGACGGGCCTCGGGGCCGTACAGCATCAGCGCCGACTGCTGCATGATGTACAGAAGACCAATCGTGGCAACGATGGTGGATTCCGGGTCGTAATCCAGGTGTTTCAGTACCAGCCAATCCGCCGCGACGGCGACGATGCCGGCAATCAGGGGGGCTATGACCAGTGCCGCCACAAAGCCGATCGCCGGATGCGTGCCAAGGCTGGTCGCCACGAACCAGGCCAGCACGGCTCCCAGCATGTAGAATTCTCCATGGGCGACGTTGACCACGCGCATCACGCCAAAGACCAGGCTGAGGCCAAGGGCGGTCAGCGCCAGAACCGCCGCTCCGACCGCGCCTTCCAGAATGGCCAGCATCAAATGCGGTCCAAAATCCATGCCCGATCAAAGGCTCCTTGGCTTCTTGAGGCTATGCCGCCTTCTTCTGTTCAAAAACACTCTGGGCGGGTGCGGGGGGGCAACGCCCCCCGCCCTGTGCGCCTGGGGCTTTGCCCTCGGCACAAGACCTGCCTCAGAAGCTCATCGTCGTATAGTCGACCTCGTCGGGATAAAGCGTATCCTCGATCGAGGTCGTATGGACCTTGACCAGCTTTCCGCCTTCGACCCGGCTGATATACTGTTGGCCGAAGGTCTGGTGGGTTTTACCGTTGAACAGCTTGGGCCCCTGCGGATGCTCAAAGCCTTCCGGCATCTCGGTCATCGCCTCGACCGCCTCGATCAACGCCTGTCGGTCGCCGGGGCCGGCATAGCCCGAGGCCTCCATGGCGTTCTTGATGATATAAAGCGTTTCCCAGCAGCCGAACATGTGAGCATAGGTCGATACATCCTTGGAATCGCTGACAGATGCGCCGTTGGCATCAACACCGACAGCGGCGCGGAAAGCCTTGTCGTACTCGCTCTGGTCGGCCTGCGCGTAGCGCGTGTTGCCCTCCCAGAAATAGGTGCCGTCAAGGAACTCGAGGCCCGGCGAGGCCAGGTCGACCGCTTCGAGGCTGTCGATGAAGCCGAAGAGTTCGGGTCGCGAGGGGCCGAAGAATTCGCCCAGTTCCTTTACGAACGTCAGGACGGCCGGGCCGACCATGACGTGGTAGAGCACTTCGGTGTCGCGCGGGATCTGCGGGAAATACTTGGTGAAGGAGGTTTCAGTTGGCGGGATAGCGATATGCGCCAGGACCTCGCCGCCCTGGGCCTCGATCGCGGCGGTAAAGTAATCGCGGTGATCGTGTCCGAAGGCAAAGTCGGGGAAGATCATGGTGACCTTCTTGCCGAGGGTCTCGCTGACATAGGGCGCCATGGCCTGAACCTGGCTTTTCACGTCGGTGATGCCGGGTTGCAGCGTATAGCGATTCAGCGCGCCGGAGGCGACGTGGTGGCCTTCCGAGACGACGAAATAGGGGATCTTCAACTCGCCCGCAGCCGGGGCCGAGCCATAGACCACGTGGGAAAACAGCGTGCCGAACGCCACGTCACAGCCATGCTGGTTGGCGAATTTCTCTACGACCTCGGCGCCGCGCTTGGGATCGGTGCCGTCATCCTCGGCGACGATTTCCAGGGGTCGACCGTTGATGCCGCCGGCTGCGTTGATCGCGGCAGCGGCGGCGTCGGTGGTGCGACCGTACCAGCGGCCGTAGGCGGCGCCTATTCCGGTCTGGTGCTGTTGGAAACCGATGCGGATCGGCTCAGACGACTGGGCCTGCGCAAAGCGCGACACCAGCGGTGTCGTGGCCAGAAGGCCGCCAGCGGCGGCGCCCTTCAGCAGTGTGCGGCGGCTTGTGAGAAGTTGCTTGGGCATCCCGACTCTCCTGTTGGCTGCGTCTTTGTGGGACGCGTTTATGATAGCGGAATGTTGTTTGCATACATGCAATATGTCCAGATTCTTCTGGTCCGCATTCTCAGTATGCCGATTTTTTCAGCCAGTTCACGCCCCTTTCGGCGCGGCCAACAGCCAAAGACCAAGAAACGTATATGCGATCATGAAGAGCGAGAGAGGCAGGGTTGCGCGGGAGGCGCGGGCGTTGTCGCCGAACAAGTCCTGCGCGATCCGGTGCGACAGCAGCACCGACCAGACATGGCCAAGGACGACCAACCCGGCCTGGCTGAGCCAGATTGCGCGGACCCAGTCCAAGTGGTTGAAAAAACCGGTTGTGACGTGGAAGGGTTCGATGCCGAAAAGGTCCGCGCCGATGTCGAGCGGGTCGTTGAATGCCGCCAACGTGTGCTGGATGTTCACCAGAAAGGACGTCAGATAGTGGCTCAGGTGATAAACCAGTGCGATCGGCAGGATCGTCAGGGCCAGCCGCCCGAATGCGGTCGGAAAAGCGACATCAGTCCCGGCAAGGAACAAGCCCGCCCGTACCGTCATGGCAAAGACCGCGATCAAAAGGGCAATGGCTGCGCCAAGGCCGACCAGCGTTTCGCCGATCACCGCCGAGCGGCCGGGAAACTCAAGCGGGTTCACTCCAATCTGCGCCAGCCACCAGAAGGTCTCGTTGATCCCGTCAAAACTACCCACGGCCAGCAGGGTAAGGGCAAAGACACCCGCGCCCGCGATCTCGGGCGCGGCCACGACCTGCCAGCCCGGACCGCCAAGCCCGGCCGGGGCGCCCGGTTTCCATGGAGCGAGCCGGGCATAGGTAGTCATGATTGCGTGCCCAAGTTCGAAATGGCGCAGCCAGGCAGGGCCGAAGACCAGCAGTCCGATCATGGTCAGGCACCAGTAGACGGCGACAGCGATGGCCAGCCGCGCGGGGTCGTCCGGTGCGATATCCGCCAGAAGGAATGCGGCGAACGCCAAAAGCAGGATCCACGCAGGCCAAAGCCCCAGCTGTTCTGGCAGGGGGCGTTGCTTCCACTTCGGTGCGATCAGCCGATAAAGCCCGGTCCACGGGTTCGTCCAGGCCCAAAGGTTGCCCATGAACCCGGACAGGCTGACCAGCCCGATCCAGCCCAGCGTCCAGAAACTGAGCGGAAGAATGTTCTCAAGCGGTCCATGCGGACCGGCCAGCCCGATTGCGACAAGGGCGGCCAGAAAAACGAAGGAGCCGACGCTCGTGGCGATGGTCAGCCATTCGGGAGGGCGAATGCCCCTCTGGATGCGCCAGGCGAATAGCCGTTCGATCAGCCGAGCGGGCAGGGCGAAAAGTGCCACGACGGTAAGGGCCACCACTGCGGCGCCGGAGAAGATATAAACATCGGTCGGCAGCAGCAGGACGAACCCCTGCTCGGAAACATGGGCCTGGGCCGCCGCAGGCCAGAGTATCAGGGCGAACAAAGCGATGCGAAGAGCCATGCCGTCAGTCATTCAAAACCGCAGGGCAAAAGCAAGCGCATCGAGCCGACGCGGTCTGAATCCATTTACGCTTTGGTAACGGACTGATGCGAATGGTGCGGCTGGTCGCTCGAGCTCTGAACCATGCATCGACGGAAAGCCGACGTAAAAAATGACAGCCGAATCCTGCGATTAACGGGGGAAACGCCCGTATTTGCCTGCATCGCGCAAATCCGGATTTGCGGCCATACCCAAGGCTGCCACCGTGAGACCTATTGACAGCGAAAGAGATGCTGACGTTTTATTCGTATACAAGCAATCAGCGCGGGCGGTGCAAGTGTCAGGCGGAAGGATAATCGGAGTCGATGTCGGGGGAACCTTCACCGACCTGGTTATGGTAGATCGTGATACCGGGGCGCTAAAGATCGCCAAGACACCGACCACATTGGAAAATCAGGCCTTTGGTGTCTTGAATGCATTGGAACAGGCCGCGGTCGCTCTGCCCGAGGTCGACCTGATCGTCCATGGCACAACCACGACAACCAATGCGGTGTTGGAGCGCAAGCTGTCTCGTACCGGCCTGATCACCACCAGAGGGTTTCGCGATGTCCTTGAGCTTGGCCGCCGCACGCGGCCGCACCCCTATGGCATGAAGGGTGAATTCAGACCGGTCATTCCCCGCGACCTGCGCATCGAGGTGCCCGAGCGCATGGACGCCTCGGGCGAGGTTCTGACCCCGCTCAGCGAACCGGCCATGCTTGCAGCCGTCAGCGAGCTTTTGGAGAAGGGATGCGAGTCGCTGGTGATCCATTTTCTCCACGCCTATGCTAATCCCGATCATGAAATCCAGGCGGCCCAGATTGCGGCGCGGCTTTGGCCAAACGACTATATCACCATGGGTCACAGCCTGTTGTCCGAAACCCGCGAGTTCGAACGCGGCGTCACCGCTGCCGTCAACGCCAGCGTTCAGCCCCTGCTTGAGCGCTATGTGGCGCGGCTGAGCAACGAGTTGGAAACAAAAGGCTATCGCGGCGATGTTCTGGTGATGAACGGCAACGGTGGCATGGTTTCGTCACGCCTTGTTGCACGCGAGGCCGCAAAGACCGTCATGTCCGGCCCGGCCTCGGGCGTCATGGCTGCGGCATATACCGGGCGGCTGTCGGGGCACCAGAACCTTCTGACCTACGACATGGGCGGCACCTCGACTGACGTGGCGTTGATCCGGGGTGGTCACCCGCCGGTGTCCAACGAGATCGAAATCGAATATGCCATGCCGATCCACGTCCCCATGGTGGATGTGCGCACCGTCGGGGCTGGGGGCGGTTCGATCGCCAAGGTGACCCCCGCAGGTCTTCTGGAAATCGGCCCCGAAAGCGCGGGCGCAGATCCGGGACCGATCTGCTATGGCAGGGGCGGTGCCAAGCCCACGATCTCGGACGCAAATATGCTTCTGGGGCGGTTGAACCCGGCCAAACTGGCCGTCACCGGAGGCGCCAGCCGGGAGGCCATTTCCGAGGTCTTTGCGCGCGAGCTTGGTGATCCCCTGGGAGTCGATGCACTTGGAGCCGCAGAAGCGGTGATCCGCGTGGCCAACGCCAAGATGGCAGGCGCGATCCGCATGGTGTCCCTTTCGCTTGGCGCTGATCCGCGTGACTTTGCCCTTTTCGCGTTTGGCGGGGCCGGCCCGCTCCATGCTGGCGCCCTGGCCAGGGAATTGGGTGTGCCGCGGGTTCTGGTCCCGGCGCGTCCCGGTATCACGAACGCACTTGGTTGCGTGGTGGCCGATCTGCGTCACGACTATGTCCGCACGATCAACCAGCCGCTGGACAGCACCGATTTTGAACAACTGCACCAAGTGTTCGCCGAACAGATCGCTGCGGGTGAGCTCGCTCTGGCGAAGGAAAGCATAACGGTCCAAGACGTTCAGAAAACCTATAGTGTCGACATGCAATTCATGGGGCAAAGCCATGTCGTTCGCGTTCCGCTCGACACACCGACACCGACGCGGGACGAATTGAAAAAACGCTTTGACAAAGTCTATTGGGACCGGTTCCGCGTCGAGCTCGAGACGATCCAGGCGCGGATCGTGAATGTGAATTGTTCCGTTATCGGCCTGTCCGATCCTGTCGACCTGTCGATCCTGATTGACAGCGACACGCGGCAGAAGGTCGCCCGGCCGACCGGGCGCCGGTCTGTCATTTTCGATGGCAAGTCGCACGATACACCCATCTTCTGGCGAGACAGCCTGCCGGTTGACGCAGAGATCGAAGGGCCGGCGGTGATCGAGCAGATGGATACGACGATCCTCGTCGAGCCGGGCGTCACGGCGCGCGGGGACGAATTTGGCAACCTGGTGCTGGAGTTTCAGTCATGACTGTCGATCCAATCACGCTTTCGGTCATCCAGGCAGGGTTGCAGCAGGTCTGCGACGAGATGGACATGAGCTTTTCGCGGGCCGCGTTCTCGCCGGTTATTGCCGAGGCGAACGACCGGTCCGACGGAATCTATGCAGCGGACGATGGTTCTCTGATCGCGCAGGGGGCAGGGGGGCTACCGGTGTTCGTCGGGACAATGCAATATTCGACCCGCACGCTGATCGAGATGATCGCGGCCGGGACGGCTGTGGCGCCGAAGCCCGACGACATTTATATCGTTAACGATCCATATCTGGGCGGCACCCACCTGATGGATGTGCGTTTCGCGCGACCGTTTTACCGCAACGGAGAGATTTTCTGTTGGCTGTCCAACACCGGCCACTGGCCGGATACAGGCGGGGCGGTGCCTGGCGGATTCTCGGCAAGTGCCACCGCCGTTGAGCAGGAGGGGCTGCGTCTGCCGCCTGTTCGCCTGTTCAAGGAAGGAGTTCTGGATGCAGAGATTTATGCGATCATCTGCTCGAACATCCGCGTCGCCGACCAGAGGATCGGGGACGTTAAGGCGCAGGCCGCCGCGCTCATGGTGGGTGAGGACCGATTGAACGCGCTTTTGGATCGGTATGGCGACGAAGTGGTGCGCGAGGCGATCGGCGAGTTGCGCCAGCGCGCCGCCTCCCAGATGAGCAGCCTGATCGACGAAATTCCCGACGGAACGTATTCCTCGGTCGCATGGATCGACAGCGATGGTGTCGTCAACGAGCCGTTGGCAGTCAGGCTGAACGTCGAAAAGACGCCTGGTCACCTGAAATTCGATTTCAGCGAAAGCAGTCCACCCTGCATGGGGCCGATGAACTCGGTTCTCGCCACGACTCTCTCGTCGGTCTACCTGGCCATGCGCCACATCTTTCCCGAGGTGCCGATCAGCGCTGGTGCTTTTGAGCCGCTCGAGGTCGTGCGGCCTGAAGGGACCTTCCTGGACGCCCGGTATCCCCGCCCGGTATCGGGCTGCGCTGCCGAAGTCAGCCAACGTATTGCGGAGGCGGTTTTCGCAGCATTGGTCGAGGCCCTGCCGAACCGCGTGACGGCGGCGCCTGCCGGCACAAGCGGCAACTTTGCACTTGGGGGGCACGACCCGAAAACGGGCCGGGATTTCGTGATGTACCAGCTTTCGGGCGGCGGCTACGGCGGCAATGCCGACCACGACGGATTGGCAAATGGCTGTTCGACGATCGGCATTTCCAAGGCGCCTCCGGTCGAGATCATGGAGCAGAATTTCCCGGTGCTTTACCATCGTTATGCGCTGCGCGCAGGCTCGGGCGGCCATGGCAAGCACCGGGGAGGCCTGGGGTTGGACTATGAAGTTGAGCTTCTTCGCGGCACGGCGCGCGCCAGTTTCGTCATGGACCACGGACGGTACGGACCGCAGGGCGTCCTTGGCGGTGAGGACGGGGCCAAGAACGAGGTCGAGGTCTGGCGCGACGGCGCGAAATACACGCCCGAGCACTTGTCGAAAGAGCAGGACATCCCGCTGCGGGAGGGCGATCGCGTGCGGGTCAAGACACCTGGCGGGGGCGGTTTCGGCCCGGCGGCAGAGCGTGATCCGAGCCTGAGCGAGGAAGATCGGCGTCTTGGGCGAGCGTGATTCTTTTCCAGAAAAACCAGTGAAAAGCAGAACAAAGACGCGCTGACTTTGGCCAGCGTTTGATGCCCGAATGCTCGGCCAAATGAAAGAACATTCGAAAACTCCTTGCCGAAACCGGTTTCGGAAATCAGTTTTTGATTCGGGGAGAGGTTCTTGAACGCATCAGATCGCATACATTCCGGCGTCAGGCCGTCGCGCGTCACCATCACGGACGTGGCCGATGCATTGGGCTTGTCCAAGGGAACCGTGTCACGGGCGCTAAACAACTACCCCGACATTTCCGACGCGACCCGCCAGAGAGTCCGGCGCAAGGCCGAGACCATGGGATACCGCCCGCTGGCGCAAGCTCAGGCAATCCGCACAGGGAGAACCCGGACCATCGGTCTTGTCCTGCAAACCGACATCGCGGGGGCTCAGCGCCCGTTCCTGTCGGAATTCCTGGCAGGCGCGACGACGGCGGCAAGTTCAGAGAGCTGGACATTGACCGTTGCAACGGCCGGGGGCGAGCAAGAGATGCTGAAGACGCTTGAGCGTCTGGTCAGCGAACACAAGGCAGATGGGTTCATCCTTCCGCGCACCTATGAAGTCGATGCACGCGCGGCGTTCCTGCTGGAGCAGAATGTCCCGTTCGTTCTGTTCGGACGGGTCCGAGACGATACCGGGTGCGCATGGTTCGATATTCTTGGCGAAGAGGCCATGAAAGAGGCAGTTGCCCGTCTGGTTCAGCACGGTCATAGCCGGATCGCCTTTGTGAACGGCGGCGCGGAATATAACTTCAGTCACCTGCGAGAGGCCGGTTTCCGGGCTGGCATGGCGCAGGCTGGTCTCGAGGTGGACGAGATGCTCGTCGCCTGTCGGGCCATGACGCGGGAAGCTGGTGCCTCGGCGACGGCGGAACTTCTGAGCCAGGCAAGACCGCCGACAGCTATTGTATTCGCAGTCGATATGGGGGCCCTGGGCGCCTATGACGCGGCCGAAGCAACAGGCCTTGAGATCGGTGTCGACCTGTCGGTGATTTCGTATGACGGCATCCCGGAATGTGACTGGGTCCGGCCGCGACTTTCGACTTTCCGCGTAGATAGCCGCATGGCCGGCGAGCGACTGGCACGCCTGTTGATCCGCCGTATCCGCGGCGAAGCCCCGGAGGCCCTGCGCGAAACCGGATTGGCGATGCTGAGCCCTGGCGGATCTGACGGGCGGCCTGAAAAGACATCCGAAGAACTTGCCTTGCACCTGGAGTCGCTGGGCGAGCCTGTAAAATCTCTTGTCTCACTTGGAGGAAAACATGACTAACCGAAAACACCTGGCCCGCCTGCTGGCGACAGCTTCGGTCGGCCTTGCACTGACGGCCATGACGGCCTCGGCGGATATCCGGTTCTGGACTACCGAAGAGCAGCCCGAACGTCTAGCCAAGCAGGAAGAAATGGCCGCTGCCTTCAAGGCCGAGACCGGTATTGGTGTCGAGGTGATCCCGGTTTCCGAAAGTGATCTGGGCACGCGCGCGACGGCAGCTTTCGCTGCAGGCGACCTGCCGGACGTCATTTATCACACGCTGCAGTATGCGCTGCCCTGGACCGAGGCCGGTATCCTTGACAGCGAAGCCGCGTCGGAAGTGATCGAGGAGTTGGGCACGGACACCTTCGCGCCCGGCGCGTTGTCGATGGCAGCAACCGAGGATGGCTGGGCCAGCGTTCCGGTGGACGGCTGGACGCAGATGATCGTGTATCGAAAGGACCTGTTCGATGCGAATGGTTTGACCGCGCCGACGACTTATGCCGCCGTGACCGCTGCGATTGAAAAGCTGCACAACCCGCCGGAAATGTTCGGTTTCGTTGCTGCAACCAAGGTTGACGAGAACTTCATGAGCCAGGTTCTTGAGCATGTCTTCCTTGCCAACGGCGCGACGCCGGTCGGCCCGGATGGGTTCACCGGTTTCGACGAGAAAAAGACGACCGAAGTCCTTGAATTCTACAAGACCATCTCTGACGCTTCGCCCGAGGGCGAGCTGTACTGGGACCAGTCACGCTCGCTCTATTTCGCGGGCGACGCCGCGATGATCATCTGGTCGCCCTTCATCCTGGACGAACTGGCCGGCCTGCGTGACAGCGCTCCGCCGACCATCAACGACGATCCGACCAGTGGCGAACTGGCGTCGAAAACCGGGATCGTGACCAACTTTGCCGGACCGTCGAACCCTGCCGGAGCGGCCTGGGGTGACATCCGGTATTTCGGCATCACCGCCGACGCTGATATCGACGAGGCACAGGCTTTCGTGAAGTTTTCGATGGATGAGGGCTATGCATCGACCTTGTCGATCGCGCCCGAGGGGAAGTTCCCGGTGCGTCGCGGCAACGCCGGTAATCCGACGGCCTTTGTTGAAGCCTGGTCCAAACTGGACGTTGGCGTCGATCGCAAGGCCCCGCTGTCAGCGCTGTACGATGCCTCGATGATCGACGAGATCGTTGGCGGTCTGGACGTCGCGCAACGCTGGGGGGTCTCGGAAGGTCAGCTTGCTTTGGCGTCCAAGATCATCAACAGCCAGGCCATCAACCGGGTCGTGCGCGAGTACATCGATGGTGACATCGACGCTGCAGGCGCGGTTGCCAAGATGAACGAAGAACTGGGCGCAATCGAGTAAGTACCCTTCCAGGGCGGCGGGTATCGCTGCCGCCCTAATTGCTGGTCGAGGATTGTTCGATGTCTTCCGCTCTCCCACCTACCGGGACCGGACCCCTGGGCCGTCGCGAAGCGCGCCTGGCATGGGGGCTGTTGGCCCCGACCATCGCCATCGTTTCGGCCGTCGTGGTGCTGCCGTTGCTGGCGATCTTCTGGATCAGCTTCAAGCCGATCGGGCTGGCCGATTTGCGTCCGCCGGCGCCTGTCGTTCGCGAGGCCTTACGCGGATCTGGCGACGAGATGCGGATCCAGTACCGGGTGCGCAACTCGTCACAAAGCGAGATCATTCGTGGCGTTACCCTTAGTGACATTCTTCCCGAGACAGTCACGGTCGCAAATGCAGACGAACGCTGCGAAACCGGTGACGGGCATATCTTTTGCGATTTGGGCGATCTTGAGGGCGGTGCGCGCGACCAAGTGGAAATCTATGTATCGCTCAACGGTCCGAAGGATGAAGCTGAGGCTGCCATCGAGGACTCGGAGCCGGCGGTGACCGGCAAGGGCAAGAACATCCTGACGAACATGGAATTCACCGGCAAGAACTTTGCCCGGATCTTCAACGGGGGTGAGTTCTGGGGCGTTCTTGGCGTGACGATCTTCTACACGGTTTTCGGCACGATCGGTGCGCTGGTCACGGGGCTATTCGCAGCGATGCTCTTGAACAAAGAGTTCAAGGGTCAGGGCTTCCTCAGGGGGCTTTACCTATTCCCCTATGTCGCTCCCGTGATCGCCGTGGCCTTCGCCTGGATCATCCTGTTCGATCCTTTCTCGGGCAGTGCAAACGCGCTCCTGGTGCAGATGGGAGTGTCGGAAAGCTCGATCAATTTTTTCGGGGAAAAGCCGCTGGCGCTCATCATGGTAACGGTCTTTGAGATTTGGCGATACTTCCCCTTGTCCTTCCTGTTCATCCTGGCGCGGATGCAGTCGATCGACTCGTCGATGTATGAGGCCGCCGACATGGACGGAGCCTCGCCGTTCCAGAAGTTCTGGTATCTGAGCCTGCCGCAACTTCTGGGCATCCTCTCGGTTCTGTTCCTGCTGCGCTTTATCTGGACGTTCAACAAGTTCGACGACATCTTCCTGTTGACGGGTGGCAACGCAGGGACGCGGACGCTGACCGTGAACGTCTATGAGCAAGCCTTTGCGGTGTCGAATATCGGTGCGGGCGCGGCCGTGGCGATGGTCATCTTTAGCAGCCTCGTCCTGTTCAGCCTGTTCTTCTTCAAATACGTCAGTCGGGAAGAGGGGCTATGAAGGCACTTCGTTTCGGATATGTCGCGGGACCTGTCATCGGGGCCTTATGGACCTTTGTCATGGCGGTCGTCGCCTGCATCGTGATGAGCTTTTTTACCGGCGAGGCATTGAAGCCCGCGCTGGTTCCGTGCCTGGTTTTCGGGGCGTGGCTTGGGTTTGTCTGGCTGCCGGACGGAGGTCGGACGCGAGTGAGCCGGATTGCCTGGAGTGTTGGCCTCGCAGTTTTCCCGGCCCTAGTGTTCATCTTGATCGCACCGGCGCTTGTCGGAGGCGGCGAGACGACAACATTCACGCTGGTGATGACCTGGGTGATCTTCGCGGTATCGGCGGCATGGCCGTTGGAAATCATGCTGCGCCCTTTGCCATTCGACGCCGCCACGCGGCACGAGTTCGAGGATGCGGTCATCCGGTTTCTGACCGGGGCTGGCTATGTGTTCTTTACCGCCATCGTCGTAATCCCGTTTTACGTCATGGTGATGACGAGCCTGAAGAACCAGTCCGAGCTGATCCAGAACCCGCTGGATTTCACAGTTGACCTGTCCAAGGGGCTGGGTCTGTTCCGCAGCTACGTCGAGCTGTTTACCGATTTCAATTTTGGGTCGTACCTGTGGACGTCGTTTTATGTCTCGGTGTTGACGGTGCTGCTGACGCTGTTGTTCAGCGTGCCTGGCGCCTATGCGGTGGCGCGGCTGAAGTTCCGGGGGCAGGCGGCGTTTTCGCGGTCAATCCTTTTGATCTACATGGTGCCGATGATCGTGCTGGCTCTGCCGATCTACATCGCTTTTTCGATGACGGGTCTCAGGAATACCGTGTTTGGCCTGGTGATGATCTATCCGGTCACCACTATTCCCGTCGCGCTCTACATGCTTCAGGGATACTTCCGTGGCCTCCCCGCGGAGGTAGAAGAGGCCGGGCTGATGGACGGGTTGTCGCGGCTGGCGGTGATCTGGAAGATCACGCTCCCGCTCAGTCTGCCCGCCCTGGCCTCGGTTTCGCTATATGTTTTCATGATCGCCTGGAACGAGTTCCTCCTGGCCTTCATGCTGTTGGACGACCCGTCCAAATTCACCCTGACGCGGGGCATCGCGTCATTGAATTCGTCCGAGATTCCGCGCCAGCACCTGATGGCGGGCAGCGTGATCGCGACGGTTCCGATCATGGTCCTTTTCCTTGGCCTTGAGCGGTTCATGACCAAGGGCCTGACAGCCGGGAGTGTGAAGGGATGACGACGATGGATCACATGGCGCTGGACCAGCAGGCGCGGGCGATCTTGCGGGGCAATGACCGGGGCACCTACACAGTCCCGACGGCGGGCCTGTACCCATATCAGTGGAACTGGGATTCCGCTTTTGCGGCCTGGGGATTCTCACGGTTCGACACGCATCGGGCCTGGCGCGAGATCGAGACCCTTTTGTCCGGACAGTGGGAGTCCGGCATGGTGCCGCATATCCTGTTCCATTCGCCCGACCCTGGGTATTTTCCCGGTCCGGATGTCTGGGGTACCGAGGGGAAGGGGCCGGTTTCGTCTTCAGGGATCAGCCAGCCTCCGGTCGCGGCGACCTTCGCCCGTGCCATCTGGGACAGCGACCCTGATTGCGGGACAATCCATTTGCCTGCCGTTTATCCAAAGCTGGTCAACTGGCACCGCTGGTTCATGCGGTGGCGTTCCGACGATGGCGCGATTTTCGTGGTCCATCCCTGGGAGGCCGGGCGGGACAACTGCGCCGACTGGGACGGTGCGATGGCCAATATCGACCCTGTCGGAGTCGGTGAATACACCCGCCGCGACACCAGCCACGTGGACCCGGCGATGCGTCCGACCAAGGAAGACTATGACAGGTATATCTGGCTGGTTCAGCGCAGCCGGGGACTTGGATGGGACGACGCAAAGTTGGCACAGGATGCCCCATTCCGGGTGGCCGATCCGACCATGACATTTATCTTGCTGCGTGCGAACAGAGACCTCGCTGCTCTGGGTCGTGCTCTGGGTGAGGACGTGAGCGAGATCGAAGGATGGATCGCTACGATCGAACGCGGGGCAAGGCGATTGAAGAACCCGGACCTCGGGATTTTCGATGCAATTGATCTGAACACCGGCGCGCGTTCCGAAGTTGCGTCGAATGCCTCGTTCCTGTGCTGGTACGCGGGCATCGAAGACGCAGACATGATGCACAAGCTGAATGAGACGTTCGAGGCCTGTCCGTTCCCGGTGCCCAGCCACGACGTCGCCCATCCCGGCTTCAACCCCAAGCGGTATTGGCGGGGGCCCACATGGGCGGTCGTCAACGCGCTGATCGGAATTGGGCTTAGAGACTTTGGTCACTTTGTGCAGGCAGAGAGCTTGCGGCAGGCCACCGCCCGGCTGATCGGTGAGCACGGGTTCGCCGAATATTTCGATCCGATCACCGGCGATCCGGCCGGAGGCGGCACTTTCACCTGGACGGCGGCCGTCTGGTTGGCCTGGGCCAGCCCAAGCGCGGGAGACATCTGATGGGATCAATCGCTTTGGAAGCCGTCGAAAAGTGGTTCGGCGATGTCCAGGTCATCAAGGGCATCGACCTTGATATCGCGGATGGAGAGTTCGTCGTCTTCGTGGGTCCGTCAGGATGCGGGAAATCGACGCTCTTGCGGATGATTGGCGGACTTGAGGAAATCAGCCGGGGACGATTGCTGATTGATGGAGACGACAAGAGTGCCGACCCGCCCTCAAAGCGAGGCTTGACGATGGTGTTCCAGTCCTATGCGCTTTATCCGCATATGAGCGTACGTGAAAACATGGGGTTTTCGCTGAAGACGGCAGGAGCGCCGAAAGCTGAGATCGACCAGAAGGTTGACGCGGCTGCAAAGATTCTCAAGCTTGATCCCTATCTCGACCGGCGCCCGAAGGCCTTGAGTGGCGGACAGCGGCAGAGGGTTGCAATTGGGCGATCAATCGTGCGCGATCCCACGGCATTTCTTTTCGACGAGCCACTGTCCAATCTGGACGCGGCCTTGCGGGTCGAGATGCGGTACGAGATCGCAAAGTTGCACCAGTCGCTTAAACGCACGATGATCTATGTCACCCATGACCAGGTCGAAGCGATGACACTGGCCGACCGGATCGTGGTTCTGGAATTCGGCACGATTGCTCAGGTCGGCACGCCGCGAGAGTTGTATGAAAAGCCTGCCAATCTGTTCGTGGCCGAGTTTATCGGTTCGCCCAAGATGAACATTCTGGATTGCGCCGCGGATGACCTGCGGCTGACGCCGGCCAATGGTGCAGTCAAGGTTGGCATTCGGCCCGAACACATGCTTGTTGGCGCAACCGGTGAAGGCATTCTGGATGGCACCGTCGATGTGCTCGAGTACCTGGGCGCGGACACCTATCTGATTGTCGACTGCGGCGCTGCGGGCCGGGTGACGCTGCGAACCGATGGCGATACCGACATTCGGGAAGGTCAGCGCATCGGGCTGATCGCGCCCGAGGAACGACTGCATTATTTCGACGAGAAAGGCTCTGCCGTCTGATGTCTTGAGCGGGTTCTGTGGAATGCCAGTCTAGCTGGTATCAAGCCGATATTTTCGAAAGGTGGCTCCATCGCACTCAACGTCGAAAAGATATCGGGCACCGAGCCGAGCGAGAGCCCCAAGGTTTTGGCGCGAAGGCGGCAAAAGAAAAGTAACGTAGGGAATGCGCGGATCCGCTTTTGCCCGGGCGAGCGCCTTGCGCGTTATGGGACCTCCGAGACCGAAAGCCTCGGTCGTTAGGACCAGGCCAAAATCCCATTCATTCCCCTCTTTTTGAAATCCACCCCACCCGACATAGGTTCCGTTGTTGAAGATCGCACAATGGCCCAAACCATCCTGTCTCCAGCGCTGCTCTTTTGCTTCGACGAAAGAAGCTGCGTCCCGGACGGTCCAAGAGCCTTTCAACAGCGGCATGTGCACGGCCATTCGCGCGTCGGACATGTGGGACGCCAGCGTCTCCAGCGGGACTGTGGTCAAACGTTGGAAGGTGATGCCGGTCCAGCGTGACGCTTGGTTTTCGTTTTCGAGCAGGTCGGGTTTTTGGTCGTGTGACATCGGCGTTTTCATTTACCGTTGGCCGTTTCCCATGGGTATGAATGCCGCCGGAGTGGCACGGTACCTCAGGTTGATGAATGTCCTGGCGTGCGGAATTTATGTCCGATCGTCCAAAGCAGTGGACTTGCCGAGATTTAGGACGCAACAGTAGGCTCATGTTGGATTTGCTCAGCGACATACTTACGCGGCTTTCTCTCGAAGGGACGCTATACTTTAGAACCAGCTTCACCGAACCATGGGGTGTTCGTGTCCCTGCTTTTCCGGGGGTCACGCGTTTCCATTATGCGCATCGGGGGGACGCCGTGATCCGTGTTGGCCGGGATGGCGAGCCCATAGCCCTGGCCCAGGGAGATCTTGTGATGGTTCCCCATGGGGCAGCGCATATACTTTCCTGTCGCCATACCGGGCCGGACGACGTCCTGCCATTGGATGACGTGCTCACGCGTTCGGGGTTCCCCGGATATGGAACACTTGTCTGGGGAGGAGAGGAATCCCCGCGGGATACACAGTTGATTTGCGGGCATTTCGCGCTGTCACCCGGGTCTCAGCACATCCTTCTCGATCGCCTTCCGGACCTTATTCATCTCCGCGGCTATGGGGATGACTTGGGGCCATGGCTGGATGCGACGCTGCGCGTGATTGGGGCAGAGGCGGGTGGTGCGCGCTTGGGGGGCGACCTGATCGCATTGAAAATGTCAGAGGCAATCTTCGCACAGGCCATTCGCGCACATATCGAACAGTCGGTTTCCGAAAAGGACGGAATTGCCGGTTTTGCCGATCCGCAACTTGGCCGAGCGCTGACGGCGTTTCACAGACGTCCGGCCTCAGAGTGGTCGGTTGAAAGTCTTGCGCGTGAAGCAGGTTTGTCGCGAACCGGGTTTGCGGAAAGGTTTTCATCCAAACTTGGTGTCACTCCGATGGCGTACGTAACGTCTTGGCGCATGCAGATTGCGCGCGAGGCGCTAGCGCAACGTGGGTCTTCGGTGGCGGAGGCCGCCGCCATTTCCGGTTATGCATCCGAATCGTCATTCAGCCGGGTATTCAAAAAGGAGATTGGCGTGCCGCCGGCTGCGTTCAGGTTGGCAGGACGTCGACCGAGTCACGTGTAGTCAAAAGAGACTATTTTTTGGGACGATCTGATATGTTTTTCGGATTTACTAACATTAATCGTTCTAATTTTGCATGTTAAATGGGCCTTAGGCGCTTTGGCGTCAGCACAAGAAACATGAAAAGGAACAAATACGATGCGTTTCGTCACGAAAACCATACACGCCTGGCTTGATTATCCCGTCGCGCTTGCTCTGATTGCACTTCCCTTCCTGTTGGAACTTGGTGCTTCGCATCCCCTGGCTGCTGTCATCTCACCCGTCGTCGGACTCACGGCATTCGTTTTGACGGTGTTTACAGATCATCACCTCGGCGTCTTCCCGGTCTTGCCGTACCGTGTGCATCTCGCGGTGGACCTGGCTGTCGGGCTGATGTTTCTGGCCCTGCCATTTGCTCTGGGTTTCACGGGTCTGGACGCTGCGTTTTATGTGCTGAACGGTGCGGCGGTCGTAGTGGTCATCGCGTTGTCAGCACCTGGCGAAAGTCTTGCAGCGGTTTAACGCAGGCTATTGCACGGACCCTTATGTCATAAAATACCTGGCGTGGATGGGAAGCAGTGCCGCTCCCAGTGAGCGTGCACGTCGTCCCACCTGCGCCTGTTCTATGGCGGGTTTTTCAATGCCTGTGATGTCGAGGTGTCCATAGGCATTCCGCGTGCTCTCTGTAAGGGATTCGCGAACCGTTGCGGGAAAAGCGCCGTCTATCAGTATGGCTTCCACCTCGACGATAGAGGCGACGGCGGCGCAGGCCACGGCCAGGTTTTGGCTGGTTGTATTGATCCAGTCTTCCAGCACCTCAGCGAATTCGCTCCAATCCTCGCTTGAATCCCGCAGGCATGCATAGTCGAGTCCTGCCGTTTTCAGGTCGCGTTCCAAGACGTGGAGGGAGGCGACGTCCAACAGTTGGATGGTTTTGCCTTTGCCGTCTGGGACGGGCAGTGGGCCGAACGCACCGGCATTTCGGGTCCTGCCAGATATGACCTTTCCATCGAGAACCAGTCCCCCGCCGACAAAGTTTCCGACAAAGATGTAGGCGAAATCCCGATACTCTTGCCCGCGTCCCAAAAGCTGTTCGGCAATGCACGCAGAGGTCGCATCGTTTTCGACCACAACGTCCAGCCCGGTAATCCCGGAAACCTCTTTTTCGAGGTCAATGTCTTGCCATTTCTGCATGGCGCCCTCGGGAGCATTGACGAATTCAAGCCAGTCCCAAATTCGATTGGGACGAGAAACCCCGATACCTGCAATACGTGTGGCGTCGATTGCATGTCGCTTCAGCAGGTTTGGCAGCTTGGACCGAAGGAAGCCAAAGACATCTTCCGTGGACGGGTAGGCATAGGATATGGTCTTGGTGTCAATCTGCTGCCCAAGAAAATCTACAATGACCAATTCCAGCACACGGCGGCCGATGTTCAGCCCCACGGCGTAACTGCCCGCCGGATTCAACCTCATTGGCACCGAGGGCTTCCCGACACGTCCCTTTACCGCGTCGCCGCGCAATAGCAGGTTGTCCGCTTCCAGTGCGCGGATGATGTTCGAAACCGTTTGTGCCGATAGCCCGGAACGTCGCGCGATTTCAGCACTCGAAATCGCACCGTGCCTGCGGATGTAAGAAAGAACAGTCCGCGCATTCTGGTCGCGCAGACCGGACTGGTTTGCGCCTGAATTTGCGAGTTGATCATCCATCGTAAGTGACGTCATTGGCGTCTCCTGTGGTGGCAGCATGCTTTGGCTGAGGTATACTGTCAATTTATAAATCACTTTTATTTATTTATTGACGACCAGTCAGAATCGTCGGTATATGCATGTCAGCGACCGGCCGTTTGTCGGTCAGCATTTGGGAGGAAACCATGAGAAAACTGCTAGTTGGCACCGTGCTTGCCAGTGTTGCGGCCGCAGGAACGGCGATGGCCGGCGGTCATTCGACCTCGGTCTGCCTGATTACGAAAACCGATACCAACCCGTTCTTCGTCAAGATGAAGGAAGGCGCGTCCGCCAAGGCTGAAGAGCTTGGCATGACCCTGAAGGCCTATGCAGGCAAGGTCGATGGCGACAACGAAACCCAGGTTCAGGCGATCGAAACCTGCATCGCAGATGGCGCGAAGGGCATCCTTCTGACGGCGTCTGACACCGCAGCCATCGTGCCGTCGGTTCAGCAGGCGCGCGACGCCGGGTTGGTTGTCATCGCTCTCGATACGCCGCTCGAGCCCATCGACGCCGCCGACGCCACCTTTGCCACCGACAACTTCCTGGCTGGTGAACTGATCGGCAAATGGGCTGCGGCCAAGCTGGGCGACGATGCTGCGAACGCAAAGATCGGCATGCTCGACCTCGCGATCAGCCAGCCGACCGTTGGCGTGCTGCGCGATCAGGGCTTCCTGACCGGTTTTGGCATCGACGTCAAAGACCCCAGCAAATGGGGTGACGAAGACGACGCACGTATCGTCGGCAATGATGTGACGGCCGGCAACGAAGAGGGTGGCCGCAAGGCGATGGAAAACCTTCTTGCGAAAGATTCGTCCATCAACGTCGTTTACACGATCAACGAACCGGCCGCTGCTGGTGCCTATGAGGCGCTAAAGGCCATCGGTCGCGAGAACGACGTTCTGATCGTTTCGGTCGATGGTGGCTGCCCCGGCGTCCAGAACATTGCGGACGGCGTGATCGGCGCTACCTCGCAGCAATACCCGCTGTTGATGGCCGCCCTCGGCGTTGAAGCCGTCAAGAAATGGGCCGACGAGGGCGTCAAGCCTGAGCCCACCCCTGGCAAAGACTTTTTCGACACCGGTGTTTCCCTGGTGACCGACCAGCCAGCGGAAGGCGTTGAGTCGATTTCGGTCAAAGAGGGCATGGACCTCTGCTGGGGCTGATCAAAGCCCACTAAATCAGGCGAAGGGGCGTTTGCGCCCCTTCTTCATGGACTGAGACCAACGGTTCGGTCTACGGTATTCACGAACAATCCTGGGGGAGGACCCATGACAGAGACCGCCTCGAAGGGGCAGGACTTCGAGTCCTCGCTTTCAGATGCCAGCACAACCGTAGCAGAGTTCGACGCCCACGGACGGGGCTTCCTGAACCGACTACAGCACATTCTTCACGCACATCCATCTATCGTCCCGTTGATCGTGCTTGTTATGTCCGTGATTGGACTGGGGATATGGATCGATTGGGAGCCCATTCAGGTCTCTTTAGGCTTCGCGCGGCTCGAAGATGTATCGAACGGGTCATTCAAATTCTTCAATCCCTTTACGCTGACGCTGATCCTTCAACAGGTCCAGATCGTCGGTGTCCTTGCCCTTGCACAAACGCTGATCATCCTTACGGCAGGCATCGACCTGAGCGTCGGGGCCATCGCGGTGCTGTGTACGGTCATCATGGGGAAGTTCACTTTCGACTATGGCTTGCCGCCGTCCCTTTCGATCGTTTTGGGACTGGGATTCGGCGCCGGGATCGGTGCGGTTTCTGGTTGGCTGGTGAGCCGCGTCAAGCTGCCGCCCTTCATCGTCACTCTTGGCATGTGGCAAATCGTTTTGGCGGCGAACTATCTTTATTCCGCCAATGAAACCATTCGGAGCCAGGACATCGAAGCTGAGGCCCCTATGCTGCAGTTCCTGGGTACAAAGTTCCAGTTCGGGGGGGCAACCATCACACTCGGGGTTGTCTCGATGTTGTTGATTGCCTTCGCACTTGCTTATGCCTTGCGGTCCACACCCTGGGGGCGTCACGTATATGCAACCGGGGATGACCCCGAGGCGGCGGAGCTTGCTGGCGTCAGTGTTCATCGCACCTTGATGTCGGTCTACATGCTTGCCGGTCTTATCTGCGCCTTTACAGCTTGGGTCATGATCGGTCGCTTCGGTTCGGTTTCTCCGTCGGCATCGACAGGCGTTCTTGGCAATATCCAGGCGATCACTGCGGTTGTGATCGGTGGTATCTCGCTGTTCGGCGGGCGCGGTTCGATCCTGGGTGCGTTGTTCGGAGCACTTATTGTTGGGGTGTTTGAGCTGGGCCTGAGAATGGCGGGCGCGGACGCGCAATGGACGTATCTGCTGATCGGCGTGCTTATCATCGTTGCCGTGACCGTGGACCAATGGATCAGGAAGGTGACGGTATGACTGAGCCAATTCTAACCGCCCGTGGACTGACAAAGCGCTATGGTCGTGTGACGGCATTGGATCGCTGCGACTTCGATTTGATGCCTGGCGAAATCCTGGCCGTCATCGGTGACAACGGAGCGGGCAAATCCACGCTGATCAAGGCCATCTCGGGCGCCGTGATACCCGACGAGGGCGAGGTGCGGCTTGATGGAAATCGGGTCGATTTTCAATCGCCCATAGAGGCGCGCGAGGCAGGGATCGAGACGGTCTATCAGACCCTTGCCATGTCGCCGGCGCTTTCGATTGCGGACAACATGTTCATGGGGCGCGAATTGAAAAAGCCGGGCCTGATGGGCAAGCTGTTCCATCAGTTGGATCGTCCAAAGATGGAGAAGATTGCACGTGACAAGCTGAGTGAGCTGGGGTTGATGACCATCCAGAACATCAATCAGGCGGTGGAGACGCTTTCTGGCGGTCAGCGCCAGGGCGTTGCTGTTGCGAGGGCCGCGACATTCGGCTCGAAAGTGATTATCCTGGACGAGCCGACTGCCGCGCTTGGGGTAAAAGAGTCACGGCGTGTTCTTGAATTGATCCTGGACGTCAGGTCGCGTGGCATACCGATCATACTCATCAGCCACAATATGCCCCATGTCTTCGAAGTCGCGGACAGGATCCATATCCATCGCCTGGGTCGCAGATTGTGCGTCATCGATCCCAAAAATCATTCGATGTCCGATGCCGTCGCCTATATGACGGGCGCAAAGGAACCAGCAGAGGCGGCATAGGTCGTGAACTCAGGTTCCGTGCTAGATGAAATGACTTCTCGTGTCGCGGAGTTCGTCCTCGGCGTGCCGAAAAGCGGACGTCGGAGGATCGTGGCGATTGCGGGGGCGCCCGGGTCGGGAAAGTCGACACTGAGCAAACGCGTCGCCGAAACACTGGGCCGGTCCGGCAGCACGGCCTGTGTCTTGCCGATGGATGGTTTTCACCTCGACAACCGCATTTTGGACGATCGTAATCTCAGGTCTCGAAAAGGTGCGCCGCAGACGTTTGATCTGGGGGGGCTCAAAAGCATCTTGGAACGCCTGTCCATTGAAGACGAGGTCATTGCCCCCAGTTTCGATCGCTCCATAGACATGGTCATTGGCTCGTCTATTGTGATCGGACCGGACGTCGAAACCGTGCTGGTCGAGGGAAACTACCTCCTGTTGGACCGACCCGGCTGGCGGGACCTGATCGATCTGTGGGATGCGACCGTATTGCTGAAGGTCAATCGCGATGAACTGCGTGATCGCCTGATCCAGCGATGGTTGGACGAAGGATTTGGGAGCGAAATGGCAATGGCCAAGACCATGGAAAACGATCTTCCAAATGCGGACCTCGTCTATTCAAACGCCCTGCCTGCCGATCTTGTTCTTTAAAGAGCGATGCGCTGATCTTAGAGCCCGACGACAATTGCCGGCGCGAATGGTTCGGCGGATGCGGACACCGCGATTTGAACCGGTCGACCCCCGATGCGACCTGAGTGACCCAGGATGAGGATAGGCTCCTTCTCTTGCACAACGCGAATTCTTTCCTCGGAAACGCGGCAGCGCTGAAGCTGAGGGCCAGAAGCGTCCTGTTCTTCATTTTTGACCATCTTGGCGGTGTTGCGCCTGATTTGACACGTCGATGTTCGGGTCGAACGTCTCTGGTCGCCGACAAGTTCTGAGGTGGCTGTCGGACCGGACCCGCTCAGATGGGCCTCACAGATCTGATCTAGAGGCAATGGCTGCTTGATGCGGGCTGTTAACTAATATATTAGATGGAGCAGTTGCTCGGGCGATGGTCTTGGACTCGGCGGCTAAATGCCTGACTTTGGGAGGAAATTATGGAAATCAAATCGTTGCGCGGATTGCGCGCACTTGTGATCGCTGCGGCGGCATTCGGCCTTTTTTCGACCGATGCCGACGCCGCAGATCGCGTGCTCAAGATCCAAACGTCGTCGAATGCAAGCCATGCGTCGCTTGCCTATCTAAATGAGGTGTGGGTGCCCAAGTTGGAAGCCATGACCGGCGGATCGTTGACTGTCGAACTTCTTCCGGTTGACGCGGTCGTCCCACGGCGTGAAACGCCCGAGGCAATCGGTGTCGGCATTCTCGATGGCGACCTGACGTCGATCAACTATTTCTCGGGCGTTGATCCGGCTTTCGCCCTGATGGGCGACCTGATCGCCGGCTATGACAGTGCTGACCAGATCCAGGCATTCTGTGCCCAGGGTGGCGGCAAGGAGATGCTGCAAAAGCTGTTCGATGCTCATTACCCCGGTGTCCACGTCGTCGGCTGCGGCGCCTATGCCCGCGAAGCTTTCGTCTCCAAAGTGCCGGTGCGCGGAGTAGCCGACCTGAAGGGGCTGAAAATCCGGTCTCCCGAGGGACTTGCCGCTGACGTGTTCAAGCGTGCGGGAGCTGCGCCGGTGTCCATGTCCGGTTCCGAAACCTATGGCGCTCTGGAAAAGGGCGTAATCGATGCCGCCGATAACTCGGCCTATGCCAACAACGATGCCAACGGCATGCACAAGATCGCCAAGTTCCCGATCTTCCCCGGCATCCACTCAACGCCGATTCTTCAGTTCACAGTCGGCCAGCAGGTCTGGGACGATTTGACCGAGCAGGAGCAGGTGGCGCTGGAGACTTGGTATCTCGCCGCCTACAATGGCCTGCGCCAGCACTTTGACCGTCTCGATCGTCAACTTGTCGCTCGCGACAAGGCTGCAGGTGAACTTGAGGTCATCGACTGGTCCCAGGAAGAGCGCGACAAGTTGCGTATCATTGCCCAACAGGCATGGGCGGATTTTGCCGCTCAGTCCGAGCTGGCAAAAGAGACCTTCGACGCGCACGTCAGCTTCATGAAACAAGCCGGCTTGCTGTAAGGTTTGTTGACATTGCCGCGCCCGTCTATTGTCGGGCGCGGTCGAGGTTGAAGCGATCGGGCACCCAGATCTGACGGCGCGGGGGAAAAGTGAGCCAGCAGTATAGTGAAAAGTTGAACGAAGCTCCTTTGGAAATCTCCGGCGTCGATCCGCTCCACGAAGACGACGCTGTTGCACGCAGTGATTACAACATCATCGACCACGTGAGCCACACAACGGGTATCGCGATTTCGGTTTTTTACCTGGTTGCGGCGCTGGCAACGCTCTACGAGGTGTTTTCTCGCTATGTTATGGACGCACCGACCTATTGGGCGTTCGAAACCGTGATGATGCTTTGTGCGGCCGCGTGGATGCTGTCGTCTGGCTATATCACCCTGAAAAAGCGCCATATCGGTATCACGGTCTTCCATGTCATGGCCAGCCCGCGTCAGCGCTGGTGGCTTGACTTGTTCGCCATGGTGGTAGGGGTTGTCGCGCTTTACATGCTTTTGTCTGATGGCGCCATCCGCGCCTATGACAGTATCGGGCGGATCGAGAAATCGGGCTCAGCCTTCAACTCTCCGCTGCCGATGATGATGAAGTCCTTGATGGTGACGGGGGCGTTTTTGTACCTGGCACAATTGACGGTGAACTTGCACCGGCATTTTGCAACACCGATCTTGAAACACGCGGTCAAAGTGTTGGCCGGGTACATGGTGATCTACTTTGGCGCAGCCCTGCTGGGACACGGGCTGGGCATCGAATGGGCTGACGCGATCTCCGAATTCTTCTCGGGAATTGGCGCGTTTCTCGATCCGTCCAAGGCGCTGAACATGCGCGCGATGGACCTGGGCACCGTTTCAATCATCATGGTGATCCTGCTGGTTGCCCTGATGATGACAGGGATGCCGCTTGGCATTGTCACCCTGATCGTTTCGGTCATCATGGCGATCGGGTTCTTTGGTCCTCGTGGACTGTTCCTTGTGTCGTCGAATGCCGTCGGCCTGTTGGAACACTACAGCCTGGTGGCGGTGCCGTTTTTTGTCCTGATGGCCTCGGTCCTTGAAAGGGCGGGGATTGCCGAGGACTTGTTCGATGCAATGTCCATCTTTGCGGGCAACCTTCGGGGCGGCGTAGCAGTTCAGACCACGGTCGTTGCGGTGATTCTGGCAGCGATGTCCGGAGTCATGGGCGGAGAGATCGTCATGCTGGGGCTGGTGGCTCTGCCGCAGATGTTCCGTCTGGGTTACGACCGCAAACTGACCATCGGGCTCATCTGCGCCAGTGGCGCGCTCGCGACGCTGATCCCTCCGTCGATCATCATGATCGTCTATGGTCTGTCGGCCGAAGTCGGTATCGGCGATCTGTTCATGGCTGGGGCGGCGCCCGGCATCATGCTTGCTGTGTTCTATGCCAGCTACGTGCTGATCCGCGTGAACCTGAACCCCAAGCTTGCGCCGACTGCGGCGGAAGTTGCCGAGATCACAGGGCATGATCAAAAGCTGACGAAGGATAGGATGGTCGCGGTCATCCTTTGTATCATCCTCATCGCTTCGGTGATGGGCTCGATTTACGGTGGGGTCGCCTCGGTGACCGAAGCCGCAGCCGTCGGGTGCATCGGTTCATTTCTTGTCGCAGCCGTCCGCAACCAGTTCAAATGGAACGTGATCAGCGCGGCTCTGATGGGGTCAATGGCCACGGTGGGCACGATCATCTGGCTTGTGCTCGGTGCGGTGTCTTTTGTCGGCATTTTCAACTTGGTGGGCGGCGGCGATTTCATGCGATCGCTGTTTCTGGATTTGGGGCTTCCGGCTATTGGCACGGTGTTGGTTATGATGCTGATCCTCATGGTTCTGGGGACCTTCATGGAGTGGATCGCCATCGTATTCATCACTGTCCCGGTGTTTGCTCCGGTTGTCATGACACTGGCGCCGGACCTGGGGTTGACCGAGGACCAGGCGAAGATTTGGTTCGGCATCCTGTTCGTGATGAACATCCAGATCTATTTCCTGTCACCGCCTTTCGGACCGGCTTGTTTCTGGTTGAAGTCCGTGGCGCCGAAAGACGTGACTCTGCAGGAAATCTTCCTGTCGGTTCTGCCCTTTATCGGCTTGCAGATCGTCGGGCTGATCCTGGTGATGATGTTTCCGCAGATCGCCTTGTGGCTGCCGGAAGTCCTGAATTGAGGAGGTTGACATGATTGGACGCGATAGCCGTGAAGACATGGATGCCTATGGGCCCTGGCCCTGGATTGGCGGGGTGGCTCTGGCCGCCCTCTTGATCTGGGTGCTGTTTACTTTCGCAACGCCCATTTCCTGAATCGTGGCTCAGAGCGCCCAGATGCGCCTTGCGTTGGAGCGGTAGAGCTTTTCGCGTTCATCCGCTGAGGCGCTGGCCATGAGTGCGTGGGTCGTGGCGACCCAGGTTTCCAGCGAGGCGTTCAGTGTGCAGACGGGGCTGTCCGAGCCCCAGACCACGCGGTCCCACCCGAAATTTTCGATGATGTGCCCAACGTAGGGTCTGAGTGTTTTCAGGGTCCACTCAGGCGCCGCATAGGCGGTAATGCCGGAGATCTTGGCGTTTACATGGGGGCGTTTGGCGAGTTCGGCGATCGAGGCCGCCCAAGAGGCGAAGCCATCGCCCGCAATATCGGGGACGCCGCAGTGGTCAAGGACGAAGGTCGTGGATTCGCAAGCGTCGGCAAGGTCGCAGGCCAGCGGCAGTTGGCGCGCAAGCATGCAGATGTCGAAGGGCAGGCCGGCTGCGCCAATGGCCGCGACGTTCTCGCGGAAGACGGTCGTTTGCGACACCTCGTCGGGCACCACATGCAAGACACGGCGGATGCCCTTCACCACCGAACGGTCGAGAGAGTCGAGGAAAGCCGGGAAGTCCTTGTCTTCGGGGCGGGCCGATGAGATCGCGCCAAGCATCAAGGGACCTTCCGCCATGATCTCCGCCACGAATTCACTTTCGGCCCCGATATCGTCGGGTGCGACGTCGACTTCCATGTGCAGGCAGCCTTCGATTCCCAGGCGGTCAGCCATGGTCGCGTAATTCTCGAATTTCCAGTCCCGGTTCAGCTGCGGCACATCTGACAGCCAAGGGTAGGACAGGCGGCTTCTGTCCACCAGGTGCAGGTGTGTGTCGATGATCATGTCCATTCTCCCGGTCCTCTGATCGGCGCGTTTTCAGTCGACCTTGACTTGGTTGTGAAGTCAAGTTTAGATATAAAAGATACCTCCGAATATAAAATGTGTGCGGGAAGGCCGTGAAAAGCACTGGGAGCGGGTGCGCCACAAGAACCGCCCGCGTACCGGAAACGACCATCTAGGGAGGATAATTCATGAAAAAAATCCAAGTACGGTGTTTTGGCGCTGGCTGTTCTTTTCGGGCTGGCCGGCAGCGCCCTGGCTGGAATACATCCCGCAGCTTGACGATATTACCGCGCCGATGGCCCGCGCGGGCGGTCATGCTTTGGCACCACATGCGCCGGGACTTGGTATAGATTGGGGCATGGAAAAGATCGTTGCGCTGGCGGGAGACGGTGCCGGGATCGGGGCGTGGGAGGAATAAGTGATGGCTGGGGTGCAGCGGCATGGCCAAATGATCGGGATCGGGGCCGGGGCGATTGCGGAATACAAACGCGCCCATGCCGACGTGTGGCCGGAGGTTCTCGAGATGATCTCGGCCTGCAATATCCGCAACTTTTCCATCTACCTGCGCGAGCCCGAGAACCTGCATTTCGCCCACTTCGAATACGTTGGTACGGATTTCGAGGCCGATATGGCCAAGATGGCAGCCGACCCCGCGACTCAGGGCTGGTGGAAGGTCTGCATGCCTATGCAACGGCCTTTGGAGTCCCGTGCCGAGGGCGAGTGGTAGGCCGAGTTGGAGGAGGTATTTCATCATGATTGATGTTGGTGAGTTAAAGCAGGCGATTGACCTGCCCGACACCCTGACCCCGGTGGTGATCTTTGGCGCCGGCTCCATCGTCAGCGACGCGCATCTGCCAGCGTACAAGGCGATTGGTGTGCCGGTCGCCGGTATTTTTGATCCCGACATGGACAAGGCCGGAGAGCTGGCAGCCGAATGGGGGACGCAGGCCTTTGCAACACCAGCGGAAGCCACGGCGGATCCGTCCGTCATCTATGACCTTGCCGTGCCGCCTGCCGCCATTCCGGGCATCCTGCGCGGCCTGCCCGATGGGGCGATCGTGCTGATTCAGAAGCCGCTTGGTTCGGACCTGGCGGAGGCCGACGCAATCCTGAAAATCTGCCGCGAAAAGGACCTTAAGGCCGCGGTGAATTTCCAGCTCCGCTATGCGCCGCATGCGCTCGCCATGAAGGACGCCATTGCCAGCGGTATCCTGGGCGATGTCGTCGACTTCGATATCTGGATCGCCATCGACACGCCCTGGCATCACTGGGAGTTCCTGGCAAACCTGCCGCGCGTCGAGATCCTGCTGCATTCGATCCATTACCTGGACCTGATCCGCGAGGTGCTGGGCGACCCTTCGGGCATCCACGCCAGAACAATGGGGCATCCGTCCTCGACGATCTCGAACACTCGCACCTCTATGATGCTGGATTACGGTGACCAGGTGCGCTGCAACCTGTCGATCAACCACACGCACACTTTCGGGCGCCGGTTCCAGGCCTGTGAGTTTCGCATCTGCGGCACAAAGGGGGCGGCCTACATGAAGCTGGGGGCCAACATCGACTATCCGCGCGGCGAGGCCGATGCTCTGGCGATCAATGCGGGCGATGGCTGGCAGGATGTGCCCCTGCGTGGCAATTGGTTTACCGAAGGATTCGAGGGCCGGTTTGCACAGGTGCAACGCTATGCCGCCGGTCTGGATGACCTGCTGGCTGGGTCGGTCGAGGACGCCTGGCACACGATGGCGCTAGTCGAGGCGGCCTATGAAAGCGCGTCCAAACCCATGCACCCGATCAAGGAGAGCCCGGATGCTTGAACAGATCAAATACTATGAGGACTACGAGATCGGAGATGGGCGCGAGACCATCGGACGAACCATCACCGAGACGGATTTCGTGGTCCATGCGGGCCATTCGGGTGACTTCTTTCCGCACCATCTTGACGCCGAATTCTGCAAGACCCTGCCTTTCGGTCAGCGCATCGCACATGGCACCATGGTGTTCACCATCGGTGTCGGCCTGACAGCAACAATCATCAACCCTGTCGCGTTTTCCTATGGCTATGACCGTATGCGGTTCATCAAACCGGTGTTCATCAATGACACGATCCGGTCCAAGGTCGAGATCATCGGCAAGGAGATCATGGAAAAGCGGCCCGGCTATGGGCGGGTGACCGAGCGTTTGACTGTTCTGAACCAGAACGACGAAGTGACACTGGTGGCCGACCACATCTATATGGTTGAAATGAAAAAATGAGCTATTTCATAGCTTTGCATGGCGATGATAATGTGCTTGTCGCGCGTACGACGGCGCGGGCGGGCGAACCGGTGGAGGTCGAGGGCGGCATAGTCGAGTTGGCGCGGGATATTCCGCTGGCACACAAGATCGCACGACGTCCGATCAGCAAAGGCGAGGTGATCCTGAAATACGGGATGCCTATAGGCATCGCGACCGAGGCCATCGCGGCAGGGGCCCACGTGCATGTCCACAACATCCGTTCCGGCTATACGCCGACGCACAGTCTGCAGGACGCCGATGGCCTCGGCGCGTCAGTGTCGCAATGAGGGGCTATCCGCGTGCAGACGGGCGCAAGGGCATCCGCAACACGGTCGTGGTCGCATATCTGGTCGAATGCGCGCATTTTGTTGCCCGTCGGATCGTCGAGGGCTTTCCAGACGCGGATGTGCAGTTGATCGGATTTCCGGGGTGTTATCCCAACGAATACGCGGCCCGGATGATGGAGCGGTTATGCACGCATCCCAATGTCGGTGCTGTGCTGTTTGTCTCGCTCGGGTGCGAGAGTTTCGACAAGGTTCGCGTCTCGGATGCCGTGGCCGCGTCGGGGCGTCCGGTCAAGACGCTGGTGATCCAGAAGGCAGGCGGAACCCGGGCGACCGTTGAGGCCGGGCGTGACTGGGTGCGTGACGCGTTCCGGCAGGTTGCGATGATTGCGCCCGTGCCGATGGAGGTGTCGGAGCTGGTCATAGGCACTATCTGCGGCGGCTCGGACGGCACTTCGGGCATCTCGGGCAACCCGGCGGCGGGGCGTGCGTTCGACTTGCTTGTCGAGGGCGGTGCTGCCTGCATTTTCGAAGAAACGGGCGAGTTGATCGGCTGCCAACAGATCATGGCAGAGCGCGCTGAGACGCAGGGGTTGGCCGCCGAATTGGTCGCAGCGGTCGAGAAGGCAGAGCGTTACTATGCGACCTTGGGCTACGGGTCGTTCGCGGCGGGCAATGCGGCGGGCGGGCTGTCGACGATCGAGGAGAAATCTCTCGGGGCCTATGTAAAGTCGGGCAAGAGCCGGATCGCCGGGTTGCTGAAGCCTGGCG
Organism: Silicimonas sp.; assembly: GCA_050290245.1. GTDB lineage: Bacteria > Pseudomonadota > Alphaproteobacteria > Rhodobacterales > Rhodobacteraceae > JBNKHH01. The sequence continues at coordinate 57,860 of JBNKHH010000080.1, forward strand.
ATATTCCCCCAAAGGGCGGTTTGTACCTGATGGACGTTGTTCCGGATGGCGAAGTGCGCTTTGGGTTCCCCAACATTTCGGACAACGCAGAGATCGTCGAGATGATCGCTTCGGGCGCTCATCTTACGCTTTTCGTCACCGGGCGCGGCTCGGTCGTGGGATCGGCGATTTCGCCGGTGATCAAGATTTGCGCCAACCCCGAAACCTATCGCGCGCTGTCGGAAGACATGGATGTGAATGCCGGCGATATCATCGAGGGAAATCGCTCGATCGACGAAATTGGTCAGGAAATTTACAACCTAGTTCTTGCGGTCAGCGACGGAGAGCCTACAAAGTCTGAGGCGCTTGGCCATCGCGAATTCATTCTGACTTACAAGAGTTTTGAACCGCTGGGGCCGGCCTGCCTGCCCGCGTGATAGGAGAACACATGAACCTTGAACAACGACTAAGCGGCAAACGTGCCGTGGTGACCGCCGCGGGGCAGGGCATTGGTCGGGCGTCGGCCGAACGTCTGGCCGCCGAAGGGGCCGAAGTCATCGCCACCGACATCAACGACGCAGCACTTGCTGAATTTGCCGAGGTGCCGGGCATCACTGCCAGGAAGCTGAACGTTCTGGATGGCGAAGCCATCACCGCCTTTGCCACCGAGATTGGCACGATCAACATTCTCTTCAACTGCGCTGGCGTCGTGCATAACGGTACGATTCTCGAGGCCAGTGAGGACGAATGGACCTTTGCGTTCGAACTGAACGCGCGTGCCCAGTTCCGCATGATCCGCGCTTTCCTGCCGGGGATGCTGGATGCCGGGGGCGGGTCGATCATCAACATGTCGTCGGTCGCTGGTCCCGTGACAGGTCCGCCGAACCGCTGCATCTATTCGGCGTCCAAGGCGGCCGTTGCCGGGCTGACACGCAGCGTCGCGGCGGACTACGTTACTATGGGTATTCGCTGCAATTCGATCTGTCCGGGGACGGTCGACAGCCCCTCGCTGCATCAGCGTTTGCGCGACACGGGTGATTACGAGGGCGCGCTGGCCGCCTTCATCGGTCGCCAGCCGATGGGACGCATCGGCAAGCCCGAAGAGATTGCCGCGCTGGTTGCATATCTGGCCTCGGACGATTCCAGCTTCACCACCGGGCAGGAACACATCATTGACGGTGGCTGGTCCACCTAAGCGAAGGAAAAGACATGAAACTTGCACGATACGGAGAGCGCGGAGCCGAAAAGCCGGCCCTGGTGGACAGCGAGGGGCGGCTGCGCGACCTCTCGGGGCATGTTGCCGATATCAATGGCTCTGTTCTGACCGATCTGGAGCCGCTGAAGGCGATCGACCCAGAAAGCCTGCCCCTGGTCGAGGACAGCCCTCGTATGGGAGCCTGCGTCAGCGGTGTTGGCAAGTTTATCTGCATTGGCCTTAACTATGCTGACCATGCCGAAGAAAGCGGCCTGGCCGTGCCATCCGAGCCGGTGGTCTTCGCGAAGTACACCTCGGCCATCTGCGGTCCGAACGATCCGATCATTATTCCGCGCGGCTCGGTCAAGACGGACTGGGAAGTGGAACTGGGCATCGTTATCGGCAAGGCGGGCAAATACATCGACGAGGCCACCGCAATGGACCACATCGCCGGCTTCTGCACGATCAACGATGTATCCGAGCGCGAGTACCAGATTGAACGCGAGGGTCAGTGGTCCAAGGGCAAGTCGTCGGACAACTTTGGCCCCATCGGACCTTGGCTGGTGACCCCGGACGAGGTCGGAGATTTTGACGACCTGGGCATGTGGCTGGACGTGAATGGCAAGAGAATGCAGGACGGATCGACGTCGACCATGGTATTCCGAGTGCCCTATCTCGTGTCCTACCTATCTCAGTTCTTCACTCTGCACCCGGGCGATGTGATATCGACCGGCACGCCTCCGGGCGTGGGCCTGGGAATGAAACCTCCCACCTACCTGAAGGCCGGGGATGTCGTCGAGCTTGGCATCGACAAGCTGGGCTCGCAGCGCCAGGTCTGCATCGACGACGATTGAACGGAGGCTAGTCCCAGCCTTTGGTCAGAATGTCATTCGCGTCGCCCAGTTCCGGGGCGGCGCGTTCTGATTCCGGGCGGATACCGTCGATGCAAAGGGGCAGGCGCGTTGTTTGCATGGTCAGATCGCCACGGCTGATGTTCTGCACCATGTCGAGCGTCGTCAGGATGCCGCTGTCGACCAGCGCCTTCCAGTCCATCACCGGGGCAGCCCAGATGTCGACTGCTATGAATTTTTCCATCCAGTCATTTGACGAAGCAGTCATCAGACATTCGGCCAGCCCGGCCTTGATGCGATCACGTGCAGCGAACGCATCTTCGGCGGCAAGGGTTGGGTCGAGGCCGGTGATCTTGGCCAACAAGTCCAGCTTGCCCATGGCGATGGCGACGAAGCCGTCGGCAGTGGCGTAAACCCCGTAAGGCGCAGCGAGATAGGCGTGGGCCGGGTTGTTTTTCGACCGTGACGGGGTGCGGTTTCCGTCGTTGAGCCATGTGGTCAAGAGCTCGAACTGCAGGTCTGCGAGGGCCTCGATCAGCGAGGTCTCAACCACGCCTCCGATGCCCTGGCGTTCGCGGCGGAAAAGAAGGGCGAGGACACCGTGTGTCAGGGCCGCGCCTGCCAGCACGTCAGCCACGGGGAGGCCCATTGCGACCGGGCCGTCATTGGCGCCGCCAGAAAGCCACATGACACCGGCGCGGGCCTGGGCGAGGAGATCCTGCCCCGGCAGATCGACCCAGGGGCCGTCCGAGCCATAACCCGTGACCGTGCCATAGACGATCTTCGGGTTAAGGCTGCGCACCGCGTCATAGCCGAAGCCCAGCCGTTCCATCACGCCGGGGCGGAAGTTTTGCAGCATCACGTCGCACTGGCCGATCAGGGTACGCAAGGCCTCTTTGTCGGCCTCGTCCTTCATGTTGACAGCGACCGAGCGCTTGTTGCGGTTGATGGCATGGAAGATGGTGCTTTCGCCGCTGACGCTGGTGTCAGTCAGATAGAGATGGCGAGAAAGATCACCCTGACCCGCGCGTTCGACCTTGACGACATCGGCGCCGAGGTCGGCCAGTTTCAAGGCGCAATAGGGACCGGCCAGGAATTGCGAGAAATCGAGAACTTTCAGTCCTGTAAGCGGCAGAATTGAAGTCATTTCTGGAAACTTTCGTTAAAGCGCATTTCGAGCGCCGCAAGTGTTTCAGCAGGCGGTGCATTTTTGCGAAGGGCGCCGAGAAGTATGTGCGAAGCCTCCTCCTGGAACCCCATGAACCCAGTGTGCCGTGGACGCAGCCAGGCAGCCTCGTGCGTCATGCGGGTGTTGGCATAGGCATTGTGGACGGCGCGGTTTACCGTGGCATCTGCCCAAGCGATGGCATTGCCGGGCTGGCCGTTGTTTTCGGCATAGAGCCCGCACTGGGTATCGGCCGAGGCGAGGCTGGCGGCGTATTCCATGCAGAGCGAAATGTGCTCTGAAGCCGACGAGACGGCGATGCCAGTGCCGCCGAGGGCGGAGCCAAGAGGGCCGGAATTCCCCAGGGCGGCGATGTCGTGGTAGGTGACGCGGTGCGCCCGGTAGCCGTCGCGGGCGTACGGGGCGTAGAGATATGTGAGCGGTGCGAGGGCGAAGCGGTCGCCATCGGACAGGGTGTCGAGGGCTGCAATCGGGTCCATGGCCTGGCAGGCCGGGTCCACGGCGTCAAAAAGGGCCTGCATGGCGTCGAGCGTCTTTGCACCAAGGCCGGGATCGATGAAGCGCCCCGGCGTAACAGAGCAGGGGGCTCCGATATTGGCAGCGAGCGTGAAAAAGCTCATCAGCACATGAGGCGGGCGCAGGGGCCAGACGACATGACCGTCGCGGGCAAGGGCAAGGACGTCGGTGAACCATTGGAGCGGGGAGGGCATGAGATCGGGGCGCATGGCCTGCACCTGGGCTGCGGCATCTATGGGCAGCGCCCATTGGTGGCCAGCGTAGGCATAGCTGCAAAAGCTTTTGCCGACTGTTTCGGCCTCAAGCCGGAGGAGCGTCTCTGCCGGCAAATGATCGTCGAAAGGGGCAAGGCAGCCATGGTCTACGATGGCGCCGACGTGCGGGTGGTCGATGACCATCAGATCGTATCGGGCCGCGAGTTCGTCAACCGGTGTGCTTTCGAACTCCTGCAGAGAGCGTTTATGCCATTGAATACAGACATTTGGATGGCGTTGTTGAAAGGATTTAGCGGCAGCGACGACGGGGTCATAGCCACGCGGATCGGACCATGTCATGCCTTTCAGTTCGATTGTGTCTGTCATACGTGGCCTCCTCCTCCCATGACAGTCAGCATAGCCTGAAAATTCACATACAAAAGATAAATTTATATCTAAATACTTACTGCCGATAGAACGTTGTCATCCCTCCAACACGGTATAAAAGTGAGGACCAGATTAGCCACGGTCGGGTTTGAGGGATATGAGCATTAATACCGAAGCTGCGGGTGATGGTGAGAAATACCGTGCTCCGGCGTTGTCCAAGGGGCTCGATATTCTCGAACTTCTGGCCTCGTGCACGGATGGAATGACCCAGATCGAGATCGCCAAGGAGTTGGGCCGCACCGCATCGGAGATCTTTCGCATGCTCATGGTTCTGCGCAGCCGTGGCTATGTTGAATTGGACGAGGCCGGCGATCGTTACCGGCTGACCACCAAGATGTTCGAGGTCGCGCATCGTCATCCGCCGATCAAGCGCCTGACGTCAATGGCGGGGGACGCAATGCAGCGTCTTGCCAACGCGCTGAACCAGTCGATGCATCTGAGCATTCTGCATTCGGGGAAAGTCTTGGTGATCGCGCAGGTCGATTGCCCGGACAACAATATCACCTCGGTCCGGCTTGGCGCGCATATTCAATTGTACGACACGGCTTCGGGTCGCGTCTTGGCAGCCTGGATGGACGAGGACGCATTGGCGCGCTTGACTGAACTGGCCGGCAACGAGCCCAAGGACCGGCGGGCTTCCTTTCTTGCTGACCTGCCGAATGTACGCAAAAAGGGCTATTGCCGCAGCCCGTCGCTGACCATCGAGGGGGTTGAGAATATCTCGGCTCCTATTTTCGATTTCCAGGGAAATCCGGTCGCGGCCGTCACAATCCCCTACATCCGACGTCTGAACGACAAGAACGAACCGAGTGCCGACGATGCACGACGTGCCCTATCAGAGATGGCCCAAGAGCTTTCACGCCGGATCGGGGCAAGCGTCGGTTAGTATGCAGGTCGCGCATTGACGTTTTCTCGACGGGAGTCCCAAGGTCCGGGGCTGCGCACCATGTGGCCGGGGCAGGGCGCTGAATAGCAGAGCCGACGCTGACCACCCGATGTCGGTGTCGCCTCGGCTGATCGCCGGTGCCTGGGAGCCGTGAGAACTCACCCGTCGGCGTTTGGCCGATTTCTCCAGAGTACGCGACAACGAACGCGGGCTTTGCGCGAAGAATCCTCAGTGGGGCAAGTACGAGTTTGAAAAATGCCCTGCTTGGGCACATTTTGTTCAAGAGAGCGAAGGGGAGAGACATAGCATGACCAGATATGCCGCGATGCTTTGGATCGTCTTCGCTGTGCCTGGTCAGGCCGAGGTCGCGCAGGGACCGGCGAATGCGCCCCATTTCGAGCCCGCCTTCGAAAATCAGACTCGCGCGCCTGAAATCGGTGAGACCCTGGAATTGCGTACCGAGATCGTGGCGGGTGGCCTGGAACACCCCTGGGGCGTCGAGCCCTTACCCGGAGGCGGGTATCTGGTCACGGAACGGGTGGGGCGCCTGCAATATGTTTCGGACCAAGGTGAGGTTCGCCAGATGTCCGGTGTGCCATCTGTGCTGGCGAAACGGCAGGGCGGGCTGCTGGATGTGGCGTTGGCGCCGGATTTTGACACCTCGCGCCGCATTTACCTGACCTATGCCAAGCGGCGCGGCTGGCTCAAGACGGCGACAGCGGTGGCGACGGCAGTGGTATCCGATGACTTTTCGGACCTGCTGGAATTGCGCGACATTTTCATCCAGTCGCCCGCATCGTCGACTGCCATGCATTTCGGCTCGCGCGTGCTGATACGGGACCAAGAGGTTTTCGTCACTTTGGGCGAGCATTCGACGCCGACTGAACGCGTCCTGGCACAAGATCTGCGCACGACCTATGGCAAGGTCGTCCGGATCTCGCCCGAAGGTGGCGCGCCGCCTGACAACCCTTTCGCGGGGCAGCGGGATGCTATGGCCGAGATCTGGAGCTATGGGCATCGCAACCCGCAAGGGGCGGCCTTTCATCCCGTGACGCGCGCGCTATGGACACTGGAGCACGGACCGGCCGGGGGAGACGAGTTGAACCTGATCGAACCGGGCGGGAACTATGGCTGGCCAATGGTGAGTTACGGTGTGAACTATAGCGGCACGCCTGTGGGCACCGGGCGGTCGAGTGCCGAAGGCGTGATCGAACCGCGCTATTACTGGGATCCGGTGATCGCGCCGGGTGGATTTGTCTTCTATGATGGTGCGATGTTTGACTGGCAGGGGGACGTGGTGGCCGGGTCTTTGAACCCAGGAGGGATCGTTCGACTGCGAATGAATGGTGATCGGGTCGCCGGTGAAGCGCGTTACCTTGAAGATCTGGGTCGAGTGCGCGATGTGGATATCGACCACGATGGCGCCCTGTTGATCCTGATCGACGACAGCGACGGCGCCTTGATCCGGGTGGTGCGAGAGGATGCCTGATGAGCCTTGATGACGATTACAATAACGTGGATTTCATTCCCGACGGTACGCTCTACCCGGACCGGTGGGCCGAAGAAGCCCGCGCCCACCGTGAGGTCGAGGCCGCCTTGGGGCGCGCGCGTCTGAACGTTGCCTACGGTGAGGGCGAGCGCCAGCGGTTCGACCTGTTCCACCCCTCCGGGTTGGCCGAGGGACTGGTCGTCTTTGTGCATGGTGGCTATTGGCTGCGGTTTCACCGGGATTTCTGGTCGCATTTCGCGGCCGGCCTGACCGCCCGAGGCTGGGCGGTGGCGATGCCGTCTTACACCCTCGCGCCCGAGGCGCGGATTTCCGAGATGACGGTTGAGATCGGGCGCGCCGTGGAGGCGGCGGCAGGGCTTGTGCGCGGGCCGGTGCGGCTGGCGGGGCATTCTGCGGGCGGACATCTGGTGGCGCGGGTTGGATGCGCGGACGTTGATTTGGACGCGAGCGTTCGCGGGCGGATCGAGCGGATTGTTCCGATATCACCCGTCAGTGATCTGAGGCCCCTGATGGGGCTGTCGATGAACGCGACGTTGCAGTTGGACGAGGCCGAAGCAGCGGCCGAGAGCCCAGTTCTGCATGACGCGCCCGAGGTGCCAGTGACAGTCTGGGTCGGGTCGGAGGAGCGGCCCGTGTTCCTGGATCAGGCCCGCTGGCTGGCCGAGGCCTGGGGGGCGGAGCACGTCGTTGATGCGGGGCGGCACCACTTCGATGTGATCGACGCATTGTGCGTGGCGGATAGCCCCTTGGTCGAGGCGATCCTGGCGTAGGGCGAGAAAGCGTTCAGCTTCTCGTTTCTTCGAAGGATGCCCCGGCAGTTTCACCGGCGAGAAAGGTTCATTTAATTTATATTTCAGTCGATTGACCGTATTTCTTCATCCATGTAGGAAGGGTATCGTCCGGCTGCGCGCTTGCAAGGTATACGGCGCGGGCGATCGCGCGGGCGAGGCAAGTGGCGGCAGCGTGGCCAAGGGCCATGAGGTCGGCTTCGCAGGCCGGGCGTTTCTCGGTCGAGGCGGCGAAGATCAGGTCTCCGTCCAGAGGCGTGTGCGCTGGCACGATGGCGCGGGCGAGGCCGTCATGGGCCGCTGTCGCCATGCGGGTGGCCTGGGCCTTGGAGAGGATCAGGTCGGTCGCAACCACGGCAATGGTCGTGTTCTGTGGGCTGTCGGCCTTGCTGCGTGGTCCCGGCGCGAGGCCGGGGGCCGGTCCGAGGGCGCCGAATTCGTCGGATTGTTCAAAGGGCGCGGCCCAGAAGTGCGGAGTGTCGCCCTGGGTGACTTCTCCCAAGGCATTGACGGCGACGAGTGCACCGACCGTGGCGCCAGACGCGAGCGTCGCCGATGCCGATCCGGTCCCACCTTTGAGGGTGGCCGTGGTGGCGCCGGTTCCCGCTCCGGCGGTGCCGAGCGCGACCTCCGACCCTCGAGCGTCATAGGCCGCTCGGCCCAGGTCGGGGTAGGGCGTCTCGGTCCAGCCCTTGTCGCCGCCGTTGGCGAGGTCGAAAAGGATAGCCGTTGGCACGATCGGCACCCTGTGCCCCGCCGCAAGAAAACCCCGGCCCTCGGCTCTGAGGCCCGCCATGACGCCGTCGGCGGCGCTGAGGCCAAAGGCGGACCCCCCGGACAGAACCAGGGCATCCACCCGCTGGACGGTCTTGTCGGGCGCCAAAAGATCGGTGTCGCGGGTGCCCGGAGCGCCGCCCATAACATGGACGCCGGCAACCATCGGATTATCGCCGACAACCACCGTGACGCCGGTCTTGATCCTGTCATTCTGGGCCTGGCCCACACTCAGGCCCGGAACGTCTGTGATCAGGTTGCGAGGCCCCGGCGTCAAATGCAACGGCCTCCATCGACTTCCATGGCGACCCCGGTGACGAGGGAGGCCTCATCCGAGCAGAGGTAAAGCGCTGCATTGGCGATGTCTTCGGGCGTCGAAAAGCGCCCCAGTGGGATGGTCGACAAGAAGGCGGCGCGGCGTTCGGGCGTGTCCTCGCCAAGGAAAGAGGGCAGAAGCGGCGTCGCGCCGGCCACGGGGTTCACCGCGTTGACGCGGATACCGAAGGGCGCCAGTTCGACGGCCATGGTCCGGGTGGCGGTGATCATCCAGCCCTTGGAGGCATTGTACCAGTTCAGGTTCGGGCGCGGACTGACGCCGGCAGTCGAGGCCACGTTCACGATGACGCCCGCACCACGCGCCTTCATGGCGGGGACAAGGTGTTTGGCGGTCAGGAAGACCGACTTGGCATTGACGGCAAGGACGCGATCGAAGTCCTCTTCGCTGACCTCCTCGAGAGGGGCCGGCAGGTGGGTGATCCCCGCGTTGTTCACCAGGATGTCTAAGTCGCCCAGCATCCCAATCGCGGCCTCTGCCATGTCTTTTACCGAAGCCGAGGACGAGACATCACAACCGATGGCCATGCCACCGTATTCCTTGGCGACGCGCGCGGCGGCCTCTTCGTTGATGTCTACAACCGCGACCCGCGCGCCCTCTTCGATAAAGCGACGGACAATGCCCTCGCCAAACCCCGAACCACCACCGGTCACGATGGCTGTTTTCCCTTCAAGTCTCATGGGACAGAGGGTGGCACGGCGCCGCGACACTGTGAAGCCCTTGTGAAACGCAGTGCATCAGTCTTATCTGGAGGGGTGAGAGGTGACCCATGAGCTATATTCGCTGGACGTTTCGCATCGTGTTACTCGCTCTTCTGGTTGGCGTGTTGCATTACAACCTGCCTGACCGGGATATTGTACGTATCGTCAACACGGAAGTGAGGCGGGTCGATTTCGGCACGAATTCCTTTTTCTGGCAGACCGCTGGCGTCGGGGATGCGGTGAATACTCAGAACCGGGACGTTCTGTTCATTGAGGCCATTCGCCCGAACGGGAAATCGGCAGTCTATCGCAACGAGGACACAGGCTGGGGCTGGCCACCCTATTTCAAGTTCGACACGGCAAACCTCCAGGCCCAGGCGCGCGACATGGTATCGGGGGAGAATACGACCAAATGGGTCGCGGTGCGCCACTATGGCTGGCGGAACACCTTTCTGTCGATCTTTCCAAATGCCCTGTCAATCAAACCGGTTGCCGGGCCGGACGTTCGGTTGATCCCCTGGTTCAACATCATTTTCTGCACGCTTCTGGCGATCATCCTGATCACCATCTGGCGGCTGTGGCGGAATTTCTGGCACCGGCGCGTTGATCCCATGATCGACAGCGTCGAGCACGGCGCGGATACCGCCAAAGGATGGTTTAGGCGCAAATGAACAGACCGGCGGGCACAGTACGATGCTTCGCCGGTCCGATTGGTTTCGCTCGGTATTCCTGTCCTAGGGCTTGGTGATCTTTCGCTGGTATTGCGGGATCGAGAGAATGCCGACCAGGGCCTCGGTGCCGTCGAACAGGTTCGCGATCTCAGGATCATTCAGCGTGACCGAGATTTTCCCGTTCAATTCACGACCTGCTGCCTTGCTCATGAGCGGGCTGACCAATTGGTTATAGTGGTAGATGCGTGAAAACTCGGGAACAGTTGCGGAATAGGGTTGAGCTGTCTGATCTGTCGACCAGAGATAACCGCCTAGAGCGCTGGACAACTCGATAGTGATTTCGCCTCCGGTGGTCGGCAAGATGGTCCAGCTTTCGGATATTGAACGACCGGCGTCGCCTGCGTCTTTCAGGCTGTACACTCTTTCGATATCTGCTTGGACCGATGTCGAATAAGGATCGGTCAATGGCGGCTCTTCGTACGTGCGCACGACGAAGCCGCGAGCGCCCTTCTCACCCTCTTTCACCGCGTAGGTAAATAGCGCTGCTGTCGGGCCGAAGGCAGGGACTTTCGGCATTCCGTCTGCGTCGAGGATCAGGTGCCGATCCATCAACGTTATCAGCATGTTCGAGCCTGCCAGCGGTCCCTGGGGGAGCGTCAGGCTGGTCCAGCCTTCCGGCAGCATGTTCTGCACTGCGGCATCGGGGGCCTTGAAGGCCAGTATGAGCCGACTTTCAATCGTCGTGCCGGTGTTTTCCTCGGCGTGTGACGGTGGAGCGATGAGCACAAATGCAATGGCGGAAATGGCTGCGGAAACGAAACGTAGCATCATGATTCTCCTCCTCCCAAGAAGTGCAGATGTCTGTGTGGCAAGATAATTATGGCGGAGTTGCAGTGCGCAGCCTTGATACCCGTCAATGTCCGCCCGGAGTTTGCGTGATTGCCCATGAACGGGAGGCGGAAGCGCACGAGATGCGGGTGATGCACGTTGCGACGCTATCTGTCGTGGGATAGGTTGGACGAGACACAATACCAAGAGCAGATACATGGCAAACGACCTTCTCTCCGCGACCGGACCCAGCACCTATGATGCCTCCTCAATCGAGGTACTGGAGGGGCTGGAAGCGGTGCGTATGCGTCCCGGCATGTACATTGGCGGGACCGACGAGCGCGCGCTGCATCACCTGGTGGCCGAGGTTCTGGACAACTCGATGGACGAGGCGGTTGCGGGGCATGCGACCCGGATCGAGATCGAGTTCAATGCCGATTATTCCGTGACCATCCGTGACAACGGTCGGGGAATGCCAGTTGATCCGCACCCCAAGTTCAAAAATCGATCGGCGCTTGAGGTAATCCTGTGCGAACTGCACTCGGGCGGGAAGTTCAAAGGGGATGCCTATGAAACCTCGGGCGGCCTGCACGGGGTGGGTGTTTCTGTTGTGAATGCCCTGTCGGATCACCTGCGGGTCGAGGTGGCGCGGGATCGCGAATTGTGGGCGCAGGAGTTTTCGCGGGGTATCCCGCAAACCAAGACCGAAAAGATCGGCGCGGCGCCGAACCGGCGGGGAACTACGGTGACCTTCCATCCAGACGCCGAGATTTTCGGCTCGCTCAAGCTAAAGCCGTCGCGGTTGTTCAAGATGGCGCGGTCCAAGGCCTATCTGTTCTCGGGCGTCGAGATCCGCTGGAAATCCGAGGTGGCCGACGGGGATACGCCTCAGGAGGCGGTGTTCCATTTTCCGGGCGGCTTGTCGGATTACCTGTCCGAGACCCTGTCCGGGGCGACGACCTATGCCGATCAGCCGTTTTCCGGTCTGGTTGATTTCAAGGAGAAGTACGGCGTGCCGGGCAAGGTGGAATGGGCGATCAACTGGACGCCCAGCAGGGACGGGTTCATCCAGTCGTACTGTAACACCGTGCCGACGCCCGAGGGGGGCACGCACGAAGCCGGGTTCTGGGCGGCGATTCTGAAGGGTATCCGCGCCTATGGCGAGTTGGTCGGCAACAGAAAGGCCGCTCAGATCAACCGCGATGACCTGGCGACGGGGGGCGCGGCCCTGGTCAGCGTGTTCATCCGCGAGCCGCAGTTCGTGGGCCAGACAAAGGACCGTTTGTCGACCGAGGCGGCGGCCAGGATGGTCGAGGGCGCCGTGCGCGACCATTTCGACAACTGGCTGGCGTCGGACACCAAGTCGGCGGGGGCGATCCTGGATTTCCTCGTGCTTAGGGCCGAAGAGCGTTTGCGGCGGCGGCAGGAGAAGGAGACGGCGCGCAAGTCGGCGACGAAAAAGCTGCGGCTGCCGGGCAAGCTGACCGACTGTTCCGCGAAAAGCCGGGAGGGGACCGAGTTGTTCCTGGTCGAGGGCGACAGCGCGGGCGGGTCGGCCAAGGCAGCGCGGAACCGCGAGAACCAGGCGCTTTTGCCGCTCAGGGGCAAGATCCTGAACGTCCTGGGGGCGGCGTCGTCCAAGCTGACCCAGAACCAGGAGATTCGGGATTTGTGCGAGGCGCTTGGCGTCAGCATGGGGACCAAGTTCAACGTCGACGACCTGCGCTATGACAAGATCATCATCATGACCGACGCCGACGTGGACGGGGCGCATATCGCTTCCTTGTTGATGACGTTCTTTTTCAGCCAGATGCGGCCCTTGATCGACCACGGGCATTTGTACCTGGCGTGCCCGCCACTGTATCGCCTGACGCAGGGGGCCAAGCGGATTTACGTCGCGGATGATGCGGCCAAGGAGGCCGCCATGGCCAAGGGCCTGGGCGGCAAGGGCAAGATCGACGTCCAGCGGTTCAAGGGTCTGGGCGAGATGGATGCGAAGGATTTGAAAGAGACCACCATGGATCCGAAGTCACGCACATTGATCCGCGTGACGATCGACGAGGACGTGCCGGGAGAGACCGGCGACCTGGTCGAGCGGTTGATGGGGAAAAAGCCGGAGTTGCGGTTCCAGTATATTCAGGAGAACGCGCGGTTTGTGGAGGAGTTGGATGTTTGAAAGATAAGAGATTAGTTGATTTAATCGCTTCAGCATTAAAAAATCGGGATGGGGAGCGGATGTCCGGGCGTGCGCTTGCAGAAGCTGTTGTGTCCGAAAATCCAAATTGGGTGGATAAAAAGAGAAAGAACAGCAAAAACCCGATATTGAGAGGAGGTGGGGATGCTGAAATGATTGGTCAAGTCCAATCGGAGATTGGATCTAATAAGTATTCAATTGAAAAACATCCGAATTTGAGGATGACTGAGGAACGGCCACGGAGATATTATTATACTTCTTTGACCGAGGCGGAAGAAGTCGAGGCAGTCGAACAAGAAAGCACAACTAGCGGCAACGAAATCTATAGCGAACATGACCTTTACCCAAGACTTGCTAGATACTTAGCAGACGAGCATTCTGTATATCCGAGAAGGATTGATGAGAAGAAATCAAAAAACAAGAATGGGCCAAAAGGCAACCATTGGTTATATCCCGATTTGATCGGATTTGAAGCCCTCAGCCATAGTTGGTCGGACACAATCAGACAACTAGTTAGTTCGCGGTCGGATACAGAAACGAGGCTCTGGTCTTTCGAAGTAAAGAAGCTGATAAATCGCTCTAATGTGCGCGAGGTTTATTTTCAAGCATTGAGCAATTCGGCTTGGGCAAACATGGGATATTTAGTTGCGGCGGAAATAACTGGTTCTGGAACTCTCGATGAGTTGAGGATGCTATCGTCTCAGCATGGTATTGGCGTTATCCAACTGTCGACAAATGATGAAACTGAAAGTGTTATTCTTATTCAAGCTCGATTGAGAATGGCCGTAGATTGGTCGGCAGCTAACCGGCTTTGCGATGAAAACGCTGACGCAGATGAGGTCTTTCGGCAGGTTCGCGTTTACCATCAGTCTGGGGAAATCAACAATCATTTTTGGGATGCATATCCAGAAGTGTGACTCTGCTTATCCGCGGATTTTCGGAATTGGGCGACAACCTCGCCACAATATCCCTCTTGCGCGACTCACAAAACAAGCAGAGATTCCGCCGCGCAGGGCGTCGCTCTGCTGCCCAAAGGGATCATCGCCCTGAGCTGTGCCTCGCTCAGGCAACCCTGATCTTCTGACGCATTTTACCCCCGCGCGGGGTGTTCAGGAGAGACCATATGTCCAAGGAAAAGAACCGCGGTCACCGCGAAGCCAAGAAGCCGAAGAAGGTCCAGCCCAAGGTGCTGGCCACGGCTACCACAGGCCACAAGTCCGACCCGACGATCGCCGGCAAGAAGGTCAAATAGACCGGGGCGGCGGCGCGGAGCGCGGGATCCCTCGTCTTCGGGACCGCGCCGCCGGATTTCTACAAGCCATCGCGGACCTGACGGTCATATTCCTCGGCGTCAAAACGGCCACGGCTGACGGCGACCTCGCCGGCGTCGGTCAGTTCCCATTCCTCCCAGCCGGGCACCTTGACGTGCTTGCCGGTCTCGGAGTGGTGGCCTTCCAGCGTCCAGGCGAAGAGTGCATTGGTGCCGGCAAGGCGGAAGTCGTCGCAATAGACCTTGAGGTCGGGAAACTCGGCATAGAACCCCGCGGCCATCTCGGCGATGGCGGCGCGGCCTTTCAGCGTGTCGCCGCCGTTGATCGCGATCTCTCCGTCCTCGGCATAGTACGAGGCAACGCCTTCGGGGTCATTCGAGCTCCATGCCGTGGCATAGGCCTCGGCCCGGGCGGCCATTTCGTCGTTGGAAATCATGTTCATCCCCCATGGTGTATTGGCGTGAGCGTAGTCGGCGGGGCGGTTTCGTCAAAGGAAAAAGCCAGACCTGAAGGTCTGGCCGTACGTCGTCAGTGATCTCGCCCCGGTTGTTTTTGATCTGCTGCCAGTTCATTGGACTCACCTTTCGATTGATAGAACCGAACGGTGGATCAGGTGTGGGACCCATGAAAGGTCCGCATTGGAAAACGTTTCGGCAAGTCTTGATCCGTCGACCAGGGTCATTCCTGGATCGTTTGCAGCCAGGCGGCGACGTCGGCGATCGGTTGGGCCGTCAGGATCGGCTGGCCGGTTTCCGAGGCGATGGCGCTGTCGGGAAAGGTATAGAGGCGGCCGAAGAG
Source organism: Silicimonas sp. (assembly GCA_050290245.1). Taxonomy (GTDB): domain Bacteria; phylum Pseudomonadota; class Alphaproteobacteria; order Rhodobacterales; family Rhodobacteraceae; genus JBNKHH01. The sequence continues at coordinate 72,983 of JBNKHH010000080.1, forward strand.
GGGCATCTCGCCGCCATGGGCCAAAAGCGGATCGCGCCCGTCGATTTGGCGGACGACCCGGAAGGTTGGGAAAACGCCGTCGTTGGAAGCGGAGAGCCGGGTCAGGTCGGGCGGCGGCGCGACCAGGAGTTCGGCGAGAGGGCCGTCACCCTTGGCGGTGGCTCCGTGACATCCGGCGCAGTGGCCGAAATAGACCTGACGGCCTTCAGCCGTATCGGGTTCCGCAAAGACAGGTGTGGCGAGCAGGGTCAGGATCAGGCTCAGGCGCATGTGGCTTACTCCTGTATGGTTTCCAGCCAGGCGGCGATCTGGACGATGGCTTCAGGCGCAACGATCTCGCTGCCGTCGGGAGCGACGATGGCCTCCGACGGCCCCTGGAGCAGGAGGCCGAAGAGCGGCATAGGGCCGCCGTGGGCCTGCACCTCGGTGGTGCCGTCGATGCGGCGCACCACGCGGTCCGCCGGAAACTGGCCGCCGTTGCCCGTCGTGAGCCGGGTCAGGTCAGGCGCGTGGACCGTCAAGAGAGAGTTCATCGGGCCATCGCCACGGGCCTTGGTTCCGTGGCAAGTGGCACAGTAGTCAGCGAAATGTGCCGCGCCGTCCTCGGCATCCCCGGCGAGGGCGGGGCCGGCAAGGGCGATGGCGAGAAAGGTCATGATTGCACGCATGGGATGTCCTTTTGTTTCATCGTATCATGTAGCGCAGGAGTCCGCAGAGCCTTGATCCAGAGCAAATCCGGTGCAAAGAGAGAGCATGTCACCAAATCTTGCCTATGCCGCCGTCATGTTTCTTGCCGGGATTGGGATCCCGCTTTTGGCGGCGTTGAATGCCTCGCTCGGGGCGCGGATCGGCAGCCCCGCGGTTGCTGCATTGTGTCTGTTCCTGGTCGCAGTGCTGGTGACCGGCGGCGTGGTGGCGATGACCGGGGCGGAGGCGGTGCGCCACCTGGCAGCCCAGCCAAAGCACCTGTTCCTGGGGGGGCTTCTGGTTGCCTTCTATGTCCTGTCCGTGACGTATATCGCGCCGCACTTCGGGGTTGGAAATGCCATCTTCTTCGTGCTTTTGGGGCAACTCGTGGCAGCGGCTCTTATCGACCACTTCGGGCTGTTCGGCGCACGGGTGTCGCCCTTGAGTTTCAGCCGGGCGGCGGGCATTGCACTGATGGCTGCGGGCGTGGCGTTGACGCAAAAAGCGTGAGGCGCGCGATTTGTTTGAAAGAAACCGGGACGGTGCCTTTGCGGCATTCCCAGCCTTTACACGAGCTTGCCACTGTCGAGATGCAGCGTGCGGTCCATGCGGGCAGCCAACTCGGGGTTGTGCGTGGCGATCAGGGCCGAGAGGCCGGTTTCACGCACGAGTTCCATCAGCGCGTCGAAAACGGTGTCCGAGGTGGCCGGGTCAAGGTTGCCGGTCGGTTCGTCGGCAAGCAGGACGCGGGGTTTGTTCGCCAGGGCGCGGCAGAAAGCGACACGTTGCTGTTCTCCACCCGAAAGGGCGGCGGGACGGTTGTCAGCGCGGGGAGCAACGCCAACCCGGTCCATGAGCTTCATCGCGTGGTCCCGGGCCTCTGCGGACGGTGTGCCGTTGGCGAGCTGCGGCAGGATGATGTTTTCGACGGCCGAGAACTCGGGCAGGAGGTGGTGGAACTGGTAGACGAAGCCCACATCCTCGCGCCGGGCGGCGGTGCGACGAGCGTCTGACAGGCCGGTCATGTCAGTGCCTCCGATCAGAACGCGGCCCGTGTCAGCGCTGTCGAGGAGACCTGCGATGTGGAGAAGCGTCGATTTGCCTGCACCCGAGGGGGCGACGAGGGCGACAACTTCACCGGCTTTCAGGTTCAGGGAGGCGCCATCCAGTACGGAAAGGGCATTCGGTTTACCCGCGTTGTAGGTCTTCGAGATGGCGTCAAGCGTCAGGGCGTCACTCATAGCGCAGCGCCTCCACCGGGTTCATGCGCGCCGCGCGGCGGGCAGGAAATAGGGTAATGCCCCATGAGAGGATCAGCGAGAGGCTTATGGCCGCGAGGACGTCGTTTGCCTCCAGCTTGGCGGGCAGGCGATAGATGCCGCGCACCGAGGCCTCCCATACTCCACCGCCTGCAGCACCGTTTACGAAGGCCAGGATCTGGTCGAAATAGATGGCGAAAAGGCAGCCGATGACCACGCCAAAGATCGTGCCGAGGGTGCCGACGAGGGCACCAGTCAGAAAGAACACCCGCATGATCGCCCCCTGGGTCAGTCCCATGGTACGCAGGATGCCGATGTCGCGGCCCTTGTTTTTCACCAGCATGACGAGGCCAGAGATGATGTTCATCGACGCGATCAGAACGAGGACGCTCATCAGGACGAACATGACTGTGTCCTCGACCTCTAGCGCGCGCAGGAAGCCTCCGGCACTGTCCTTCCAGGTCCACAACAGCGCCCTTTCGCCACCGGCTGCGGTGAGAGCCGGAGTCATGGCCTCGATATTCTCGGGGTTGACGACATTGACCTCCAACTCGTCGGCCACGCCGTCGCGATTGAAATAGGTCTGAGCCTCGGCAAAGGGCAGGTAGGCGCGGGTTTTGTCGATGTCGTAGCGGCCCGAGTTGAAAATGTAGGTGACGGTGTATTCGTTGATACGCGGGCTGGTTGAAAACGGGGTCTTGACGCCGTTGGGGTTGATCAGGCGGATGACGTCTCCGATGCCGACACCGAGCGAGCGGGCGGCCTCGCGACCGATGGCAATGCCGTTGTCAAAGTCTTCGAGCGACCCAAGCGAAGTTTCGGGGTCGGCGATGCGGGGAATATCGGTCAGATCTTCAGCAGCAATTCCAAAGACTTCCATGCCGGTGTTCTGGTCGCGAAAGACAGCCATGACCTGGCCTTTGACCAGGGGCGCGACGCGGGTGACGTCCTCGACGCTGCGCAGGCGCTCGGCCCAGTCGGCATAGTCGGGGATAACACGGGAAATCGCGCCGGTCTCGGTCTGGTAGGCCGTGGAATAGACCGTGACGTGGGCGTTCGCACCGAGGATGGTCGAGACGAACTCGTCACGAAAGCCCGCGCGGACTGCGAGCGTTATGATCAGCGCCGCTACGGCGAGCGTGATGCCGATCAGTGAGATCCAGGTCATGACGCTGACGCCGCCCTCAGCCCGCTTGGCGCGCAGGTAGCGCCAGGCGATCAGGAATTCGTAACGCGAAAAGGGGGCTGGCGTGGCCATGTCTGCTCCGGTTTTGCCCTTGTTTGGCGAGGTCCGGCGGATTGGTCAACAGGGGTTTCGACGCGCGATGCGCGTCGATCCGCCGGAGGGGCGCTGCCCCCTCCGGACTTCCCCCGAGAATTTATGATAAGAGGAAGAGGCTAGTGTGCGGTCAGATGTCGGCGGACGTCCTGGCCGGCGGCGTCGTATATGTCCAGAAGCTGGTCGAAGGTGATACCATTGTCCTGGAGGTCGGCGAGCGGGTGTTCGCTGTGGGCCTGAAGGATCGGTCGCATCCCCTTGCCGCCGAGGACAAGGTCGCAGGGTACGGCGCTTTTGTTTTCGATCCAGGGCAGAAAATTCACCATCCATGAAAAGCAGCCGTCGAAATCCGGGTCTTCGCCAGCGTAGCGGTTATAGTTTTCCTGCGTGACGCTGCCCCAGGTGCCGAAGGCGAAACGCTGGTCCGTGCCAATGATTGGGATGGGCAGTATGCAGCGGAGGTAACGGTCCTCTCCAATGCCGCAGAGGTCGGAGGTCAGGAAGTCGTTGCCCCTGGTTAGGGTGTCGAGGCCGCTGGCTGCTCGGTTGCCATGGTTCCAGGCGCCGGGGTGATCGTAGCCGATGTCAAAGACGCCGGAAAAGGATTTGCCACAGCACGGGCAGGGGGTCTCGCTATTGTTAAAGCGGAGCCAGCGCGGATCGTCGTCGAGTGTCATTCCGCGGCTTTGAGTGCAAAGCCCTTTTCGATCTGGTCGGAGGGGGCGACCGGGTATTCGCCCGAGAAACAGGCGTCGCAATAGGCAGGCGATTTGGGGTCACGGCCCATGGACTCGCCCACGGCGCGGTAGAGGCCATCGAGCGAAATGAATTTCAGCGAATTAACGCCGAGGTGATCGCGCATTTCATCTTCGCTCATGGTCGCGGCGAGGAGTTTTTCGCGCTGCGGTGTGTCGACACCATAGAAACATGGCCATGCCGTGGGCGGTGAAGCGATGCGGAAGTGGACCTCGGCCGCGCCGGCATCAAGGATCATTTCCTTGATCTTGCGCGAGGTGGTGCCGCGCACGACGCTGTCGTCGACAAGGATGACACGCTTGCCCTTGATCAGGGCGCGATTGACGTTGAGTTTCAACCGCACACCCATGTTGCGGATCTGCTCGGTCGGTTCGATGAAGGTCCGGCCCATGTACTGGTTGCGGATGATTCCCATGGCGTAGGGGATGCCGGATTCCTGGCTGAAGCCGATGGCGGCAGGCGTGCCGCTGTCCGGGACTGGGCAGACGAGATCTGCCTCAACAGGCGATTCCTTGGCCAGTTCCTTGCCGATGGCCGAGCGGGTTTCATAGACCGACCTGCCGTTCAGTGTGCTGTCGGGGCGCGAGAAATAGACATGTTCGAAAATGCAGAAGCGGGGCTTCTTTTGTTCGAACGGGCGATGCGATGTGACCTCGTCATTTTCAACGACGACCATTTCGCCGGGATCGACCTCGCGCACGAAATCGGCGCCAATGATGTCGAGTGCACAGGTCTCGGATGCCAGCGCCCAGCCTTCGTCACCAATGCGGCCCAGAACCAGCGGGCGCACGCCCAGCGGGTCGCGCACGCCAATCAGTTTAGTCCGGGTCATGGCGACGACCGAGAAAGCGCCTTCAACGCGGCGGAGCGCATCTTTCATCCGTTCGGGAACGGTCTTTTGGAGGCTGCGCGCCATCAGGTGGATGATGCATTCACTGTCGGACGATGATTGAAAGATTGATCCGCGCTCGATCAACTCGCGGCGCAGCGAGTCGGCATTCGTGATATTGCCGTTGTGGGCGATGGCTGCACCGCCCATGGAGAACTCACCGAAGAATGGCTGGACGTCGCGGATCTGCGTCGCGCCCTTGGAGCCGGCGGTTGAATAGCGTACATGGCCGATCGACAGGTTGCCAGGCAGGTTGTCCATGACGGTGGGGCGGGTAAAATTGTCGCGCACGAGACCGAACTTTCGGTCCGAGTGAAAGCCGCCCTCGGGTTCGTATGTAACGATTCCCCCGGCTTCTTGCCCGCGGTGTTGCAGGGCATGAAGTCCGAGCGCGGTGAAATTCGCGGCATCGACAACGCCGATCACGCCGAAAATACCGCATTCCTCGCGCAGTTTATCGTCATCGAAGGGATCGGTTGTCAGCGGGCGAGGCAGTGTCTGTTCGGTCATCCGGTGACTCTGGTTGGCAGCAACGTGACTTACATATCGGCTTGTCACGGAAGTGTCACGGGGTCGAGGGCAGGAAATGCCGCTTTCGCCAAAAATTGCCAAAGGCCCGCAGGGACGGCTGCGGGCCTTTGGGAAAACCAAGCCATTCTGGCGGCACTCACTACGTGGGCAAACTCGGAAAACACATCACCATCACCGCCCTTGGGAATAGGCGTCGGGTGCCTTTCAGCAATCCCGACGCCCAACTCACTCACTCATTACGCGGCACCTTGGAACCACCGCGGTCCCGCTTACAGAAACATGTATCGCCTAGGTGATTGGCAGCAGTTGGGCGGAAATAATCAGCATCAGGGCGAGTTTGTGATCGGGCCTGCCCTGAGAAAGTGGCAGGATTGGAGCCATTCTGATCATGGGGAAACAATGCGGCGGTGCAGCGTGGTGGGGGGACTTGAAATCAAGAGATTCCGGCCGAGTTGTTGACGCTTTGGGGACAATAGCGGGGTTGGGGGATGCTTGAGCCAGATGGCGAAAATGCCATAATTTTAGTGTTTGGGTATCGAAAACAGTTTGTTTCCAGGATTTTGCTGCCTTGGAAACCGAAAGCGCCCGGCCGGGGCCGAGCGCTTTGTCTTGTCCTTATGGAGATTCGGGCTCTGCCATTCAGCCTTCGGTTGGTGCGGGTGCGCACTTGCCGATCAGCGCGTCATACTGGGCGGCAATCCAGCCTGGGGCGTCATTGGGGATGCGCTCATCCAGCATCTCCGAGACCTGGCTGAAGACCACTGCCGTGCGGCTGTCATCGACCATCGGGATCGGGTCCGAGACGATCACGCGCTCGTAGACGATGAAGGCGATGGCAACCAGCACCACGCCGCGCGCAACGCCGAACAAAAAGCCCAGGCCCTGGTCGATTCCGCCGAGCGCCGAGCGTTGAACGGCACCCGCAAAGAGCGGTGTGAAGACGGCAAATACAACCAGTGCTGCGGCAAATACGCCCGCAAAGGCGGCAATCATCGAGAGTTCGCAGGACGGTCCAAGGAAGTCTTTGAGAACCGGGACCTCTTTCATCAGCGGTTCAACCGTCGGCGCAAAGACATAGGCAACAACCGCTGCCAGAACCCATCCGCCGATCGAAAGTGCCTCGCGGACGAAACCACGGGAATATGCCAAGACGGCCGATAGGATGATGACCATCGCCACGATGCCGTCGATGATAGTGAAGCCTTCCATGAGTCTCGCCTCGTTTTCTGCCCCCGAAACCTTATCCGGCCCCGAAAATATCGCCTACCAATGCCGCCAGGTCGGGCATCTTTTGCACCTCGACGCCTGCGACTGTTCCCGATTTGCTGCGGTCCGGCAAGATTGCGGCGGTAAAGCCAAGTTTTACCGCCTCTTTCAGCCGGGTCTCCGTCTGGCCGACCGGTCTTACGCTTCCTGATAGGCTGATTTCGCCGAAAACGACAGTGCGCTGCGGCAGCGCCGCGTCTTCACGGGCAGAGAGTAGCGCTGCTGCCACAGCCAGATCCGCAGCAGGTTCGCTGATGCGGAGGCCCCCCGCGACGTTCAGATAGACATCGAGACCGGCGAACGGAATGCCACAGCGCGCCTCGAGAACAGCCAGGATCATTGACAGGCGGCTTCCGTCCCAGCCGACAACCGAGCGGCGGGCCTGACCGGCAGGTGCCGGCGAGACCAGGGCCTGGATTTCGCACAGGACTGGACGGGTTCCCTCGATCCCTGCAAAAACGACCGAGCCGGGACTTTGCGCCTCGCGGTCCGACAGGAACAGAGCCGAGGGGTTGGAAACCTGAGACAGGCCTGCTCCGGTCATTTCGAAAACACCGATCTCATCGGCGGGACCAAAGCGGTTTTTCACCGCGCGTAGGATACGGAATTGGTGGCCGCGCTCGCCTTCGAAGTAAAGGACCGTGTCGACCATATGCTCGACCACTCGGGGACCGGCGATCTGGCCTTCCTTGGTGACATGGCCGACGAGGATGACGCTGATACCTTTGCGCTTGGCGAAGGTCGTCAACTCGTGCGCGGTGCTACGCACCTGGCTGACCGATCCGGGGGCGCTGTCGACCGTGTCCAGCCACATGGTCTGAATTGAATCGATGATGGCGAGGTCGGGTGCCTCTTTTTCCAGCGTTGTCAGGATATTTCTGAGGTTTGTTTCCGCCGCGAGCCTGACGGGCGCATCTGTCAGCCCCAGGCGCTGCGCGCGCAGGCGGACCTGGCTTGCGGCCTCTTCTCCGGAGACATAAACGGCTTTCAATCCCTTTTCAGCAAAGGCGGCCGCAGCCTGCAACAGGAGGGTGGATTTGCCGATACCGGGGTCGCCGCCGACCAGAACGGCTGATGCGGGGACCAGGCCGCCGCCCAGCACGCGGTCAAGTTCACCGAGGCCCGATACCGTGCGCGACAGGGGCGCGTCCTTGGTTGCCAGATCGCCCAGGGGCACAACCTTGCCCCGGCTTGATCCCAGTCCCTTTGAGGACGGGCCTGCGGATAGGGGAGTGTCTTCGGTGATCGAATTCCACGCGCCGCAATCATCACAGCGACCGGTCCATTTTGAATGGACCGCTCCGCAATTCGTGCATGAGAATGAAGGGGACTTTGCCATGGGGCCTTCTTGCCCGCACTGTCCGCGCGAAACAAGCAGTCAAATCGGAATGCACTTTGCCCAGACGACCGGATTCGACCTGCTGCTAGGTCCGCGTCAGGAACGGCAGGTCCACATTATCCGGAGGCGGCAACAATTTCGGACGCCTGGATTGCGATGTCTTGTTCCCGCGCATGTCCCGAGCCACGGCCAAGATAGAGCGTACCTCGGGTTCCGGAGGGGCATTCGGTGTGCCGTCGGCCTCGTTCTGAGCGGCCTTTGAGCGGTGGCGGAAGACAGGCATGGGGTCGCCGGGCCAATCCGGGTTTTCCAGGATTAGGGGGGGAGCAGCCTGGCGCGACCGGAAGGTCGCAGTATTGTCTTCGGCGGCCTCGTAGCGCGACAGGCTTGCGCCGTCGCACAGCATGATCACCCCGAGCCAGACGGTCGGGCAGAAGGCAGCGAGGAAAAGGAATATCCAGCTAGTCTGAGCAATTCCCAGAGACCACGGCACCAGCCCGATTGTCGTAGCCACCGCAAATAGGCAGGCAAACGCGTAGACCCATGCATTCGAGCTGCGCGACAGGATCAGTCGACGCAGTGCCAACCAGCCCGTCGTTAACGGCAAGAGGATCATGAATCCCCTAAAGATAAGCGCAAAAAACTGGCTCAGGATGTCCATTCTGCGACTCCGTTTTGCCACCCCAGGCAGCATAAGTCGGCATTTTGGTTAAAAAAGCGTGATGAGTCTCAAATTGTTTCCGATTTGGAACCAGATTGTTGCAGCCGTGCAATGAGGTGCCAGAATTCCCTTTATCTCAGGGTTTCGATGGGGCCTTCGGCGCTGCCGTGGATGAACTGCGTCAGATAGGGGTCGCCGCTGTCGTCCATCTGCGCCACCGGCCCGGTCCAGCGAATCTTTCCGCCGTGGAGCATGGCGACCTCGTCGGCGATGGCGCGGACGCTGGTCATGTCATGGGTGATCGTCATGGCGGTAGCGCCCATTTCGACGACGATCTCTCGGATAAGATCGTTGATCACGCCGGACATGATGGGATCGAGGCCCGTGGTGGGTTCGTCAAAAAAGATGATCTCTGGCTCGGCGGCGATGGCGCGCGCAAGGCCCACGCGTTTCTGCATGCCGCCTGAGAGTTCGGCCGGAAAAAGGTCGGCCACGTCGGGCGAAAGACCCACGCGGCGCAGCTTTTCGATGGCGATTTCGCGGGCTTCGGTCTTGGGGCGTTTTAGCGTGCCACGCAACAGACGGAAGGCGACATTTTCCCAGACGTGCAGGCTGTCAAACAGGGCACCGCCCTGGAACAACATGCCAAAGCGCGCGAGGAAGGCGTCGCGCTCGGACGAGCCCTGGCGCAGGCGGGTGACGTCCTGCCCATCCACCAAGATCGAGCCGCTGTCGGGCTGGATCAGTCCGAGGACACATTTCAAAAGGACCGATTTGCCAGTGCCGGATCCGCCGATGATCACCATGCTGCGCCCCCGCCCAATGGACAGGTCGACGCCGCGAAGCACGTGCTTTGGCCCGAAGGCTTTGTGGACCTGGGAAAGCTCGATCATGCCGCGAAAAACAGTTCGGTAAGAATGAAGTTTGCCGCCAGGATCAGGACACTGGCGGCGACGACGGCGCTTTTTGTGGCGCGGCCTACGCCCTGGGCTCCCCTGCCGGACTGCATCCCAAAATAGCAACCCATGAGCGCCGCGATAAAGCCGAATGCGGCGCCCTTTGTCAGCGACGACACGATGTCGAGCGGTTCAAGGAAATCGACGGTGTTCCTGAGGTATGTGGCCGCGTTGAAACCGAGACGATTCACCCCGACCAAATAACCGCCCAGAATGCCGATCACATCGCCCACGCCGACAAGGATCGGCATAACGATGGTGGCCGCCAGAACGCGGGGAAGCGTCAGGTATTTCATTGGGTTGGTGGAAAGGGTCACAAGGGCGTCGATTTGTTCGGTGACCTTCATCGTCGCGATTTCGGCAGCAATGGACGAGGTCACGCGGGCGGCGATCATCAGGCCAACCAGCACCGGGCCAAGTTCGCGTACCATGCCGATGGCAACGATCTGGGGCACCACCGCCTCGGCCGAGAACCGTGCGCCGCCAGCGTAAATCTGCAAGGCAAGGGCACCGCCGGTGAAGATCGTGGTCAGGCCGACGACGGGCAGCGAGAAGTATCCGATCTGGATCAGGGCATGTCCCAACTCGCGCGGATACCAGGGGGGGCGAGCCAGGTGGCTGATCGTGTCCAGGGCGAACTGCGTGGCGCGCCCGACGGCGGCGAGAAGCGCCAGGACCGTGCGGCCTATGGTGGCAAGAAGGCTCACGCGCCACCCTTGTAGGTGCGTTGGTAACGGCCACCGAGGGACGTCAGGATTTCATAGCCGATGGTGCCGGCCGCGTCGGCCAAGGCATCGACTCCCTGGTTCGGGCCCAAAATGTCGAGATTGTCAGGCACCTCGTCGAGGTGACTGACATTCACGGTGATCAGGTCCATGGAAACCCGGCCTACGACGTCGCAAGGGGTATTACCGGCCCAGACACGAGCTTTTGGTCCCATGGCCCGGATCAGCCCGTCTGCATATCCGGCAGCGATGGTCGCGACGGTGGTTTCTACGCTGGCGGTCCAGGTGTTTCCATATCCGACTGTTTCAAATGGTCGTACCAGCCGGGTCTGGATGACGGGGGCGGAGATCCGGACAACGGGCTTCGCTTCGCCAAAGGGCTCTCCGCCATAAAGGCCGATGCCCGGACGAGTCAGGTCGAAGTGGTATTCGGGACCAAGCAGGACGCCACCCGTCGCCGCGAGGGACCGGCGATGTGCGATGCCATCGGTCATGTCGTGGAACGTGCGCAATTGCTGGGCGTTCATCGGATGGCCGGGTTCGTCGGCGCAGGCAAGGTGGCTCATCACCAGGCGAGGGCCGGCGTCCATCAGTTCGTCTTTCAGGGCGTCCCAGTCGTCGAGTTCGATGCCAAGCCGGTTCATGCCCGTATCTAGCTGGATGCCGAAAGAATGGCCCGGGGCCTCGGAAAAATGGCGGACCACCTGCTCGGGGGCGTTCAACAGAGGGATGAGCTCTGCGGCTCTGATGATCTCTGTGTCTCCCGGCATGTGCCCAGAAAATACATAGATGTCGGCCGCGTTCCCCACAGCCTTTCGGACGATCGCTCCTTCCTCGGCCACGGCAACAAAGAAGCTTTGGACGCCCGCAGAAGCAAGAGTGCGCGCAACGCGTCCTGCGTCCAGCCCGTACCCGTTCGCCTTGACGACGGCTGCAGTTTCGACGTGGTCTGACGACATGGCGTTCAGCGTCCGCCAGTTGGCGGTCACGGCGTCAAGGTCGATGGTCAGGTGCGCGGCTGTCATGGAATTCGGTGTCGGCCAAGGGCCGGGTTTCGTCAAGCCCCGTTGCCCTGTCCTGCCCGAAATACGCGGATTACGACCCGGTCACAGGGTGATTGGCAAGGCGGAGTACAAGGGGTAGGCAGGCCATTCAAAGGAGAGATGCATGGGCGAAATCATCCTGGTCCGCCATGGGCAGGCCAATTCGGGCGCGGTGACCGAGGAAGAGTATGACATGTTGAGCGAGACCGGGCATTTACAGTCGAAATGGCTGGGCGAATGGATGCGCATCCATGAAGATGGATTCGATCATGTTCTTTCCGGTACCCTGCAGCGGCACCGCGAGACTGTGGCGGGCATGGGCTTTGCGGCAGACGAGGATGCGCGTCTGAACGAGCTTGATTACCTGACGCTGAGCCAGCAGTTGCATGAGCGCAAGGGAGAGCCTTTGCCGACGGGAGAAACCTTTGCCGATCACATGCCGAAGGTCTTTGCCGCCTGGCAAGCCGCCGAGATCGAAGGAGCCGAGCCTTATGAGAGGTTCGAGGCGCGGATCGGCGAGTTGTTGAGAGAGGCTGCTATTCCGGGGCGGCGCCTGTTGTGCGTCACTTCTGGCGGGGTGATCGGCATGGTCCTGCGCCACATTCTGGATTTGGACATGATGAAGATGAGCCGCGTCATGCTGCCAATCTGGAACACGTCAATCCACCGTTTACGGGTGCATGACGACGAGACCATCCTGGCCGGTTTCAACGCAATCCCCCACATGGATACCCCCGAACGCGCACATGTGCGGACCCACTACTGAGGGGGTCCGTCCTTTGGAACAGCCGGCGAAGCAGCCTGTTCCTGGCTGAGGATGCGCACCTCGCGCTGCGGGAAGGGGATGTTGATGCCCGCGGCATGAAATGCGTCCCAAAGCGCCAGGTAGACATTGCCGCGGATATTGGTCAGCCCGCCCGTGGGATCGATGATCCAAAAACGCAGGACATAATCCACCGAACTGTCTCCAAAGCCGGTGATATGGCAAACCGGCGGGCGCGTGGACAGGACGCGATCGACGCTGGTTGCGGCCTGGATCGCCAGTTCGCGTACCCTGTGCGGATCGTCGCCATATGACGCACCGAAATGGATGTCGAGGCGCACGAAATCGTCTGAATGGGACCAGTTGACCACCTGGCCGGTGATCAGGTCCTCGTTCGGGATCAGGTATTCGCGTCCGTCTCGCGTCGTGATCGACACATAGCGCGCGCCCAGAGCGTTGATCCAGCCGAAGGTGTCTCCGATCGAAATGACGTCGCCCGGCTTGATCGACTTGTCCAAAAGGATGATCACGCCCGAAACCAGGTTCGACACCACCTTTTGCAGACCGAAGCCAAGCCCGACACCGATGGCACCGGACAGTACGGCAAGGCCGGTGAGATCGACGCCGACCACTTTGAGGCCGATGAAGAAAGCCGCGCCAAACAATACGACTTGCAGGAACTTGACGGCCAGCACCTGCATCGAGGGTGAAATGTCGTCGTTGGAGCGGATACGTGTGGTCGCGCTGTGGGTCACCATGCGGGCGCCGGTGAACAGGATGCCGATCACGGCAAGCGCCCGGATGACCGACAGGATCGAGAGGTGAAACTCGCCAATATCCAGCGAAATGCTGTCGAGGAACCGGGAAACCTCATCAACAAGTCCGAGGTAATAAAGGGTGACGTAGGCCCAGAGTGACCAGGTCACAACGCGCCTCAGAAGGCGGTTGCGCACAAGTCGGGCGGCAAAGCCGACAAGTAGGACGGCGATCGAGATTGTGCCAGCCAGCTCGAGCAGAAAGCGACGCGAGATGAATGGCGTGATCGCGCTCATCGACCAGGCCGCGATCCAGATCAGGATCGTGAACAGCAACAACCCCAACCGACGATGCAGCAAGACCAGCCCGCGCAGCTGCCACTTGGGGCGGCCTTCCAGGCTGCGCATCCATTCGTGGAGCCGTGGCGACAGCCATCGGTTCAGACCGATGGCCAGCAGGATGCAGCCAAACAGGATTCCTATCTGATAAAGCCTTGATGGCAATAACAAAAGTCGTCCCTGGACCATTGCCTGATTCCAGAAATCGGCGAGTTGGGATGTGAGATCCGCCTCCATGAATTCAGCATGACCGCTGTACAACGCCTGTGCAAGCTTGCTCGCCGTCGTTCAATCCCGCGTGAGGGGGGCTAGGCTTTGGGCACAGCCATCTGCAACGCTTTGCCCGAAAAAAGAGAGGTACCCCATGGGTTTTCTTCGCGGAGTTCTTTTGGCAACGGGTCTGATGGCCGGGGGCATGGTTTCGGCCGAACCGTCATTCTGGAAATACGAGTGGCCCGATACGGATTTCTCTACGACTTCGATTGAACATTGGGGAGAGATCCTGTCAGGCGGGCCGCCCAAGGACGGCATTCCGGCGTTGGACGATCCGAGTTTCATAAACGTTTCCAGCGAGGTGCGGATTGGCGATCGTGAGCCGGTGATTGCGGTCGAGATCGAAGGCTCGGTTCCAAGGGCCTATCCGATCCGTTATCTGACGTGGCACGAGATCGTCAATGACGAGGTCGGCGGGGTGCCTGTTGCGGTCACGTTCTGCCCCCTTTGCAATTCGGGTCTCACGTTTGATCGCCGGGTCGGGGGGCGGGTTCTGTCCTTTGGCGTGTCCGGGAAACTGAGGAACTCGGACATGGTCATGTACGACCGTCAGACCGAAAGCTGGTGGCAGCAAGCCATCGGCACCGGGATCGTCGGCGCCTACACCGGAAGGGAGTTGAAACAGCTTCCAAGCTGGATGGAAAGCTGGGCCGAGTTCAAGGCGAGAAACCCTGACGGCCTCGTCATGGACCAGCCGAGCTGGCCGCGCAGCTATGGACGAAACCCTTACGTTTCCTACGATTCTTCGACACGACCTTTCCTATACTCGGGTGAAATGCCGCCCCACGGCATTCCTCCCTTGGTCCGTGTTGTTCGCGTCGGCGACAAGGCCTGGCCGGTGTCGCGGCTGCGTGATGCGGGCCAACTGCATGAGGCCGGCGTGGTGCTGTCCTGGGAGAGCGGTCAGGCCTCGGCTCTGGATTCGGCCCGGATTGATGCGGGCAAGGACGTCGGGACAATCCGTGTGCGCGACGGCGCGGGCAAGGACGTGCCGCATGATGTCATGTTCGCCTTCGCGTTCCACGCGTTCTGGCCGGATGGAACCTGGATGCTGGAGTGAGGCGTTATCGCGAGGTTACGTGCACGATCCCGGTGGATGCTTTGCCCAGAATGCCGGTGAGAAGGTGTTGATACGGCTGGCAACAAAAAGGGTCCGCAGAGTGTCAGCAAGACGTATGGCAGGAGCGTAAGGTGAACGCGTTTTTGAAGCCGTTTCCGCGGCTTTGGGGACGGGGCGGGACCCGCGTATTTTCGGCAAGATAAAACCTCCGTGCCCGATCCTTGGCGCAAGGCTCGATTGACGATGGCCGGCGGCCGGGCGTTTTTTTGAGAAACTTTCGGGATCTGTTAAGAAAAGCCATGACGAAGGGGAGGAATGCGTCATGGCACATGCATATTCATACACCTGCCGGGACTGCGAAGGGATGGAGGCCTGTCCTGCAAGTATGGTCGCGGAAACCAAGGACGAGCTGTGGCAGCTGGTCGAGCTTCATGCCCGCGTGGCGCATAACGAAGACCCGGCCGAATGGGATCGGGAAACGCGCGATTATCTTGGCACGTTGATCAAGGCTGAGACGGTCGCGTTGTAGGCTGCGCGAATGCCCTCAAGACCACGGTCTGGCCAGCGGCGCCGGGGCCGGTGAGACGCCCGGCCTCACGCGGCTTTTGTCCATGGATGTGCAAGTCACGATCTTAGGCTGCGCCGAACCGAGTCTCACCCCTGAAGGCTGCGCACGTCCAGTTCGCCCTCGTCCCGCGATACCATGGCCAGCGCAGCGGCATGAGCGGCGGCGGCGGTGGTGAAATAGGGGATCTTGTCCATCAGGGTGACGTTGCGCATCGAGCGCGAGTCCTCGATGGCCTGCGCGCCCTCGGTCGTGTTGATCACGAGGCCCACTTCGCCGTCTTTCATCACGTCGACGATGGTGCGTCCGCCTTCGTAGGCCTTGTTCACGATGTCGGAGGGAATGCCGTTGTCGGTCAGGAACTTGGCCGTGCCGCGTGTGGCAAGGATCTTGAGGCCCAATTCGTGGAGAATCTCGGCGGTCTCGATGATCTCGTCGGTCTTGTCGGTGTCCTTGATTGAAACGAAGACCGTGCCGGAGGTGGGCAGGATGGTGCCTGCGCCAAGTTGCGCCTTGAGGAAGGCGCGGGCGAAGGTGCGGTCCCAGCCCATGACCTCGCCGGTCGAGCGCATCTCGGGGCCGAGCAGGGTGTCGACGCCGGGGAAGCGGGCGAAGGGGAGGACGGCCTCTTTCACCGAGTACCAGGGCGTGCGGAAGTCGGCGAGCGCCATCGGGTCGTTCATCGGGATGGTCACGTCGTCGGAGACCGGCTGGTGCGGCGGGGCGATCGGGAAGGCCGAGAGTTTCTCGCCCGCCATGAGGCGCGCGGCGATTGAGGCGATAGCCGAGTCGGTCGCCTTGGCGACGAAGGGAACGGTGCGCGAGGCGCGGGGGTTGACCTCGAGCACGAACACCTGCTCGTTCTGCACCGCGAACTGGACGTTCATCAGGCCGACGACGTCGAGCGCGCGCGCCAGCTTCTCGGCCGCGGCGCGGATCTCGTCGATCACGTGCGGGGCGAGCGTCGGCGGCGGCACCGAGCACTGCGAGTCGCCCGAGTGGACGCCCGCCTCCTCGATGTGCTCCATGATCCCGGCCACGATGACGTTCTCGCCGTCTGAGACGCAGTCGACGTCGATCTCGATGGCGTCCTCGAGGAAGC
>JBNKHH010000081.1:0-9543 GCA_050290245.1 Silicimonas sp.
CCCCATCTACCCGCCCGCCTGCCATTCCAGGATGGCATCCAGTGGCCATAGCAGCATCACCACGTTCAGGATGAGGCCGTCGCGGATGACGATTGCCGTCAGAACCTCGAAAAAGAGAGCGAGTGCCACGCTGGCCCAGACCGGCAGGACGCGAGCGAGCCAAAAGCCGAAGACCATGGCCAGCACGTCCGAGACCGTATTCAGGACACTATCGCCGTAGTAATCGAGCGAGATCGTTACGGCACGGTATCGCTCGATGATGACGTCTGAGTTTTCCAGGATTTCCCATCCGCATTCGATGAGCGTGGCGATGCTCAGTCGCCAGCCCAGCGACAGTTTTGGCGCGAAGAACCAGAGCGCGGCATAGAAGGCGAGACCGTGGATGACGTGGCTGGGCGTGTACCAGTCAGAGATGTGCTGGCTGTTTTCCGACGACATGGTCTCGCCGTGCCAGAGCTTGATATAGCCGCACTCGCAGATCGGAACGCGGCCGATCCAGAGGAGCCATGCGGCCGAGGCGACGATCAGGGCTGCGGTGACGAGCCACGGGGTGTAGGTTTGTTTCATGAAAAGACGGAATCACAGCTTTGCCTTGCCTGTCCACAACTATCCGGAGGCGACATGACTGCGCCGGGATCGGACCCATGGGTGAAGATGGCCGAGAACAACGCCTGGGCCAATGCGCGGCTATACCGGGCGATTGCAGAGATGTCCGTGGCCGAGTTCCGCGCGCCGAGAACCGGGTTTTTTCCATCGATCTGCCAGACGCTGAACCACACCTACGAGGTTGATCTGTTCTACCTGGACGCGCTGGAAAAGGGCGGTCGGGGGCGGTCGGTGTTTGACCGCGAAGAGGTTGGCGATCCGGTGGATCTGGGCACGTTGCAGGCCATGGCGGATGCGCGGTTCATAAATTTCTGTACCCGTCTGACGCCCGGTAGGCTTGCTGCCAGTTGTGTAACGGAGCGCAAGAATGGCCCGGCTGAAGAGGATGTGGCTGCGGTGATCCTGCACCTGGCGCAGCACCAGATCCATCACCGGGGGCAAGCGCATGTGCAGATGTCCGAAGCAGGTATTTTGCCGCCGCAGCTGGACGAGTTTTACCTTGCCTTCGACCGTGCGCCGTCGGCGGTACCGTTCTGGGAATGACGCAACGTTCGGTAGGCGCGCGCGCCGCTACGTTGAAATTCGCCTATTTGGGAACCAGCGCCGAGAGAAGGCCCTGGTGCAGCGATGCGCCAGCAGCGATGACTCCGGCGGTCTGACGTGCGGGGCTGTTGAACAGGAGCGGGTTGCCAGAGCGGTCGGTGACGGTGGCGCCGGCCTCGGTCGCAAGCAATGCTCCTGCCGCAATGTCCCATTCCCAGGCGGGGCGCAGGGTGATCATGGCGTCGAACCGACCCTCGGCCACCAGCGACATGCGATAGGCCAGCGACGGACGGAAATGGCGGGTGACAGGCGGCGGGCCGTCGACCCAGAACTCGGGGCGGAACGAAACCTTGGGGCTGAGGACGGTGGCTCCATCGAGGCCCTCCGTCGTGGTGGCCGTCAGGGCTGCGCCATTCAGCGTGGCGCCGCCGCCCAGTGTGGCGAGATAGAGCTTGTCGCGGACCGGGAGGTAGACGCAGGCGGCGACGATGCGCCCCTCTTCGGCAACGGCCAGCGAATGGGCCCAGGTCGGCTCGCCCGCGACGAAGGCGCGGGTGCCGTCGATGGGGTCGACGATGAAGACGCGGGAGCGATCGAGCCGGGCCATGTCGTCGGCGGTTTCCTCGCTGACCCAGCCATAGTCTGGGCGGGCGGCCAGGAGGCGGGCTTTCAGGTGCTTGTCGACGGCAAAGTCGGCCTCGGTCACCGGATCGTCGCCGCCCTTGTCCCAGACTTGGGGATCATCGCGCCAGAAGCTGCGCGCGATCTCGCCAGCCTCGCGGGCGGTTTCGGTCAGAAGGTAGAGGTCAGTCGCCGGCAAGGGTCAGGCCTTCGACCAGGAGCGAGGGCACGACGCGGCCGGTCCATGTGCGTGCATCGTTGGCGGGGCGGATCGTGGGCAGCATGTCCAGGAGGTTGCCCGCAATGGTGCATTCGTTGACGGGCGTGGTGATCTCTCCGTTTTCGATCCAGAAACCGCTGGCCCCGCGCGAATAATCGCCGGTGTTGGGATTGATGGTCGAGCCGATCATCGAGGTGACCAGAAGCCCGGTGCCCATGTCGCGGATCAGGTCGTCGCGGGTGTCGGAACCCTGGGTCAGTGCGAGGTTCGTCACCGAGGGATGCGGCGGCGAGGAGGTGCCGCGCGCGGCGTTGGCGGTGGAGGTCATGCCCAACTGGCGGGCGGTCCCGAGATCAAGCGTCCAGCCTGTCAGAATGCCGTCCTTCACGATGTCGCGGGCGGCGGTGGGCAGACCCTCGGCGTCGAAGGGTTTCGAGCCCGAGACGCGAGCTCGCAGCGGGTCCTCGGTAATCGAAAGGCTCTTGGGCAGAACCTGTTCGCCGAGCCGGTCGCGGAGCCAGGAGGCGCCGCGTGCCACGGCCGAGCCGTTGGCGGCGCTGACGAGATGACCGATCAGGCTGGCGGCGACGCGTTCGTCAAACAGGACCGGGTAGGCGCCGGTCCTGGGCTTTTTCGCCCCGGCGCGTTCGAGGGCGCGGGTAGCGGCGAGGCGGCCGATTTCCTCGGGCGAGGGCAGGTCGGCGCGATAGATACGGGCCTCGCCGTAGTGGTCGCGTTCCATGGCCGTGCCCTCGCCGGTGATGGCGACGGCGTATTGCGAATGGGTCGAGCGGGTGTAGCCGCCGGAAAAGCCGTTGGTGGCGGCAAGGTGCAGACGATTGCGGGAATAGGCGGCGGCCGAGGATTGTACCTGAGAGATACCGGGAACGGCGGCGGCTGCGGCCTCGGCGGCGCGGGCGGCGTCTTCCAGTGCGGCGGGGGAAGGCTCGGACGCGTCCTCGTACAAATCGAGCGCGGCAATGTCCCAGTCCGTGGCCAGCTGGTCTGGGTCGGCGAGGCCGATCCAGGGGTCTTCGGGAGCGAGGCGCGCCATGGTGACGGCGCGTTCGGCCATCTCGGCGATGGTGGTAACCGAGGTGTCAGAAGCCGACACGCTGGCCTGGCGTTTGCCGATTAGCACGCGCAGGCCGATCTCGATTCCCTCGGCACGTTCGGCCTGTTCCAGCGCGCCGTCGCGCACCTCGATGGAAATCGCGCTGCCGTCGGTGGCGATGGCGTCGGCGGCCTCGGCCCCGGCCTTGGTGGCGGCGGTGAGAAGCGCCTCGGTCAATTCGGAAAGATCTGTCATGGTCATCGAGTTAAGACCTGCAGGCCGGGGCTTCAAGCGAGGAGTGTGCGTGTTGACTTCGCCGCGTTGATGTCCAACACCGGGGGGTATCGCCAAGGAGTACCCCATGAACCTGTCCGAAGACCGCACCATCGCCGCATCGCCCGAAACCGTCTGGGCGGCCATTCTGGACGCCGAGGTGTTGAAGGAATGCATTCCGGGCTGCCAGGAGCTGACCGGTTCCCCCGAGGAGGGGTTCGCGGCGGTGGTCGTTCAAAAGGTCGGACCCGTCAAGGCGACCTTCAAGGGAGAGGTTCAGTTGAGCGATATCGACCCTGGCAAGAGCTGCCGGCTGACCGGCGAGGGCAAGGGTGGCGCTGCGGGATTCGCCAAGGGCGCGGCCCTGGTAACGCTGGCGCCCGAGGGCGACGGTACCCGGCTCAGTTACGAGGTCGAAGCCAAGGTCGGCGGCAAGCTGGCGCAGCTGGGCGGGCGGCTGATTGACAGTTTTTCCAAGAAGCTGGCGGACCAGTTCTTTACCAATTTCCAGACCGTGGTCGAGCAGCGCGAGGGCTGAGCCGCACTATTTGATGCGTTGGCCGTTGGCGGTGACCGAACCGTCCTCGGTGAACTCGATGGTCGAGGTCAGGACGTCATCACCTGCGGGGCGCGCGAAGAGGGCCAGGCCCATTCGGGCGCCCATGGCTTGATCCTCGGGCAGCAGGCCCATGGCGATCAGCGTGTCCATCAGCCGGTTCGCCCCTGTCAGGGTAAAGTTCAGCACGCCTTCGCCCTTGGGTTCCTCAGGCGTGCCAAGGTCGTTGGCATGGCCATCGGCGTCGAAATCGACCCCGGCAACGGACAGCTTCAGGCTGTTGAGTCGCCCGCGCGTCCGGGAGAACGGCATTTCGGCGGTCGTTTCGAACAGGTCTTCGGCGATCAGGGTGGTGCCGTCGAGGTCGATCTCGAGGTTGAGCGGGTCGCGCGGGATTTCCCCGGCGGGGTCGAACAGCGACCAAAGCTCGCCGGGCATCGAGAGGCCGTGGATCAGGTACTTGACAGCGAAGGACTGCGGGGCATCCGACGGCAGGATCGGGATGGCCAGCTCGAACTCGGCTGCGTCCAGCGCATAGCCAAAGCTGGACAGGGGAAACTCAGGGAAGTTTCCTGACAGGGTCACGGACATGTCCGCGCCGCCCCCGGCGTAGGACACGCCATCGGCGGCGAACCCGAGCCGGGCCTCGGTGCGGGCGCTTTCGACCTGAGCCCTGACCGGACCTTCGGGCGTGTCGACGTCAAAGTCATAGGCGACATCGCCCGCTGCAAAGCTGGCGCTGGCCCCCTGACCCGAGCGCAGGGCAGCGATATAGTCGGTCTCCATCGCGGCGATGGACATGGCGATGTTATAGGACAATTCGAAATCGGCACCGGACAAGGAGAGATTCGCGCGCGTGTCGTCCTCGGGCACGTCGATCAGTTGGCTCCAGTCGACTCCGGCAATCGTCATGGACAGGTCGTGGCGCGGCACCTCGGTGCCTTCGTATCCGATCCGAGCCGAGACGTCGTTGAAGGTCATGTCGGCATCAAACACGCCGGGCTGCCTGTCCGAACCAGGCGTCACGGCCTCTTGGGGCACTTTGAAGTATGTGACCAGTTTCATTTGGCCGATGTCGAAAGCCAGGTCGCGCTTTTCGATCGCGCCACGGTCGAGGTTGACCTCTCCCGCGAGGCCTTGAAGCGCGTAGGCGAAGGAAAAGTCGACCATCTCCAACTCTTCGACCGGGTCGACGGTCAATTCGTTGATCGCAAGTGCAGTGACGGAAAAAACGTGGTGCATCGTGTTGGCGTCGCCCGAAATCGTGTGCGCCGGGTCGGTCAGCTCGATGGCGGTGCCGGTGGTGACAACGTCTCCATTCGCCTGTTCGACCACCAGCGAGATCGGCAGGCTGGCGGGATAGATTACGCGCACGCTGCCGTCGGGCTGTTCGATCAGTTCCACGCCGCCGATGGTCAGAGTAACGGTTTCTGTGTCGCCCTCGAAGGTTCCGACGAAACTCTCGACCTTCAGGCCGGAGGCGGTGTCGGTCCTGCCTTGCGCCACCACGTCGAATACCCCGTAACCCGACAAAAGGTTCAATTGGTCGGCAAGTACGTCTTCTGCGGTCAGGTCAGCAAGCGCCGGGGTTGCGGCGAGGGCAAGGGCGGCGGCAATAAGGCGGTGGGTCATAATCAGGCTTTCAAAACGAAAAGGCCGCGCCCGTTGGCGCGGCCTGGTGTTTCAGGTCAGATTACTTGATCCGTTGGCCGTTGGCCAGGATCGAGCCGTCGTCCTTCATCTCGATGGTCGAGACCAGTGTGTCGGGGCCGTCGCCCGGACGGGCGAACAGGCCCATCATCATGCGTGCGCCCATGGCCTGGTCTTCAGGCAAAAGGCCCATGCCGACCAACGTATCCATCAGCGTGTTACCGCCCACCAGCATGAGGTTCACGACACCGGTCGGCATCGGCATCCCCATCGAGTTATCAATCATGATGTCGCCGTCGCCAGTCAGTTCGGCGCCGCCGAAGGACAGGCGCACTTCGTTGATGTTGACATTATTCACCTGGCCCGGAGGCGCCATCATCGGCTGTCCGGCGAAACCAGGCGCGAAGACGTCCTGGCTGAGAACCAGCCCGCCATCCATGTCGATCACAAGGTTCGCCGGCTCGCGAGGCAGTTGCTCGGCAGGGTCGAACATGCCCCACAGCATCGGGTCGATTTCCAGCCCGAGAAGGGCAATGCGCATGGCAAAGCTTTGTTCGTCCTCGCCCGGAACAACCGGGATTGCAAATCGGCCGCCCTGTTCTGCGATCTTGAAGGTCATCGGCGGCAAGGGGATCGACGAACCGCCGAAGGACACGGTGACGTCGCGGTTGGCGCCGCCATAGTCGAGGCCGTTCTTGTCCATCTTGAACGCCAGGTCGCCCGAGCCGATCGAGGCGATGCCTTCAAAGCTGCCGTCCGGGGTGTCGGCTGCCAGAGAATAGGTCGTCGCGCCATAGGACACCGTGCCGTCGGCGGCGTTGCCGTTCTGAATCGCGACGGCCAGCGAGTCGCCCAGGTTTTGCTGCGCCGCACTGCCGGAGTAGGTCGAGGTGATGTCGTTCGAGTTCAGGTTCAATTGGAAACTGCCCTCTTCTCCCTCCGGCGCGGTCATATCGACAATCGCCGAGACTGTGCCGATGCTGAAGTCGGCGGAATAGTCCCGCACCGTGCCGCCACCCAGTTCCATGAACCCGGCGATGGCCGATGCCGTGACGGTCATGTTCATGTCCAGTTCGGCCGCCTCGGCGGGTTCGACCATGCGGAAGTTGGCCATCGTGAACTGGTCTGAAGTGAAGTCATACCGGATCTGCTCCGGCGAACCCGACGCGACGTTCTGCGTGCCGGTCTGGGTGATGGTCATGTCGACCTGGAATTCCTCACCGGTCTCGGCGGTGCCCGAAATCGACAGCGGAATGGTGTTCGGGTAGGTCATGACGACCGTTCCGTCGCCCTGTTCGGTAAATGCGGCTCCGCCCATCGTCATCGTGAACGAGCCTTCTGGCATAGTTGCCGACGCAGTCAGGCTGTCGACGGTCAGCGTATCGCCCGAGCGGCTCTGGCCGGTGACCTCGGCGGTCAGACCATACATGGTCATCTGCTTCAGCTGATCCTCAAGCACTTGTTCGGCGGTCAGGTCGGCCATTGCCGGCCCGGCGAGCAGCGCGAAGGTCGAAGTGAGTGTGAGTGTGCGGGAAAATGTCATTCTAATTATCCGGTACTGGGTGGGTGGGTATTTCTTGGTCGTGCTCAAAGTCCAAGGCGGCCTTGGTGGGGTCAAGGAAAGGTTGTCCCCTGAATAAGAGACAGGGTAAGCGTGTCCCTGATAGCACGCACTGCGGCAAAATGGAGGCCCTATCATGTCTGTTGATGGCAAAACCGTTGTCATAACGGGGGCAAGCCGGGGGATCGGCGAAGCGGCTGCCGATGTCTTTGCCGAGGCCGGGGCAAAGGTGGTTCTGGCGGCGCGAGGGATGGCAGCCATCGGGGAAATCGCTGAAAGAATTGGGAAAAATTCCCTGGCAGTGCCCTGCGATGTGGCCAACTATGGCTCGGTCGCAGATTTGATCGGCGAGGCGGAAAAGGCTTTTGGCTCGGTGGATATCCTGATCAATAACGCAGGTGTGATCGAGCCGATCTCGCACCTTGCCACCTCGGATCCGGCGGGCTGGGGGCTGGCGATCGACGTGAACCTCAAGGGCGTCTACCACGGGATGCGGGCTGTCATGCCGGGCATGATCGAGCGCGGTGCGGGCACCATCCTCACGGTGTCGTCGGGCGCGGCGCGCAAACCTTACGAGGGCTGGTCGCATTACTGCGCCTCGAAGGCGGGCGCGGCGATGCTGACACGCTCGGCCGACAAGGAGGCACGCGGCAAGGGGCTGCGCATCATGGGGCTGTCGCCCGGAACGGTGGCGACCGAGATGCAGCGCGAGATCAAGGTCAGCGGCATCAACCCGGTCAGCAAGCTGGAGTGGTCGGATCATATCCCGCCCGACTGGCCGGCGCGGGCGCTGTTGTGGATGTGCGGGGCCGAGGCAGATGAATTCCTGGGTGAGGAGATCTCGCTGAGGGACGAGGGCATTCGCCGCAGCGTGGGGCTGATCCAATGATTGATGTAACGACCGAAAACGGGCTGCGCATCCTGACCATCGACCGGCAGGAGAAGGCCAATTCACTGACCCGCGAGATGCTGGCGGCGCTGGCGATGCAGGTCGAGGAGGCCTCGGCCGATCCGTCGATTCATGCACTGGTGGTGACCGGTCGGGGCAAGGTGTTTTCAGCGGGTGCCGATCTTGAGGCCGCGCGGACCGGGTTGGCCACGGACGGGGTTTGGGAGCGGTTGTCGGGCGCGATCGCCGATGCGCCGATCCTGACAATTGCCGCGCTGAATGGCACGGCCGCGGGCGGCGCGCTGGGCATGGTCCTGGCCTGCGACCTGCGCGTGGCCGCGCCGGGGGCCAAGATATTCTATCCGGTGATGAAGCTAGGCTTCCTGCCGCAGCCCTCGGATCCGGAGCGGTTGGCGGCGCTGGTCGGACCGGCACGGGCCAAGCTGGTCCTGATGTCGGGGCAGAAAATCCCGGCAGACGAGGCGCTGGCCATGGGCCTGGTGGACCGGTTGACCGATAATCCGCTGGCTGAGGCGCGCGTGCTGGCCGCGGATGTTCTGGCAGCGGATCGCAGCCACGTGGGCGCGATCAAAGAGATGATCAGTTGACCGAATAAATCTGCGGCTCAGTGTCGACGGTGGACACCCAGGCCGCGGCTTTGTCCCATTCGGCATTGGGAAAAATCCGGATGGTGATCGGAAGCACCATGCTGGCGGCGCGGGTCAGAACGCCGATCCAGCCCATATCCGTCACAACGGCGGCGTGGGTGATGTTGGCCAATTGACGGACGTCGAAAACCAGGCCGTCCAGCATGGCGCCGGGGTTGACTCCCTCGAGGCTCTCGACAACTTCGAGCAGCCGGATCTTGCCGTTCTTTTCAATAAAGGCCGCAAGCTTTGGCAGAATGTCCTCGATGTCATACTGTGTCAGGCGACCCAGGATGCAGACTTCGGCGACGGCCGAATTCTCATGCTCGGTATAGATGCAGGCCATGCGGGTTCCCCTTTTCACGCCGTGATCTAGCGAACCCGAGGGCGGTCATTCCTTGATCTGGGTCAGGTGGTGGTCGCGCGTTCACCGAAAATCGCCGAACCGACGCGGATATGGGTCGCGCCCTGGGCAATGGCCTGTTCGAAATCGCCCGACATGCCCATGGACAGGTTTTCAAGCCCGTTCCTCGCGGCGATCTTGGCCAGAAGGGCAAAGTGCAGGCTGGGGGTCTCGTCCACCGGTGGGATGCACATCAGCCCGATGACGGGAAGGTTCAATTCGCGGCATTCGGCGACCAAGGCGTCCACGTCGTCGACGCTGCATCCGGCCTTTTGATCTTCGTCGCCCGTGTTGACCTGGATAAAGAGGTCGGGGCAGGCGCCGGTTTCCTCGGCGATGCGGGCGATGGTGTGGGCGAGTTTCGGACGGTCGACGGTGTGGATGGCGTCGAACAGCTCCATCGCGGCGCGGGTCTTGTTGGTCTGCAACGGGCCGATCAGGTGCAGTTCGATTCCGTCGAATTTCTCGCGGAAGGCGGGCCATTTGCCCTGTGCCTCTTGCAGGCGGTTTTCGCCGAAGA
>JBNKHH010000082.1:0-39262 GCA_050290245.1 Silicimonas sp.
GACCGGGTGAAAAATGGTCGTGGCGATGTCGCCCACCGCACGTATCAGATCCTCGCGGGTTGAAACGGCGGGACCCGGCAGAACCTCCCGCGGCGCGAAGGGTTCCAAGGCTTTCGCACCCATGATCCGGCGGGCCTGTCCCACGGAATTCACCGCGATCTCCCTGTCTTTTTCGGCGGAGAGGTAGTTCAGGCGGATCTCCGGTTGGGGATCGCTATCCGTGGTCGTGATGTGGCAACTGCCGGTGCTCTCGGGCCTGAGATTGCAGACCGACATTGTGATCGCCGGGTAGGAATGCAGCGGGTCGCCCAACTTGTCGGTCGAGAGCGGCTGGACATGGTATTCGAGGTTTGGTGTGGCCTGCGTTTCGTCCGACCGGGTGAACATGCCGAACTGGCTGGGTGCCATCGACAAAGGTCCCGAGCGGTTGAAGGCGTATTGCAGCGCCATCGCGGCCTTGCCCGCCCAGGAGTTGGCCAGCGTGTTCAGCGTCGTCGCATTGCTGACTCGGTATACGGTCCGGATTTGCAGGTGGTCCTGAAGGTTCTCGCCCACGCCGGGGCTTTCGTGCCGCACCTCTACGCCCAAAGGCGACAACACGTCGCCGCGCCCGATGCCGGAGAGTTCAAGGAGTTTCGGCGAGTTGATCGAGCCTGCCGCCAGCAGCACCTCGCGGTTGGCCTTTGCTTCCAGACTGCGACCGCCATGCCGGAACCGAACTCCGGTGACCGTCTTGCCGTCAAGGATCAGGCCATCAGTCATGGCCTCCGTCAAAATGCGCAGGTTCGGCCGCTTCCGCGCCGGCGCCAGAAAGCCTCGCGCGGTGTTCCAGCGGACGCCGCCGGACTGGTTCACCTCGAAGAACCCGGACCCCTCGTTCGAGCCGTCGTTGAAATCCTCGCGCGGCAGGATGCCGAACTCGCGCGCGCCTTCCTGAACGGCCTTTAGGATCGGCCAGTGCAGGCGTTGCTTCTGCACCTTCCACTCACCGCCCGCGCCGTGCAGGTCGGCCTTGCCGCCGTGATGATCCTCGGATTTCAGGAAATAGGGCAGCACATCGTCCCAGCCCCAGCCAGTATTGCCCAACTGCCGCCAGTGGTCGTAATCCGCCGCCTGCCCGCGCATGTAGATCATGCCGTTGACGCTGGAACAGCCGCCCAGAAGCTTGCCGCGCGGATAGACCAGGCTGCGGCCGTTCAGGCCCGGCTCGGCGGCGGTCTTCATCATCCAGTCGGTGCGCGGATTGCCAATGCAATAGAGATAACCCACCGGGATATGCACCCAGTGGTAACGGTCGGACTTGCCGGCTTCGAGCAGCAGCACCCGGTTTTTTGGATCTGCAGTCAGGCGATTGGCCAGCACGCAGCCGGCGGTGCCCGCGCCGATGATAATATAGTCGTAGTCTCCGTCGAGGCGGTTGGTCGTGGTCATGGCTGTCCCGTCTATCGCGATGCGAGGCGTGCCGAAAAGTCCCGCATCCGTTCGGCCAGGTCCAGATAGGCCGCGTATCTTTCATCATAATGCGTCTTCATCTCCGGGTCCGGCAACAATTCGGCCTTTGTCCGGGTCATCCGGTCAACGCCTTCTTCGTATCCCGAAACCTCGCCCACAGCGATGGCCGCGCCGATTGCGGCCCCGAGTGCCCCGGTCTCGGCGGCCTCGGCCACCTTGATCGGCACGCCCAGACCATCGGCAAAGATCTGCGGCCAGTGCGGGCTGCGCGATCCGCCGCCCGAGAGGACGGCGTGGCCGAATGGCAGACCGGCTTTTTCAAGCACGCCGATATGGCGGCGATGTTCGAACATCACGCCTTCGAAGATCGCGCGCAAGACATGGCCCTCGCCATGCCAGCCCGCCAGCCCGACAAACCCGGCGCGATACTCGGCACCCTGCCCCGATCCGTAGAGGAAGGGCAGGAAGAAGGGATCGTCCGATCTCGG
This sequence comes from Silicimonas sp., assembly GCA_050290245.1. Classification (GTDB taxonomy): domain Bacteria; phylum Pseudomonadota; class Alphaproteobacteria; order Rhodobacterales; family Rhodobacteraceae; genus JBNKHH01. The sequence goes on from JBNKHH010000082.1 coordinate 1,941, forward strand.
CGCAGCTTGTGACAGTCGATCATTGACGAAGCCGAACGGGTCACCGTGATGCCCGCCGCGCTCCACGAATTCGCGCACGTACCATTCAAGGTTCGCCGCAGAGGTGGCGCTGTTGTCCATGTTGACGAAACGGCCCGGCGCGAAGCCGGAGATCATGAAGACCGAAGGATCCACGACCGGCGCCTCGGAGAACACCTGGTTGATGCTCCAGCTTCCCGCGATGATCGAGGCTTCCCCGGCCCGGACAACGCCCGAGCCCATCGCGCTGGAGACCACATCGAAATAGCCGCCGATCACCAGCGTGCCTTCCGCGAGACCGGTCGCCTCCGCCGCCTGCCGCGTCACCTTTCCCGCGATGTCGCATGGCTGGATCATGGGCGGCAGTTTCTCGCGCGCATCCGCTATTCCGTAGAGCGAAAGCAGGCTGTCGTCATAGGTGCAGTCGGGCATCCGGAGCAGCCCTGCGCCCGACATATCGGAGATTTCGCTGACCCGTTCGCCGGTCAACTTGTAGGTGATGAAATCCTTGCAAAACATGACCGTACCGGTGGCTCCGAAAAGATCCGGCTTATGTCGTTTTACCCAGGCCAATAGCGTTGGCGTTTGCGAGGGCCAGGGCCTTTGCAGGCAGATCGCGTGCAAGGCCTCGCCGTTCTTTTCCGCCAGTTCGCCGGCCAATGCGGCGGCCCGACCATCAAGCGACTGGATACCGGTCAGCGGCGCACCGTCGCGGTCGAGCAGGTACAGCCCGTTGCCATGTCCCGCGCATCCGATAGCCGCGATGTCCCCCGGTGCGATACCGGCGGCAGACAGACAGCCCGAGATCGCCGTGCGCGCATTCGCCCAGAGCTCGTTAAGATCCCGTTCCACGTGACCCGGCTCTGGCGTCACCGAATGACCGTCCAGCGCGTGCATCGCCACCTGGTGGCCGTCCGCGTCGAACAGCACCGCCTTGATGACAGTGTTCCCGGCATCGAGGCCGAGGAAATATCGCCGGGCCTCAGGCACGGTTGTATATGTCCCATGCCGCCGCACCGTCGGCGCCATCGTGGATGATTGCCATCAGCGCCGCGACCACCGCGCTGGGATTGTCGTGCTGATAGATGTTGCGGCCATAGACCATGCCCTTCGCCCCTTGCGCGAAGATCTTCGCGGACTTCTCAAGCACGGTCTTCAGATCCTCCTTGCCGCCGCCGCGCACCAGAACCGGTACGCGGGCGGCTTCTATGACCCGGTGAAAATCCTCAGGATTCTCGGTCGGATCGGCCTTGATGATATCGGCTCCCATCTCGGAGGCCAGCCGGACCAGCGTCACGATCTTGTCGGCGTCGCCATCCACCTGGTAACCGCCGCGTACATCGTTGGGCAGCATCACCAGCGGTTCGATCATCAGCGGCATGCCATATTTCCGGCAATCCTCGCGCACGCGGCTGATGTTCTCGACGCATTGCCGGAACAGCTCCGGCTCGTCGGGCAGCATGAAAAGGTTCACCACCACGGCGGCGGCATCCATCTCAACCGCGCCGAGGATCGGCTCGTCATGGTTTTGAAGCTGGGACCACATCACCCGGTGCCGTTGATCGTTATAGGGGTTGCCCATGTCGATGCGCATCACCAGCGCGGGCTTGTCCTTCTCGGGCCGCGATTGCAGCAAGTCCGCCTGCCCATAGGCGCATTGGATGGCGTCGGGCCGCGCCTTGATCAGCGTATCCATCACGCTGGCCATATCCTCCAGACCGACCATGAAGCTCGGCTCGTTGCAGACTCCGTGGTCGATGGCGACATCCAGACAGCCCCCGTTGGTGAACAGCCGGTTCATTCGTGCCTTGGTGTTTACACGCATATCAGTCTCCGTTCGTGTTGCGCTGCGCCAGCATATCGGGCGTCACGCCGTGATAGTCGTTCAATTCGTCCATGAGATCGGCCTTTTGATCGTCGATAGCGGCCCGGGGCAGGTTTCGCTCATCCGCGAGGATCTGGGCTATGACCCCGATCAGCTCCATCGAGACGCTGCCGGTGATCGCCAACGGTGTCCGCCTCAGCACAATATCGGACAGCCTCCCGACAAACTCGTGCCGGATCATCCAGCGAATATCGCCTTCGGTCAAAGGACTGCCGGGCAGCCGCATTGCATCTTCGCCCTCGGCGGCAACCTCTTTCGCCTTCGCTCCGAACAGGTCGATCAGCATCGCGGCCCGATCCGGGTCAACACGGTGCTTTCCGGCCAGCTCATCCATCAGAACGGCCGGTTGGTCCGGAAAAGACGCGCCGCCCCCGATTGGCAGATCATCGGTAGATCTGGAGCGCGTCCGCCCCAGTTCAGTGAGGACGGCATCAGTCGCATCTTCTGCAAAGGCGCGAAACGTTGTCCATTTCCCGCCGATCATCGCGAATTGAGTCAAGGTCCCCTCAAGCCTGCGCACCTCATGGCTGCGCGAGATCCGCCCGGTGAAACCGTGATCGCTTTTCGGCAGGGGCCGTATGCCGCTGTAGCTGAAAACCACGTCCTCGGGCGTGACCCCGATGTCCGGAAAGATCTGGCGCAGCGCACCAAGGATGTAATCAAGTTCCTCGGGTTCGCAGCGCACCCGCCCGGCCCGTTCAACGCGGATATCCGTCGCACCCGCCAGCACCTTGCCCTGATAGGGAAAGACGATGCAGATCCGGCCATCGCCGTTCTCGAAATAGAACATATGCCCGTCAAGGGCGTCGAACAGCCGGGCATTGTCGAGGATCAGGTGCGAGCCTTTCGTGCCCGCCACAAGACGTTGCGCCTCGTGCCCCCCGAGTTGTTCGATGGTGTCATCGAGCCAAGCACCGGTGGCGTTCACGATCATACGGGGCTCGATCGCCAGACGGTCTTCTCCAGCAATCACCGACAACGCCCCGTCCGAGACCACCACCTCGGCATAGTTGAGCGCGACGGCTTCGGGCGACGCGCGTTCGGTATCGCGCAAAAGCTCGATGCAAAGCCGTTCGGGGTGCGAGATCCAGGCATCGTGATAGATGGCCGCGCGGTTCGCGGCGGGCAGCAGGTCGGGCCAGCGCTCGCGCAACTCGCGCGATGACAGAAAGCGGTGGCGGGGCAGAACGCGGCCCTTGCGTGTCACCCAGTCATAAAGTGCAAGCCCGATCTTGATCGGCAGCGCGCCGCGCCTAGACGGTTTGCGGGAACTGCCAAGGAAACTGGCGGCACCATTCAGCATCCCCGAGAAATACGAGGTGATCGGGATCACGGTCGGCAGGGGCCGGACCATATGCGGCGCCTGTTTCAGAAGAATGTCGCGTTCCCGCAGGCTTTCCCGCACCAGTGCGAACTCGCCGTTTTCCAGATACCGCAGCCCCCCGTGGATCATCCGCGAAGGCGCGGCGCTGCATCCTGACGCGAAATCATTGCGCTCGACCAGAAGCACGCGAAGACCCTGCAGGGCTAGATCCCGATAGACGCCAATGCCATTTACGCCGCCGCCGATGACAAGGACATCGAAAGCCCCGTGCTCGCGGATCTTGTTCAGCGCTGTTGTGCGTTGGTCAGGCATATCTTTTCCATTCGCCGGAATGCGCCCCGGCGGTGTTGCGGTTTCGTCTTTCTGCCCCGGATCAGGTATCGAGCTCGTTCAAATGCGTACGGGCCTGTGTTTCGATCTCGGAAATTTCCTCTGCGGTCAGACGGATACGACCTGCCGCGGCGTTTTCTTCGGCCTGACGGCTGTCGCGCGCGCCGCAAAGCGAGAAGGTGATCCCCGGCTGTTGTACCGTCCAGGCGATCACCGTTTGCGCCAGTGTCGCGCCGTGGCGTTCGGCAATCGGTTCAACCGCCGCCATCAGCCGCGCGACCTTTTCGCGGTTGGAGAGCGAGAAGCGCGGATTATCCTTGCGCAGGTCGTCGCCGGAGAACTCGCGGTCCGGGCCGATCTTTCCCGTTAGCAGGCCCAGCCCAAGCGACGAATAACTCAGAACCGAAACGCCGTTTTTGCGGCAAAGCGGCAGCATCTGGTCTTCGAGATCGCGCTTGATCATCGAATACTCTTCCTGCACCGCGTCCAGTTGCCCGGCAGCGAGATAGGCTCGGACGATTTCGGGATCGGTATTGCTCGCCCCGATGGAGCGGATCTTGCCCTGCGTCTTCAGGGCCTCAAACGCCTCCATCGTCTCCTCCACCGGCGTGGTCGGGTCCTGCCAATGGGTGATGTAATGGTCGATGTAGTCCGTCTTCAGCCGCTTCAGGCTCTGCTCGACCTCGTGGATGATCGACTCCTTGCCAAGATAACGATGAACCGGCTTGCCTTCGTAGTCGAAGAAGTGATTGCCCTTCTGCGTATGCCAGACAAGCCCGCATTTGGTGGCAAGAACGACCCTGTCGCGACGCCCTTCCAGCGCCTTGCCGACGATGGTCTCGGACGTGCCCTGCCCATAGGCCGGGGCGGTGTCGATCAGGGTGATGCCGGCGTCGACCGCCGCATGGATCGCGGCGATTGACGCCGCCTCATCGGTGCCGCCCCACATCCAGCCGCCGATGGCCCAGGTCCCCAGCCCAACGACGGATGCCTCGATCCCAGAGTTTCCGATTTCCCGGGTGAGCATCTCATGCGACATTCTCGGTTCCTTTGAGTTTTTCCAGCACGGACAGCGCCGTGTCTTCGTCGAGGATCAGTGAGTTCAGAAAGCCGCCGTTCAGCACGGACTGGATCGGCAATGCCTTCTCCGGCCCGGCGGCCACGCCGATCACCCGTTTGCAATGGCTCAGTTCGCTTGGCGGCAGGGCGACAAGGCGGGAATTTAGCGCGTAATTGGCAATCGAGCCGTCGATATGGGTCAGATGCGCCAGGAACTCGCCTACGACCCCCATGCCGACAAGCATCTTCCGGTCTGCCTCGGGCACCGGATAAAGGTCATAATAGCTCGACCCCTCCGGCTCGATGGAACCGATACCGACAAGCGCGACGGTGGCCTGCCGGGCAACGTCGAGGATTTCGCGGATCGAGGCCACTTCCATCAGCATGTCCCGCTGCGTCTGGCTTTCGGCAAAGAGCGGCGCGTGCATCAAAAGCGGCGTGCCACCCAATCGCTCGGCCAGTTGCGATGCCAGGTGGTTCACGTCGGTGTAATACTTGCCCTGTACGCCGCCGGTGAGCGGAACGACGGTAACGTCCATTGCCCGTTCCGGTGCCACGTTCTGGACGATGGCGCTGACCGCCTTGCCGCCGGTGATCGCGATCACGTCACCGTCGCGCAGGGAGGAGACCAGTTCGCTCGCCGCCGCGCGCCCGACCCTGTTCAGCGTCGTATCAGCGCTTCCCGCGACCGAAGGCGTGACCACGGCGCTTTTCAGACCCGTGGCTTTCGTCAGCGCGTCTTCCAGTTCGAGAAGCGCCTGGAACGGGCTTTCAATGTCGATCTTGACCATGCCTTCCCTGCGGCCCTGGGTGATCAGCCGGTTGACCTTGGAGGTCGACAGGTTGAGCCGCTCGGCAATCTCGGATTGCTTGAGACCTTCGATGAAATGCAGCACCAGAACCGCGTGAATCTGGCGGATCAGTTCGAAATCCCTGCGTTCGTCCAACATCGCCCCTACCTGCGCCTTTTGTTGAGGAAATGGTCGATCGTGACCGCTGCAAGAAGGATAGTGCCGCGAATGATGTCCTGCCAGTAGACCGAGACATCAAGGAGCGCGAGCGAGCTGGAGACAAGCGACAAGAGAACCACGCCCAGGATCGCGCCGAGGATCGAGCCCGAGCCGCCATTGAGGCTCGCGCCCCCGATGACGGCAGCGGCGATGACGGTCAGTTCCAGCCCGATGCCGAAGGTCGGCTGGGCCGAGCCGAAGCGCGACATGTAGATGATGCCGGCAACACCACAGAGAGTCGAGCAGAGCGTGGTGGTCAGGAAGATGACCTTCTTCGTCTTGATGCCCGAATAGGCCGCCGCTTTTTCGTTGCTGCCGGTGTAAAAGACCTTCCGGAACATCACTGTCCGCCTCAGCATGAAGTCGAAGGCAACGACGAAGACGACGAAGATCAGGATGACAACCGGTATAGGGCCGACCGACCCCTGCCCGATGAATTTGAAGTCGGGCGGCAGGGTGAAGAGCCCGATGGGTCGCCCACCTGTGCCCAGAAGACAGATGCCGCGCGCGATGACCATGATCGCAAGCGAGACGATGAAGTGATGCAGCCCGACCTTTGTCACGAAGAACCCCATGACCGCACCGATCCCGGCGCAGCAGGCAATCGAAATCAGTGAGGCCAGCCACGGATCGACGCCCGCATTCAGGAACAGCCAGCCCGCGATCACCATCGCCAAAGCCGTGACTGAACCGACCGACAGGTCGATCCCGCCGGAAATCAGCAGGATCGTCATGCCGATCACGATGATCCCGTCCACGGCAAAGGCGACCGACATCGCCCGCATATTGGCCCAGGTTAGGAAATAGGGCGACGCGAAGGACATCAGCACGAAAAGCGCCAGAATGATAAGGACCAGCCCGGTTTCACGCATCCTGAACAGCCTGCGGATGAGTCCGTCTCCCACGCCGCCTGCTTCAAGCAGTGCCTTTTCGATTTGAACGGTATCGCTCATCTCGCGCCCACCCTTATCCTGTCCTCATCGTCCACGACCGATGCCAGCCGCATAATATCCCGCTCGGTCAGCGTCTTGCCCGAGACCTCACCGCTGATCCGGCCCTCGCGTACCACCAGGACCCGGTCGCAAAGACCGATCAGTTCGGGGAGTTCCGACGAAATCACCACGATGCCGACGCCGGACGTCGCTAGGTCGCGCAGGATGCGGTGAATCTCGGACTTCGCGCCCACATCCACGCCCCGCGTCGGCTCGTCGAGAAAGATCAGCTGCGGGTCCACGCTCAGCATCTTGGCAATCGCGACCTTCTGTTGGTTGCCGCCCGAGAGCGACGAGACCGGGTCGGAAAGCGATCCGCATTTGAGGTTCAGCTTTCCGCCAAGCTGCTGCGCCTGTGCCATTTCCTTGCGTGACTGGATCAGCCCCAGCCCGTCTGCCACCTGTTCCACCCGCAGGGCGGAGATATTGGCGGCAATCGGCATGTCGAGGAAAACCCCGTCGCCCTTCCGGTCTTCGCTCAGATAGACGATCCCCTGCGCCGCGCAGTCCTGATAGGTCCGCAGGTCCAGCTTGTTGCCGTTCAGAAAGACCTCGCCCGTCACCTTGCCTTCCAGCCGGCAGATGCCACGGGCGATCTCGCTTCGCCCCGCGCCGATCAGACCCGCGATGCCCAGAACCTCGCCTTTGCGGAGCTGGAAACTGACATCGTGGAACCGGGTTTCCTCGTTCAGGCCGCGCACTTCAAAAATGATCTTCTCCGAGACATCAGGTTGTTTCGCTGGATAAAGCTCGTCGATGACCCGCCCGACCATCGCGTTGACCACATCGGACGGCGTAATCTCGGAGACGTTGCGCGTGGTGATATACTGTCCGTCCCGCATCACCGTCACGCGGTCGCAATTTTCGAATATCTCGACCATCCGGTGCGAGATATAGATGATGGAAATCCCCCGGTCCGCCAGCTTGCGCATGATGCCGAACAGCACCTGCGACTCGGCCAGGGTCAGTGCGGCAGTGGGTTCGTCCAAGATCAGGATACGGCAGTTCAACGTCAGCGCCTTGGCGATCTCGACCAGCTGCTGGTTGGAAATCGACAGGTCCCGCACCATGACCGAGGGGTCGATCTTGCTGAGTTGCAGGAACACCTCCGCCGCGTCCTGTTCCAGCTTTCGATAATCCATCAGAAAGGACCGGCTGGCATTCGTCCGCGCCATGAAGATGTTCTCGGCCACCGACACGTCCGGGCAGAGCGCGATCTCCTGATGAACGAAGCCGATCCCGTATTGCTGCGCCACCGTGGGTGACGCGATGGTGACCGGCTTTCCGTCAAGGATGATCTCGCCGCTATCGGGCTGAAGTATCCCGTCGATCACGTTCATCAGGGTGGATTTGCCCGCGCCATTCTCGCCCGCGACGGCGTGGATCTCGCCTTTGCGGAGTTCGAACTGAACGTCCCGCAGAGCCTTCACGGGTCCGAACGACTTGCTCAGGCCGGAGATCTGGAGAACCGTTTCGTCTGACATCGCGTGGTCTGTCCGGGCATCTGGGTTGGGATAGCTCCGCCCGCAATCGCGCGGACGGAGCGTTGCATTGGTCTGGTCGGCGATCAGCTTGGATCGCGCCCTTCCATATAGACGTTCAGGTCGAAGCTGTCCGCGTTGTCCTTGGTGATGACCGCGAAGCCATTGTCCATGAACGGGATCTGCATCGGGTTGAAGCCGGAGGTTTTCCAGTCGTTGAACGGATCGAAGGTTTCAGACCGGTTCGCAAGATGGACCGCAATGAAGCCCATGTAACCCTGCACGCCCTGGTTGGGGTTCAGCGACATGTGGATGTTGCCCGCGCGGATGTGCTCCAGCGTGGTCGGCGTCACGTCGGCATGCATGATCAGTACGTCAGACCCGGCTTCCAGCTTCGCGGCAACCGCGCCTTCCGCCGATCCGGCTTCCGGGATCCACATCGCTGCAAGGTTTGGGTTCGCCTGCAGGATCGAGGCGGTCGCCTTATAGGCCGCGTTGCTGTCCTGGTTCGTCGCCTGGCGGCCGACCAGCTTCATGTTTGGATAATTGGCTTCGAAATAGTCGATCAGCGCAGTCACCCGAAGGTCGTGGTTGGACTGGCCGGGATTTTCCAGCACCGCATATTCGGCGCTGTCGCCCACCTGCGCCACGATCTCCTCGGCGGCGAACTTTGCCTCGGCAAGGTTGTCGGAGGTGATATAGGCCGTGCGGTTGGATTTCGGCGAGTCGGCAGCGAAGGTCACGATCTCGGTCCCGCCCTCAATCGCCGCGTTGATCGGCGCGATGAACGGGTCCGACTGCATTGGGTGCAACAGAATGCCCGCAGGCTGCTTGATCAGGTCCTGTTCAAAGGACGCGATCTGCTTGGTGATGTCATAATCCGGGGTGCCGGAGAAGACCGTCTCGCAGCCGAAGGCGGCGGCGGCCTGCTTGAAGCCCTGGTAGACCGGCACCCAGTACGGATGGCCTGAGACCATCACGTTCATGATATAGGTCTCGCCTGGCTCGCACATGATACCTTCGGCCGAGACCGGAGCCGACACCAACGCAGTTCCCGCGATGGTCGACACGGCCAGAATCTTCGTAAACTTCGATTTCATTCTTTCCTCCCTGTGCTCCTTGCGCCCCTCAACGCGCCACCTTCCTCGGGCGGCAGCAAGAAATTTCGTGGGGCGAATTTTGTTGCAAGACGATGGGTAGAAGAGAAAACGAAAGCGCAAAACAAATTTTGCAATATTTCTCGAAAACTGAAATTTATTTCAATGCACGTGGATGCTCATCGTTGAAAGCATCCGGGGCGACAGTCACCTAAGCAGACTATCGACGCTTACGCGCCGGCTGCATCCTTGCTGCGCTCGGCCCAGTAACTGGTCGCCGTCTTGCGGTTGTTTTCCAGCATAAGTTCCATTTCCGCGCGTGCCCGCCCGGCATCGCCGTCGCGAATCGCCTCTGCGACAAGGATATGGCCTTCACGCGAAACCGGTTCCCCGTCTACGACTAAAACTCCGAACTCGTAAGAAATTCGAAGGATACTCAGAATTGTCGGTCGCAATTGCCGCATCATCAGGTTGTCAGTCGCATCGAGGACGGTCGAATGAAAGCGGCAGTCAGCTGCAAACATGGCCGCCACATCACCCTCGCCCGGATGCATCGCATTCGCCGCATCAACGATTATCTCGACCTGGCTGGGCGAAGCTCGCTCCGCCGCCAGTGCGGCGGCAGCGGGCTCGATGATGCAGCGCAACTCCGTCGTCTCGGAAAACATTCTTGCGACCCGCTCATGATTCGGATCGTGCCACGAGATCACATCGGCATCGAGCAGGTTCCATTCGTCCAGAGGACGCACACGTGTGCCATATCTGCGCGCGGTGCGGATCAGTCCCTTACCTGACAGGACCTTGATCGCATCGCGGACCGTGGCACGTCCTACGCCCAGCGACTCCGCAAGCTCCGCTTCGGTCGGAATGACCTCTCCGGGCTTGTAGACATCATTCGCGATGCGCCTGCCCAGACGTTCCACCGCTTCTTTTGCGCCCCCCGTCGGCAGGGCCAGTCCCAGATCAGGAGGAACGTCTAGAACCGTGTTGCTGGACTCCTTGCCATCCATAATTGCCATACTCATCCGACTTCTAGATCTGATCTAGACTTTACATCTGATCTATAGACGGCCATGCTCCGCTTGCCAACAATTGGCCTGCACTGTGTCGGGCCAGGACAAAAACGTCCAGTGCAACGCTGGAAATGGGAGGAAAGACATGAAGCTTTTTAATATCGCCGCTGCGGTCGCGCTGGCCGCCGCTACTTTTTCTGGTCCGGCTAACTCTGCCGAGATCAAATTCGGGATCGGCATCGGAGAAGGTGACTTCCCGGAATACAATGCCCTTGTCCGCTTCAAGGAATACGTTGAGTTCAAAACCAACGGCGAAATCACCGTCAGGCTTTTTCCAAACAACCAGCTTGGCGGCGAGCGTGAGATGATGGAGCAAGTCCAGCAAGGCAGTCTGGAACTGACTTTCGCCGCCGATGGAGCAATGGGCGGGTTCTATCCCCCGATGCAGGTCTGGGCGATTCCGTACCTGTTCGAAAGCGCACCCGTCGCTTGGCGCGTCATGAACGGGCCCTTCGCAGACAGGATGCGCGCGGACATCCTTGAGGAAACGGGGATGCGCGCGCTTGCCTTCTCGCAGAACGGCTTCCGGTCCTTCACCAACAACGTCCGAACTGTGAAGAACCCCGAGGACCTTGCGGGCATGAAAATCCGCACAATGGAAAGCCCGGTCTTCATCGAACTGGTCGGCTCGCTGGGAGCGACCGCCGTACCGATTGCCGGTGCCGAGGTACTCATGGCGCTCCGTCAGGGCGTCGTCGATGGGCAGGAAAACCCGCCGGCGGTGGTCTATGGCGGTGGATTGGGCGAGGTCCAGAAATTCTACACGCTCGACGAGCACGTCTTCGGCCTGCATGTAATCCTCGCCAACGAAGACTGGTTCCAGAGCCTTTCGCCTGGCCACCAGCAGATCATCCGCGATGCCGCCGCGCTGATGGCCTGGACCGAGAATCTCCAGAAGACGGAAGGCGACTGGAAGTTCTCTGCCAAGCTGCAGGACGAACTCGGCATGGAAGTCCACGTTTCCACCCCGGAAGAAAAGGCAGCCTTCAAGGAAATCACCCAGGCACCTGTCCTGACCTTCATCCGGGAAAAGGTCGGAAACGAACTGGTGGATGAACTTCTCGGTGAGGTCGAAGCCGCCAAGGCGGAAATGTACCAGTAAGGCACGAGGGGCGCCGGTTCCGCCGGCGCCCGTCCCTCTCATGAAACATACCGCAACATGCGCCGCCCGCTACCTCGCCCGATCGACCGAGGTCGCCGCCACAATCCTGCTGATCATCGTCACCGCGCTGAACCTGACGCAGGTCGGCGGACGGTATCTCTTCAACATGGGATTTCCCTGGACCGAAGAAGCCATGCGCTATCTGATGATCTGGCTGATGATGCTGGGCTCTGTGGCCTGCGTCTATCGCCTCGAGCACATGGGGATCGAGGCGTTGGATCACCTCTTCGACGAAAGGCACGCGCCAAGGATCCGTTCCGCGCTCTACACGATTGCCGCGATTTTTTGTCTTTTCGTCCTGATCTACGGCTGGCCGCTTGCGCTTCGAAATGCAAAGCAACTTGCGCCCGCCTCGCAGATTCCAATGATCTATCCCTACATGGCCCTACCGGTCGGCGCGTTCCTGATGCTCGTGCAGATCGCGCTCAGCTGGGTCTCCGGCTTCGAGCGCGACGCGGACGAGACCGAAGAGAAAGGCGGCGCGGCATGATCTGGGTTGCCGTTGCCGGGCTCTTCCTTCTGTTTCTCGGCGTCCCGGTCGCCTTCGCTCTCGGCCTGGCTGGCCTTGTCGGCATCTGGATTGCCGACATTCCCTTCCCGATCGTGGCCACCCGCCTTTTCACCGGTGTCGACAGCTTCGTCTTCCTCGCCGTGCCTTTCTACATCCTTGCCGCAGAGATCATGGCGCAGGGCGGCATCACCGCCCGGCTGATCGCCATCGCCCAACGCGCCACCTCCTGGCTACGCGGCGGCACCGCCTTTGCAAATATCGGCTCCTCGGTCATGTTCGCCGGCATATCCGGCTCGGCGGTCGCCGACGCAGCCGCGCTTGGCAAAGTCTTCATGGACGAGATGCCGAAGGAGGGTTACTCGCGCCCCTACGCCGCCGCCGTCACCGTGGCTTCCTCGATCATCGGCCCGATCATCCCGCCATCGGGACTGGCCATCATCCTCGCCGCGGTCTCCGCGCAATCGGTGATCGACCTTTTCCTCGCCGGTGTCATCCCCGGCCTCCTCCTTGGCGGCGCCTGCGCGGCGGTCGTCGCGGTCGACGCGCTTCGGGGCCGTATCCCGCGCCCGAAAGCCGCCGTGGGTGACGGCTCCCCGCTCCGCATGATCATCGAAGGCATCGCCGTGGCGACGCTTCCGGTCATTATCGTCGGCGGTATGGTCGTCGGCGCTTATACAGCAACCGAAGGCGGCGGCATCGCCGTGGCCTATGCGATCTTCCTATCGGTCATCGTCTTCCGAAACATGACGATGCAGCGTCTGTGGGACGCCTTCATGCGGGCCGCACGCATATCGGCAACCATCTACTTGCTTGTCGCAGCGGCCACGATCCTGAGCTACGCGCTCAATCTTCTTGGAATCGGGGCCTGGGTCAGATCGACAGCAACCCTGTTCGAAGGCCAGCCTATCTCGTTCCTTCTGGCCATCGCCCTTTTGATGCTTATCCTCGGCACGTTTCTAGACATCGGCGCCGCGATCCTGATTTTCGTGCCGCTTCTGATGCCCGCCGTCCGCGAGTTGGGCATCGACCCGCTTCAGGCCAGTATGGTCGTGATGCTGACGCTGGCCATCGGCCTCGCGACCCCGCCTGTCGGTGTCGTCCTATTCGTCGTCATGCGGGTGGGCCAGATCGGGATGCTGCCCTTGATGAGGGCGCTGATACCCTTCCTGCTTGCCGAACTTGCCGCTGTCATCCTGCTTTGCCTTGTGCCAGGTTTCTCGACCTGGCTTCCCGAACTTCTCAATCCCTGAGCCGAACCCATGAAGATCACCACAGTAGAGACCCACATCGTCAACGCGAAAATCCGCAACTGGGTCTTCGTCAAGGTTCTGACAGACCAACCCGGCCTCTGGGGTTGGGGCGAGGCGACATTGGAATGGAAGACCCGCGCGGTGGTCGGCACCATCGAGGACCTCGTACCGCTGATCGAGGGTGAGGACCCCGGCAACATCGAGCATATCGTCGCGCGGATGGCCCGCTTCAGTTTCTGGCCGCTGGGCTCAATCGGCATGACCGCCGCCTCCGCGATCGAGCAGGCGCTGTGGGACATCAAAGGCAAGGACCTCGGCGTGCCTGTCTGGCAGCTTTTGGGCGGTCGTGTGCGGGACCGCGTGCGCATCTACACCCACCTGCGGCGCGGCAGCTTCGACAGCCACGTCGGCACCGCCGACATCTCGGCCTTCTGCGACGCTGTTCAGGAAACCGTCGAGATGGGCTACGACGCGGTTAAACTCGGTTTCGTGCCCTATACCGGCTACGACGCGCCTCTTCCCACGGTACGCCATGTCGCAAAACTTGCCGAAGCGGTGCGCGAGCGTGTTGGCGACGATGTCGCGATCATGACCGATTTCCACGGCCGCCCTGACAGCATCGACGCGGCTCGCGCCTATATCGACGCCATAGCGCCGATCTCTCCTCTTTTCGTCGAGGAGCCGATCCAGCCGGGTGACGCCCGCGCCATGGCTCAGATCGCCCGCGCCGTCGATTGCCCATTGGCCACGGGCGAGCGGCTTTTCACCCCGCGCGAGTTCGCCGAGATCGCAGAGCACCGCTCAGTGGCATATGTCCAGCCCGACCTCGCCCATTGCATGGGCTTCAGCGGCGGCCGCCGGATCGCCGCCATCGCCGAGGCCGCGCATATGGGGGTCTGCCCGCACAACCCGATGGGACCCGTGGCCGGAGCGGTTGCGCTGCATTTCGATGCCGCAACGCCGAATTTTGTCATTCAGGAAGAGGCCGTCGGCGTCGTGCCCTGGTTCCGGGACATCTGCGCCGAAGATCCTCTGGTCCAGACCGACGGTGCATGGGAGATACCCCAAGCACCCGGCCTCGGCTTCGAACTCGACGAAGACATCGCGAAGAAATACCCTTTTGAACAGGAGGTGATCCCCGCGCTCGATGCAATTCTTCCAGACGGCACAATCGCCAACTGGTAACGGCTCAGTTTCGCGCGGCGCCCACCTGTTCGCGGCCATAGACGAGCAGCATCACGATGATGACGGTCCCGTAGATGATCTGCCGAAAAGCCTCCGGCATCTGCATGATCGACAGCACCGAATTCAGGAAGACGATCAGCACCACGCCCACCAGCGTGCCGAGATAGCGTCCGCGTCCGCCGAGGATATGCGTCCCGCCCAGCACGACGGCGGCGATGGAGGGCAGCAGGAACGCGTTACCCATCCCCTGATAGGCCTTGGCCGAATAGCCCGCCAACATGACACCAGCAACGGAGGCGCATAGCGCCGAACAGACGAAAGCGCCGATCACGACCCAGGGCGTACGGATGCCTGAGAGGAACGCCGCGCGTTCGCGCGAGCCGGTGGCATAGATCGCCCGCCCGAACCCGGTGCGGGTCAGCATCACGGCAATGATCACCGAAACGAAGGCCCAGACGCCGAGTGCAACCGGGAAGCCGAAGATCTTCTCGGCGGCGAGGAAGCGCATCAGTGGCGACGCCTCGGTCTGAGGAGCGAAACCGCCCGTATGGGCCACCATCAGACCGCGCAGGACCGAGTCGACGCCCAGCGTGAAGATCATCGACGGGATGCGCAGGTAGGCCACTCCGACCCCGTTCAGAAGCCCGACCAGAAGCCCCACTGCCAGCCCCGTGGGGATCGCCCAGGCTCCGCCCACGGTGGTGGCCATCATCGCCGCCGCGGTCAGCGTCCAGGGAATCGACAGGTCGATATGGCCAAGCAGGATCACCAGCATCATGCCGGCGGCGCAGATGCCCAGAAACGATCCGATCTGAAGCTGTTGCAGCAGGTAGGAGGGCGTCAGCATCGGCGCGGTGCCCTGCGTCACCAGCGTGTACCCGGTGCCGACAAGCACGATGACCAGCAGGAAGACGGCTGCGATGGCAATCGGCTTGTCCTCGCTCGACAGGTTCAGAAGGCGGTTCATCGGAACAACTCCAGCTTGTTCTTGACCCGGAATGTCCGAAGCGCGCCAAGGCTGACGGCAAGCAGCAACACCACCCCCTCGATCAGCGGCTGCAAAAGAGGGTCGATGGAGAGAATGCGGAAATAGAAGGAGATCGTGCGCAGGATCAGCGCGCCTATGATCGAGGCGATGGCCCCGCCGATCCCGCCCAGCAGCGACGTGCCGCCCAGCACAACGGCGGCAATGGAGTTCAGCGTATAGGCACCCGCCTGCGACACATCCGCGTTGCCGGAAGATGTCTGGATCGCCAGATAGAGCCCGCCGCAGGACGCGAAGAACCCTGCCAACGTGAAGGCCGCGATCTTGGCGCGCGCCACCGGCAGGCCGGACATGTAAGCCGCACTCTCCGACGAGCCGACCGAATAGATCGTCCGCCCGGTCACCGTGCGTTTGAACGGCACCCAGACACAGACGCCCAGCAGGATAAGGATCAGCCAGGGCACCGGCACATTGGCAAAGGGCGCGATCCACCAGGCGTCCGGGTCGCCGCCGAACGTGTCCACCAGATCCCAGACCGAATTGGTCAGCGCCCAGTTCAGGTCGGCGTCGATATCTCCACCCGGACTGGGACGGATCACCAACGCCATGCCGAGCGCGATGGCTCCTGTCGCCAGCGTGGCGATGATCGGCTGGATGCGGCCATAGACCACGATAAGCCCGTTCATCAGCCCGAACGCCGTCCCGCAGGCCAGCGTCAGGATCATACCAAGGACGATTTGTGCGGGCGTCCCGGTGACCACGACCGAGGCAATGCAGTTCGCCAGCGTCATCACCGCGCCCACCGACAGATCCAGCCCGCCCATTAGTACCGGGATGGTCTGCGCCATCGCGACGAAGGCAATGGCGACGCTTTCATTGGCGTTCTGGATCATCACGGCGGTCGAGAACCCGCGCGGGTGCATGATCTGGTAGCCCAGGAACAGCACGGCAAACAGCACCAGCGCCCCGGCGAAACCGCGATTGCGCATGATGGTCGTACGAAGTCGGGACATCACGCCGCGCTCCCCTGTCCGATATTGAGCGACGCCGAAACGATGGCCTCCTCGGTCAGCGCCTCACCCGACAGTTCGGAGACGACCTGACCGTCGTACATGATCGACACCCGGTCGCAGAGGCCGATCAACTCGGCATAATCCGTGGAATAAAGAAGGATGGCCTTCCCCTCCGCCGCAAGTGTTCGCATAAGCCGGTAGATCTCCTGCTTGGTGCCCACGTCGATACCGCGTGTCGGATCGTTCAGCAGGATCACGTCCGGGTCGATGGCAAGCCACTTGCCGATCACCACCTTTTGCTGATTGCCCCCCGACAGCGTCTCCGCCTTGTCATCCGGCGTGTCGATCTTGATCTTCAACTTCTCCACGGCGCTGTCGATGGTCACCCGCGACTTTTGCCTGTCGATGAAAGGACCGTTCGACACTTGGGCATAGGAGGACGCGAGAAGGTTCTCCGCAACCGAAAGCCGCAGCATCAGACCGTCTGTCTTGCGGTCTTCCGGCACCAGCGCAATGCTCGTGCTGTTCGATCTGGCATTCGCCGGGCTGGTGGGACTGTATGGCTCCCCGCCGAGAGTGATGTCACCGGTCACGCCCCGCAGAACGCCGAAGAGCGCCAGCAATAGCTCGGTATGGCCCTGACCATCCAGCCCTCCAAGCCCCACGATTTCCCCGGGCGCGACCGAAACATCGACCCCTTTCAGCCGGTTCTCCCACCTGAGGTTCCGCACATTCAGGATCGGTTCCGCATGTACCGGCTCGGGTTTCGGCGGAAAATGCGCCTCGATATCCCGACCGATCATCAGTCGCACGATCTCGGCTTCGCTGCGCGCACCCTTTGCAAAAGTGTCGATATGCTGGCCGTTGCGGAACACCGACAGCGTGTCACACAGGGCCTCTACCTCGTGCATCCGGTGGCTGATGAAAAGGCTGGCGACGTTCTCCTCCCGAAGCTCGGCCAAAAGCCCGTAGACCGTCTCCACATCCTTCGAGGTCAGAGCCGAGGTCGCCTCATCGAGGATCAGCACGCTTGGCTTCTTGCCGATGGCCTTGGCGATTTCCACCATCTGACGCCGCGACAGGCTCAGATCGCGCACCAGCGCATCGGGGTCCACGTCCTCGCAGTTGATCCGTGCCAAAAGCGCTTCCGCCTGCCGCCTCTGCGCCCCGCGATCGATCAGCCCGAACCGGCGCGGCGGTTTGTCGATGAAGATGTTGTCGGCAACCGAGAGATCCGGCGTCAGCGACAACTCCTGGAAAATGCAGACGATCCCGTTGTCCGTGGCCTCTGCCGGCGTCGAGAAGGCAACCGGCTTGCCTTCGACAAGGACCTCGCCTTCACTCGGCGGCAGGACCCCTGCCAGTATCTTGATAAGCGTGGATTTCCCTGCCCCGTTCTCGCCAAGGATGGCATGGATCGAGCCGCGCTCAAACCCGATGTCCACATCCTTCAACGCGGTGATACCGCCAAAATAGCGCGACACGCCCTTGAGGGCGACATGTGGCGTCCGGTTTGTCATGTGATCTGCCCGTCCCCGCTGGGATGTTGCGGCGCGTTTTCCCGCGCCGCAACGTTTTTTTCTTCTTATTTCGTGTCGCTCTCGTCCTGCGCCATGATGGCAGGACCGGAGATGTTCACACCACAAGGCGGGAACTCGTTCACGGTGAAGAAGTTGTCCGGCAGGTCGGACCAGAAGTTCTTGCCGTCTTCCAGATCCGTATAGGTCGCCACCGGCAACGGCACCGAGATGAGCTGCGGCATGACGTTGCCTTCCAGCGCCGAGATCGCCGCCTTCATCGCAACCGCGACCAGACCGGGCGACTGACCGATGGAGATCCCCTTCAGCCCGTCACCCGAATATTCGGCGATGGCCTTGCGGAACCCGTTTTCGGATTCGCCTGCAACCGGAACCCACGGGTGACCGGCATCCTTAAGCGCCTGGATCACGCCGTTGGAACCACCCTGCCCGACCACGGCCTCGAACTGGCCATGGACGGCGATAGCGTCCGCGACAACCTTCTGCGTCGTGCCGTCGTCCCAGTTGCCGACGACAGACACGATTTCCCAGTCGCCATCGTCTGCCGCCAGCACCTCGTTGATGCCGATGGAGCGGTCACGGTCGACCGAGTTGCCCGGCAGGCCGCGCACTTCGAGGATCTTGCCCGAATTGACGCCCTTGGCGTCGAGTTCGTCGAGCGCGAACTGCGCCCACATCCGGCCCATGGTGAGCTGGTCTTCGTTAACCTGCATGACGGCATCGGTGTCGAGCACGTTGTCAAACGGCACCAGCACAACGTCGTTGCGGTCGGCCAGGCGGATCACCCGGTCGAAACCGTCAGGCGACACGGCGATGGTCACGATCGCGTCGTAGCCTTGGTTGATGAAGTCCTCGATCGCGCCAAGCTGTGCTGGCGCGTCGGTGCCGGTGGAAACGACCTTGAGTTCGCTGATCTTGTCGGCAATCGCCGGATCTTCGGCATAGGCCTTGGCGGTCTTGATCATCTGGATGCGCCAGGTATTGCCGACGAAGCCGTTGACGATGGCGACTTTGAACGGTCCCTCACGGCCTTCCCACTGGAAATGCTTGGTCGAGGCATCCCATGGCGCGAAGCACTCGGGGTTCACGCCCGGGCCGTCCACAACCTCAGGACCTGCCCAGGCAAACCCCGCTGTCGTACATACCGCCGCAGCGGCGATCATAAGTCTCGATTTCAGTTTCATATCTTCCTCCCTGGATGATTTTTTGAAGTCAGGTTTTGGTCTCGAGCGCATCTTCCGTCGCTTCGAAATGGGCGTACCCCGCGTTCAGATGCTTCTTCAGCAGGTACTGGAACGCCAGCCGGTCGCGGGCCTCCAATGCGTCGATGACATCCTCATGTTCGCGGAACGTGTCGGTCTCGAACGTGCGAATGGATTTGCCGCGCTCGATAATTCTGAGGATGACAGGTTTCATCAGACGATAGACGTCGAGAATGGCAGCGTTGCCGTGGATACCGACGAGCCGCGTGTGAAAGGCAAAATCCATCTCTGAAGCCTGGGACATCGGCGAGGCATCCCGCATCGCGCGATTGGCGACACGAAGCTCCGCGATGTCAGTGTCCGTCACACGGTCGAAGAGCTGGTCCACCGGGGACACTTCGATCAGAAACCGGAACCCCTGGATGTCGCGGAACGTCTCACGAGACACGGTAGTGACATTGAACGAGAAGATTTCCAGTGCCGAGGACATGCGATTGTCGACGATGGTCGCGCCGATCTTGGGCCGCACATCGACAACGCCATATGCTTTCAGCATCCGCATCGCTTCCCGCACGGTATTCCGTGAAGCGCCGTAAATCTCGCTCAGTTCCTTCTCGGTAGGAAGCGTGTCGCCGACTGTCAAATTACGATCCTGGATCATGTCACGAATCCCCGCAACGACCTCGTCGACCGCCGATGAAACACCTGCACTCAACGTCTTTCCGTGTGAACTCTCCATGTCCGACACTACAGCCCCCCAAGATAGGCGTGACATTATTTGTCCAACAAATAGCTGTCAAGGGATGAAAAATAGAGTTTTTTTGTACGTTTAGGGCCGTTTTGTTGGGATTATTTGCCGAGTCCTGCGCGAAGTTTCGGCGACTACCAAGCGATACCGCCCCAGTCCGGATCAGAGCCGGTCGTCGACACGATGGCGCTTATGTCGGTCTGCAAAATCCTTGCGGTGCCACGGAACCCGCTCGCCGTGCTTGCCACCAGCTACGGACTATCGCGGGGCAGGTTCGGGGAGCGTGGAAGCCAGGCCACCCGCGAAGACCAAGCGGCCGCCAGCTCCCTGAGCGACAATGCGACAGGCAAACGCGCGATCTTCATGATTTCTACACTGGGCTGTCTGATTGCAAGGACGCCCTGTCTGGCCTTGGTGATCGCCTACCAACGGATCACCGCCTATGGCATCAACAGGTCTGTCTCCATGCTCTTTTTGGTGCCAACCGACGGTCTTGGACGGTTTCTCGGGCCGGAGATTGGTACAATCCGGTTGTTCGCGCTGCAAAGGGCCGAAAGCGATCTAGCTGTCTGGTATCTTGCGACCATCGCGGGTCGCCACTTCCGAAGTACCGAAGTCAACGGGTACTTCGCCAGAAGGGGTTCAGACACGGACCCGAAGGGACGGGTCCGTGCCAAAGTTTATTGCGTCAGTTTCGCTGTGATCTGGGCAAAAAGCTCTTCATTCTCTTCATCCCGCCCGACGGGTTCCGTCGTATGGCTGATCTTGACAATGACGATATTGTTTGTCGGATCGACACGGATGAACTGGTGGTGCAGGCCAAGCGCCATGAAAACGTCGCTCGCGGCATCGGTCCACCACTGGTACTGATAGCCAATGGGAGCACCGGGTTCGACGGGCTCATAGCCTTCGTCCGGCACGGTCGCTTCGTGCACCCAGTCCGCTGGCACGACTTGCTTGCCGTTGGCCATGCCGCCCTGCAAGAACATCTGGCCATAGCGCGCGTGGTCGCGGGCGGTAGAGGCAAACCCGGCGCCAAAGAATTCGCGGCCGATATCATCCGGCCCGTCCATAATCCAATAGGCGTCGTATTCGGCCCCCATCGGCTGCCAGAGCTTTTCTGTCATGTACTCGGCACCAGTCCGACCGGTCACCCGCTCCACGATGCAGCCCAGCACGCTGGTATCGAGAGTGGCATAGTTGAAAACGGCGTCAGGTGCATTTTCGCCGGGGCGGGACTCGTTCGCGGCATAGTCGCACCAGCGATAGCGATAGGCGACAAGCGAATTGTCGTGAACCCTGGTCAACTGGGTTTCGCTGCCGAATTCATAGCGCTCTTCCCAGTCCACGCCCGAGCGCATCCGCAAAACGTCGCGCACCGTCGGGCCGTCGTAACCGGAGCCTTCCATCTCGGGCAGGTATTTCGTGACCTTGTCGTCAAGGCTGTCGATCAGACCGTCGTTCAAGGCAAAGCCGATCAGGGTCGAGGTATAGGATTTGGCCACCGAAAAGGTCAAAAAGCGCGTGTCCGGGCCGCTGCCGTTCCGATAGGTTTCATAGACGATGGCACCGTCTTTCAACACGAGAAGAGCGTTTGTCTGGGTACGTTCCAGCGCGCCTTCAAGATCGAAGGTCTCACCCAGGATCGTGTATTCGCCGTCTAGCGACATAGGGTTTTGGGGCAAGTCCCAAACATCGCTCCCGGCGGCAACCGCGCGCGTGGCGAACATCTGGTCCATGTGCTGGAACGTCAGATAGTTGAGCGAGGGCATGAACATGCTGGCGCGTGCATCGATCATTGTGGGGGTCAGCCAGCGTTCAGGGTCGGTCGATTGCGCCATGGAAGTGCTCCCAAGGGCGACCAAAGTGGCCGCGGCTGTTGACAGCGCCGCGGTGCGGTTCAGGTACTTCATGTGTTTCTCCTCTCGTGCATGGAATAGCGTCGACGGCGATCCCTCGTCATGATCAGTCTGATGAGCGCT
Source organism: Silicimonas sp. (assembly GCA_050290245.1). GTDB lineage: Bacteria > Pseudomonadota > Alphaproteobacteria > Rhodobacterales > Rhodobacteraceae > JBNKHH01. Next base: position 23,786 of record JBNKHH010000082.1, read on the forward strand.
CCCCCCTGCTGTTTGGAATCCGCCGGAGGGCTGGCATAAGATATTTGATGGCAGGCCCATCCACCCGGACGGCTACGCCGCAATAAACAGATACCAGGCAGGAATCATGATCGAGGACCTCCTCACAACCGGTCGATTGGCCTTATTGCTATTGACTAAATTTTTTTAGTCAATAAAAAAATTAATGAAGTAAAGAAAGCTTCCCGATGAAAAGGTCAAAGACACCCCTCCGTGAGGCCGACGCTTCGAGAGCGGAACCGCCGGAGAAAACCGCAACGGGCCTGCGCTCGCGCAAGAAGGCAAGGCGGCGGGAAGAGATCCTGGATCAGGCAAAATCGCTTTTTGCCGTCAAGGGCGTAGATGCCGTGACGATGACCGAGATCGCCGAGGCAGCGGAGGTTTCGACGCCGACCGTGTTCAACTATTTCGGGAACAAGGACGGCATTCTGGTGGCGCTGATAACCGAAGGCGCACAGAACGCACGCGACAACAGCAAGATGCTGGAACCGCGAACCGATGTCGACTTTTTCAGCACCTTGATGGCGCTTTTCATGGATATCTCGGTGGAAACGATGGCCATCGCCAGCAAACGCATTTGGCGCTATGCCAACGCTGCGGCGATCCGGCAACCGACAACCGACTTCTCACGCTCGTTTCAGGAAGTCGACGCCGCGCTGCTTGACTTGCTCGAGCACGTCCTGTCGCAGTATGACCTGACGCTACAGGACGGCACGCGCGGAGATGCACGCCATATTGCGCATCTTTTCTTCGACGTCTGGATCATGACGTTCCAGGCGTTCGTGGGATCCGACGACATGACGCTGGAGAACCACCGAGAACACCTCAGCGCCCGGTTCAAACCCCTTTGCCGAATGATCTTTGCACCCGACTTTCTGGCCGCTCCAACGCTTTCTACACCCAGATGAACAATGTCGGGGCCGGCGCCCAGGTGACGGCGGCGCTCAGACGCTCCAATCGCCACGCGTGTTCATCCGACGACCGCGAAGCCGACCCCTATCTAGAGCGGCGCGGGGGCAGCGACCCAGATCTGGCAAACTGCAAGTGATTTCCAGAGGCAGAGGTTTTTCATGGTGGTATGCCGTTCAGAGCAGGTCGAATGCGATGGCGACAGTTTCCCATGCACCGGATGGCCCGCACGCATGGCTGCGCGATACGCTATTTGTGTGCTCGCTGGCTCTCAGCGGCCTTTGACCGAGGTCGCCGTCTGTCGGGTGACCTGAACTTTCTCAGATCAGTCGCAACGCGCGCTCATGCCGCCATCGACCACGATTTCCGTTCCGGTGACAAACCGCGCCTCGTCCGAGCAGAGGAACAGTGCGGCATTCGCGGTGTCACGGCCATCGCCCATCCAGCCCAGCGGAATACGCCGAACCCGCGACTGCAACAGTGCATCCACGTCACCGCCCATGCGCTGTCCTGCCAGCCGGCTTTCGACCATCGGCGTATGAAGCTGCCCCGGCACCACGGTATTCACGCGCACACCCTTTGGCGCGAATTCGACCGCCGTCACCTTCGAGAAATGGATAATCGCGGCCTTTGCCGCCGCGTAGGCGATTTGCGGCGAACCGGTGAATCGCGTGCCCGAGGTCGACGAGGTGTTGACGATCGCGCCCGAGCCCTTTTCCGCCATGTGCGGCAGCACTGCGCGGCAGGTTAGGTAGACGCTCTTGAGGTTGAAATCCATCTGCCGGTCCCAACTGGCCTCGTCCAGGTCCGTCGGGCCGCCCTTGGCCGAGCCGCCGACGTTGTTCACAAGAAGATCGACGGTCCCGAATTTCTCGATGCAAGCCGCCACCATTGCCTCGACAGCGGCGCCGTCGGTCACATCGCAGAGATATGGCTCGATTTCACCACCGATGGCCCTCACCCGTGCAAGCGTCTCTTCCATCGGGTCGGCGCGCAGATCGACCGCAAAGATCTTGGCGCCCTCTTCTGCAAAGCGCACGCAGGTCGCACGGCCGTTGCCCCAGCCTGGCCCGACACAGCCCGCACCGGTCACAATTGCGACTTTTCCGTCCAGACGTCCGGCCATCTCAGTTCTCCTCGAAACGATAAAGTTTGGTAGGGTTGTCGACCATCAGCGCATGAAGTGTCGCGGCATCTGGCGCGATCTGCGGCAACAGGTCGAAAAGATCTCCGTCGTCCGGCGGCTCGGCGCGATAGTTTGGATGCGGCCAGTCCGTTCCCCAAACCACCCGATCTCCAAAACGTTCGACGACGGTGCGTGCAAACTGCACCGCATCCGCGTACGGCGGCTCCTGTCGTGATGCACGCTCGCACCCTGACACCTTGCACCACAGGTTTGCATGGTCGAGCAGGCGCAGCAGCGCTCGGAACGCAGGTTGGTCGACGCCAAGCGAGGCATCCACCCGGCCGAAGTGATCGACCACCACCGTCACCGGCAGATCGACAAGCAATGGCGACAGATCCTCGATCAGGTCCGGGCTCATGTGCACCTGAAGATGCATCCCCCGCTCCGCTAGGCGAGGCGCAAGCGCGCGCAGCTCGTCAGGGCTGGCGCCTGGTGCCAGATGCGCCATGTAGTTGAACCGCACACCGCGAAAGCCCTGCCCGGCGAGCCTGTCCAGCGTTTCGTCGCTGGCGTCCGCCGGCGCAAGCGCGATACCCAGATAGCGGCCTTGACGCGCCTGCATGGCATCGACAACCACGGTATTGTCATGCCCATGCACCGCCGATTGCACGATCACGCAGCGGTCGATCCCCATCTGGTCGTGCAGCGCAAACAGCGCCTCCTTCGGGGCATCGGCGGGCTTGTAACTGTTGGCATCGCAATAGGGAAACCGGTCACGGGGGCCGAAGACGTGGCAATGGCAATCGGTGGCGCCAGCGGGCAGCTTTGCCGTCGTCTTTCGTGGATCTCGTTTCCAGGTCAGAGGGCGTTCATTCATCAGATAGTTCCGGCTCGGGGTCATCGCCCATCGGGGGCACTTTGAAGATGTTGATTGTCAGTGAAATCAACGTGTAATAGCCAAGCATCCCCACGAGATCGACGAGTGCCTGCTCACCCAGAATTTCGGTGGCACGCGCGTAAAGCGCGTCATCGACGTTGCGCGTTTCATGCGCAGCCCGCGAGACGTCATAGACCACGGCCTCCGCCGGGTCGGAAAAATCGGGCCGGCGATTCTGGCGGATCTCCTCGATAACTTCGAGCGACAAACCGGCCTTGACCGCATGCCCCTTGTGGATCTGCCATTCGTACTCCGAGCCAAACACCCGCCCCGTCACCAGGATTGCAAGTTCGGAAAGCTTGGGGTCCAGAACTGTGTCATAGCGGCAGTAACGGCCCAGGTCCTGCGCCCTGGCGGCCAGTTCCGGCCGATGGAGCCAGACCGCAAGCGGACCGCGAACGCCACCGCGCGGACCACTGGCGATGGCATCGTGGATTTCCTGCTGCCGGTCGTTGTAGGTAGCGGGATCCGGGGCAGGCAGGCGTTGAGCGGGCCAGCGGCTCATTCTTGTGTCCTTTCGGTTTCTGTCCAGAACCGGTGATTGCGGGCAAAGGCCTGCAACCATCTGTCCAATTCGGGGTACGCATTTCGCCATTCGAGAGGCTTGCGCCAGTCCAGATAGCCCAATGCGGCAGCGAGGGTGATCTGCACCAGCTCCGCGCGCGCCGGATCTGGCAGGTCGCTTTCAAAGGCTGCGAGCGCGCGCGTTATCTTGCCCCGCTGATGTGCCAGCCAAAGCTCGGAAGCCTGCTCTGGGGTGCGAAAGCGGCTTTCGTAGCTGACCAACAGCGCGGCATCGGTAATCCCGTCCGCCAGTCTTGCCCGGGTCAGGACGCGAAATCTTCCGATCCCGTCCCGAGGCAGCAGCCGCCCGCCTCCAGCCAGCTCATCGAGCATCTCGAGGATGACGTGGCTGTCGAAAAAGGCTTCATCCCCGATCAAAAGGCAGGGCAGCTTTCCCAACGGGTTCTGCTGGCGCAGCCTATCGTCCGAGTCCATCGTGTCGGCAGGCTCTATCTCGACCCGCCCACCAAGCTCGAGCGCAGACAGCGCCATCCGCACCTTGCGTCCGAATGGCGAAGTTTCTGTGCTGCGCAGAACGATCGGGACTGGTACGTCGTCCCACCAGGTGCGCAGCACCGTCATTGCATACGCTCTGGCAGGAAGAGAGCAATACTCGGGAAGGCGCAGAGGAGCACCAGCATCGCCAGGCCAGCGATCACGAAGGGCAGCAGGCCGCGGAACACGTCCTCAAGCTCCACTCGCCCGTTCGAGGCGGATTGCACGACAAAGCAGTTGATGCCGACCGGTGGCGTGACCGCCCCGATTTCCACCAGCAGCACCACAAAGATGCCGAACCAAACCGGGTCAAAACCGAGGTCCATCATCACCGGGTGTGTGATTGGCAGAGTTATCGCCAGAAGCGCAGGCGCGTCCATCAGCATTCCCAGAGCGAGATAGATCAGCGCGACGAGGGCGACAATGACCCAGCGATTGACCTCTAGGCCGGTCAGGAATCCGCCTACCGCGTTGGTGATTCCCGAGAGGGCGAGGAACTTTGAGAAGACCAGCGCACACATCAGGATGGCAAAGATCATCGCGGTTGTCCGCATGGTCTCCATCAGCGTGTCCGTGAGGTCGATGCCCTTGAATCCGCGATGCCGGATCAGCGCGAGGATCAGCGTCAGCATCGCACCGATCGCGCCCGCTTCCGTCGGGGTGAAGATACCAAGGTAAAGGCCGGAAACGATAGCCACGATGATAAGAACCAGCGGGCCAGCCATGCGGAGAGAGACCACCTTTTCTCGCAACGTGTGGGTCGCCGTCTCCATGGGCGCAAGCTCGGGGTTCATCCGCACGCGAACCCAGATCGCGACACAGAGAATGATTGCGAAGAGGATGCCCGGGATGAAACCAGCAATCAGAAGCGCGCCAATGGAACTGTCGGTGAGAATGCCATAGACAACGACCAGCGCCGAGGGCGGGATCATCACCGCAAGCGTCCCGGCAATGGCAATCGAGGCCGAGGCCAGGCTCTTGTCATAGCCGCGGTCCAGCATCTGCGGAAGCGCAAGCTTGGTAAAGACTGTCGCGGTTCCGACCGAAGATCCTGATGCGGCACCGAAGGCTGCCGCGCCGAGTGTCGTGGAAATCGCGAGACCGCCACGCAGGTTTCCGAGCCATTTCGAAGCGGCTTCGAAGAGATCTTCACCGAGACCAGCCCGCATGGCGAAAAAGCCCATTAGCAGGAACAGCGGAATGACCGAAAAATGGAACGAATGGGTTGTGTCGAAGAACACTGTCGACAGCAGTGCGGTCGAAGCAGTCCAACCGACCAGGGCTGCGAGACCGATCGCGCCGACGAGACCCAGCACGACCATAACGTTGATGCCCAGCAGAATGCCGGCAAAAAGGGCCGCCGTTCCGAGAAGGCCGATGACAAGACTGCTCATTCGATTTCCTCCGGGTCGGCCTCGGGCAATGCGCCACCAAGCGCAGCCAGCACAGCGTCGATCAGGAACTGGATTGTCAGCAAGACCATGCCCAGGGCGATGGCGCCCTTGACCGGCCACAGCGGATAGCGGATCGAGCCACGCTCGATTTCGCCAATGGCAATGGACTTCGCGGTCAGTTTCCAACCGGCGTAAGCCGCCCAGGCGAAAAGCCCGGCACCGGCCAGCATGGCCAGGACGACAGCGGCCCGGCGCAGGTTTTCAGGAAGTCTGCGGGTCAACAGCACGACCTTGATGTGGCCACCGTGGTATTGGGTCATGGCCAAAGACAGGAATACAATGATCGGAAGAGCGCCCTCCGTCAGTTCCAGAGTTCCGGCGATCGGCAAATTGAAAAGGTATCGCATCAGTGCATTTGCGACGACCAAAACCATCACCGCCATCAAAACCACACCAGCAAACAAACCGCACAGGGACAGGATGCGACCGAAAGCGGTGCGCAGGCTCAAGATAGTTTCCATCAGGGTTCTCCCGCGAGACCGGCGCGCACCTCGGGACGCGCGCCGGTCGCCGACGTTCAGAATGTCAGCTTGTCGAGTATGGCGTCGACCGTGAGGTCAAGCGCCTTGGCCTTGTCGATCCACTCATTGCGAACAGCTTGGACGCCATCGGCAGCGACCAGCGCTTCAAGTTCCCCATCGGGGAAGTCGATGACTTCCACGCCCAGGTCGCCTTTCCAGAGTTCGCGCACGCGGGCGTCATCCTCTGCCAGGACCCGACTGTACTCCAGCAGGTAGTCGTGACCCAGTTGGTCGACCACCGCGCGGGTTTCTTCGTCCATGGCGTTGTAGCTGTCGAGGTTCATCGCGATGATGTGACCGAAGGAGGCGCCGAAGGGAACTTCCATGTAGTACTTGGCAACTTCGTCGTATTTCCAGCCGCGCGCCAGGGCGGGTCCGATGGGCGTGCAGTCGATCACGGAGCGCTGTAGCGCCTCATAGGCGTCGGAGGTCGAAATCGACACCGGCGTCGCGCCCATTGCCTCGATCAGCGCGGGGTAGGCAAAGCCGTAGGAGCGGATTCGCAAACCGGCCATATCCCCGACCGAACGGACTGGCTTGCTGCACAGCAGGCCATAGCTTTCCAGCGGCCGGAAACCGACGGCGTGCAGGTTCTGCCCGGCAAGTTCCTGGCTGAATTGCGGGTAGTCCTTGTGCCAGGATTCCATCGCCTCGCCCACACCTTGGGTATCCATCGGCTGAGGGATGTAGAAGCCGACGGCGTTGTTCAGCGGCAGAAGGTCCGGGAAATAGGGCGTGATTACGTCGCCGAAATCGCCAACGCCGGCTGCCAGCGCCTCGGGGATCTCGCGTGCCTTCGCAACGGAGCCACCCCAGAAGATTTCAATGTCATGCTTGCCGCCGGTGCGCTCAGCGAACTGATCGGCGAACCACTGCGTTGTGATCGCCTGAGCGTCACCGGCACCTTGTGGCTTGTAAGTGATCCACTTGAAAGTGTCGGCACAGGCAGCGCTTGCCAGAACTGTCGCCACAACTGTCGCGGAAATCAGGGTCTTCATTCAGTCTCCTCCCATTGCAGCGATTCCTCCAACCGCTGTACCGGGAAATGACTGCCAGAACGGAAGGCATGCGAAAAATGCTATCTCAATATGCTTTTCATGCCGTCAAGGTATGGTTAATGCCAGATATTGCGCTCTACCAGTTCTCCGACGATATCTGAGATGACGGTCTCAACGACTTTGACCGCCATATTTTGCCGCTGGTCGGACTTGATCGCAGTGCAAAGCCGCCATTGTACCTCCGGTTCGACAATCGGCACGGCGATCAGCGTTCCCAAATGAAACTCGGTGAGAACACCGCCAAAAGTCAAAAGCGTGAACCCATGGCCATCGCGGACCAATGCTTTCAGATGCCATATGCCATCGGCCCGTTGGGTTACATTCAGGGAGCACCCGATATTCTCTGCGTGTTGGTCCGCCAGCAGCCTCAGGTAGTTGGATCGGGATGGCATGATCAAAGGGAGCGACGCAGCCTCCGCGAGCGTATAGGAGGTTTTGTCCAGCGATCCCGCCTGCCCAATCAGGTGCAGCTTTTCAATGAGCATCTCTTGACTGGAAATATCAGCGCGATCCGGCGGGTTGTGCATGACCGCGATGCTGATCTGGCCATTGAGCAGCCAGTCCTCAAGCTCGCGGCTGAACCCCTCCCTGAAACGCAGTTCAATGTCTGGAAAACGCTCTTTGACCCTGCGCAGCAACGGTGGCGCGATAAACTCGCCCGGTGTTGGCGGCATTCCAACGACGACAGTACCGGCGGGTCGCTCAGAGCTGGCGGTGACGTCGTGAAAGGTTTGGGCGAGCTGACCGAAAAGCATGTAGGTACGGTCGAGTAAAATTTTGCCTGCCGGCGTGACTTCAACGCCCCTGACCGACCGCTCGAATAGAACGAGGTTCAGCTCGTGTTCGAGATTGGCGATCTTTCGACTGAGAGCCGGTTGCGCGATATTGAGACGGCTGGCTGCGCGCGTGATGTTTCGCTCTTCGGCGACAGTCACGAAACACCTCAGTGTGCGAATGTCTGGTTCCCAGTCTTGCAAGACCATTTTTCCCGTCTTTTATGCAATTAGGAGCTCATCGAACGAGCCAGCGCGGCTCCCGAAAGCCCGCCAGAGAGAGCACGGCACCAAAGATCGGTATATACCCAAATTCACATTCTGCCACGTTCCAAAAAAACGCCGGAGAAAAATGGACGACCGTTTGCCGAGCCTGCAAGGACGCCGGCCTTGGCCCTTGTCCTCGCGCTCACCCGACTTGCCAAACAGCTCTACCCTGTGTTCTGTCGTGCCATGAACCTTGCCCGAGTGATCCGCCTGGACGACAGCGACCTGAACGTCTTTTCCACTGCCGCCGATCCCGGCGAATGGGCCATTCCGGGCACTTTTGCCTTTTCCAACTGGAGCGAGGAGGACCTGAGCGGCAAGGCCCGTCAGGAGTTCGCCCACGGCTGGCTGGGACTGGAGAGTTTCGGACGTGCCTCGGTCGTCGCCGTGTCGCCCGTGACCGAATTCGAGCGCGCCGCGCTGACCGACGCACTCGCGGCCCATTTCGTCGCGGCATGGGGCGCGCCAGATCTCGACGCCGCCCGCCCCGTTGCCGCCGAGGAGATCGCGCACATGGCCGGTCTCTGCGACGAACATCCCGAGAATGCCCTGATCCTGCTGGAGCGCGAACTGACAGATGCGGGCGTGCGCGACCGGTTCCGCATCGTGCCGCCACAGGGCGCGGCGCTTGAAACATTTGCCGTTCACGGGGACTGACCCGATCACCGTTGCCCTTGCGCAACCGTCCCCATGGTGGCACATGCCAGCCCTGATTTCGTCAGATTTTGCCGTCACGCTGTCGGCGGAACGAACGCGAACCGTAGCGTTTATGCATTGAAACCAAGGGATAATCACCATGCTCGGACGTCTATTTAAGAGCCAGGACGCAACTGACGCGCCCAAGGCGGCAAAGCCGGCCAAACGCAAGAAGGACAAGGCGATCATCCACAAGTCGGTGCCGGACGAGGTACTATATCCCGATGGCCGCCCGGAAGAGGTGCACGACAACGGATGGCTTGAAAACGTGCCGGTGCCCACAGCCAAGACCAAACCGGTCTCGGCGCCAACCGCCGCTTCTCGTCCATCGGGGGCCGCGTCCGCTGCGCCCGCGTCCGCTCAGACACAGACACCGGCAGCTGCTCCTATCGCTGCCGACCCTGCCACTTTTGCAATTTCGGCCAATGCGGCCGCGACCGGGCGACCGCGCTACCCCCATGGATGGCTTGTGGTTGTCGAAGGTCCGGGCCTTGGCGAATGGTATCCACTGGAAGGCGGTGTTTCGACCATCGGCACCGGCGCCGACCAGACCGTCGCACTGACTTTTGGCGACAGCGCGGTACAGGACCATGCCCACGCCACGCTGGCCTATGACAAGCGCGCGCAGGGTTTCGCACTGGACCCGGCGCAGAACAGCGCGCGGGTCAACGGCCTTCCCGTGTCCGCCCTGACCGCACTGCGCGACGGCGATGTCATTACGCTGGGTGGCACCAGCTTGCGCCTTGTTGCGCTTTGCAGCCCGAACTTCCACTGGGGACACGTTCAGCCGTCCTGACCGAACTGATCAACCGAAGACCGAAAACAACGGGGTAGGTGGCCAATGGCGACCCGCCCCTTTTCTTTTCAAGCCACCGGCTCAATGCGACGGCGACGACCAGACAAACCCCAGCACCAGCAAGAGAATGAACACCGCCACCCCGGTGACCGCGGCGCGCTGCAGCTTGGTAGTGGCCTTGAACCAGGCCCACTCTTCCAGGGCAAGGATCAGCACAAAGATCAGGATGGCCGGAATGAGTGGGCCGTAAAAGTTCATGTGCATGGCGAATACCTCCCGATCCCACTGTGCCTTTCGCACCCGTGGTCGTCACGAAAAAAAGACCGGGCACAAGGCCCGGCCAGTCCAACAGGGAGGTACCATGCCATAACCCGGACATGGAAACGGGATTCCGTATTCCGGTCAGGCCACCAGTCGATAGCCGCCCGACTCTGTTACAAGTAAACGCGCGTTTGAGGGATCTGGTTCGATTTTTTGTCGCAGCCTGTAAATATGTGTCTCGAGTGTGTGCGTTGTGACACCCGCGTTATAACCCCACACTTCGTGCAAAAGGATGTCGCGCGGCACAACACCTTCGGAGGCGCGGTACAGGAATTTGAGGATATTCGTCTCCTTCTCGGTCAGACGAATCTTTTTTTCTTCCTCTGTAATCAACATCTTCTGCGCCGGCTGGAAGGTGTACGGCCCAAGCTGGAAAACGGCATCTTCGCTCTGCTCATGCTGCCGGAGCTGCGCACGGACACGGGCCAGAAGCACCGGGAACTTGAACGGCTTGGTCACGTAATCGTTTGCGCCTGCATCAAGCCCCAGAATGGTATCGGCATCCGAATCATGGCCCGTCAGCATCAAAATCGGGCATTTCACACCGTGCTTGCGCAACACACGGCACAACTCGCGGCCATCGGTGTCGGGCAGTCCGACATCCAGAATCACCAGGTCGTAAATCCCCTGGCGGGCCTTCTCCATCGCTTCGGCGCCGTTCCCGGCTTCGAAGACATCGAAATCCTCCGTCATGATCAACTGTTCACCCAACGCTTCGCGCAGGTCGTCATCGTCATCCACCAGCAAAATCTTTTTCAGGTTCTGAGCCATCTTGGCCTCTCGCGTCTGTGATAGTGCCCAGATGCGCATGAATGGCACATCTTGCAAGAATTGCTGCAAATTCTCACAGCGTCGTGTCGAAGACTCGGGAAATGTTTCAATATGCGTCAAAGACGACTAGATGAGCCTGAGGAACAGGCCAGAACTGAGATGACGCTGATACCCACCCTTCTGGAACGCATCGCGCGTGCACGAACCGATCTTAGGCTCGGCCTTCCAGTCGTGCTTGAGGGCGATGGCAGTGCAGCGCTGGTGTTGGCAGCCGAGGGTGTGGACCCGGCACGTTTTGCCGGCCTTCGCGGCCTGGGCGAGCCGGTCCTGGCGATTACGGCCAAACGGGCCGAGACGCTGAAGGCGCGCGCCTACGACGGCGACCTCGCGCGCATCGCCCTGCCGCGCGATGCAACCGCCGATTGGATCGCCACCGTCGCCGATCCGAAAGACGATCTGTCGGCGCCGATGAAGGGGCCGTTCAACACCCTGCGTGAGGGGCCCGCCACCCTGCACCGTACCGCTCTGGCGCTGGTCAAATCCGCCCGGCTCCTGCCTGCCGCCCTCGTACTTCCGTTCGCCGGCGAGGCCCCGGCGGACCTCACGCGCCTCGACGCCGCAGCCACCGACACTGCTCTGAAAGAGGCGGTCCATCACGACCTCGTGGTCACGGGCCGGGTACCGATCAGCGTCTCGAAATCCGGTCGCGTCCACGTCTTCCGCCCCGGCGACGGCAGCGAGGAACACGTGGTCTGCGAAATCGGCCAGCCCCACCGCGACACCCCCGTCCTGGCGCGGCTGCATTCGGCCTGTTTCACCGGCGACGTCCTGGGCTCGCTGAAATGCGACTGCGGTCCACAACTGCACGCTGCCCTGGCCCAGATGGGGGCCGAAGGCGCCGGTGTGTTATTGTACCTCGACCAGGAAGGGCGCGGCATCGGCCTGGCTAACAAGATGCGCGCCTACGCGCTGCAGGATCAGGGCTTTGATACGGTCGAAGCCAACCACCGCCTTGGCTTCGAGGATGACGAACGCGACTTCCGCACCGGGGCCGACCTGTTGAAACGGCTCGGGTTTTCCAGCGTCCGTCTGATGACCAACAATCCCGCAAAGGTCGCGATGATGGAGGCCCAGGGCATCAAGGTTGTCGAGCGAGTGCCGCTGAAAGTGGGACAGAACCCGCTGAACGAGGCCTATCTTGGCGTGAAGGCACAGAAGTCGGGGCACCTGCTGTGAAGGCTTCGCCGCTTTGGCGAACGCCGATCCGCCGTAGGGGCGCCACCCCCCCGGCCCTCCCCGGAGGAACTCCGAAAAGAAAAAACGCCATGGTTCTGACACCGCGCGGGCTATGGGTTCAGGGGCGATACCTCCCCTGCTCGATCGGGCGCGGCGGGATCGTTTCGGACAAACGCGAAGGCGATCGCGGCACCCCGACCGGGGCGCATCGCATCGTCGGCATGCTCTACCGCCCCGACCGCTTGGCCGCGCCAGCACCCTGGGCCGCGCCGATCCGGCCGGGCGATCTGTGGTGTGACGCGGCGGATCATGCACAGTACAACCACCAGGTGCACGCGCCCTTTTCCGCCTCGCACGAAGCCTTATGGCGCGCCGACCGGCTTTATGACCTTGTGCTCGTGACCGATTGGAACTGGCCCGAGGCCACGCCTGGCAGGGGTTCGGCCATCTTCATGCACCGCTGGCGTCGGCCCGGCTATCCGACCGAGGGCTGCGTGGCCCTGTGCCCCGATCACCTGCTCTGGCTGGCGCATCACATCACCCCCGGTACGCAACTGATCGTGCGTTAAGAGCCAACGCCGAACCTCCTATCTTTATCTTGCCAAAAAATACGCAAATAGGGGCACAAACCCTGCCTGCAGGCAAAGCCCTACCGGCGTCCCATCCAGGCCAGCCGCAAGAGAGCCCTTTCCATCACAGCCATTTCCGGCACCTGGGCCGTGGAACGCAGGGTCAGGTCGGTATCCAGCAGAAGCGACAGCGCGCGCTCCAGCTTATGCATTCCCCAGGCCGAGGCCTGACGTTGGATACGATCACGACGGGGGCCAAAGACGGGTGGCCTGAGCTTGCCTATGCCCGCGCCCGCGCCGCCCGGATCCGAGGCGACAATGTGAAGCGTTCGAAAATGCCGGGTCGCACCGATGCACAGCCCCACAGGCCCGATGCCCTGGGCCTCGAGCCGGCGCAACACCGGGCCGATCTCGTGGGCGCGGCCCTCGGCGGCGATGTTCAACACATCGTCGATCCCGGCCTCTATGGATTGCGGGGCCGAAAGCGCCACCTCCTCCGGGGTCAGCGGGGTATCGTCGCCGCGCTTGTAAAGTGCCACCTTTTCGAGGGTCTGACGAAAATCGCCCGGGTCGATCGTACGCGACAGTTCGGTCAGTGCCGCCATGGCGTCGCCCGACAGATTGGTCAGACCGGCCGTCTTGAGCGCCGCCTCGATCTCTGCCCGGCTGGGCGGATCGTCATAGATACCGGTGGCATAGGCGTTCGGATGACCCTCAAACAGCTTTCTCAGCTTGGACTTGGCCGCCAGCTGGCCCGCGGTAATCACCACCTGGGCATCGCCGTCGCGCCATTCCGACAGCACGGCGGCGATCGTATCGCTCAGCCCGTCGCCCGCGTCCTCGACAAAAGCGACACGGGGGCCGGGAAAAAATCCCTGCGCCTTGATCGCGTCCATCAGCAAGGCCGGGTCCTTCCTCAGGTCCGCAGCCGGGATGCGCGCCAGCCGCATCTCGTCCTCGCCCTCGGGACCGATCAGCGCCTTGATGACCTCCTGCCGCCTCAGCGCCACGCGCATGGCGTCCGAGCCATAGATCAAAAGGCCGGTGGACGTGGGATCGGGCTTGGCGAAATAGCCGGGCGCGTCACGGGTCGAAAGCTTCATAGCCCGCGCGTCACAAGGTCGGCGGCGATGCGGTCGGCAAGGATCACCATAAGGCGGCGGCGCGCGTCGCGTTCGGCATAAATGGTGGCCACGGTCGTCGATGTGGCGGAATAGCTGGTAAAGCTGGTCTCGCTGCCCGAAGCGACCTCGGTCCCGTCGCCCATGCGCAATACACGCCAGTCGACACGGCCAGTAATATTGTACCGGCTGATTTCGCCGTCGGGCAGAAAGCCGACCTCGTCTTCGCGAAGACGGATGTCCGCCACCAGTTCAAGGTCGGCGCCCGATGGCTGGCCCAGACGGTCCTGGAGACGTTTGACCAGGGCAAAGCCGTCCTCGTCGGCGGGCTCAGCCACGTCGATCCGGCCCCACAGACCTTCGGCGCTACCGCCGGGGCCATAGACGGGGGCGAACCCGCAGGCGGCGAGGGCGAAAAACCCAACAAGGATGCCCCGACGGGATGAGAGCAGCGCCCGGCACGCAGGAAGGGCGCAAAAGCGCCCGCCCTGGGGGGCGGGTCGGGCGCTGCTCGGCGTTTCCGCCGAGCGGGACAGATACGGTCTCAGGAGATCAGATAACGACATTGATGATGCGGCCCGGCACGACGATCAGCTTCTTGGGCTGGCCACCGGCCAGCGCCTTGACCACAGCATCGTCGGCCAGCGCCAGCTTTTCAACCTCGGCCTTGTCCAGATCCTTGGCGACGGTGATCTCGCTCTTGCGCTTGCCGTTGATCTGGATCGGCAGGGTCACCGTGTCCTCGACCAGAAGGCTCTCGTCGGCCACCGGCCAGGGGGCATCGGTGACCATGCCTTCGCCGCCCAGCATGGCCCAGACTTCCTCGGCCAGGTGCGGGGTCATGGGCGACATCAGCTTGGCCAGTGTCAGCGCAGCCTCGCGCCGCGCCCCTGCCGAAGCTTTTGTTTTCTGGAGACTATTCGTAAAGGCATAGAGCTTGGCGATGGCCGCGTTGAACCCGAAACTCTCGACGCCCAGGGTCACGTCGCGGATGCATTGGTGCAGCGCCTTCATCAGCGCGGCGTCATCGCCGCCGGTGTCGTTGCCCTCCGCGATCTCGGACGAAATCCGATGGACGCGGGACAGGTGTTTGAAGGCCGCATCGGCCCCGGCGGCGGTCCATTCCACGTCCCGCTCGGGCGGAGAATCGCTCAAGACGAACCAGCGTGCGGTGTCTGCACCGTATTGGTCAATGATGGCGACCGGGTCGACGACATTGTTCTTGGACTTGGACATCTTGGCCGAGGGGATGATCGTCACCTCGGTGCCGTCCTTCAGGAAACCCTTGCCGTCCCTCAGTTCCACATCCTCGGGATAGTGGTAGACAGGCCGGCCATCGGCGCCCTTGGTCTGGTAAATCGCGTGGGTCACCATCCCTTGCGTGAACAGCGCATTGAACGGCTCTTTCGACTTCTCGGGCAGGTGGCCACAGATGTGCATCGCGCGGGCAAAGAACCGGCTGTACAGCAGGTGCAAAATCGCGTGCTCGATGCCGCCGATATACTGGTCGACGTTCATCCAGTATTCCGCATCCGCCATGTTGGTCGGCGTTTCGGCGCGGGGCGCGGTGAACCGGGCGAAATACCACGACGAATCCACGAAGGTGTCCATCGTATCCGTCTCGCGCTTGGCGGGCGCGCCACAGGACGGGCAGGCGCAGTCGCGCCACGTCGGGTGACGGTCCAGCGGGTTGCCGGGGATCGAGAAATCAATCGGCTTGCCGCCCTCGTCATAAGGAAGCTGGACCGGCAGGTTTTCCTTCTTCTCGGGCACCACGCCGCAAGCGTCGCAATGGACCACCGGGATCGGACAGCCCCAGTACCGTTGACGCGACAGGCCCCAGTC
>JBNKHH010000083.1:0-74289 GCA_050290245.1 Silicimonas sp.
ATTACGAATGACGTGCTCTACCAGCTGAGCTACAGCGGCCTACCGGCGGGCCTAATAGCAGGGATCTTCCGGGGCGAATAGCCCTAATTTTTATCTTGCTTTGCGACCGCAAGGTCTTCTCCGTCAACGGCGTAATCTACCGGCGGCGCATCGGCATTCGCAATGGAAGGCCCTTCGATCTCACCCTCCTCGACCTCAGGTTCACCGGAGCCGCTAACAAGCACCTCGTCGAGATCTGTGTCGGGATCAACAGCCTCGGCCTCATCGGCATCAGGCTCTGTCGCCTCTATTTGGCCAACGATCAGAGGAAGCATTTCAGCACCGGCTGGCAGCTGAACCGTGGTATCATCCGGCCGCCGCCAACTCATGGTGTCAAAGCCCCCACAATTGTCACACACCGGATCCCATTGCGCGTGCGCCTTTTGGCAGTTGTCGCATACCCATTGCGGCCCACGCGGAGCAGTCAGGGCCCGCGCCAGCCAACCTTTGACAACGGCATCATCGGCACCGGATCCCCGCTCGATCGCTGCCATGATCGCCAGCGTACGCGACGACGGATCACTGTCTATCAGGTCTCCAAGCGCTTGCCGCGCGGCAGGGAAATCCTCCGCCGCGAGGTTCAGCTCGGCCTCCAGCATCCGCGTCTCGGGATTGTCGCGATGCTGGCTTGTCAATGCAGTGAACCGCTTGACGCGTTCCGTTGGCGTCTCGTCCGGAACGATCCGCGCAAAAGCTGCCGCCAAATCGGGATGCGGCTGAACCGACCATGCCTTTTTCAGAACACGCGCCGCGTTTTTGGCTTTGCCCTGCGCCACGTATCCATCCGCGGCCATGACGGCCGCAGGAATCAAATCCGGCGACAGGCGGTTCGCCTCGATCGCGGATTCACGGGCTTCGATCGGACGGGCGTCATCAAGAATGTCTTTTGCCTCGCCCAAAGCAAGCACGGCATCGCGCCGCTTGTGAACGTCGCGCGGCAAAGAGCCGTGCTTTAGCTTGGCGCCCAAGGTCTTGCGCGCGCCGCTCCATTCATGGGCGTTCGCCTGTAGCTTCAACAGAACGTCCTGGGTTTCTTCGTGCTTGGGCTTCAGGGCAAAAGCCTTCTCGGCGAGCTTCATTGCGGTTTCTGTATCGCCCTCTTCCAGCTTGTGCAGCATCAGGCCCCTGACCCCGACAAACCTCGTGCGCTCGTCGGCAATCAATCGGCGATACGCCTCGTCGGCGCGCGCCTTGTCGCCAGCCTGCTCTGCCGCCTGCGCGGTCAAAAGCGTGGTCAAATCCGGGCGCCGCAGCAACCGTTCGGCCTTGGATGCCTTGGTCAGCGCCAAACGCGGTTCGCCCGATGCCAGGGCCATCATGCCTTCGGACAGCGCATCAAAACCTTTTCGCTCGCGCCGCCGGTCAAAGTAACGGTCGATCGCTGTCTTGTCGCCGCTGGCAAAACGGATGAATGCTACGACTAGTCCGATGATCTTGAAAACGATCCACGCACTGACAAACAGGATCAACAGGGCGATGACCGATTCCAGCGCCCCCAGCGTATATTCGTACCCGGCCACCGACAGGCGAATGCCGCCATCGGCCTGCAGCAGGTATCCCGCGCCCCAGGCAGCAGCCGCCACGAAGCAGATGAACAGGATGATTTTTATCAGTGACCAAAGCATCGGCTTACTCAATTCAGGACAGCAAAAAGTTCATCGACGGCGCTCATCGCATCGGCACGCGCGTGTGCCTCGGACAACCATCCGGACATGGCTGACTTTGCGGCATTCGGAAGCGTTTCGACTTCGGCCAATGCAGCGCCCAGGTCGCCTTCGTTCAGCCTGGCTTCAGCCCGGGACAGTACCGCATCGGGATCGTCGCCGTCTCGCGGAGTGAGCGAGCGCGCATTCGTCTGCCGTTTCAGAAAAGCCGTCAGACGCTCGCCCGTTGATGCGTCATCAGGCACGGTCTGGACGCTGGCCAAAGCGGCGCGAGCTGCATCGGGAAATCCTTGTTGCAGCGAAACGAGTGTCGGCACCCCGTCCTCTGCCGCAGCCGCTAGAGCGGGGGGCACGTCATCCAGCGACTCAAGACTGTCGGCAAAGGGTGTGCCGCCCTCAATCGCCGCACGAAGCCCGGCCAGCGACGCTTGCCGCTTGGCTTCAAGAGCGGCGGCGGCAGCGGCCTCTTCGAGCTCGGCCGCTTTCGCTTCGGCTTGGGCAACCCTAGCGTCAGCATCGGCGATCATGCGATCCAATTCGGCGCGAAAAGCAGTCAACTCTTCCTCAGCCGCCACCGCGCGTGCGGATGAGCCGTCTCCAAGGTCCGGCTGTTCTTCGATACGACGTAGCCGGTCGCCGAACGCGGCAAGCTGGCCGCCAAAGTCAGCGAGACGAGTATCCGGGTCAAACGCGGCCACCTCTTCGGACAAGCCATCGACCCGAGCAGCAATTTCAGCGACTTGCACCTCGATCTGGCTCAAATCCACCGTTTCCGGTTCTGGAAGACCATTCAGGCGGGCCGTCAAGGCTTCGATCTGTGCGGAGTTTTCCTGAATGGCTTCGGTCGTCACGTCGTCCGCGCCGCCGGTCCCGCCAATCGGCGCATAGCTTGCGATCCCGAAACCGATCGCGCCAGCGACAAGCCCGCCCAACACCATCGGGATGACGGATGGACGCGCGGTCGCAGTTGCGGCAAGTTCCGGTTCGGCAGCTACGTCCTGCAGTTGTTCTTCTGCTGCATCCCCGACAGAGGCTGCCTCTGGCTCGTCATCAACTGCGCCGGAAACATCGACCGCCTCGGCTTCGACTACCAAGGGTGTATCAGCTTCACGGCTGTCCGCTTGCGCAGCGGCGCCATCTGCTTCATTCGATTCGCCGTCCTCGGCATCAACCGCAATTTCTGTATCGCCAGGTTCGGCGCCGACTTCAGATGAAGACTCTGCGTTTTCAGCATTTTCCGAGGATTTCTGGCGACGTGCCACGGCAATGACCTTCTCTGAGTGCGCGAAAGTACACGCGAAAATCTAACACGTTATCAACTTAGTCCGCACAGGCCGCGTCAACAAGGCGACGGGTCACAATGCCTCAGCTACCGCACGGCTCATCGCCCGCGCGGTTGGCTCGTCGACCACCTCAACATCGCCGTCACGACCCCAGGCCTCACGAACCGCATCGCTCATGGCGACTACTTTAAGGGGCGCGGTGACCTCATATTGCGACATCAGATCCGCCGTCCTCGGCGAGAACAGAGGTAAAACGACCGGCTCATCCCCAACGATCAGTGCACGGGCCGCCGGCGACAAGGCTCGGGCGACCTGATCGTATAACACAGCTTCTTCGACTTCGATACCCAACGACCGCAGACCAGCGGCTAGGTCGCCCCGGGTATGGACACCTCGGCCATAGACTACGGGACCCACGATTTCCGAAGCTTCATCAAGGAAGGCGGCGACGCTGTCGCCAAGGCAGGTGGCCATCGCGCCGAAAGACCTGGCAAGTTCGCAGGTCTTGATGCCCACCGTCACCACGCGCCGCCCCGCCAAACTGTCGGCCAGGCAGCGAACGGCATTTCCGCTGGTGACGGCAATAGTTGCGAACCGGCTCAGATCGGCAAGGTTGCCCCTCGGCACGATTTCCAAAAGAGGCGACACAACCACTGGCACTCGCCGCCCCAAGAGCGCCTCGCACTCTACAAGAAAAGATTTCGACTGCGGCTCGGGCCGGGTCAGCAAAAGCGTCGCCCGCGCGTTTTCCATTCCCACGCCTCGCTTGTCTGGGGCCTGACCCGGTGTTACCTGCCGGGGGTGAACCACGCAACCCGGACGCCATGACCCGACTGTTTCTAGGCATAGAATCCAGCTGTGATGACACCGCCGCCGCGGTTGTGTCCGAAGACCGCCGAATCCTGTCGTCCTGTGTAGCGGACCAGGCATCCCTGCATGCGGCGTTCGGCGGAGTCGTTCCTGAAATCGCCGCCCGCGCCCATACCGAGAAACTCGACGCGACCGTTCAGGCCGCCCTGGACCAGGCTGGGGTTTGTCTCGACCAGATTGACAAGATCGCCGTCACCGCCGGCCCCGGACTGATTGGAGGCGTCTTGTCCGGAGTCATGCTGGCGCGCGGTCTTGCTGCCGGAAGCGGCATCCCGCTTGTGGCGGTCAACCACCTTGCAGGTCATGCCCTGACACCGCGCCTGACCGATGATCTCGCCTTCCCCTACCTGATGCTCCTGGTTTCCGGCGGTCACTGCCTGTTTCTGATCGTTCATGGTCCCGACAGCTTCCATCGGCTTGGCGGCACCATCGACGATGCTCCTGGCGAAGCGTTCGACAAGACCGCCCGCGTCCTCGGTCTGCCCCAACCCGGCGGCCCGGCGGTCGAACGAGAAGCGCAACACGGCAATCCCGGCCGCTTCAAATTTCCCCGCCCGCTTTTGAACCGGCCCGGCTGCGACATGAGCTTTTCGGGCCTCAAAACCGCCCTCCTGCGCGAACGCGATGCGCTGGTCGCCGAAAAGGGAGGCCTTACGGTCCGGGATCGCGCCGATCTCTGCGCCGGGTTCCAGGCTGCGGTGACCGAGGTTCTTTCAAAGAAAGCCGAGCGGGCGATTGGCCTCTACCTCAATGAAAAACCGGCGCATCCTGCAATCGCTGTAGCCGGCGGTGTGGCCGCAAACTCGGCCATTCGCGTCGGTTTAGAGACTGTTTCGGCACAAAGCGGGCTTGCGTTCGCTGCCCCGCCCCTGCCGCTTTGCACTGATAACGCGGCGATGATTGCATGGGCCGGGATCGAGCTTGACCGCATCGGCCACCCCGGCATGGACCCGATCGTTGCCCGGCCTCGCTGGCCGCTGGACGACCGGCAACCGGCCCTATTGGGATCTGGAAAGAAAGGCGCAAAGGCATGAGTATTTCGGTTCTGGGATCGGGCGCATTCGGTACTTCGCTGGCCATTGCGCTGGCGCAAGACGGCGATGCCGTCACGCTCTGGTCCCGCGATGCATCGCAAGCCGACCAGATGCAGTCCACGCGCACGTCCGGCCGCCGTTTGCCCGGCTACGAATTGCCTCGCTCCCTGACAGTAACTTCTGACCCTTCAGCTTTTGACGCCAACATCTGTCTCATCGCCGTTCCGACCCAGAAACTTGGCGAGTTCCTTGCCGA
Organism: Silicimonas sp.; assembly: GCA_050290245.1. Classification (GTDB taxonomy): domain Bacteria; phylum Pseudomonadota; class Alphaproteobacteria; order Rhodobacterales; family Rhodobacteraceae; genus JBNKHH01. Next base: position 5,147 of record JBNKHH010000083.1, read on the forward strand.
TTTGCCAACCGGCACCGACCAGGCCCTCGTTGCCTGTTGCAAAGGAGTCGATCGTTCGACGGGTCTTGGTCCCGTCGCGACCATTCGCCAGCACCGCCCGCAAGCAACCGCCGCCCTCCTTACCGGCCCCAGCTTTGCCGCGGATATCGCGCGGGGCCTCCCGACTGCGCTAGTCCTGGCTACCGAAAACATTCAGGACGCAACCACCCTCCAGACAAGGCTCACCCGGCCCGCTTTGCGGCTTTATCGTTCGACGGACGTCATCGGCGCCGAACTCGGCGGAGCCTTGAAGAACGTGATAGCATTGGCCGCTGGCATCGCTATCGGCGCCCGTCTCGGCGACAGCGCACGCGCATCGGTCATCGCCCGTGGCTTTTCCGAAATGGGTCGCTACGCGGCCGCGAAAGGTGCCAAAACAGAGACTATTCAAGGTCTTTCCGGCCTTGGCGACCTAGTGCTGACCTGTACCTCCGACAAGTCCCGCAACTTCATGACCGGCGTTGCATTGGGCCAGGGGCGTACCCCTGATCCCGCCACCACTGTCGAAGGCCTTGCGACCGCACCCACCGTTTCGTCAGCCGCAACGGACCTTGGCCTCGATCTTCCGCTGATGCGGGCCATCGCCGATGTCGTCGAGGGCCGGCTTGACATCCCGCACGCGATCGAAACCCTTCTTTCACGCCCTGTCGGAAAGGAATGACCCATGGCCTATTGGCTCTTCAAATCCGAACCTTCCACCTGGAGCTGGGACGACCAGGTTGCCAGAGGCGAAGCGGGCGAGGAATGGGACGGCGTCCGCAATTACCAGGCCCGCAACTTTATGCGCGACATGAAGCTCGGCGACCGCGGCTTTTTCTACCACTCCCAGAAGGATAAAGAGATCGTCGGTATCGTCGAGATTATCGCCGAATCCCACCGCGACAGCACAACCGATGATGAACGCTGGGACTGCGTCGACATCAAGGCGGTTGCGCCGGTCAAAACTCCGGTTTCCCTGCAAGACATCAAGGCCGAACCCGCATTGTCCGGAATGGTCCTAGTCAACAATACCCGTCTCTCCGTTCAACCTGTTCGGGACGAGGAATGGCGGATCATCTGCAACATGGCGGGGATCAAACCTTAACATTTTCTAGCCAGACGATACGGCTTCGGACATAGTCCTCGCATCATTGTTTTCGAGGAGGACAACATGGGTCTGTTAGGTGTCATCATTGCAGCCATCGCGGGATATGCCTTCGGGGCAGTCTGGTACATGGGTCTTTCGAAACCGTGGATGGAGGCCGCCGGGATCGAGCGCGACCAGGACGGGCAACCTGTGAACAAAAGCGCCGCGCCTTTCGTCTTGTCCGCGATCGCAATGATTGTCGTTGCGGGCATGATGCGGCACGTTTTTGCCATGGCAGGCATCGACGGCCTCGGAAAAGGCCTCGTGGCGGGCGTCGGGATCGGGCTGTTCTTCATTTCGCCCTGGATCATGATAAACAATGCCTATTCTGGCCGTCCCTATAAACTGACGCTTATTGATGGCGGATACGCGACCTTCGGATGCGCAGTCATCGGGGCTATTCTCGGTTTGATGTAGGTCCTAACGATCTGGTCAACTCTGCGCGGCAGCCTTTGCCTGATGCTCCTCCCGTCTTTTTTCTACGAAACGCGCCATGAATACCGATGACTCCCGCTTTCTGGCCGATCTTTTCGCAGCCGCCGTGGCCGCGGCAGACCCGAAAAAGGCGCTTGCTGCCCACCTGCCCGATCGACCGAAAGGTCGCACCGTCGTCATCGGTGCTGGCAAGGGTGCCGCCCAGATGGCCGCCGCCTTCGAAGAACTTTGGGGCGATCCAGTGGAGGGGGTCATCGTCACGCGCTACGGGTATGGCGCGCCCACCCGTCATCTTCCTGTTCTCGAGGCGGCCCACCCCGTCCCGGATGCGGCCGGGATGGAGGCTAGTGCCGCACTGCTCAGGGCCGTCTCTGGCCTGACTGCGGACGACCTCGTTGTCGCGCTTGTCTGTGGTGGTGGATCGGCCCTGTTGCCTGCGCCGCCCGATGGGCTGACTCTCGAAGACGAAAAGGCACTAAATCAGGCGCTTTTGGCCTCTGGTGCCCCGATTTCCGTGATGAATGCCATTCGAAAACAGGTCAGCCGGATCAAGGGCGGACGATTGGCGGCAGCGGCGCATCCGGCCAGGGTCGTTAGCCTCGTGGTTTCGGATGTTCCCGGCGATGATCCGGCCCAGGTTGCCTCTGGGCCGACGGTTCCAGACACTGTCCGTCGGGCCGATGCGCTGCGCCTTGTTGACACCTATGGCATCGACTTGCCGCCCCGCATCGCGACGTACCTCGAAACCTCGCCCGAACCGCCGGCGCCAGGCGATCCGACCTTTGCGGGGAATTCCGTCACCGTTGTCGCCAGTGCCGCAATTTCGCTTGAGGCAGCCGCCCAGGCGGCCATGTCACGCGAGATACAGGCTGTCATCCTGTCTGATTCGATCGAAGGCGAAGCCCGCGATGTAGGCCTTGTACACGCCGCAATAGCGCGCGAAGTGCGCCAACGTGGCCGCCCTTTCAAGGCGCCGATCGTGATCCTTTCAGGCGGCGAAACCACGGTGACCATCCGGGACAAGGCTGGGCGCGGCGGGCGCAATACCGAATTTCTAATGGCATTTGCAGGCCAGATCGAAGACCTCGACATTGCTGCTCTGGCTGCAGACACCGACGGGATTGACGGCTCGGAAGATAACGCAGGCGCCTTTGCCGATGGAACCAGCTGGCACAGGATGCGGGCGGCCGGAATAGACCCGGGCGCTCTGTTGGCCGGTCACGATGCCTGGACAGCCTTTGAGACGATCGGGAATCTCTTCGTTCCGGGTCCGACCGGGACGAACGTTAATGATTTCCGCGCAATTTTAATAAGATAGCTGTTGGCCGAAGCCGGGAACGGCACTGCACCCGGGAGATCGACAACCTGAAGACGAGACCCAGAGCTGGAAAACGCAGGGATTCGTGGGGGCAGCGACGGTTCGGCCAGATCCGCAAACATCGGATTCTTACTTCAGGTTCTGGCAGGCAACATCCTAGGCGGCACCGCAATTTTTGCGGCGATCGCCTAGGGTCAGATCATGGGAGAGATCGGGCCCTGATCGGGCTTAATACCGATAGTGCTCGGGCTTGAACGGGCCTTCCGGCGCCACGCCGATATAATCCGCCTGTTCCTTCTTAAGTTCGGTCAGCTTGGCGCCAATCCGGCCCAGATGCAGCCGGGCGACCTTTTCGTCCAGGTGCTTGGGCAGGATATAAACCTGGTTCTCGTACTGGTCACCTTTTGTGAAAAGCTCGATCTGGGCCAACACCTGGTTGGTGAAGCTGGCCGACATCACAAAGGACGGGTGTCCGGTCGCGTTGCCCAGGTTCAAAAGGCGACCTTCGGACAGCAGGATTATGCGGGCGCCGGACGGCATCTCGATCATGTCCACCTGGTCCTTGATATTGGTCCACTTGTGGTTTTTCAGGTTTGCCACCTGAATTTCGTTATCGAAATGGCCGATGTTGCCGACGATGGCCATGTCCTTCATTTCGCGCATATGCTCGATGCGGATGACGTCCTTGTTGCCAGTCGTCGTGATAAAGATGTCGGCCGTCGCGACCTCGTCCTCCAACAGCGTAACCTCGAATCCGTCCATCGCGGCCTGAAGGGCGCAAATCGGATCGACCTCTGTCACCTTCACGCGTGCGCCGGCCCCGCGCAGTGATGCGGCCGACCCCTTGCCGACGTCGCCGTATCCACAGACCACAGCCACTTTGCCGGCCATCATGGTGTCGGTGGCACGGCGGATACCGTCGACCAGCGATTCCTTGCAGCCATACTTATTGTCGAACTTCGACTTGGTGACGCTGTCGTTCACGTTAATCGCCGGGAAGGGCAAAAGGCCCTTCTTTTGAAGGCCATACAAGCGATGCACGCCGGTCGTGGTCTCTTCAGACACTCCTAGGATATCGCCTCTGGTCTTGGTAAACCATCCCGGACTTTCGGCCATACGTTTCTTGATCTGCTCAAAGATCACCTCTTCCTCTTCCGAGGTGGGGACGGCGATCAGATCGGTTTCGCCCGCCTCAACTCGGGCACCCAACAAGACGTACAACGTTGCATCACCGCCATCGTCCAGGATCATGTTCGCGCCGTCAGGGAACATGAACGACCTGTCCAAATAGTCCCAGTGTTCGGCCAGGCTTTGCCCTTTGACCGCGAAGACGGGAGTTCCACCTGCTGCAATGGCGGCGGCTGCGTGATCCTGGGTAGAGAAAATGTTGCACGACGCCCAGCGGACATCCGCGCCCAGCGCTACGAGAGTTTCGATCAGAACCGCCGTCTGGATCGTCATATGCAGCGATCCGACGATGCGTGCGCCGGAAAGTGGCTTAGACTCGCCATACTCTTCGCGCAGGGCCATGAGGCCCGGCATTTCGGTTTCGGCGATATCCAACTCACGGCGGCCGAAATCGGCCAGCGAAATATCCTTAACAACGTAATCTTCTGACATGACCCGATCCATTCTGGTTCAGAGGGTCACTTAGCACCGGCACCCCTGCCCGGCAACCAGCCTCAGCCAGGTATGCCTAGCGGAGTCTTAACAGGTGTCTCGTCACGCCAGTGCGTACCCGACGCCATGATGCACGACACGCCGTCCGCACGCGTCATCAGGATGGTCCAGGTCCCCTGTTCGGGTGAAAACCAGACTTCGAATATCTGTTGCGTGTTCTGAAGCCCGCCGCCAGCGAAAGCCTCGCCATACTTGGCGGCCAGCTTGTCAACGACCACATCGCGGTTCGCGCAATTCGATTGCGCCATGGCCATTCCCGGTAACAACGCGGCGACTACTACGAAAGCCTTCAAATAGGTCATCGGTCTCTCCTCAAATCAGCCTTTTGGCCGAAAGCGTTGACCTCCCTATGCTCCCATTATTGAGCAAAATACCTTTGCAGAGCCCTAACGGACCTCTGGACAGGCTCACGAGTTACTGAAACTTTAAATATCATCCTCGCATTTTGTGCCGGAATCATGGCGGCAAAAGGGGCATTTTGATGCCGGGACGCCTTGACCCCGGCCCTCTGGCTTGGGCAAATCCGCCCATGGCACCCCGCAAGACTCCTTCGCGCGCCTGGCAGCGCATGCTCTCTGGTCGACGTCTCGATCTACTGGACCCGACACCGATCGACATTGAGATCGAGGACATCGCCCACGGCCTTGCCTTCGTCGCCCGCTGGAATGGCCAGACCCACGGTGATTTCCCCTATTCTGTTGCCGAACATTCGCTGTTGGTCGAAGAACTTTACCGTCGCGTCGCACCCGAAGCGCCTGTCAAATGGTGTCTGGCCGCCCTGCTGCATGACGCACCCGAATTTGTCATCGGAGACATGATTTCTCCGGTCAAAGCCGCCGTGGGACCGGGCTATGCAGAGCTCGACGATCGGCTGACGGCCGCTATCCATTTGCGCTTTGGCCTGCCATCGGCGCTTCCCAAGGCCGTGAAAGCTAAAATCAAGAAAGCCGACCGTATCTCGGCCTGGCTTGAAGCAACCCAGATCGCGGGCTTTGGCAAACCCGAGGCCGACCGTCTGTTCGGTCAGCCGGATTCGTCTCTGATCAAGGACCTTTCCATAGTTCTCAGACCACCTGTCGAAGTGCGCACCGACTTCATTGCGCGTCATCAAACCCTCATGAATACGATATGAAGATAACGGTGATACCAGCCGGTCAGTTGCACGCCGGTCAGATGGCTGATCTGCTGAATGAAATCATCGGTATTGGCGGCACTACTGCCCTGACGACCAAGGTCACCAAAGACCAAATGGCGGGCTGGATGACATCGTATCCCGGTCGTTCGGCATGGCACGTCGCCGAGGACGAGAACGGAACGATTCTGGGGTTTCAATGGATCGAGCCCGGCCCAGATCTCCCGCCCGAGGCCGCAGAGATCGCAACGTTCGCCAAAGTGGGCGCCACCGGGCTTGGGATCGGTTCGGCCCTTTTCAACGCCACCGAAGTTTCTGCCCGTCGCCTGGGCTTCCATTGGATCAGGGCGAACATTCGTGCCGACAACACGGGCGGTCTGGCCTATTATCAAAGTCGCGGCTTCGAAGATTATGGCCGCATCAACGATTATCGTTTGGACGACGGAACCACAGTCGACAAGGTTCTTAAACGATATAGCCTTTGAAAATAGTACTGACGTAATCCGTGCCGAACACGTACCGCGACATTCAAAATGATCGATTTTCTGAAAGGATTTTACATGAATTTCCCCCTCCCTGACGCCATGCCCGCTGACCTTCAATCCAAGGTGCGCGCCGAACTCGACCAGGGCCGAATGGTCACTGCCGAGACTGCCAAGGCCGTGACCGAGGCCATGCAGATCGAGATCGGGCACCTGATGATCATGCTTTTGCCCGCAGCCGCCGCTTATGCCCGCGTACCGATATCTGATTTCCACGTCGGGGCTGTCGCGCTTGGTGCCCCTCCGGGCAATCTCTATCTCGGTTCGAACATGGAATTCACTGGCCAGGCGCTCAGCTTCTGCGTCCACGGTGAACAGTCCGCGACCAACCACGCCTGGCTCAAGGGTGAAACCGGGCTCCAGGCCCTGGCGATCAACGCCGCGCCGTGCGGGTACTGTCGCCAATTCCTTTACGAGATCACGACCGCCACCACGACATTCCAGATCCTTCTCAAGGCCGATCCAAAGAACCCGAACGACTATTCCTACACGATGAACCCGCTCACGTACTTCCTGCCCCAGGCCTTTGGCCCCGGCGACCTAAACATCACTGACCGCCTGATGAAGCCGCAGGATCACGGGATGACGATCTCCAAGACCGACGCCCTGTCTCAGGCGGCGCTTTCAGCGGCCAATGCCAGCTATTCTCCTTATACCAAGGACTACAGCGGCGTCGCCCTTCAGCTGAAAACTGGTGAAATCTATGCGGGCCGGTATGCGGAGAATGCCGCCTATAACCCGTCCATGTCGCCGCTGGAATCCGCGCTCGCGATCCTGAACATGTCTCAACCGCAACCATCCCAGAACCCTGCGGACTACGGGATCACGGCTGCGGTTCTGGTTGAAAACTCCGGGATCAAGATCAGTCAGAGATCGGCTACCGAGGATGTGCTCTCCTCGGTCGCGCCGGGCGTGACGCTTCAATACATTTCGGCGTCGTAAAGCCTACTTGGGCGACCGTTTCGCCAATATCCGCTGCAAGGTCCGGCGATGCATGTTCAGCCGCCGGGCCGTTTCCGAGACATTGCGGTCACAAAGCTCATAAACGCGCTGGATATGCTCCCAGCGGACACGATCCGCGCTCATCGGATTCTCGGGCGGCGGCGGCAGCTCGTCACTGCGGGCCAGCAAGGCAGCAGTGACATCATTGGCGTCGGCCGGTTTCGACAGGTAGTCGGTGGCGCCAATCTTGACCGCAGCAACCGCAGTCGCAATCGCGCCATATCCTGTCAGAACAACGATCCTGCTGTCCTGACGACGCTCGCGGATGCGTTCAACAACATCCAGCCCATTGCCATCCTCAAGCCGCAGATCGACCACGGCATAGGCCGGGGGGCGCGCCGTTGCGATAGCCGTGCCGGCGGCTACGGAACCGGCGGTCTCAACCTCGAACCCGCGCTTTTCCATCGCACGCGCCAGCCGCTTCAGAAACGGTTCGTCATCATCGACAAGCAGCAATGATGCGTCCGGTCCGATCTCGCCAGTGTTAGCCATATGGTCCCTCTCGAAAGGTGGCGAGAACTCTATGACGGCTAGACTCTCTGGTAAACCCACAAGATCGCTTTCCCTCGGGCAAGCAGTTGTTTCAACAACAGCTTCTGTGGTCTGACCGGCAGGATGCCCCCACATGCAATCTTCGACACCTCGATCCATTGATCATGGGGGCCGCCGCCGCATACAAAGGTCTGAACAAAAGGAAGACGGATGGTCGACGCAGCCACCATCGAAACACACCGCCACAGATCGAACTGGGTGCCGCTGCGCACGCTGATCGTTCTGCGATGGATCGCGATTTTTGGCCAGCTTGCGGCAATTACAATTGCTCAGCGCCAGTTTGACCTGAACCTGAACATCGGTTTGTGTTTTCTGGCCATCGGCATCTCGATCACAGCAAACCTTGTCGCGGTCTTTGTCTATCCCGAGAACAAGCGCCTTTCCGAAGGCGAGGTGGCGGCCATGCTCCTCTTCGACGTGGGTCAATTGGCGTTCCTGTTGTTCCTGACCGGGGGACTGAACAACCCGTTCGCCCTTCTCCTGCTGGCACCCGTCGCGATTTCGGCCATGGCGTTAAAACCTGAAACCACCGCTCTGATCGCGGCAACGACCGTTCTCCTTGCGACTATCCTCGCCCTCTGGCACATGCCGCTTCTGACCGAGAAGGGCATTGTCATGCACATGCCGCAGGTATTCGTCTATGGTTTCTGGGTCGCTATCACCATCGCCGTCATCTTCATCTCGGTCTATGCCAGCCGCGTCGCCGCCGAGGTTCACGGCATGTCCGAGGCCCTGGCCGCTACGCAGATGGCGTTGGCCCGCGAACAGAAACTCACCGACCTTGGCGGTGTCGTCGCGGCCGCCGCACACGAGCTTGGAACACCCCTGGCCACCATCAAACTTGCCAGTTCCGAACTCATCGAAGAACTCGAACAGTTCCCCGAGCTCCAAGACGATGCCCGGCTCATCCGTGATCAGGCCGACCGTTGCCGCGTGATCCTCAAGTCCATGGGCCAGACTGGCAAGGACGACCTCCACATGCACCGCGCGCCAATCGGCGCGGTCGTGCGCGAAGCTGCCGAGCCGCACGCCAACCGCGGCAAGACCCTGCACTTTGCCATCGGGACCCTGAGCGACGACGACCGTCAGCCGATCATCTACCGTCGACCCGAGATCATACACGGCATCAGGAACCTTGTGCAAAACGCTGTGGATTTCGCGCGGGAAAATGTGTGGATAGATGTGTCTTGGGATCGCTATACGGTCTCGGTGCGCATCGTCGACGACGGGCACGGCTATTCTGCGAACGTCATCAACCGCATCGGAGACCCTTTCGTGCGCAAACGCCGCGACCCGAAAAGACCGGGCTACGAAGGCATGGGATTAGGCCTGTTCATCGCCAAAACCTTGCTTGAACGATCGGGTGCCGAACTCAGTTTCGCCAATGCACGCGAACCCAACAAGCCCGACCCAGGTCCAGGCGAACGGACGGGTGCCGTCGTCGAAACCCGGTGGCAACGCGAGGTCTTTGCCGAGGCCGAGGACACGGAACGTGCCGCATTGGGAGAAAATCGCCCGATCTCAACCTAGACCCGGAGGGATTGTTAATCTCCCGTTAACCCTCCTACCCCAACGTAGCTGATAGTGAATAACTCTGGGGATTATTTGCTTTGCTTCCGAACGTTATCTTTGCCGTCACCTACGGGCTCTGTGCCTTCGCCGCAGCCCTTGCCGCCATCGCGATTTTCAATCACCGCAGCCGCAGATCGTCTGATTCCAGAGTTCTGGACCAGACACTTGTCTTTCTGCTGCACAGCAATAAATTGGTCGACGCCAACTTCCAGGCCCAGCGCATCCTGTCCCGGATATCGGGCGCCATGGCCGATACGGACAAGCTTCGCCTGTACCTGTCCAACAATTTCGACGACGTTTCCCTGTTGACGGCGTCCGCAACCGACCAGGGCGATCTCTCTGCGCAATCCAGAGATGGCCGCACCCAAATCTCCCGCCGCGTCGCTTCGGACACGGTCCGCCTGACCGTGCGTTCGATCACCGACGACCGCCCCTCCTCCGACGATATCCATGTCCTGCGTGCCATCGAGAACGAGCTTGAAACTCTGCGCGCAAATACCATCGCCGCACCTTTTCTTCTCTGGCGCCAGAATGACTGTGGCGAGATCACCTGGGCCAACCAGACCTATATGGACGCCGTCAACGAAACCTGCGAACCCGAACGCGCGGCATCCTGGCCCATCCCCACCCTGTTTCCCTCGATGAAAACCGACGGCCTTTGCGCGGGCGAGGCACGACGGATCGCCCTGCACACCAAAACCGCCGAAAAGGACTCCTGGTTCGATTGCCACGTTGCGGCTATCGGTCAAGACCTGCTCTGTACCGCTATCCCGGCGGATGAGGCGGTTCGCTCCGAAAGACGCCGCCGTGAATTCACGCAGACTCTGGCCAAGACTTTTGCCGAACTGACCATCGGCCTGGCCATCTTTGACCGCCAGCGCCGGCTGGTCCTCTTCAATCCGGCGCTTCTCGATCTCACCAACCTGCCGACCGAATTCCTGACGGCGCGTCCGACCATGGTTTCGTTTCTGGACCGGCTGCGGGAAAATCGCGTCATGCCCGAACCGCGCGATTATCGTGCCTGGCGCGATTCTATCGCCGAACTGGAAGCGGCCGCCTCCGACGGCACCTATTCGGAAACCTGGTCGCTGCCAGACGGTCAGACCTATCATGTCTCGGGGCGCCCTCACCCGGACGGCGCCTTGGCGCTCCTGTTCGAAGACATAAGTGCCGAGATGTCTCTGACCCGCCGCTTTCGCGCGGAACTCGAACAGTCTCATGACGTCATTGACGCCTTCGAAGATGCCGTGGTCACGTTTTCTCCGGCGGGACGCCTGACACTGTCGAACCGTGCATACTGCGACCTCTGGCAAACCGATCCGGACGAAGGTCTGGTCGGCATCGACGTAACCGAAGCCACCCGCCAATGGCATGCCCTGTCAAATCCCACGCCTGTCTGGGGCGACTTTCGCGACTTTGCCTGCCAAACCCATGATCGCGAAGAATGGTCCGCCAATGTCAGCCTTGCCGACGGGCGCCCTGTCAACTGCCGCTTTGTTCCAAGAAAAGCGGGCTCGACCATGGTAATTTTCCGTCTTCAATCACCGCGTGCTGTCGTTACGTCCGGTGAATTTCGCCACGCCGTTTGATCGCGACTTGCAGCTTTCTGGTCGAACAGCCAAATTGGCCGGACCATGCAGTACTCGGCCTCGGTTTTCCTTCCCGGCGACTCAGACACCCAGCGTCTCGGCACCTGTCTTGCCCCGCTTTTGAAGGCGGGCGACACGCTCTTGCTTGACGGGCCGATCGGCGCCGGGAAAACCAGCCTGGCCCGCGCGATCATCCAGGCGCGTCTCGCTGCCATCGACCGGTCCGAGGACGTTCCGTCGCCGACCTATACGCTGGTGCAGACCTATGATGATGGCGACACCGAGGTCTGGCACAGTGACCTTTACCGTCTGGGCGACAGTTCCGAAGTTCTGGAGCTCGGTCTGGAAGACGCCTTTGACACCGCCATTGTTCTGGTGGAGTGGCCGGACCGTCTTGGCGATCTGGCACCGTCCGATGCGCTTCGGGTCCGTCTGGAGCCAAAAGACGAAGGGCGTCTCTTAACTTGCTCGGCCACGGTTTCCCGCTGGGCCAAGCTTTATGCCTGTTTCGCCGATGCCTGATCTGACCAATGATCTTTGCGCTTTCATCAACGCCAACGGCTGGTCCGACAATTCGATAGCGACTGTCGCCGGTGACCTGTCGCGTCGCCGGTATTATCGCCTGTCTAACGACGGTCGAACGGCCATAGTCATGGATGCCTCTGCTGATCAAATGTCGGTAGAGCCATTCATGGTGATCACGTCCTGGTTGCGCGACGCCCGGCTGTCCGCGCCCGAAATCTATGCTGCAGATGCAACCAGGGGCTACCTTCTCCTCGAAGACCTCGGTGTGCATACCGCGGGCTATCTCATGGCGAATGACCGGGATTTTGCGGACATCTATTTCGATGCATGCATCGACCTCTTGTTGGCCATTCGGGCACAAGAACCTCTCGCCTTACACTGCCCGGATGCCACCGAACTTGCCCGTTGGACAGCTGTGACCGACACCAATTATCCCGGTGTAGACCATGACGCACAACGCCGCTATCGAGCTGTGTTAGAGACTGAATTGCCCGCTTTCCTCAGCGACTGCACAACCTCGCTCAGGGACTTTCACGCTGAAAACCTCATCTGGTTGCCCGATCGATCCGGCCCCGCACGCCTGGGGTTGCTCGACTATCAGGACGCGTTTCTCACGCACCCGATCTACGACCTGGTGTCGCTTCTGACCGATGCTCGCACGAATGTGCCGCGCGCGCAGCGCTCGGCCTGCATTGAAGCCTACGCCCGGCGTTCGGGCGACGACCCTGCAACGCTCGCCGCCGCCTTTGCGCTATTCTCGGCCCAGCGCAACATGCGCATTCTCGGCATTTTCGCTGGCGCCGCCCAGAACGGCAAACCTCATCACCTGCCCAAACTGCCCCGCGTCTATGGCTATCTTGCCGAAGCTCTCGAGCACCCCGTTTTCGACAGCGTCCGCGATGCCGTCCTGGACGGCCTGCCGGACCCCCAAGCAACAGCCCGGATTCTCGCACCGTGACCCGCCCCACCACCGCCATGATATTCGCCGCAGGCTTTGGCACACGCATGGGCAAGCTTACCCACAATACACCGAAACCCATGCTTTCATTGAACGGCCGGCCGATGATCGATCACGCCATCGACCTCGCCCGCGACGCCGGAATTTCGCGCATCGCCGCAAACACCCATTATCTGCATGGGCGGATCGCGCCCCATCTCGTCAAACAGGATGTTGTTGCAATCCACGAATCCCCCGACATTCTCGATACCGGTGGCGGGCTTTTGAACGCCCTGCCCCAGCTTGGCCCCGACCCTGTGGTGACGATGAATTCCGACGCCGTCTGGCTGGGTCCCAACCCGGTCACTGCTTTGCTTGATCACTGGCAGGAAGACATGCAGGCGCTTCTTCTCCTCGTCCCCCTGACGCGGGCCCATGCAACCGGACCAAGTGGCGATTTCAGCCTCGAACACGGGCGTATTTCCAGGAACGGCCCTCTTCGCTACACTGGAGCTCAGATTATCCGAACCGACCGACTATCTGAGATTTCTGACCGCAGCTTTTCATTGAACGCCTATTGGAACCTTCTGGCTACCAACGGCCCATTGCACGGCCTCGTTTATGATGGAGACTGGTGCGAAGCTGGCGACCCCGAGGGCCTGGCCCGGGCAGAAGGCCTGCTTAAACATGTTTGAGCCATCGGACAAACCGCGCGTTTTTGGCATCCCGCCTGGCGCTGATTTCCCCCGTCACCTGGTCGACGAAGTGCTCGCGCGCTACTCCGGCCGATCGCCCCAGGACCTGGCGCGCGTCCGCATTCTGGTCAACACGCAGCGAATGCAACGCCGCCTGAAGACTCTGTTTTCCGAGGGTCGGGCGCGACTCTTGCCGCGCATCGGCGTAATCACGGACGTCGACGCACTTGCCCCTGGTGTCGACCTGCCCATACCCGTTGCAGGCCTTCGACGCCGCCTCGAGATGGCCGAGCTGGTCAAGGCGCTGATCGGTCGCGACCCCGATCTCGCGCCCCGTTCCGCTGCGGTCGACCTGGCAGACAGTCTCGCCGCCCTGATGGACGAAATGCAAAGTGAAGGCATCAGCCCCGACCGGTTTTCCGAGGTCGATATCGGAGACGACTCGGCCCATTGGAAACGCAGTCTGGCGTTCCTGGGCATAGCCAACACCTACCTCAACAGCATCTCCGGCTTTGGCATCGACAAGGTTGCCCGGCGCCGCGCCGCGATCGAGCACACTTGCGCCTCATGGGAGCAAGTCCCGCCCGGTTCCCCCATAATCGTCGCAGGCTCTACCGGGTCGCAGGCAGCGACCGCGCTCCTGATGCGCGGTGTCGCCCGGCTTCCTCAAGGCGCTCTGGTCTTGCCGGGTTTCGACTTTGATCTACCGGACGAAATTTGGTCAGCCCTCAGCGAGGGCCGCACAACCGAGGACCATCCACAGTATCGGTTCGCCGCTCTTCTCAAGTCATTGGACATCACCCGATCCGACGTTCGTCAATGGGGCAATGCCCCGGATGAGTCGCGGAACCGATTGATTTCGTTGTCTCTAAGGCCCGCGCACGTCACCGACCAATGGCTGACCGAAGGGGCCGGCCTGGGCGATCTTGTGGCCGCGACCAAAGACCTTACGCTGATCAAGGCCCCGCAGCCCGCCGATGAATCGCTGGCCATCGCCGTCGCCCTGCGCGAAGCCGTTGAAAGAGGTGAACGTGCCGCGCTGATCACTCCTGACAGGAACCTGGCCCGCCGGGTCGCGGCCGCCCTCTCCCGCTGGGACATCAAGCCAGACGATAGTGCTGGTGTTCCGCTGTCGCTGACTCCCCCCGGCCGGTTTCTGCGCCAGATCATCCAGCTTGTCGGCCAGCCGGTTGCGCCCGAAACACTCCTGCCACTTTTGAAACACCCGCTGACCCGCTCCGGAGGAGACGGTCGCGGCCCCCACATGCTGGCGAGCGAGGCGTTCGAGCTTTTTTGTCGCCGGAAATCCGTCGTCACGGTTACTGCCCAGGTGCTGGACGAATTTGTTACTATCGCCGAGGGAGACGTGAACTGGGCCAGAAGCGTCACCGGGATGCTCTCGGAGCTCGCCGTCACACCCCCTGCCCGACTTCAGGATATGGCCCAACATCATATCAACCTGGCACAGTCGATTGCCCGCGGAGTCGGCGGCAAAGATGCGCCGTTCAATACAACGTCTGCCGGGCGCCAATGCCTCGCGATCATCGACTCGTTCCTTGCGGAATCCGACTTTTCCGGTGACATCCCCCTGCCCGACTATGTCCGTCTTTTCGACAAGGCTCTGGCGGCCGAAAGCGATCGCTCCCCCGATACGGTCCATCCCGAGGTCATGATCTGGGGCACGCTCGAAGCCCGTGTGCAGGGCGCCGACCTTGTTATCCTCGGCGGGCTGAACGACGGCGTTTGGCCCGAGCAGCCCAATCCCGACCCGTGGCTGAACCGTCGCATGCGCCAGCAACTCGGACTGCTCCTGCCGGATCGTCAGATCGGCCTGGCCGCGCACGACTATCAACAGGCCGTCGCGGCCAAACGCGTAATCCTGTCGCGCGCGGCGCGCGACAATGACAGCGAAACCGTGCCCTCGCGCTGGCTGAACCGGTTGACGAACCTTCTTGCTGGGCTACCGGATCAGGGTGGATTGGCGGCGCTCGACGACATGTCCGCGCGGGGGGACGCTTATTTGTCCCTGGCAAGGACACTGCGCGATCCGGGTCAGGCTTCGTCTTCCAAAGCGCCTCGCCCTGCGCCGTCACCACCCGTTGCCGTACGTCCAAAAAGCTATTCGGTCACTGAGATCAAAACCTTGATCCGCGACCCATATGCCATATATGCCCGCCGCATTCTTGGCCTCGATGCACTCAATCCGCTGGTGCCAACGCCCGACGCCCGAATGAAGGGCACTGTGTTTCACGAGATTTTCGAAAAGTTCTTTTCACTCGACGCAACTTTTTCTGACCCCAACCTCGAACATGCTCGGCTGCGCGATATTTCGCACGATGTCCTGTCCCGCCTTGTTCCATGGCCGTCGGTCCGGGCGGAGTGGTCCAGCCATATTTCAAAGATCTCAGACTGGCTGATCAGTACCGAAATCGACCGCCTTAGCGTCGCCGCTCCGCTGGCTCGCGAACGAAAAGGCGGTCTTGTCGTTCCCGGAACTGACATTGCCATCAGGGGCAAAGCCGACCGGATCGACCGGCTGCATGCCGGTGGGCTGGTGATCTATGACTACAAGACTGGAACGGTATCGACGAAGAAACAGGTCAAGAATTTCGACCGGCAGTTGTTGATCGAGGCGATCATGGCCGAGCATGGCGCTTTTAAGGACATCCCGCCGGAACATGTGGACTACGTCGCCTACATCGGCGCGGGGCGAACGCCGAAATTCGAAAAGATAGCTCTGGTATCGGACGACGAAGCAGACTTCCGAATCGAGACTGTTTCAAGGGAATTGGCTGAATTACTATCCGCATTCGACAGTCCGGATGTCGGATATATCTCACGCCGCGCGATGGAAACGGAAAGCTATAACGGCGACTACGATCACCTCGCACGTTACGGCGAATGGTCGGATACCGAAACGACCGAACCGGAGCGTTTGTGATGATCGACTCTGCTACGCGCGCTCAGAATATCGCCGCCGACCCCGCGACATCGACCTGGCTTTCAGCGAATGCCGGTTCCGGCAAGACCCGCGTTCTGACCAACCGCGTGGCGCGGCTTTTGCTGCACGGCGTACAGCCACAGAACATTCTCTGCCTGACCTACACCAAGGCCGCTGCAAACGAGATGCAGAACCGCCTTTTCCAGACTCTCGGGGCTTGGGCCATGCTGAACGAGTCCGATCTGCGCGCGGCCCTGCGCGAGTTGGGCGAAGAACCCCCCGAAAACCTTGCGAAGGCCCGCACCCTCTTCGCCAGCGCCATCGAGGCCCCTGGCGGCCTCAAGGTCCAGACAATTCACTCGCTCTGTTCGTCGATCCTGCGCCTGTTCCCGCTTGAGGCAAGAATTAGCCCTCAGTTTCGCGAGCTGGACGAACATGATCAGAAGCAGCTCATTTCAGAGGTTCTGGACAAGATTGCCGAGGCCGACGCCACCCCGATAGCCCAGATTGCACGTCTCACCGCGGAAGACCTCGTCACTTTGGCCTCCGATGTCGCCAAGCACGCCGAGGAGTTTACACCGCCCCGCACCCGAGATCAGATTTGCGCCGCTTTCGGTGTGCCCCCCAATCGCTCCGAGGCCGACATCCTCGCCAAGGCGTTCAAAGACGATGACCTCGCATTCCTGAAATCGCTCGTGCCGCATTTCCGGAGCGGCAAACCCTCCGATGTGACCCTCGCCGGCAAGATCGAAGCTCTGCCCAACACGCTTTCTGCCGACACGCTCATGGATGCTGCAGGCTTCTTGTTGTACGGTGGTGGCGCCAAGGCACCGTTTGCCGCCAAGATCGGCTCACTGCCTACGAAAGATCTCCGTGACTCCGCTGAATTTCAGCCGCTTCTCCCCCGTTTAGAGACGATAATGACCCAGGTCGAGGCCGCCCGCGGTGCCTGGGTCAACTGGTCCGCCGCCAACGACACGGCGACCCTTCACGACTTTGCCAATACCTTTCTTCCCGCCTACCGCCAGGCCAAGGAAGATCGCGGCGTGCTTGATTTCGACGACCTCATCTTCAAGACGCGCGCACTGCTCACCGACCAGACCCTGCCCTGGGTGCTCTATCGCCTGGATAGCCGGATCGAGCATATTCTTGTCGACGAAGCTCAGGACACCAGCCTTGCACAATGGGACGTCATCCGCGCGCTGACCGAGGAATTGACCTCGGGCAACGCGCCGGACCGTCCCCGGACGCTTTTCGTTGTCGGCGACAAGAAACAGTCGATTTACAGTTTCCAGGGCGCCGATGCAGAAAGTTTCGACCGCATGGCCCGGCAATTCGGCCACCAGTTGGCTGGTCAACTGAACCATCGCGAGCTTGCCTATTCGTTCCGCTCCTCGGTCGCGATCTTGAAATCTGTCGATGCCGTCATGGGTGAAACCGATCTGCATGGCGAGGCGGGCCATCTGGCCTTTCACCCCGATTTGCCCGGTCGTGTCGATCTCTGGCCGCTGGAACCGGTTGCCGAGAAACCCCAAGAGCCTGAATGGTACGCGCCCGTGGATCGTCCAACGCCGAACGATCCCGAGATTCTGTTGTCGCACCGAATTGCGCGGGAGATCGAGCACCTTCTTAAAAACGAGACTATTCCTGAGAAAAATGGCACCGTGCGACCTGTCCGTGCTGGCGACATAATGATTCTGGTCCAGGGACGAAACGGTATTTTCCGCCACTTGATCCAGGCCTGCAAAGCGCTCAACCTTCCCATCGCGGGCGCCGACCGCCTCAAGATCGCCGCCGAACTTGCCGTGCGCGACATCATCGCCCTCCTGTCGTTTCTTGCTCTTCCCGAGGACGATCTGTCCCTTGCGGCCGCGCTCAAATCTCCCTTGTTCGGCTTTACCGAGAAACAGCTCTACGATCTTGCCCAGGGACGGGTCGGCAAGACGCTTTGGGAGGAAATTCGCCGCCGAAAAGAGGATTATCCCGAGACTCATGCCGCGCTCTGGGCTTTGCGCGACAAGGTCGATTTTGCCCGTCCTTTCGAATTGATCGAGATGATCCTCACGCGCTTCGACGGGCGTCGCAAGCTTGTCGGTCACATCGGGGTCGAGGCTGAGGACGGGATCGACGAGCTTTTGACCCAGGCCCTGATCTATGAAAACGGAACGGTTCCGACGCTGACTGGTTTCCTCGCCAGGTTTCACGTCGAAGATATCGAGATCAAACGCCAAGCCAACGGATCGGACGATCTGATCCGCGTTATGACCGTGCACGGCGCCAAAGGGCTTGAGCGCCCAATCGTCATTCTTCCCGAAACGACCAAGTCTCCGAACCAGCGGGCCGGGGCGATGATTGTGGATGACGAAGGCCTCCCGGTCTTTTCCCTCAGCAGCAAGCTCGCCCCAGACCGGGTGATTGCAGCAAAGGAACGCAAAAAGGCCGCCGACCTGTCCGAGCGCAACCGGCTGCTTTACGTAGCTATGACCCGCGCCGAAAAGTGGCTGATTGTCTGCGGGACCGAGAAGGAGAGGGGCCCCAAGGGCTCACTGAATTGGCACGAGACTATCGACACGGCGCTGAGGCGGGCAGGGGGTCAGGACATCGAGACCAGCATTGGGCCGGTCCTGCGTCTGGAGCACGGCGCCTGGGGTGGCGGAATGACACGGAAAGAGGTCAGCGAAACAGTGACTAAACCGCAGGTAACGCCGGGTTACCTTTCTTGTTCCGCGCCCTTCATCGACACAGGAACTCCTGTTAAATCGCCTTCAGACCTCGGTGGAACCAAAGTCCTTGGCGGGGGCGCGCAAAACGAGGAGGCCGCCAAGAGGCGCGGACGGCAAATTCACCTTTTGCTGGAACATCTGCCTGGCGCTCACGACCCCGAGGACCGTGCCCGACGGCTATTGTCGACCGGGGCCGACCGCGCAGATCCCGACGAACTGCCCGAACTGGTCAACGAGGCTCTGCGAAATCTGTCATTGCATCCCGATTTGTTTGCAGCTGATGCCCTGGCCGAGGTCGACGTTTCGGCTCATCTGCCCCAGATCGGCGCTGACATCTCCGGCACGATTGACCGTCTTGTCATCGACCAGGACCGGATTCTCGCGGTCGATTTCAAGACCAACGCGGTTGTTCCGGACCTGCCTGAACAGACTCCAGAGGGGATCCTGCGGCAGATGGGCGCTTATCTCGCCGCGCTGGAACAGATATTTCCGACCACTCCGATCGAGCTGGCAATCCTATGGACAAGCACCTGTCGGCTCATGGGGTTGCCGCACGGGATCGTGAGGGAGGCACTTGGTCGCCATACAACATCTTGACGTTCCAGCCCCTCATTCCTAGGTTCGAGTTCGAACTCGAAAAAGGATATTCACCATGGCGACTGTTGCCGTAACGGATGACACCTTCGACGCCGAGGTCCGCAATTCGGATGTGCCGGTGGTCGTGGATTTCTGGGCCGAGTGGTGTGGCCCCTGCAAAATGATCGGCCCGGCTCTGGAAGAGCTGTCCGACGAATACGGCGGATCTGTCAAGATCGCCAAGGTCAACGTTGACGAAAACCCGAATTCGCCCGCGCAACTCGGCGTTCGCGGCATCCCGGCCCTGTTCCTGTTCAAGGACGGCCAGGTCGTGTCGAACAAAACCGGCGCCGCGCCGAAAGCCGCGCTAAAGGGCTGGATCGACGAGTCGATCTGATCCGCCAAAAGCGCCGATTGGAACAGGACCGCTTCGGCGGTCCTTTCTGTTCGTGGCTTGCAGTCTAGTCGCCCGATAAGCATATAGCCCCGAAACGCAAGGAGAGTGACATGGCGGAAGACTTCCCCGGCTGGCACGGCACGACGATCATCGGCGTCCGCAAGGGCGGCAAAGTTGTCGTCGCGGGC
Organism: Silicimonas sp.; assembly: GCA_050290245.1. Taxonomy (GTDB): domain Bacteria; phylum Pseudomonadota; class Alphaproteobacteria; order Rhodobacterales; family Rhodobacteraceae; genus JBNKHH01. Next base: position 25,116 of record JBNKHH010000083.1, read on the forward strand.
GACGGACAGGTCAGCCTCGGCCAAACCGTCATCAAGGGCACTGCCCGCAAGGTGCGCAAGCTCAGCCCCGGTGGCTATGACGTGGTTGCAGGGTTCGCCGGGTCTACCGCCGATGCGTTCACGCTCCTGGAACGGCTCGAGGCCAAGCTTGAGGCGACACCGGGTCAGCTTCAGCGCGCCGCTGTGGAGCTGGCCAAGGACTGGCGGACCGACAAGTATCTTCAAAAACTCGAAGCCATGCTGATCGTCACCGACGGCGCCGACCTTTACGTTGTGACCGGGGCAGGGGACGTGCTGGAACCCGAGCATGACGTTGCCGCCATCGGTTCAGGCGGGAACTATGCCCTCGCCGCCGCCCGCGCCCTGATCAACACTGAACATGACGCTGAAACCGTCGCGCGCAAGGCCATGGCCATCGCCGCCGATATCTGCGTTTACACCAACGGCAACCTGACCGTGGAAACCATTAGCAAATGACTGACCTGACTCCTCGCGAAATCGTTTCGGAACTCGACCGTTTCATCATTGGCCAGAACGATGCAAAACGTGCCGTCGCCGTTGCGCTCCGTAACCGCTGGCGCCGCAAGCAACTGTCCGACGACCTGCGCGACGAGGTCTATCCAAAGAACATCCTGATGATCGGCCCAACCGGCGTCGGCAAAACCGAGATCTCGCGCCGCCTCGCCAAGCTGGCCAAGGCACCGTTCCTCAAAGTCGAAGCCACCAAGTTCACCGAAGTCGGTTACGTCGGCCGCGATGTCGAGCAGATCATTCGTGACCTGGTCGAAGCCGCCATCACCATGACCCGCGATCACATGCGCGACGAGGTCAAGGCAAATGCCCATCAGGCGGCCGAAGACCGCGTTCTTGCCGCCATCGCCGGGGAAAACGCCCGCGAACAGACGCGCGACATGTTCCGCGACAAGCTCAAGCGTGGCGACCTCGACGACACCGTCATCGAGCTTGAGCTGCAAGACACCTCGAACCCGTTCCAGGGCATGGAAATGCCAGGAATGCAGCCGGGGCAGGGGATGGGGCTGGATCTCGGCTCGATCTTCGGCAAGGGCTTTCCCGGCCGCACGGTCAAGAAACGCATGACTGTCGCCCAAAGCTACGACATCCTGATCGGGGAAGAGGCCGACAAGCTTCTCGACGACGAAACCGTCACCAAATCGGCGCTTTCCGCGGTTCAAGAAAACGGCATCGTCTTCCTCGACGAAATCGACAAGGTCACCGCCCGTTCCGAAGCGCGGGGCGCCGATGTTTCCCGCGAAGGCGTTCAGCGCGACCTTCTTCCCTTGATCGAAGGCACCACCGTTTCGACGAAATACGGCCCGGTCAAAACCGACCACATCCTCTTCATCGCCTCCGGCGCCTTCCATATCGCGAAACCCTCCGATCTTCTGCCTGAACTCCAGGGCCGCTTGCCGATCCGCGTGAATCTGCGCGCCCTGACCGAGGAAGACTTCGTCCGCATCCTGACCGAGACCGACAACGCGCTCACCCGTCAGTACTCGGCTTTGATGGGCACCGAAGAGGTTGAGGTTACCTTCACCGACGATGGCATCGCCGCCCTTGCCCGCATCGCCGCCGACGTAAACCAAACCGTTGAAAATATTGGTGCACGTCGCCTCTACACGGTGATCGAACGGGTGTTCGAAGACCTCAGCTTTACCGCCCCGGACCGCTCCGGCGACAAGGTGACGGTCGATGCGTCCTTTGTCGAGCAGAACCTCGGCGAACTGGCAAAAAGCAGCGACATGAGCCGTTACGTCCTCTAGCCACAGGCGACCTCTTTCCGAGGGCCGCGAAATTGGATACGCCGGGCGCGACAGGATTCATCATGATCGCCCGGCAAAAAGTCTTCTTCGTCCTGACCGCCCTGATCCTCGGCGCCTGCACCGCGCGGGGGCCGCTCCTGGATGTGCCGCCGGGCACGCCACCGGGCGAGAGCGTCGAAATCTTTGTCGCCACCAACCGAAGCGACTTCCTGCATAAGGCCGAACGTGGCCGCTCCGAAACCACCAGGCATTTCCGTTATGAAATCCGCGTGCCGACTGGACATGTGCCCGGCACGCTAAACCTTCCAGGCTGGCGCGCCGACCCCGACCGGCATTTCCTGACGGAAAGCGCGGTTGAATTCCCGACCGAGGCCGATTTTTCCCGCAGCATCAAAACGCATCTGTCGCAGCGACCGGTAGGTGATCAGACGATTTTCGTCTATATCCACGGGTTCAACAATTCTTTCGCCGAGGGTTTGGTCCGCCACGCGCAACTTGACCACGACCTTGATTCTCCGGGTGTGTCCGTCCATTTCTCTTGGCCCAGCGCCGCCAGCCCGCTGGGATATGCTCACGACCGGGACAGCGTTCTTTATTCGCGTGATGCCTTGGAATCTCTCTTGCGCGCCATGCCTCGCGCACGTGGAAAGATCGTTCTGGTTGCCCATTCGATGGGCTCGCAACTGGCGATGGAGACCCTCCGCCAGATCGAGATATCGTCTCCCGGATGGGGTGAGCGCAACCTTGGCGGGGTCGTCCTGTTTTCACCCGACATCGACCTTGACGTATTCCGCCAGCAAGCCGCGCGCATCGGGCCCCTGCCGCAACCCTTTTTGGTTTTCACATCGAACCGCGATCACATCCTCAACCTTTCCGCGACGCTTTCGGGCGAGGAAAACCGCCTTGGCTCTGTCGCCAACGCCGAGGATCTGGCCGACCTGGAAATCACGCTGATGAACGTCAGCGACTTTTCCGAGGGCGTCGGGCACTTCAACGTGGGAGATTCACCGACGCTGATCACCATCCTTCGTCGGCTTGCGCGTCTGGGTGGAACCTTTGGCGAAGGGCAGGGCAGGACCGACATCATTCCGGGCACCATCCTGACCGTGCGCAACGTGACCGAGATCATCCTGTCACCGCTTTCGGCTCTCGAAGGTCAGTAGTCTTCAATTCGCAAGGCAATCTCGACGTGCCCAGCGGACAGTGAGCCACAGTCGGGCCGCCACCTGAGGAACAGCCGAACGTAGCGCATTTCCGGCTTTTCAATCCCCGGAAACAAGCGCAGACAGGAGCGCATGGGTTCCCTCCATTTCATTCGCGATAACATCCGGTTTCTTTTGGTCGGCATTATCCTGACGCTGAATTCCAGCTATGGTCAGACCTTTTTCATCTCGATTTTCGCCGCGCGCATCATGTCGGATTTTAGCCTGTCTGACGGTGAATGGGGCGGGGTTTATACCCTGGGCACAACAGTTTCAGCGATCGTGATGTTCTGGGCAGGGACGCTCAGCGACCGCTTCCGGGTTCGTCAACTGGCCTGGCTCGTCATTCCTGGGCTTGCTCTGACCTGCGTTGCCATGGCGCTCAATCCCTGGGCCGCGGGACTTGTCGTTGTGGTGTTTTTCCTGCGCGTCTTCGGTCAGGGCATGATGTTCCAACTTTCCGCCGTCTCGATGGCCCGCTGGTTCGTCGCCCGTCGCGGTCTCGCGCTTTCGGTCTCGGCGATGGGGTTCTGGATCGGGCAAGCCACGCTCCCCATCCTTTTCGCCGCCCTTCTCCTGATCTACGACTGGCGTACCCTCTGGATCCTCGCGGGGGCATTGGTATTGTTGACTTTTCCGCTTGTTCTCTGGCTTCTTGCGCAGGAAAGAACACCCCAGTCCCTGGCTCAGGAAAGCCACTCCGTCGGCATGAATAGACGTCATTGGACGCGGCGCGAGGTAATGAAATCACCGCTATTCTGGATGCTGATGCCGATGCTTCTCGGACCTCCTGCATGGGGGACGGCCTTGTTCTTCCAGCAGGTCCATATCGCCGAGGTCAAGGGTTGGGCATTGGTGGATTATCTTGCTTTGATCCCCGTGATGACCGCGGTTTCGGTGGCAACGACACTCGTAGCGGGCCAGCTCATCGATCGCCTGGGCTCTTCTCTTCTGATCAGGTTTGTCCTGTTTCCGTGGATGGCTGGGTTCACTGTACTGGCGCTTGCCCAGTCCCTTCCGACCGCCTTGATTGCCTTTGTCTTTTTCGGCCTGGCGCATGGCATCCAGGCAACCGTCCTTACTGCTTTCTGGGCCGAATTCTTTGGCACGCGCCACATCGGCTCCATAAAGGCGGCCGCCACAAGCATCATGGTATTCGGCTCGGCCATCGGTCCGGGCATCTCAGGTTACCTGATTGATCTTGGCTATGATTTTCCCTCGCAGATGACCGTTGTTGTCGCCTATTTCGCAGCAGCGGCCAGCCTTGTTTGGATTGCCGTGATCCGGGCCAAAACTGACCTACCGTCTGCGCCTCAGATAGACATAAAAGGCGCCTGATCCCCCATGTCGCTGGTGGGCCGAGGTCCAGTCCAAGACCAGTGAACTCAGTGGCGGCTGTGCCAACCACTCGGGCAGGGACTGCCGCAAAACCCCCGCGCGGCGCGGTACCGGATCACCATCATCAGCATGTCGGCCCTTTCCGGTAATGACCAGAACAAGCCGTTTTTCATCCGAAAAGGCTCTTAGTATGAAAGCCGTCAGTGCAGTCTGAGCTGCAGCGGCCGTCATGCCGTGCAGGTCAATCCGGGCTTCCGGTGCAGATTTCCCCCGCTTCATCCTCGCATGGGTTTTGCGGTCCATGCGAACCGGCTGGTCATGTCTTTTTGCGCCCATGACAGCAGGTGCCGCCGCCGTTTCACCCACGCGAAACGGCCTGATGTCAAAGTCTGCTCTTTCAGCAATTGGCTTTGGTTTGGGTGGGTTTTCTGACAATGGCGTCTTTGAGATCTGGCGCATCGGTTTCGCCGTTCGGGCCACTTGCTGCCACAGAGCTTCTTCCTCTGGCCGCAACCCTCTCGGCCTGCGCCTCATTTGCCTTCCACCATGGCCAGCGCGTCGTTTATGGGCAGCAAAACAACCATTCGCCCCCCATCCCGCACCTTGCCGGCCATGCGGCCGGCTTCGGGTCCGGTTCCGAAAAATACGTCAGCCCGTTGAGGGCCCCTGATCGCTGATCCCGTGTCCTGCCCGACCATCAGTCGCCGAATTGGATTTTTTCCGCCCTTTTCAAGCCAAATCGGCGCACCAAGGGGGATGAATTCCGGGTCGATCGCCACGGTCCGGCCCGCCGTTATCGATCTGTTCATTGCGCCCAAAGGTCCTTTGTCCGCCGGAACCTGAGAAACCTCACGAAAGAAAACATAAGACGGGTTGTGGTGTAAAAGGGCTTTTCCTTCGTCGGGATGCTTTTTGACCCAGCTGCGAATGACATCCGCCGAGACCTGGTGTTCCTGGAAAATACCCCTGCGCACCAGTTCCTGACCGACCGAGCGATATGGGTGACCGTTCTTTCCACCGTAACCGATGCGGATCTGGTTGCCGCTCTCCAATCGAATGCGGCCCGATCCCTGAATTTGCAGAAAGAACTTGTCTACGGGGTCTTCGATCCAGGCAATCTCAAGCCCCCGTCCTTCCAGAACGCCAGACGTCTCGATTTCTTCCCTCGAGATCCATTGGTCCCCTGACGCCAGTTCGTCTGGCTGTCGATAAAGGGGGACTTGAAATCTATCGGTTCTGGTTTTTGATCCCTCAAGTTCCGGTTCGAAGTACCCTGTGAACAGAGGGGGTTCGCCGTCGGTGATCATTACCGGTCGGAAAAAGGTCTCAAAGAACACACGTGCGTCGTCAGCCTTGTAGGATAACGCACAGACAGCCGACCAATCGCCCGAGTCCAGATCACCACAGGTTTGCTGAAAGACCTTCAGCCCGACAGCATGGTCGTCGCTGCTCCATCCGCGGAGATCGGCAAAATCCAGCAATCTGATGTCAGCAGACACGGCGCCGCCAGCGAGCATTGCGACGGCAAGAGCACAAAGGCCCCGCCCGATCATCATTCGCCGGTCGCGACCAGCTGCCAGTTCGGGTCATTGGAGCCCATGATGCGAGCAAAGGTCCAGCTGTCTTTCTGGCGCTTGATCTCGTTCGCGTTGCCCTCGATGACGTCACCATCAGAGTTTCGTACGACCGAGGTCAATTCACCAACAAAACGCACAGTCACCTCTCCTTCGTTCGTTGCTCGATCGAAACTGGCACTTTTCAACGCGATTTCCCGTACGCCAACAAAGTTCGCTTCAACCGTCAGGCCCTGCGCAGCACGCTGATTTATGACGTCCTGAAAAGCCTCGGCGATCTCGTCCGACAAAAACGAACGCACTTCCGAAAGGTCACCGTTCTCAAACGCCATCAATATCATCTCGTAGGCGCCACGAGACCCTTCCAGGAACGGGCCAACGGCGAAACCTGGCTCGGCCATCTTCATTGCAGCAAGGGCCTTAGCACTCTCCGATCCATCTTCAACATGGTCGGTGATATCGCGATCTGGACCCCCTTCGATCACGTCGAACCCCTGGCGTCGCGACGATCTGCCCTGCGACTGGGAGACAGGCGGTTTTTCAAATCCTTCCCGGGTGCCCAGTACGCTTCTCAGACGCAGAATGAGAAATACGGCAATTCCTGCAAGCACCAGTAATTGGATCAGCGATGAACTCATGTGTTCTCTCAGGGTAAGGTTTGGATTTCCAACGTCAGGGCACATATGTAGGACGTGTCACGCTCTAAGTCCACCTGAGCACCTGCGACAGAGAGGTTGAAATGCGACTGTTCTTACTGTTCTTGGCGGTTCCGCTGATCGAAATTGCCCTTTTCATCCAGATTGGCGGCATCATCGGGCTTTGGTGGACCCTTGCGACGGTTGTCGTGACCGCACTGATCGGTACTTTTCTTGTCCGCAGTCAAGGCCTGGCGGTTCTGTCCAGGCTGAAAGGCTCTCTTGAAGAACTGCGTGATCCGACAGAACCGCTGGCGCACGGCGCCATGATCCTATTTTCTGGCGCACTCCTTTTGACGCCCGGGTTCTTTACTGACGCAGTTGGCTTTGCGCTGCTCGTCCCCGGTGTTCGCGGTTTCATTTTCAATGCAATAAAGAGTCGCGTCGTTGTCCAGAGTTTTTCGTATGGAAATCGCCCGCCCTCCGACCATCAGACGACGATCGAGGGAGAGTTCGAGGAAATCGACCCGGGCAAAGGGCCCTCAGGATGGACACGGCATTGAGGGCGCGTTGACCCTCTGTTAGAGAGCCGGGGACCACATGAAAAGCACGACGGAGGGCCATATGGCCGAAAACGATAACGGTGCCGCACCTCAGGTACCCCAAATGAAGATCCTGGGACAGTTTATCCGGGATATGTCGTTCGAGAATATTCTGGCACGGAAACCTGTCGAAGGTCAGGTTCAGCCGGACATCCAAGTCCAGGTTGCACTGGATGCGAGAAAAGGATCGACCGCAGGTCAATTCGAAGTCATTACCAAGCTCAACGTGACGTCCAAGCAAAAGGGAAGCGACGCCGTTCTTTTTGTGCTTGAGCTTGAGTATTCAGGGCTTTTCCATATCGAGAACATCGCTGACGAACAGCTGCACCCGTTCCTGATGATCGAGTGTCCGCGGATGCTCTTCCCTTTTGTCCGTCGCATTGTCAGCGATGTGACAAGGGATGGTGGCTTCCCGCCGCTGAACCTGGACAACATGGACTTCGTGGCGCTGTACCGGCAACAGCTGGCGCAACGGCAGCCGGATCAAGCGGCGGCCAAACCACCAGTCAGCTAAACCGCTTCCAAATTGCGCCTTCGCCCATGTCTTGGACGAAGGCGTCATGTCGATCTGCTTCTGCGCTCAAAAGACGGGATCCAAGTGGAACCGTCCTCGGGCGCGGACGCCAGTCGTCCTGATGACTGTTCTCGTGATCCAGTTTCTTTTCCGGTTCCTGAGCCAGCGCAAAATCCGGTTGCCGACCGCCTATGAGTTCAAGGTAGACGTCCGCAAGGATCTCGCTATCCAACAGGGCGCCGTGCAGCGTTCGGGATGAATTATCAATCGAGTACCGGCGGCAAAGCGCGTCCAGGGATGCAGGTGATCCGGGAAACTTTTTGCGCGCTATGGCAAGCGTATCAATTGCCTGCTCCCAGGGGATCTGTTGCATACCGAGCCATCGAAGTTCTGCATTCAAGAACTTCATGTCAAACGCCGCATTGTGAATGATCAGCTTGGCGTCTCCGATAAAATCGAGGAATTCTTGGGCGATGTCCTTGAAAATCGGCTTGCCACGCAGAAAATCATCCGTCAGCCCGTGAACCTGAATGGCCTCTTGCGGAACTGATCTCTCGGGGAAGATGTACTGATGATACGTTTTGCCGGTCGGCATGTGCCCAAAAAGTTCGACGCCGCCTATTTCGACAATCCGGTCTCCGCTTTCAGGATCCAGGCCCGTCGTTTCGGTGTCCAGAACGATTTCCCGCATCTTTCAGCCTATCTCTGATTTGGTCCAGCACATCATGAACAGAGGCACGGGCGGCTTCAAGTGAAGCTGTCTCGATTATGAAATCTGCCCGCCTCCGTTTCTCGGCGTCCGGCATTTGCTTGGCTTTCAAGGATTCGAACTTTTCTTCCGTCATGCCTGGGCGCTCAAGCACGCGTTGGCGCTGGACGTCAGGGTCGGTTGTCACAACGACGACGACGTCAACCGTTCGCTCGGCCTTTGTCTCGAACAACAAGGGTACATCGACGAGCACCAACTCGCTGTCTGATTCTTCGATGAACTCTGCTCGATCCCGCGCAACAAGGGGATGAACGACGCTCTCGATGTCGCTCAACACTTGGGGGTTCGTTGCTATCAATTCTGACAGGACGGCCCGGTCGACCGAGCTGTCAGTGATCGCCTCCGGGAATAGTGACCGGATTGGCTCCACCGCTAATCCGTTCTTCTGGTACAGCCTGTGAACAGCCGCATCTGCGTCCCAGACCGGTATACCTTCGTCTCTGAACATCTGGGCAGTGGTGGATTTGCCCATTCCGATCGAGCCGGTTAACCCGATGACAAAAGGTTTTTTCACTCCATCATGACCTTACGGAGTTCTTCATCGACCTCGGGTTTCGCGTTGAACCAACGAGCAAATCCCGGTGCGGCTTGATACAGCAGCATCCCCAAACCATCGACAGTTCGGCAGCCGATCGATCGCGCATACGCCAGCAGAGGCGTTTCGAGCGGAGTGTAAACGAGATCGGTAACGACCGCGTTCTTGGAAAGCGCGTCCAGAGGAATCCGCATTTCAGATTTCCCGACCATCCCCAAGGATGAAGCGTTAACCACGGTGGTCGCGTCCTCAAGCATGTTTCCGGCTCTTACCCAATCGAAGACAACGACTTTTCCGCCGAATTCGCTGCGCAAGGCCTCTGCGCGGGTCTTTGTTCTGTTTGCCAGCCGAATTTCTTGCACGCCGGCTTCGATCAACGACGCGATTACGGCTCGTGCTGCGCCGCCGGCGCCTATGACCGCAGCCGGTCCTTCGCCTGGGTTCCAGTCGGGAGCTCCGTGTCTCAAGTTCTCCAAGAAACCGTAGCCATCCGTGTTGTCCGCGTGAACTTTTCCGTCTTCCCGAAAAATGAGCGTGTTTGCTGACCCGATCAAGGCTGCACGGTCTGTCACAATGTCCGCGATGGACAGGACATGTTCTTTATGGGGGATAGTCACGTTGACGCCCACGAAGCCCATCTTGGGAAGTGCTCGGATTGCTGTTTCCAAATCGTCGGATGAAATATCCAAGGGTACATAATACCCCCTGATCCCATAGCGCTTGAGCCAATGCTGGTGGAGCTTTGGAGACTTGGAGTGTGCGATTGGCGAGCCGATGACGCCGGCCAAAGGAATTTTCGACGCTTTCATGACGCCAAAATGCCTCGCAAAGTCAGGTAGGACAATATCTCGATGAGCGGCATACCAAGAATAGTGAAATGGTCTCCGTCAATACGTTCGAATACCCGAACACCCTCCTCCTCGATCTTGTAGCCGCCGACCGAGTATTGGATGCTGCTCCAGTTTCTGGCCACGTAGTCGGTTATCCAATCCTGGGAAAGTTGCCGCATGTACAATCGCGTCTGGCCAATGTGCCGCCAGACTGGCCTTGATCCCTCGTAGATGACTGCTGCGGACAAGAGGGAATGCCGATGACCCGAAAGCGTTTGAAGCTGAACGACTGCTTCCGCCTGTGACTTGGGTTTGGAGAACATGGTGTCGCCAAACGCCAGAACCTGGTCGCACCCGAGAACAAGCGCATCTGGATGCTTTGAGGAAATTTTCCTCGCTTTTGCCTCGGCCAATGCATCGGCAATGTCTCGTGGCTTGGCATGTTGAGCAATCATCGCCTGTTTTATCGCATCTTCGTCCAATCTGGCGACTTCGACTTCGAACGGAACCCGTGCACGATCAAGCAGCTCTGCTCGGATCGGGGACCCAGACGCGAGGATGATTTTCTGTTTCATGTGGACAACTCTGTGCGTTGTGAGGTCCAGAATCTGGAGGAAGTTTGTGCATAAGGCTCAGCATGCCTTGGCCACAAGACGTTCGGGCCTCCAGAGCGGCAATTCTCACAAAATATCCACGGTGGATACCTTACCCTGCCGCGATGTTCATAAAAAACCCAGTTGGCGCAGACTTCAAAATTTTCCCAATGATTTCTTTGTTCAGACAAAGATTAACATATTGAAAAATATCGATTTAATATTCATTCTCAACCTTCGGTGAGGGATGCGTGTCCAGTCCAACACTGTGGAAAAGGTTGTTGGGAAACCATGAATTCCACTTATACCCAGGCTCTACAAACACATCATCTTTTCTTTCCTTCTATATATATATTTTATTGGTATGCCGTGAGCGCGAAAGAAGAGAGATGTTGGACCTACTTTCAGATCTGTACCCTTGGACCAAGTCTCTTCACATCATATCTGTGATCTCGTGGATGGCCGGGCTATTCTACCTTCCGAGGTTGTTTGTTCATCATGTTGAGCGCGCAGGTCAGGACGGCCCGCTGCATGAGACTTTTGTCATGATGGAGCAGAAACTGCTTCGGTTGATCATGAATCCGGCAATGGTAGCGACATGGGTTTTTGGACTTATGCTCGTCTTCACGCCCGGTATCGTTGATTGGTCTTCTGTCTGGCCGTGGACAAAGGTAGCTGGCGTTCTTTCGCTAACTTGGTTCCATCATTGGCTTGCTTCTCGCCGAAAAGAGTTCGCTTCTTCGTCGAACAAGACGACGGGCCGAAGATATCGGCTGATGAACGAGGTCCCAACGGTCGCGATGATCCTGATTGTCTTCTCGGTCGTTTTGAAATTCTGAGAGGACTTGACTCGTTCGGTCGCTGTCCGTAAACGTCACCGCGGATGCCGTCCTGGCATTTTCTTATCTCCATACATCTGCCGAATATGCTCGTTCTTGCGGGTAATCACAGAGGTTTATCTTATGTCCGACCGACTGAATCTGTCCGAGCTGAAATCGAAGTCTCCGAAAGAACTGCTGTCCATGGCAGAGGAGCTTGAGATTGAGAACGCTTCGACGATGCGCAAGGGCGAGATGATGTTCTCGATCCTGAAGGAGCGCGCTGACGAGGATTGGGTAATCGGTGGCGATGGTGTTTTGGAAGTATTGCAGGATGGATTCGGTTTCCTGCGGTCGCCCGAAGCAAACTATCTACCCGGTCCGGACGATATCTATCTGTCGCCGGAGATGATCCGCCAGTTTTCGCTTCGTACTGGGGATACGGTCGAAGGTGTTATCCGTGAACCAAATGACGACGAACGTTATTTTGCGATGACGAAAGTCGAAAAAATCAACTTTGAGGACCCCGAAAAGGCGAGACACAAAGTAAGCTTCGACAACCTGACTCCGCTTTACCCAGATGAGCGGCTCAAGATGGAAATCGAGGATCCCACCATCAAGGATCGTTCCGCAAGAATTATCGACCTCGTGGCACCCATTGGTAAAGGGCAGCGCTCGTTGATTGTTGCCCCCCCAAGGACCGGCAAAACGGTTCTGCTTCAGAATATCGCCCATTCAATCGAGACGAACCATCCGGAGTGCTATCTGATCGTGTTGTTGATCGATGAGCGTCCTGAAGAGGTCACGGACATGCAGCGTTCGGTCAAAGGGGAGGTTGTTTCGTCGACATTCGATGAACCGGCAACACGGCACGTTGCAGTTTCCGACATGGTTATCGAAAAGGCAAAGCGTCTTGTTGAGCACAAACGGGATGTTGTCATCCTTTTGGATTCCATCACGCGCCTTGGCCGAGCCTTCAACACGGTTGTGCCCTCGTCGGGCAAGGTTCTGACGGGTGGTGTTGACGCCAATGCCCTTCAGCGACCGAAGCGGTTTTTCGGTGCTGCCAGGAATATCGAAGAGGGTGGCTCTTTGACGATCATCGCAACAGCATTGATCGATACCGGTAGCCGGATGGATGAGGTGATCTTCGAAGAGTTCAAGGGCACTGGTAACAGCGAGATCGTTCTTGATCGGAAGGTGGCAGATAAACGCGTCTATCCGGCAATGGATATCTTGAAGTCCGGAACCCGGAAAGAGGACCTGCTTGTTGACAAGAATGACCTGCAGAAAATGTTCGTATTGCGTCGCATCCTTAATCCGATGGGGACCACGGATGCGATCGAGTTCCTGTTGTCGAAACTGAAGCAAACCAAGACGAACTCTGATTTCTTCGACTCTATGAACGCTTGATTTTCTGTTTAAAAACAGATTGTTAGTTCTATGGAAACGATTTTCGCACTCGCGAGCGCCCGTGGAAAATCGGGGGTAGCTGTCGTTCGGCTTTCCGGCAGTATGGTGATGGATTGCGTTCGATCAATCGCCCGAAGGATACCCGAGCCTAGAGTGGCGACCTATTGTCGTTTGGTGCACAGGGGCATCTTTCTGGATGAGGCCCTGGTCCTTTTTTTTCCTGGTCCGAACAGTTTTACGGGCGAGGATGTGGCCGAGTTTCATCTTCACGGGTCAATTGCGACTGTGAATGCTGTCCTGGAGGCGTTGGCGGATTTTCCTGATGTTCGCCTGGCCGAACCAGGAGAGTTTACAAGAAGGGCGCTGGAAAACGACAAGCTTGATCTGAGCCAGGTGGAAGGTTTGTCGGATTTGATCGAGTCGGAGACCGAAGCGCAACGGCGTCAGGCGCTTCGGGTGCTTTCCGGAGAGCTTGGCCGCCGCGCCAGTGCTTGGAGAGATGATCTGATCCGGGCGGCGGCCTTGCTTGCAGCGACGATCGATTTTGTCGATGAGGAGGTTCCCGTCGATGTTACGCCAGAGGTGCTCGCGCTGGTTGAGGGCGTCTTGGGTGCGTTGGAGGCTGAAGTCGCAGGCGCAAAAGCGGCGGAGCGTATTCGCGAAGGTTTCGAAGTGGCGATTGTTGGCCCTCCCAACGTGGGGAAGTCTACATTATTGAATGCGCTGGCAGGTCGTGAAGCGGCTATTACTTCCGAGGTTGAAGGAACGACACGCGATGTCATCGAAGTGCGGATGGAAATCCGCGGTTTGCCTGTTACAGTGCTGGATACTGCCGGGATTCGCTCGACGGATGACAGGATTGAGTCTCTCGGCATTGAAAGGGCGCGTAGCCGGGCGGAAGATGCTGATTTACGGGTGATCCTTTCCGCGAACGAACATGACCGGCCCATAATTGATCCCAGGAAAGGTGATTTTGTCTTGGTTTCGAAAGCCGATCTTGGAAATGGCGACATATCCGGACTGACAGGGTTCGGTGTAGAAGAGTTCATTGATAGGTTGGCTCAGGAACTTGAAAAGCGTGCTGCGGGAGCTGGCTTGGCTATCCGAGAGCGCCACAGATTGGCGATGCAGCGGGCCATTGGCGCTCTTAACCTAAGCCGTGAACAGTTGACCAGCATCGAAGGTATGACGGAATTTGCGGCTGAGGAACTCAGAGTCGCAGTTGTAGCGCTGGATAGTCTTGTTGGCCGTGTTGATGTCGAGCACATACTTGGTGAGATATTCTCACGGTTTTGTATTGGCAAATAGAGGGTGGTGTTTCACGTGAAACATCGAAAGGTAGATGTCGTTGTGGTCGGTGGGGGCCATGCCGGATGCGAGGCCGCTTTCGCTGCCGCACGCCGAGGAGCTAGCGTCGTTCTCGTGACCCTGTCGCGTGATGGAATCGGGGTCATGTCGTGCAATCCAGCGATCGGCGGCTTGGGGAAGGGACATCTTGTCAGGGAGATCGATGCGCTGGATGGCGTCATGGGTCGAGTGGCGGATGCGGCGGGAATTCAGTTTCGCTTACTGAACCGCAAGAAAGGGCCAGCCGTCCAAGGGCCGCGCGCGCAGGCAGACCGATCAATCTATCGAGCGGAAATGCAGAAAGCCATTGATGCAGACAGTGGTATTTCGGTCGTAGAGGCGGAGGTTTGCGATCTCATTTGTCGCGGCGATACCGTTCATGGTGTGGTGCTGGCCGATGGAACTGAGATTGAGAGCGCGTCTACCGTACTGACGACAGGCACATTTCTTCGAGGCGTCATTCACATTGGCGACAAATCTCAACCAGGTGGGCGAATGGGTGACAAGCCGTCTGTTCGCCTGGCAGACAGAATTGCCGATTTCGGTTTCAAGCTGGGTCGTTTGAAAACGGGCACTCCGCCGAGACTTCGTGCAGCAAGTATTGATTGGCAGGTCTTGGAAGAGCAGCCGGGCGATGACGATCCGGTATTCTTTTCGTTTCTTTCAAACCAAGTGCAGGCGCGGCAAGTGTCCTGCGGCATTACTCATACGAACCAAGAAACTCATGAAATCATTACGGAAAACCTCAGTCGATCCGCAATGTATGGCGGGCACATCGACGGGGTTGGGCCGCGATATTGCCCGTCGATAGAAGACAAGGTTGTCCGGTTCGCCGAGAAAACGTCCCACCAGATCTTCCTGGAGCCGGAGGGTCTCACCAGCGATCTCATTTACCCAAATGGAATCTCTACGTCGCTCCCCCTGGAGGTTCAAGAAGCCTATGTGCGCTCGATCCGGGGTCTGGAATCAGCTGAAATCGCCCAGCCTGGCTACGCGATTGAATATGATTACGTCGATCCGCGCGCCTTGGATGCCGGTCTTGAATCTCACGATGTGAACGGGCTGTTTCTGGCGGGTCAGATCAATGGAACAACAGGTTATGAAGAGGCAGCGGCACAAGGGCTAGTGGCAGGACTGAACGCAGCCGCGCGGGCTCTCGGCCTTGAACGTGCCCGGTTTGGGCGGGACACGTCGTACATCGGTGTTATGATTGATGACCTAACGACCAAGGGCGTTAGCGAGCCCTATCGGATGTTTACGTCTCGAGCGGAGTACCGGCTTTCCTTGCGCGCCGACAATGCTGACCAACGTCTGACCCCACTTGGTTTCGAATGGGGTGTAGTCGGAGCAGTCAGAAAAAACAATTTCGATGAAAAGATGGAAAGGCTTGCTGCCGGTAGAACGCAACTGAGCGCCGCCATGATTCCGGCGAGAGAAGCAGCAAGCGCAGGAGTTCGCGTTTCACCGGACGGGCAGGCGCGCTCTGCGTACTCGCTATTGTCGTTCTCCGATGTGGAATTCGAGACGCTCGTTGCGCTTCGCAGCGAGCTGGGCGCTATCTCGAAAGATGACCGCACTCAACTCAAGTCGGACGCGCTCTATGAGCATTATATCAAACGACAGGCGCGCGATGTCGAAGTCTTGCGAAAGGATGAGGCGATCGAAATTCCGTCTGACTTCGACTATGGGCAGATAGACGGTTTATCAAACGAACTCAGACAGAAGTTGGAGTTTGTGAGGCCGAGCTCAATTGGGCAGGCTGGGCGCCTGGAGGGTATGACGCCGGCAGCACTTACACTGCTTTTGGCAAAGATACGCCTGAAAGAACGTCGGAAGGCATGAAATCGGACAAGGAAGACTTTCTGCAACGGTTCAATGTTTCACGTGAAACACTGGAGCGGCTTGAGCTGTACGAGCAGCATTTGCTCCGCTGGAACAAGAAGATCAACCTGATTTCACCTGTAACGGTTCCTCGCTTCTGGTCGAGACACCTGTCGGACTCCGCGCAGGTTCTGAAAATAGCGCCCCAGGACTTCCAGCACTGGGCAGATTTGGGCAGTGGCGGCGGGTTTCCGGGTGTCGTTATTGGCATTATGCGGAAGAACAAAGAGAAAAGCCGGGTAACGCTTGTGGAGTCAGACCAAAGAAAGGCCGCGTTCCTTCGCACGGTCGCTCGAGAATGCGAAATCGAACTGACGGTGGATTCCAGACGAATAGAAGAGCTTCCACCGCTGGATGCCGATGTTATTTCTGCCAGGGCGCTCGCACCGCTCGAAACCCTGCTGTCTTATGCAGAACGGCACATGTCGCCCGAAGGCTGCGCCATTTTTCTTAAGGGCAAGAAAGCACAACATGAGGTTCGTGCAGCGCTTGAAACTTGGCGATTTCGCTGCGAGAAGCATAAGAGCATCACAGATTCAGACGGTGTACTGTTGAAAATCGGAGATATCGAACGTGTCTGATCCGACGCGGCCGCCCTTGCCACGTATTATTTCGATTGCAAATCAAAAAGGTGGTGTCGGAAAGACTACTACTACCATCAACTTAGGGGCAGCTTTGGCTGAAGAGGGCTACAATGTCCTTCTGGTTGATCTTGATCCCCAGGGAAACGCTTCCACGGGCCTCGGCGTCGATCCCGAGGACAGGGAGTATACAACCTATGACCTGATCCTGGACGAAGGAAGTCTGGCCAATGTGATCAGGCCGACTTCCATTGAGGGCTTGCTGATCGCTCCGTCGACGACCGACCTGAGCTCAGCCGACATTGAAATGATGTCGATTGAAAAACGGAGCTTCCTTCTGCACGATGCGCTTCGCCAGAACGAAATCGACGCCTACGATCTGGATTTCATATTGATCGACTGTCCGCCGTCTCTCAGTCTTTTGACCATAAATGCGATGGTCGCCTCCGACTCAGTGTTGATACCCCTCCAAAGCGAATTCTTTGCTCTCGAGGGCCTTTCGCAGCTGATGCTCACAATCCGGCAGGTTCGTCAGAACGCTAATCCCAACCTGAGGATAGAGGGCGTCTTGCTGACGATGTACGATGGACGAAACAACCTGAGCCAGCAGGTAGAAAACGATGCGCGCAAGACTTTGGGCGAACTGGTCTATAAGACGGTTGTTCCGAGAAACGTACGTGTTTCCGAGGCGCCATCCTTTGCCCTGCCTGTCATTTCTTATGACTCCGGATCAAAAGGTGCGCTTGCCTATCGCGCTCTTGCACAAGAATTGGTAGACAAAGTAAACTCAACTACGACATAGGGTGGTTTGATGGCACAGGCGAAATCAGAGCGGCGCGGCCTTGGTCGAGGTCTTTCGGCCCTCATGGCAGACATAGATGACACGTCGACCCAGGCAACGCCGACGCCGCGAAAAGCCGAAACGACGATCGACATCGGATTGATTGCACCCAATCCGGACCAACCTCGCCGCACATTCACTGAAAGCGCATTGGAGGAGCTGACGGAGTCCATTCGTGCGAAGGGAATCATCCAGCCGCTGATCCTGCGCAGGAACCCACGCGATCCGGCGGGCTTTGAAATTGTTGCCGGCGAACGTCGCTGGAGGGCCGCTCAGAGAGCTCAGCTGCATCAGGTTCCGGCGATCGTACGGGATCTGGATGATACCGAGGTGATGGAATTCGCCATTATCGAAAACATTCAGCGTGCCGACCTGAACGCTGTCGAGGAGGCCGCGGGTTATCGACAGCTCATGGAGCGGTTCGGGCATACCCAGGAAAAAATCGCGGAGGCCCTGGGAAAAAGCAGAAGTCACATCGCGAACTTGCTGAGGCTTCTAACGCTTCCCGAGGAAGTCATGGACATGGTCCGGTCCGGTGAGCTTTCCGCCGGTCATGCCCGTGCGCTTGTAACAGCAGACGATGCGCTGGAATTGGCGAAAAAGATCGCGCGCGATGGCCTGTCGGTAAGGCAGACCGAAAAGCTCCTGAGGAGCGATCGCCAGAAAAGCAAGGCACCAAAAAAGGTTGAGCCGGTCAAGGACGCCGACACGCGGCATCTGGAGAATGATCTGACCGCGGCACTTGGAATGAAGGTCTCGATCAATCATGAAGTCGGCGGCGAAAAAGGCAGCCTGACGATTGCCTACTCGGACCTGTCTCAGCTGGATGAGGTGTGCCGGCGGCTGTCCGTCACCACTGATGCAGGAACGGTCTAGACAAGCAAGTGGCGCAATATTGCGTTCAAAATCGGTCTGCCCGAGTGGGTAGCGCGAACTCGATCTTCATGAAGCTCCAGAACGCCGTATCCAACTAACTCATTGATTTTATTTATATCTTCGAAATCTTTAACGGGTATTCCGCCCGACAACCGAAGACCCATCATGATCAGTTCATTGTAGATTTCTTCTTGGGTGAGCACCGTGCGCTTGGTTTCACCAGTGCCTGACGTCTCAACGCTGATCAACCATTGATCAGGCTGGAGGTAAGTTTCGGTAGATACTCGCCGGCCGTCTTCCGTTATTCGCCCATGAGCGCCCGGACCAATGCCAACCCAATCGCCGGACTGCCAATAGATCAGGTTGTGACGTGACTCGCCGCCAGCCTTGGCATGATTCGAAATCTCATAGGCATCGAATCCATACTTTGATGTCATTTCCTGAGTCACCGAGTACATATCGGCTCCAAGATCGTTGTCCGGCAAACCGGCAAGGCCCCCACGGGCTTGCCTGGCTCCGAATGCCGTGTCTGGCTCGATCGTAAGCTGGTAGAGGGACAAATGATCCTGCGCCAAATCCAACGCTTCGCCAAGTTCGATCCGCCAATCTTGGAGTGATTGATGTTGCCGGGCATAGATCAGATCAAATGATGTACGGGCGAATGTCGCCTGGGCGATCTTGATCGCGCGTTTTGCCTGGTCCACTGAATGCAGACGACCGAGAGCGCGCAAGCTGTGGTCACGCAAAGATTGAACACCGATTGAAACTCGGTTCACGCCCGCCTGTGCATAATCGGCAAACCGATCCGCCTCGACCGACGACGGGTTGGCCTCCAAGGTGATTTCCATGTCGTTCGAAGGCGCCCAGGCCGAGCAAGCAGCGTTGATAATCGCCGCGACCGTATCCGCGGCCATTAGGCTAGGGGTGCCGCCACCAAAGTAAATCGAGTTCAGGACACGGGCGCCGGTGGCCTCTCTGTTTCGTCGAATTTCAGAGAGGAAAGCCGTCTCCCAGCGAGCTTGATCTACGGATGCCGCCACATGACTATTGAAATCGCAGTAGGGACATTTGGCCTGGCAAAACGGCCAGTGAACATACAGGCCAAAGCCTGTATTTCTAAGCATTGCCGAAAGCCGTCCGAAGTTTCAAAAAAGCGTTTGCTCGGTGGCTGATCTTGTTTTTGATCACAGGCTCCATCTCACCAAAGGTCTGATCAAAACCCTCTGGCTGGAAGATCGGATCATAGCCGTGGCCCAGATGACCTCGCATCGGCCAGACCACCTGTCCTTCCATTTTGCCCTCAAAAACTTCGTCATGGCCATCCGGCCAAGCCAACACAAACGTACAACAGAAACGCGCTTTCCAAGGCGGAGCAACACCCTTGGACTCGATAGCTTCTCTTGTGCGATTCATGGCAACTACAAAGTCTCGACCGGTTGGGGTCTCTGCCCAATCAGCGGTGTAAACACCGGGCGCGCCACCAAGAGCGTCGATCTCAATACCAGAGTCGTCGGAGAGAGCAGGCAGGCCCGTGGCCTGAGATGCAGCATGCGCTTTGATGCGAGCATTCTCGACGAAGGTTGTTCCCGTCTCATCGGGTTCGGGAAGGCCTTTCTCCGCAGCACCGACAACGGATATCGAGAAGGGCTCAAGCATCATGCCGATCTCGGAAAGCTTGCCAGCGTTATGCGTGGCAACAAGAAGGGTACTGCCGTCGAACCTTCTCATCAGGCGATGGCGCTTTTTTGCACATGCACCAACTCGTCCACACCCTTGGCAGCCAGATCCAATAGAGTGGCCATTTGCTGGCGATCAAACGTTGCGCCCTCCGCCGACATTTGGACTTCGATCATGCGACCGCTACCGGTCTGGACGAAATTGCCGTCAACCCCGGCCTCGCTGTCTTCCGGATAGTCCAGATCAAGCACAGGCTGGCCAGCGTATATTCCGCATGACACGGCCGCCACATGGTCAATCAACGGATCCGAGACAACCAATCCTGCCTTCAGAAGGGCGTTTGTGGCGAGACGCAGGGCAACCCAACCGCCTGTTATCGACGCACAGCGGGTGCCGCCATCAGCCTGAATCACATCACAATCGACAACGATCTGACGTTCACCTAACGCAGAGCGATCGACGCATGCCCGAAGGCTGCGTCCGATAAGGCGCTGGATTTCCTGGGTACGGCCCGATTGACCGTTCTTGGCCTCTCGCCGGCCCCGGGTGTGCGTTGCCCTGGGAAGCATGCCATACTCGGCGGTCACCCAACCGAGACCCGAATTTTTCATCCAGGGCGGGACCCTTTCGTCTATCGAAGCCGTGCAGAGCACGTGAGTGTCTCCACATTTGATGAGACACGACCCTTCAGCATGCCGCGTGACTCCTGTCTCAATGGAAACGGAACGCATCTGGTCTACTTCACGTCCGGAAGGGCGCATCTTAAATACCTCGCAATGATGTCGGCGGTTGATAGTATTGACGACTCTCTGCATCAACCCCGATTGACGTTGCCATTTGCTTTCCTTTAATTACATCGCTCCTTTTATGAGTCTCCATGACCGACGCAGTCAAATTGCTAGAGGAAATGAATGATCGTTCCCGCGAGGTATTTCGTCGGGTTGTCGATGCGTATTTGCAATCTGGAGACCCGGTTGGATCGCGGACACTGACGAGGGAGATGTCGGAAAAAGTAAGCGCCGCGACAATCCGGAATGTCATGCAGGACCTAGAGTACCTTGGCCTTCTTGATTCGCCGCATGTGTCTGCCGGTCGAATTCCGACAGAAGCGGGACTGCGTCTGTTCGTCGACGGCCTGATGGAGGTGAGCAATCCGTCCGCAGAGGATCAAGATGCTATCGAGAGCGAATTAAGCTCAAACGATTCAACAGTTTCGACGATTTTGGATCGGGTCGGGTCGGCACTTTCAGGCGTTACTCATGGCGCTAGCCTTGTCTTGACACCGAAGCATGAGGCGCCTCTCCGGCATATCGAGTTCGTCAGTCTTGCTCAGGATCGCGCGCTGGTCGTACTGGTCTTTGACGACGGCCACGTTGAAAATCGTGTTTTCTCACCTCCGCCTGGCCAGACGGCGAGTTCATTCCGCGAGGCTGCGAACTTCCTGAATGCGATAGTCGCAGGACACACGCTGTCTGAGCTGGGTAACGTCGTTCGCCGCGAAATCGCAAACAGGCGCCAGGAGCTGGACGAACTGGCTCGTCAGCTGATCGAGAGCGGGGACGCGTTCTGGGCGAACGAGGGGACGTCATATGAGCGGCTGATCGTGCGGGGCCGGTCCAATCTTCTGTCCGGAAGCACCGAGGAAGAAGACCTTGCGCGTATCAGAAGCCTTTTCGACGACCTGGAGCGCAAAGAGGACATTGCCGAGTTTCTGGACCTGACCCAGTCGGGTGAGGGCGTGCGCATTTTCATAGGTTCCGAGAACAAGCTTTTTTCACTTTCGGGTTCCTCTTTGGTCGTCTCTCCCTATATGAACGCTGATCGAAAAATTATCGGAGCGATCGGTGTCATCGGACCTACACGGCTGAACTATGGACGGATCGTTCCAATCGTTGACTACACGGCTCAACTCGTGGGCCGCCTGATTACAGATCGAGGGCAGAAATGACCAACCCAGAGGCAAAGAAACCCATGGCGGAAGACGAGCTGATCGACATCGATTCGCCTGATGCCCTGGAAGACCCATCTGACGATGATCAGGTCCGGGAACTTGTCGCAGAACGCGACGAACTGAAGGACAAGTTCATGCGCGCCCTGGCGGACGCGGAAAATGCGCGCAAAAGGTCTGAGCGAGACCGTCGTGAAGCCGAGCAGTACGGAGGCTCAAAACTTGCCAGGGACCTTCTGCCTGTCTTCGATAACATGAAGCGGGCCGTTTTGGCCGTGCCGGATGAGTCGCGAGAGGCGCACAAGGCCATGATCGAGGGCGTAGAGCTCACGATGCGAGAGCTCCTGAATGTCTTCAAAAAGCATGGCATCCAGCCGGTTTCACCGGAAGTTGGCGATCGCTTCGACCCGCAGATGCATGAAGCAATGTTCGAAGCCCCTGTACCAGGCACCAAAGCGGGCGACATCATTCAAGTCGAAGCCGACGGCTTCATACTTCATGACCGTCTGCTTCGCCCGGCGCGGGTCGGTGTAAGCTCAACGCCTTCCAGCTAGATCTTGGCCAAAAGACCCTTGAGTTCGTACAGCGCGTTCAAGGCTTCGCGCGGGGTCATTTCGTCAGGCATGATTTCTTCGAGTTTCGACTCGATTTCCGACGAACCCTGACGCTGTGGTCGTTGGACGGATGCGGCTGTGAAAAGTGGCAGGTCGTCGATCAATGCTGCCTGACGCGTTGCGCCTTCACGCTCACCTTTTTCCAAGGCCTCGAGGACAACACGGGCACGTTCAACGACCGACTCGGGCAAACCTGCAAGTCGCGCAACCTGCACGCCATAGCTTCTGTCGGCGGCACCCAGCCTTACTTCATGCAGAAATATGACCTCACCGTCCCATTCCTTGACCGCAACAGTAGCGTTCCGCGCACCATCCAGGCGATCGGCAAGCTCTGCCATCTCATGATAGTGAGTGGCAAATAGCGCCCGACATTTGTTCACTTCATGCAAATGTTCAAGCGTCGCCCACGCTATGGACAAGCCGTCGTAGGTGGCGGTTCCGCGCCCAATCTCATCCAGGATAACAATAGCGCGGTCATCAGCTTGATTCAGGATCGCTGCGGTTTCGACCATTTCGACCATGAAGGTAGAGCGGCCCCGAGCCAGATCATCGGCAGCCCCCACACGGCTGAATATCTGGCTGACCAATCCAATGTGAGCGGATGCTGCCGGTACAAAACTCCCGGCTTGGGCGAGCAGCGCGATGAGGGCGTTTTGTCTGAGAAACGTAGATTTGCCCGCCATGTTTGGACCGGTGAGCAACCAAATTCGACCATCGTTCATGACTGAGAGATCACAATCGTTGGCAATGAATGGCGATCCGCTCGGCTTCAAAGATTGTTCCACGACAGGGTGACGGCCACCTCGAATTTCAAAAGCACGACTGTCGTCAACATGCGGAGCTGACCAATTCTCTGTGTGGGCAAGTTCCGCGAACGCGGCAGTAACATCAAGTTCGGCTAGGGCCTGAGCGGCAACGCCAAGACTGGCCGCCGCATTCAAGACCGCCGATTTCAACCTTTCGAATTCAGATTTCTCCAGCTCAATTGCCCGCGATCCGGCGTTTAGAATCTTGGTTTCCATCTCCGACAATTCTAGCGTCGTGAAACGCACCGCATTCGCCGTTGTCTGACGGTGGATGAACCGGTCTGAAAGGGGTGCAGAGAGCATCTTTTCTGCGTGAGTCGCAGTGCATTCGATGAAATAGCCCAAAACATTGTTGTGCTTGATCTTGAGAGTGGAGATGCCGGTTTCGTCGGCATAGGCTGCCTGGTAGCCAGCGATAACGCCGCGACCTTCGTCACGCAGTTTCCTTGCTTCGTCCAACTCTGGCTTGAATCCGTCGGCGATAAAGCCGCCATCGCGAGCAAGCAACGGCGGCTCCGCCGTGAGCGCGCTTTCCAAGAGCTGCAACAAGGCGTCGAAGCCCGTCAGGTCCGTATTCCATGCGTTGGCAAGTTCGGGAGCGCCTTCTTGTATCAAGGCGCGGATCTCCGGAAACTGAGACAGCGCATTTCGGATAGCCGCAAGATCGCGCGGCCCGCCACGATCCATCGACAGCCGCGAAAGCGCGCGTTGAATGTCAGCACAGCGCCTGAGACTTTCACGGAGCGCCGCGCGGAGCCCGGAATCCTGATGCAGCCAGGAAACAGCTTCGATCCTGCGGCGAATTGTATTCAGGCTCCTTGAGGGAGAAGAAATACGCCGCTCCAGCAATCGACCACCTGCGGCGGTCAGCGTTCGATCAATCGTGTGCAACAACGACCCCTCTCGCCCGCCGGAAAGAGAGCGGGTCAACTCGAGATTGCGCCTGGTCGCGGCATCAATTTGAACCGTACCAGCGGAGGTTTCGCGTTTTGGAGGCCGTAATAGCGGAAGATTGCCTTTTTGGGTAAGCTCCAGATAGTCAACCAGAGCGCCTAATGCGGAAATTTCCGCACGAGAAAACGCGCCAAAAGAATCGAGACTTTTGACCTGCCAAAGGCGTGTCAGGCGCGATTCCGCGGACTGGCTGTCAAAGCTTGCAGGCGATAGTGGTGTTGGAGACGCGCCCGATTCAGTGACTAAATCGGAAAAATCAGGCAGTTTTTTATCAGACACGATAACTTCGCTGGGCGCCAGACGTGCCAGCTCGAGACCAAAACGATTGGCGGCAACCGGCAAACTGTGAAGTTCGCCTGTCGAGATGTCGACCCAGGCGACGGCCGCTTCGTCGCGGACCTCGGCCAAGGCAGCCAGGAAATTGTGGCGGCGCGCATTCAGCAACGCGTCCTCGGTGAGGGTGCCCGGTGTGACAAGCCGCACGACACCGCGTTTCACAACGGATTTCGATCCACGCTTTTTGGCTTCGGCGGGGTCTTCGAGTTGCTCGCATACCGCAACGCGAAACCCTTTTCGGATCAGGGTAAGAAGATACCCCTCGGCCGAATGGACCGGGACGCCGCACATTTGGATGTCTTCGCCCAAGTGCTTTCCGCGTTTGGTAAGCGCAATGTCCAACGCTTCGGCGGCAACAACGGCATCATCGAAGAAAAGTTCATAGAAATCTCCCATTCGATAGAACAAGAGCGCGTCAGGATACTCTCTCTTGATCTCGAGAAATTGCGCCATCATCGGCGTCACGCCTGCGGTCGCGACAGTCACTGCTTACACCCCCAAGTGTTTTGCCGAATCTAACGATCAGATTGGCGGGGCGAAAGGCGAAACCGGCAGGAGCTTTGGGATGGGTCATCTAGCCAGCAAAAGGCGCATCCTTGCCCCACAGCTCGCGGACACGTTTGTCGCGGCCGCAGGCCTTGCGATAGAATTTGTAGGCGTTCTTCATCGCCTTGGGTCCTCGCCGCGTCAGGACGATATCATCGCGCTTGTAGTAGTTCTGGTGATACTCTTCGGCTGGATAGAAGTCTTTTTTCTGCAGGATTGGGGTTACAATCTTTTTGCCAAGCTGTTGTTGAGCTTTTGATTTTGCACGTTGCGCAGCTGCCTGTTCGTTTGAATTCGTCACGAAAACTGCAGTTCTATAGCTGTCGCCGCGATCACAAAACTGCCCTCCGCTATCCAATGGGTCGATCGTCCGAAAGAAGATGTGAACGAGCTCATCATAGCTGACCTTTTCGGGATCATACCGAACCTCAACAGCCTCATAATGTCCGGTCCCCCCTTTCGAAACCTTCTTGTACGTCGGATTTGGGGTAGAACCACCAGTATACCCGGAGATGACCTCCCGCACTCCGTCAACATGTTCGAAATCCGACTCAACGCACCAGAAACAGCCACCTGCAAAATACGCACGTGCTTCGGCCGATTGTGCTGAACCATACTGAAGGAATATTCCCAACGTAATCAGAACGAAGAGAATGGGCGCTTTCAGGGTCTTGATCGACATCGTTTCAGATCCGTTTCCTGTCCAAAGATGCCGGGACCATCGCGCAAACACATGACCGACGTCCATTCAACCGCGCGTGATGTCGCGCGAGTGTGAGAGTTGTTTCATTCATCGGCAAATACTAGCGTCGCAGAAAACGAGGACGCGATGAAACATCAATCCACTCATGACGCAGCAGATGACCTGCGCAACGAGTCTATCCTGATCTGGGTAAACGGAGCGCTGAAAAAGCGGTCCGAAGCTTTGGTCAGCGTCTATGACGCGGGTTTCATGTTGGGTGACGGTGTCTGGGAGGGCCTGCGTCTTTACGACGGTGTGTGGGCCTTTCTTGATGAGCATCTTGATCGTTTGTTCGAGGCGGCGAAGGCGATTGATCTGGACATTGGAATGGACCGGGCTGCATTGGCCGAGGCTGTTTCGGAAACCCAGGAAGCCAACGGAATGACCAGCGATGCTCACGCCCGTCTGATGGTGACCCGCGGCGTGAAGTCGAGGCCGTTCCAGCATCCGTCGCTCAGCACCTCGGGCCCCACTGTCGTCATTATCATGGAACACTCGGTGCCTAGGTTGCAGCGTCCGATCCGCCTCGCGACCGTGCCGCACATTCGCGGGCTGCCC
This sequence comes from Silicimonas sp., assembly GCA_050290245.1. Classification (GTDB taxonomy): domain Bacteria; phylum Pseudomonadota; class Alphaproteobacteria; order Rhodobacterales; family Rhodobacteraceae; genus JBNKHH01. The sequence continues at coordinate 51,427 of JBNKHH010000083.1, forward strand.
ATGAGCCAGGACCCCAAACTGAACTCACATTCAAAACTGAATTGTATCCTGGCCTGTGTCGCGGCGGAAAAGGCTGGGGCGGATGAGGCGCTGATGCTGGACGTCCATGGATTCGTGAACACCACGAACGCCTGCAATTTTTTCATCGTTAGGGGCGGGGAGGTTTGGACCTCGACAGGGGATTACTGCATGAATGGTATCACACGGAAGAAAGTGATCGATTTGTGCCGCGGCAATTCCATCCCAGTTTTTGAAAAGAACTTTTCGCTGGTCGAATGTTATGGCGCAGATGAAGCCTTCCTGACTGGTACATTCGGAGCTCAGACCCCGGTATCCGAGATTGATGGACGGCAGATTGGGAATGGAGAAATGGGGCCGGTCACAAAGCGACTGCGGGGGCTTTACAAGGACCTGATCAAGGGGCTGAGATGAAAATCGCGATGTGGAGCGGACCGCGCAACTTGTCGACGGCGATGCTTTATTCCTTTGGAAACCGGTCGGACTTTTCGGTCTGGGACGAGCCCTTTTATGCCGCCTACCTGAAGGCGTCAGGGATCAGTCATCCTTTGCGCGATGAGGTTCTTCTGGCGCATCAGGGGGATGCGGAAACGGTGGCGGCCGATATCGCAGGGCCGGTACCGGGCGGCAGGGCGCACTGGTATATGAAACACATGCCGTTTCACATGCTGGAGAGTTTCCCCCTGGAGTGGGCAGAGGACTGCGTCAACGTCCACCTTATCAGGCATCCGGCGCGGGTGGTGGCAAGTTATGTGGCCAAGCGCGAGAACCCGACCTTGCAGGATATCGGATTTGCCGAACAGGTCCGCATTTTTGACCGATTTCCCGGCCCTGTCCTCGACAGCGACGACATCCGGGCGAATCCAGAGGGAATGCTGAGAAAACTGTGCGATTCCATTCAGTTGGAATTCTCGCCCGCCATGCTTTCATGGCCGGCGGGACCCAAGCCCTTTGACGGTGCTTGGGCGCCGCACTGGTACGGCGCGGTTCACCGGTCAACCGGTTTCGCGGGCGCGGAAGGGCCCCTACCGGAACTGTCGGGAGCCTCGGCGGATCTGGTTGAGATGGCTTTGCCGTCGTACCGCAAGCTGTACGAATCAAGACTGCGCTAAACGCAGCGTCAGCTCGCTCGAGGCGAAATTTCAGAAGCGTCCGACCAACCCACCGAATATGGGAGAAAGCACGTTGGTGTCACGCCAGGACTACGCCGGTGTCATCCGAGGCGGCGGTTACGCGCGGCCAAGAGCTTGAGACGCAATGCATTCAGCTGAATAAAGCCCTGCGCGTCCTTCTGATCGTAAGCGCCAGCGTCTTCTTCAAAGGTGACGTGCGCCTCGGAATAGAGCGAATGATCGGACCAGCGCGCAACAGTACGGGCCGAACCCTTGTACAGTTTGACGCGGACTGTGCCGGTGACGTGTTCCTGGCTCTTGTCGATCAAAGCCTGGAGCATCTCTCGTTCGGGCGAGAACCAGAAACCGTTATAGATCAGCTCGGCATAGCGCGGCATGACCGAGTCCTTCAGGTGCCCCGCGCCGGAATCGAGCGTGATCTGCTCAATGCCGCGGTGAGCTTCGAGCAGGATTGTGCCGCCGGGGGTTTCATAGACGCCGCGGGATTTCATGCCGACGAAACGGTTCTCGACCAGGTCGAGGATGCCGATGCCGTGCTTGCCGCCAAGTTCGTTCAGCCTCGTGAGAATGGTGGCCGGAGACATGGCCTCGCCGTTAATGGCAACTGCGTCACCCTTTTCGAAGGTGATCTCGACCATCTCGGGTTCATTTGGCGCATCCTCGGGGCGGGTGATGCGCTGGAGAACATATTCCGGAGCCTCTTCGCCGGGGTTTTCCAAGACCTTGCCCTCGGACGAGGTGTGCAAAAGGTTTGCGTCGACCGAGAAGGGGGCCTCGCCACGCTTGTCCTTGGCGATCGGGATCTGGTTTTTTTCAGCAAAATCCAGAAGCCGGGTTCGTGAAGTCAGGTCCCACAAACGCCAGGGCGCGATGACCTTGATGTCCGGGTTCAGGGCATAGGCCGAGAGTTCGAACCGTACCTGATCGTTGCCCTTCCCGGTGGCGCCATGGCTGACGGCATCGGCGCCGGTCTCGGCAGCGATTTCGACAAGCCGTTTTGAGATCAGCGGTCGGGCAATCGAGGTGCCGAGAAGGTAGAGACCTTCGTACAAAGCATTGGCCCGGAACATGGGGAACACGAAGTCGCGGGTGAATTCTTCGCGCAGGTCCTCGATATAGATTTCCTTCACGCCCAGCATCTCGGCCTTCTTGCGCGCCGGCTCAAGCTCCTCGCCCTGACCGAGGTCGGCGGTGAAGGTCACGACTTCGCAACCGTATTCGGTTTGCAACCACTTGAGGATGATCGAGGTGTCGAGGCCGCCGGAATAGGCAAGGACGACTTTCTTTGGCGCGGACATGGTGTTCCCCCGGAATCTGGTGTCCGGGCGCGTTTACGCATTTTTCAAAGGGTGAACAAGGCGGAGCAAAAGGAAAGGGCGGCAAGTGCCGCCCTTTCATGCCGTCATCTGCTGCTGAAGTTACTCGGTGGCTTCGGCCAACACTTCCTCCGACCCCTCGCAGCCTTCTTCGAGAACGCAGGTGTCGGCCGAACTCGCCTCTTCGATACCCATTGCATCGCGGATCGCCGCGTCTTCTGCAGCGAGGCGTTCGTACAGCTTGTTCAGAAGATCCTGCTCTTCGGTCGTGATCTCTTCAGTGCTATCCGGGTTCTTGTTCCACGAGTCGAGGATCGCCAGTTCGGCATCAGTTCGGGCCTGGAGATTTTCCTCGGCTTCGGCCACTTCTTCTTCAGTCGGCGGAGTCTCGGTTATGTCGGTTCCGGCGACCGGGTCGCCGCCGAGGGCCGCGATGGCGCTTTCGACGACGGGATCGCGAGCGGCCTCGCGGGCATCAGCCAGTGACTGTTCATAGTCTCCGGCAGGATCGGCCGACCCTCCGTAACCATTGTCTGCCAGGATCTGGAGCGCATCGGCGTTCGTGGGATCGGTTTCCAATGTCGTGAGCGCGGCTTCGACGTCGGCGTTGCGGGCGCCTTCGTAGGCGTCGGTGAGCGATTGATAGTAGCCTTCGACGGTGCCGCCCTCACCGAGTGCGGATGCGAGATCGTCAAACAAGCCGTTGAGGTCGATGATATCCTGCGCGCCCTCGGCGTTGATGTTGGCGACCGCAAGACCGGCAAGCATGCCAACGGGGCCGTTTGTGTTTCCGTTCCTGATGTGTGCGAGGACGGCATTGATGTTCGCATTCATCGCACCGTTCATGTTGCCAAGGTTGCTGGGGTGCATCGGATCGGCTTTCTTGGACACCTTGACAGCTTGGGGCGCGGACGTGGCCCGGGCCGCTTTCTTGTCCTGGCCTGTCAGCTTGGCGAAGAATCCTCCGAGCCCGCCTTTCTTGCCGTTGGACGATGCAGAAGATGACGAGGAGCCGGATTTGGACTTTGCCTCTGCAGATTTGCCGCCGTTGCCATTGCTGCTCCCGCTATTGCCCCTGTCTTCGGATTTTCCATTGCCGCCGGCGTTATCCGACTTGGCATAGGCAGCGTCGGCCGTTGCGACGAGCGAAATTGAAACGGCAGGGACAATTGCGACGGTCGACAGCAATATTGCCGTGACGGTCGTCTTGATCGAATTCTTCATGAGGTCCTCCAAAATACGGCAGCTTCGCGATCGGTTCGCGGCGACGCTAGAAATCATATGTGGCACAACTGTGGCATCCCTTTAGGGGACTCTCCAAGGTGGCGGTTTCTTTCCTATAATTCGCATTTTCTGCGAGATCGCAGCGACGCAACACCACTAAAGCATTGAAATTCTTTTGTTTTTAGCAGACTCCTTCACCGAAGGGCAATCGCGAAGGCCGGATGTCGGTGCCACTCAGGCCGGCAAATATCCTTGTCAAAATGGATTGGAAGCCAAGCAATTGTTTCCGGTATGCATCTAATACTGGCCGTGTGGATAGCGTTGGAGACGCAATGGAAATTGCCCCCACGACTCGAATCGTCATGGGGTCAGACCAAGGCGGCCAGGGCGGCTTTCGACTGTTCGTAAGCCAAGCGAATTGCAGCAGTGTCCGGCCGGTACGCGACATCTTCCGCGACCCGTTGCTCGTTGGCGCGGCAAAGCTCGCTGACCGAGTCGAGCCCGATGTTGAGCGCGCTGCCCTTCAGAAAGTGTAGTTGGCCGGGCACGTCTTGCGGCGCAATGGTGTCGAGTGACTCCATGGCTTCGTCCATCTCCTCGCAGAAAATGGAGATGACCTCCGCCAAATCGTCTTCGCCTACCTCTTGGCGAAGTTCGTTGATACGCGCCATGTTGATCATTCGGTCCTCTCTTTGGTCCGATGTTAGGCTTCGGGGTCTTAATGGAGAGTTTCGAGGCGCGGCATTCACCGAGATTTAATTGGCATCGACCATTGTCCGGCCATGATGAGCCGAGAAACTCCCAATCTGCCGGATGCGGCCATGGTGATCAGGCCAGTTCTGGTTGTTGACGACAGTCGCGCGCAGCGGCGCCTGGTGGCACGAACGTTGCAGAAATGGGGCTATGAAACGATTGAGGCCGGGTCGGGCGAGCAGGCGATGAAAATTTGCGCGGCTGAGCTGATAGATATCGTAATCAGTGACTGGATGATGCCCGGCATGTCCGGCGTCGAATTTTGCCGGGCCTTCCGCGAGACTGCGAATGGGCGACCGGCTTACTTCATTCTGCTTACTGCTCAGACAGAGCGTGAGGTGCTGGCCGAGGGTCTTGAAAGCGGGGCCGATGATTTCCTGTCGAAGCCGTTTAATTCAGTGGAATTGCGCGCACGGCTCAGGGCCGGAGAGCGTGTCGTCAACGCCCAGAAGGACCTTGCCGAAAAGAACGTGGCGCTGACGTCCGCGTTGGACGATTTGTCTGATGCCTACGCAGCCATTGATCGGGATCTGAGACGCGCAAAGACATTTCAGGAGGGATTGGTTCCTCAGCGCTTCATCACGAAGGGGGACTATGACGTTTCGATGCTCTTCCGGCCAAGTGGCCACGTCGGTGGGGACCTGGTCGGACATTTCTGCATCAACGAGGACGAGATCGGGCTTTATTCGGTCGACGTTTCGGGTCACGGCGTCGCCAGCGCTCTCATGACTGCGCGGATCGCAGGGTATCTGAGTGACTCTGCGCCGGATCGAAACATCGCGCTAAGCCATATTGGGGACGGGGTGTACGAACTGGTTTCGCCCTGTGTCGTTCTTACCAAGTTGAACGACCTGCTTTGCGCGGATGTTGAAAGCGATCAGTACCTGACCATGGCACTGGCTCATTTGAACACGGCGACGGGCAAACTGCGGATTTGTCAGGCGGGCCATCCCAGTCCGGTGATCCAGCGTGCATCTGGCGGCGTCGAGTTCTTTGAATTGTTCAGTACACCGATCGGGCTTTTGGACGAAGGCGACTTTGCCTGCATTACCACCCACCTTAATCCGGGTGACCGGATGATCCTTTATACAGATGGTATTACCGAAGCTGCTGACGCCGAAGGCAATTTGCTGGACGAAAAGGGCCTGGAAAAAATTCTTGCACGCCTCAAAGGGATCAAGGGTGCTGATTTCGTCGATCTGTTGCTGGCTGACGTTGCCAAATTCGTCGGAGGAGACGAGTTCGACGATGACCTTTCCGCTATCGTGGTTGAAAGGTCCTAGACGCGGAGCGCTTTCCGCAGAAACAGACGATCACCGTCATTTCCAACCAACTCGGGTGCGATTGCAGGCTCAGCCCACATTGCGATGTGGTCTGGTTCGGTCGGCGCACCGCGCTCATAGGCAGGCCTTGCAAGAAACACATGGCAGATCTTTTCGGCCCAGAATTCGTACTCGGGCATATAAGTGAAGCGCCGGAAACATCCCAGTCGCCGCTTCACTGAAATGCACCATCCGGTCTCCTCCAGGACTTCACGGTGGAGCGTCGCGACCGGGCTTTCGCCCGGATCGATGCCACCGCCGGGCAGTTGGAACTCCGGGTACGGTCGCGCCTGATGAGTCAGAAGAACCTTGCCGTCACGCACTAATACGGCATATGCACCGGGCCGCGTTTTGTAGCGCACTCCTGTTCGGACCGGTTCGCCGATGCGTGGAATCATACCTTGGTCCTTCGATTGCGGCACCTATATAGAAACGGTATTGCATGGCACTGACAGCCAGGGAAACCCCATGAATCTCGGATCGAAAATCGCTTGGGACGACACCGTCCTTCCCTTTCAGCTTGACCGGACCAACACGCGTGGTCGTGTCGCGCGCCTGGACGGCGTTTTGCAGCAGGTCTTGTCTCAGCATGCATATCCGCCAGTCATCGAGGCGCTGGTTGCAGAGGCCACTTTGTTGACGGCGATGATCGGTCAGACCATCAAATTGCAGTGGAAGCTTTCGTTGCAAATCCGCGGCGACGGACCCGCCCGGCTGATTGCAACGGACTATTACGGACCGACGAAAGAAGGCCGGCCAGCCCAAATTCGGGCATACGCGAGTTTCGACGAGACGAGGCTGGATGAGACTGCCGATCCATTTAGCCAGATTGGCAGGGGCTATTTCGCCATGTTGATCGACCAAGGTGAAGGCACAGTTCCGTATCAAGGGATTACACCGATCGCGGGCGGATCGTTGGCCGCCTGCGCCGAGACCTACTTCGCTCAGTCGGAACAGCTTCCAACCAGCTTCGCTCTGAGCTTTGGTCAAACTCAGCTTCCTGGCGAGGCCATGCGCTGGCGTGCAGGAGGTGTGATGCTTCAGCAAATGCCTGAAGCCTCGCCTTTCGCCGAAGGTGGTGGATCAGGCGAAGACGGGCTGTTGTCGGCTGAGGACATCTTGGACGCGGATGCGGCTGAGCATTGGAACCATGTCAACGTGTTGTTGTCCTCGGCAGAGGAGATCGAGCTGATAGGGCCCAGCGTCCAGCCAACAGATCTGCTGGTTCGCCTGTTCCATGCCGATGGGCCGCGCGTGTTCGATGCACAGCCGGTCGAGTTTGGGTGCACCTGTTCGCCAGAAAGGGTACAGCAAGCCATGTCGATCTATTCGGCCAAGGATATCGGGCATATGACGACCGACGAAGGTATCGTTACCGCTGACTGCCAGTTTTGCGGTGCCCACTACGAGTTCGATCCTGAGACGCTTGGTTTCGAGGCCAAGGGCGGTGAGTGACCTTCGGCTTCGTCTCGACCGGGCTCTTGCCGCCGAGGGTCGGCCGTCTTCGGACTATGACCTGAACCCCGAGCTTGTTTTGCCGAAGGGGCGCAGGTTGCGGGGCGCCGCAGTTCTTATTCCGGTGGTGGAGGGCGCTGGGGGGGCCAGCGTCGTGCTGACGAAAAGGTCGTCCCGCTTACAGCACCATCCAGGACAGGTTGCCTTTCCCGGCGGCAAGATCGACGAAGGAGACGCGGACGCTGTCTCGGCGGCCTTGCGCGAGGCCGAAGAAGAAATCGGGCTGCCGCATGGGGATGTCGAGGTGTTGGGTGCCCTGCCTTCTCATGAGACGGTAACAGGGTTCCAGGTCACGCCGGTCTTGTCGATCATCAGGCCGGGCTTTCAACCGGTGCCGGAAGCGGGTGAGGTTGCCGAGGTATTTGAGGTGCCCTTTGCGCATGTGATGGATGTGTCGAAGTATTCGATCCAGTATCGGCGTTGGTTGGGTGAGCGCAGGTATTATTTTACGGTGCCGTGGGGCCCCTATTACATTTGGGGTGCAACGGCGCGCATGTTGCGGGCTTTGGCGGATCGGATGATGGATGACCCGGCTTGATGCAGACTGGCTGAACGCGGAAGCGACCCAGAGTGTGTTCGCGCTGTTGGAGGATGCCGGGCACCAGGTCTATGCGGTCGGTGGTTGCGTGCGTGATGCTGTCCTTGGCCGATCAGTCAGCGATATTGATTTGTCGACTTCGGCCAGGCCGGACGTGGTCGTCGCACTGGCCGAGACTGCAGGATTGCGAGTCATTCCGACAGGGCTCGAACACGGTACGGTTACAGTCGTGATTGGAGACATGCCGTTCGAGATCACCACGTTTCGTCGGGATGTCGAAACGGATGGGCGGCGGGCTGTGGTCGATTTTTCAGACAAGATCGAAGAGGACGCACTGCGGCGCGATTTCACAATGAATGCGCTGTATTGTGATCCCAGGGGCCTGATCGATGATCCGATGGGTGGGCTGGCCGATCTGAACTCGGGTCGGGTGCGATTCATCGAAGATGCCGAGACGCGGATCCGCGAAGACTACCTGCGCAGTCTGAGGTATTTTCGGTTCCATGCCTGGTACGGCGATCCGGACAAGGGTTTTGACCCTGATGCGCTGGATGCGATTGCACGCAATGTGGATGGCCTGGCTTTCCTGTCGCACGAGCGTGTCGGAGCAGAGGTGAAGCGCTTGCTGTTGGCTCCTGATCCGGCGCCGTCTGTTGCCGCGATGCGGACCACCGGCGTTTTGTCGGCGATCCTGCCTGGAGCGGATGACACCGGACTTGCGCCGCTGGTTGCGTTTGAAAGCGAAGTCGGTGCTGAACCTGACGCCATGCGTCGCCTTGCTGTTCTGGGTGGAGCAGATGTTGCCAATCTGCTGAGACTGTCACGCAGAGAGGCCGAGAGACTACGCGACATTCGGAGATCAGTGGGAAAGACAGCAAGCGAACTGGGGTATCGGCTGGGTGCGGCCATTGGGCGAGACGTACTGCTTGTGAGCGCAGCACTTTTTGGTGTGCCGGTCGCTACGGAGGACCTTGTTGAGGTCGCGACGGCAGCAGACCAGGAATTTCCCGTGAAAGCAGCCGACCTGATGCCAGAGTATACCGGGCCGTTGCTGGGCGCGCGCATCAAACAACTGGAAAAGGCATGGATCGAAAGCGGTTTCCATTTGGACCGCGACGCCTTGATGGCCCTTGAGGGATGACAGACCAATAGACTTGGGCTAAACCTGATCCCGACGAACATGGAGGTCATGATGAATAACAGGATCCTTACCGCGCTAGGCTGACTGGCCCGATCCTGTAAGGACGGCCCGGTCGCGCAGCCGTCTCTTTCATCTTGTCCACCTCACTCAAGGCACTTGCCGCATGTTCCGATTTCTTGAATCCCTCATCGATCCCTATTGCGATTATCCGCAGGAAGACCGCCCACCAACCAGGCTGTGGCCTTTCATGAAGGGTCTGAGCCGCCCATTCTGGCCGGTCTTTGCGATTACCGGCATATTGTCGGTGGCGGTTGCCTTCATCGAGATTTGGCTGATTTCCTATGTCGGCAGGCTGGTCGATATGCTGGCCGCGTCAGACCCGGCAGAATTCTGGGGCGACCACGGTCTGGAGATGCTTTTGGTCGGGTTGTTCCTGCTCCTTGTTAGGCCACTCATTCAGATGGCCGATGTCGGATTATTGAACAACACGATCCTGCCGAACTTCGGCACCTTGATCCGCTGGCGTGCCCACAGCCATGTCCTGAGACAGTCAGTCGGATGGTTCGAGAGTGATTTCGCCGGACGTATTGCGAACAGGATCATGCAAACCCCGCCCGCAGCAGGCGAGGCGGTGTTTCAGGTTTTCGACGCTATGACGTTCTCGGTCGCCTATGTCGTCGGAGCAGTGTTCCTTTTGTCCGAAGCTGACGCAAGGCTGGCGATACCGCTGGTAGCCTGGCTGGTCCTTTACGGCTTGCTGGTAAATTGGACGGTTCGAAGGGTTGGACCTGCTTCGAAAGTGGCTTCCGATGCGCGCAGCGCGGTTACGGGACGGGTCGTCGATGCCTATACCAACATCCATTCAGTCAAGATGTTCGCCCATACCACGAGCGAGATGGAATATGCTCGCGAGGCGATCGAACATTCCCGCGAGACATTTCAGACCGAAATGCGGATTTACACGAAGATGGATGTCGGGCTGACGGTCCTGAACGGGTTCTTGATCGTTGCAGTTGTCGGATGGGCCATTTGGCTCTGGACTGCCGGGTCTGCGACTATCGGTCTTGTCGCTGTCGCTTCATCGCTTGTCTTGAGGCTGAACGCGATGACCGGCTGGATCATGTGGGCCCTTACCAGCTTTTTCCGCAATTTGGGTATTGTTGCTGAAGGGATGGAGACAATTGCCCAGCCTATCACCCTTGTCGACCGGCCGGATGCGCAGCCTCTGGCGCCCGGTCCGGGTCGGATAGAGTTCTGCGATCTGAGCCATCACTATGGTCGCGGTGCCGGCGGATTGGAGCGGGTGAATCTCGTCGTCGAGCCAGGCCAAAAGATCGGCCTCGTCGGTCGCTCGGGCGCCGGAAAGTCGACGCTCGTGAAGCTGTTGTTGCGGTTTTACGACCTTGAAGGCGGCACGATCCGTATCGACGGGCAGGACATCGCAAACGTGACGCAGGATTCCCTGCGGGCGCGTATCGGGATGGTGCAGCAAGATTCATCGCTGATGCACCGATCCGTGATCGAGAACATCCGGTATGGCCGGCCCGATGCAACGGACGAAATGATATACGAGGCGGCCCGGCAGGCTGAGGCGCATGACTTCATCCTTGATCTTTGCGACGCGTCCGGGCGTACCGGATATGCCGCGCAGGTTGGCGAGCGCGGAGTGAAGCTGTCAGGGGGACAACGTCAACGGATTGCGCTTGCCCGCGTGATCCTCAAGGATGCCCCTATCCTTGTACTGGATGAGGCAACGAGCGCGCTGGACAGTGAGGTCGAGGCAGAGATTCAGGACACGCTTTACGGTATGATGAAGGGAAAGACCGTCATCGCCATAGCGCACCGACTGTCGACTATCTCGCAGATGGATCGGATAGTCGTTCTTGATGATGGCCGGATCGTGGAGGACGGCGGGCATGATGACTTGTTAAGACAAAATGGCTTGTATGCGCGGTTCTGGAACAGGCAGTCCGGCGGATTCCTGGACACAGCGGAGGGCGCAGGATGATACGACGTGCCGGTGAATTTATCGATCCGTTTATCCCTGCTGAAGGTCCGCCGCCGCAAACTCTGGTTTCGTTCATTCGCTGGGGCCTGCGTGGGTCATTCCCTGTTCTGGGGTTGGCGGCATTGATATCGGTGGCTGCGGGGGCGATCGAGGTTGTGACGGCCTTGTTGCTGGGCCGTGTGATCGACACGGCTGTTGACTCCTCACCAGAGACCTATTTCGATGAAAATGCGATGGTACTGGTCGCGGCCTTGGGGTTCTTTCTGGTCTTGCGCCCGTTCGTCCTGGGCGTCGGGTCGATGATGAATTCGGTCGTGGTTTCAAGCAACGTCAACCCGATGGTGCTGTCACGACTCCACCGCTGGACTCTTGGGCAGGCCGTCACGTTTTTCGACAACGATTTTGCCGGGCGGATTGCGCAGAAACAGCTTCAGACGTCGCGTGCGCTCACGGATGCTACGGCAGAAGTCATCAACGTGGTCTTCTTTGCCTTGGCGTCGCTGGTTGGTTCGACGCTCTTGCTGACGACGATCGATTGGCGCGTAGCGATATGCCTGGGCGTCTGGCTTTGTCTTTATGGCTTGCTGATCAGCTGGTTTGTGCCGCGCATTCGGGTTCGCAGCAAGGCGCGGGCGGCGGCGCGTGCCATGGTCAGCGGACAGGTTGTCGACACGATTACCAACATCAAGACGGTCAAGCTCTTCGCTCATGCGGATTTCGAGGAAAGCGCTGCATTGGGTGCGATCCGGACGTTTCGCGAAAAGGCGTTGGATTGGAGCGTTGTCGCGGCCAGTTTCCGGTTCCTCCTGATGACGCTTGCGGGAGTGCTGCCAGTGCTTTTGATTGGCGGCACCCTGTGGCTTTGGTCCCTTGGCATCGCATCGCCCGGCGATATTGCGGCCGCTGGCGCGGTTTCGATTCGGTTGGCGCAGATGACGGGATGGGTCAGCCATACGTTGATGGCTATCTATGGTAATGTGGGTGAAGTCGAGGACGGTATGCGCACGCCAACGCCGTATTGGACGCTGGTCGATGCCGCAGATGCGGTCGAGTTGGTCATGACGGAACCTCGGATCGTTTTTGACAACGTCAGCTTTGCTTATGGGCGACAGGCAGGCGGTGTGCAGGGGATTAATCTCGACATTGCGCCGGGCGAGAAGATCGGACTGGTTGGAGCATCGGGTGCGGGCAAGTCGACCTTGGTGTCTGTTCTTCTGCGCCTTTATGACGTCGAGGGTGGGCGAGTCATGGTCAGTGGCCAGGACGTGCGTGACGTGACCCAGGAGAGTCTTCGAAGACAGATAGGGATGGTCACGCAGGAGACCGGCATGTTCAATCGTTCGGTGCGCGACAATATTCTTTTCGGACGAACTGATGCCAGCGACGACGAAATCATTGATGCGGCACGCCGCGCCGAGGCACATGAATTTATTCTGGGTCTGGAAGACCATGCCGGCCGGAAAGGCTATGACGCGCATCTGGGCGAGCGCGGAGTCAGACTATCAGGTGGTCAGCGTCAACGTATCGCCCTTGCGCGGGCAATACTGAAAGATGCCCCAATTCTGGTTCTGGACGAGGCGACCAGCGCCCTGGATTCGGAAGTCGAGGCGTCGATCCAGGCAGCGTTGGAGACACTGATGGTCGGAAAGACCGTCCTCGCAATTGCCCACCGGCTGTCGACGATTTCCCAGATGGACAGGATTGTCGTTCTTGACGACGGCCAGATCGTGGAGACCGGCACGCATACCGAGCTTTTGGCGCGCGGTGGAGTTTATGCCAAGTTCTGGGACCACCAGTCAGGCGGGTTCTTCAGGACTGAAGAGGCTGCTGAATAGATGCAGGTTGAGATTGAACGCCTCGGGCATCTAGGTGACGGCATCGCCGCGGGACCCGTCTATGTGGCGCGGACGCTTCCAGGTGAGATCGTCGAAGGCGAGGTCGAGGGCGATCGGATCGTTTCGCCACGGATCTTGAAGGCTTCGCCCGAGCGCGTTTCGGCACCATGTCGTCATTACCGCGGATGCGGCGGGTGTGCGCTGCAACATGCGCGAGATGAATTTGTCTCGGAATGGAAGATCGGTGTCGTTCGTGCAGCTCTCGACGCAGTCGGACTGCAAGCCCCGGTGCGCAATATCCATACGTCGCCTTCGCAATCGAGACGGCGCGCGACATTTTCGGGACGGCGCACGAAATCTGGCGCTACCGTCGGTTTCCACGCTCCGGCCAGCGATGTCATTCGCGATGTGCCCGACTGCCTTTTGGTGCGTCCGGCCCTGCGCGGTGTCATGCCTTTCCTTTCCGAGCTGGTCTCACTCGGAGGCAGCAGGAAGGGCGAGGTACGTATGACCGTGACCGAGACCGATGGCGGCATGGATGTCGCCGTAACCGGGGGCAAGCCTCTGGAGATCGGTCTGAGCGTCGAATTGAGCAGGCTCGCCGAAGAAGCCGGATTCGCCAGGATCACATGGGACGGGGAGTTGGTTGCGATGTCGCGCGCGCCCGCCGTCTTCTTCGGTCGCACAAGGGTTACGCCACCGCCGGGCAGTTTCCTTCAAGCGACCGAGCAAGGACAGGCGGCGTTGGTTGGCGGCGTCCAAGCGGCATTGGAAAATGCACGAGGGCCAATCCTAGATCTGTTTGCCGGTTGCGGTACATTTGCGCTGCCCATTGCTGAGACCCGACCCGTGCATGCGGTCGAGGGCGATGCGGAGATGCTCGCGGCGTTGAGTGAGGGGTGGCGATACGGGCAGGGGCTGCAGGCGGTCTCGACGGAAACGCGCGATCTGTTCCGCCGCCCCCTGACACCTGATGAAATAAATCGCTTTGGCGGCGTGGTCATCGACCCGCCGCGAGCCGGGGCTGAGCGACAGGTCGTTGAAATAGCAGCGTCCAAAATTGAGTGCATCGCTTTTGTTTCGTGTAATCCGGTGACCTTTGCGCGTGACGTCGCGATTTTGGCCGGGGCAGGATTCACCTTGGCTTGGCTGGATGTCGTGGATCAATTTCGTTGGTCCACTCATGTCGAGATTGTCGCTATGTTGCAGCGGCGATAGGGGATTCACCGGTCTGCAATATTGCTGTAGTCTTGCGTTCAAATATTGGCGGATCGGGCAATGTTTCGGGCGATCATAAAAGCAATCGTATTCGGGGCGGTCATGATTTCACTGACCGGCTGCTCCTCCAAGTTCAAAACCTATGACGGGCCCGAGGTCACACGCGTTGCCGTATTCAAAAGCCAGCGCCGGATGTATCTGTTGCACGGCAAAACGGTCCTGAAGTCGTACAGGATTGAACTTGGTTTTGCTCCGATCGGTGACAAGATGATTGAAGGCGACGGCAAGACGCCGGAAGGCTTTTACATGATCGACCGGCGCAATCCAGACAGCGAGTTCCATCTTTCGGTTGGCATCAACTATCCGACGCCGCGCGACATCGCCGAAGCCAAGGCGCTGGGAAAAGAACCGGGCGGCGACATCTTTATTCACGGTCAGGGGAATCCGGTCAGCCGTCTTCGCGCCGACTGGACCTTTGGTTGCATAGCGGTCACCAACCGCGAGATCGAAGAGATCTATGCGATGGTCCGGAATGGAACCCCGATCGCGATCTACAAGTGATCAGACGCCTGGTTGTGCTCTGCGCGGCTGTCCGATGACCAGAGTCCACCAAATTTTGCCGGACGCCTCTTGATGCCAGGCAAATCCCATTTCGCGCGCCCGTGGATCCAATATGACTTCGCGGGTCTCTGGAACCTCCATCCATGCGGATAGCGTTTCAAGCTCGGTTTCGTAGGTCTCCGAGATGTTTTCTCCGATGAGTTTGCCAGTGTAGCCGACACGGGCCACCCTATCCAATGGGCTTGAGCCGTCTGAACCAAAGTGCCAGGGGCGGTTCTGGACGGACATATCCTGCGAATGGGTCTTGGCGGCTGCCGTAAGCTCAGAATTCAGCGCGACCGGGGCCGCGCCTCGGGCCTGTCGCAGAGCATTGATCGAGTCCAACATGCGGAACTGAATCTCGGCCGTGTCGCCCGAACCGATCCGATATACAGTAGGCAGTGGACGCCCATCAGGTCCGAACCTTGGTTCCGGGGTTGAACACGCGCTCAGTCCAAAAACCACAGCGAAAAAAAGGACCAGAATTCGATACATGGTGCGTCTGCCTATTGCCTGCCTGGGTTCGTCCTTACAGGCAAGTTGACGGCTGTTCAAACCTTACAACCACGATATCGGCAATCTAGCGCTTCTTTGATTTGCGGCGGCGAATGAGTCGGCGTATGTTGCTGTTCGAGCAAAAAACAACAGTATTGGACGCAGGTATGTCTCGTACCCCCTTAATGAACTTGAATCGCCGGAGTTTTCTGGCTGGTTCGGCAGCCGTGGCCGCGGCGCCGGCGATCGCACAGGACGATGTAGAATACCGCGATCAGGTTTCACATTCTGTTCGCCGCAATGCGTCAAGTTTCCGTGCACTGGATTGGGAGCCCTATTTCGACAACACCCGCAACGGTGCAATTCTTGTCGATATTTCTTCGCGCGCCTTGCATTTCTGGAATTCATCCACGGACACGTACAAGCTTTACCCGACGAGCGTTCCGATCAGCGAGGATTTGACGCGCCGCGGGCGTACAAAGATCGTGCGGAAGGTCGAGGGTCCCGAATGGCGCCCGACACCGGCCATGAAAAAACGCAATCCCGAGTGGCCGGACTATGTTGGTCCCGGACCGGACAATCCGCTTGGAACGCACGCGATGTATCTGAGCTGGACCTACTATCGCATTCACGGCACGCACGACACGCGCAAGATCGGTCGGCGGTCATCGAATGGCTGCATCGGTCTTTATAATGAGCATATCGCCGAGCTTTTCAGCATGAGCAGCGTCGGAACGCAGGTGCTCGTCATTTAAGTCCGACTTCAATTCGTGCTTGAAGACGCCGCCCGATCCGGGGCGGCGTTTTCATTTGATCCAGCCCGCGAGGCTGTCGTCGATTGCTTCGCTCAGTGCCGAGATATGTGCGGCGTCGTCATTCAGGCATGGGATGTAGGTGAAGCTTTCTCCTCCGGCGTGCTCGAAACTTTCGCGGATCTCTTCGTTGATCTCTTCCAGCGTTTCGATGCAGTCGGCCGAGAATGCGGGGGCGATCACGGCGATCCGTTTCTTGCCTGCCTCGGCTAGGCGCGCGACCTCTTCCACAGTGTAGGGTCGCAGCCATTCTTCTGGTCCGAAGACCGATTGGAACGTCGAGGTAATGGCATCGTCTTTCCAGCCAAGGCGTTCTTTGAGGAGCCGCGTCGTTTTCTGACACTGGCAGTGGTAGGGATCACCACTCATCAGATAGCGTTGCGGCATGCCATGATAGGAACACACAAGGATATCGGGCTTGTGTTCCATTGCGGAATAGGCGCGCTCGACGGACTGAGCCAGGGCGTCGATGTAGGACGGACGATCGAAATAGGCGGGAACCGTTCTTGCATCCGGCTGCCACTTTTCGTCCATGAGCGCGCGGAAGAACGCATCGTTCGCCGTCGCCGTAGTTGCCCCTGCGTATTGGGGATAGAGCGGGAAGAACAGGATTCTGCGGCAGCCCTGTTCGACCATGTTCCTGACCTTGGACTTGGTCGATGGATTTCCATAGCGCATGCAGAAATCGACGATAACGGTGTCGCCGTATCTGTCATGCAGGGTCTTGCGCAGGGCTTCGGTCTGGTCCCGTGTGATGGTCATGAGAGGGCTTTCGCCCTTTTCTTCGTTCCAGATGGACTTGTAGGCTGCGCCGGACGTGAAAGGGCGTTTCGACAGGATGATGAGCTGCAAGAGCGGCTGCCATTTCCAACGGGGGTAGTCGATAACGCGCTGATCCGACAGGAACTCGTTCAGGTAGCGGCGCATGGACCAGTAGTCATAACCGTCCGGGGTTCCAAGATTCGCCAGGAGGACACCAATCTTCTCCGGTTTTATCGGCGGATGGTCGGCGGGCAAGCGGCTGGCCTGGGTTTCGTCCTGCATTCCTAGGGTTCCTGCGATTGATGTGACCAGCGACATAGCCGGATATCCAGTCAGGTCAACGCGACATGGTCGCGGTTATTCTTGGGACGCGATTTCGTCGACACCCAGGACATCGGCGAGCCGGTGCTGCGCCGATCCGGGCGCGAGAGGCTTTTGTTGAGTCTCAGATGGCGCCCAGCCCGTTAGGAACACCAGCTCGAAGGTGGCCAAAAGATAGCCTTCGGCGTCGCGGAAATTCTCGCGATAGATCCCTTCGGTGAGCTTGAACAGATTTCGGTGCGGTATTGACTTGTGCCGCGCTGCCAGCGCGTTGGTCTCGCCCATGCCGCGAAGATCGCGAAACAGACCTGCGAGGTCGCGATAGCGCACCGTGATCTTCCGGCTGTCCGCTACGGGAAGTGCCAATCCGGCGCGTTGGACAAGCCCGCCAAGATCGCGGAGGTCGCCCATTGGCAGCACGCGGGGAGACAACCCGCCAGTCAGGCGCGCTTCTGCCTCAGCCAAAGAGGCTCGAAGTTCCTGCAACGTTTCGCCCGCAAACATGACGCCAAGGAACATCCCGTCAGGCACAAGTGCAAGCCGGGACTGGACCATCTGGCCTACGGGGTCGTCTGCCCAGTGAAGTCCGAAGGCATGCACCACGAGGTCCCGATCTTGGGGAAGGTCGAGATGGTCGCTGTCAGCAACGGTTGGAGCCGTTGGAAACATCTCGCTCAGTGGCGGTGAGACGTGGCCGACGAGCACGGGTGCATTAAATGCTTTGTTAACCTCGCTCAGTCTTTCTTTGATTTCGAAACATGCTTCGTCATGCAGGAAATAGGCTGGCTGCCGGGTGGCACGAGCACGGTGCTTCAAAAGCGCTGAACGATCAGTGAGTCTGGTGTTGACGGTCATGGCCTGGCGGAAGGTAAGGTTCCATGCGGGGAATGCAACGCGCGATATCTTGGATTTATCCGCCCCAGTGCCCCATCTGCGCGGGCTTTGTCGAAGAACAGGGCGGGCTTTGTCCCGACTGTTGGCGCCAGACTCCGTTTCTGGCAGGCCTTGTCTGTCACGCTTGCGGATGCGTACTTCCGGGTCAAAGCGAGGGAGCGGAGTTCTGCGATGATTGCTTGTCTACACCACGTCCATGGCAAGCCGGACGTGCCGCTGTGGCGTATCGGGACTATGGGCGGCGCATTGTCCTGTCGTTGAAACACGGTGACAGACCGGAACTTGCCAAGCCCGCGGCCGAATGGATGTGGAAAGCCGGACGTTCGATCCTGCCTGACACGGCTTTGCTGGTCCCTGTTCCCGTACACTGGAGCCGGCTGTTAAGGCGCCGGTACAATCAATCAGCCGAATTGGCGCGGTTCTTGGGGCAGGTTTCAGGCCTGTCCGTTCTACCGGATGCCTTGATACGGGTCCGCCGCACCCAGGTTCAGGATCGAATGACCGTCGAGGAACGGCAGCGCAACATGGCAGGCGCGATCACGGTGAAACAATCCCGAGCTGCGGCGATCTGCGGGGAGGATATCTGCTTGGTCGACGACGTCATGACTTCGGGCGCAACCCTGACAGCCTGCTCCGATGCGCTCCATTCCCGTGGTGCAGGGCGGGTTTTCATTCTGGTGCTGGCAAGAGCCGAAAAAAATTCCTAAATACTGGCTCTAACGAAGGATCGGAACCGATGAAGAGTATCGAGATCTATACCACTCCTACCTGCGGGTACTGCCACG
Source organism: Silicimonas sp. (assembly GCA_050290245.1). GTDB lineage: Bacteria > Pseudomonadota > Alphaproteobacteria > Rhodobacterales > Rhodobacteraceae > JBNKHH01. The sequence continues at coordinate 70,117 of JBNKHH010000083.1, forward strand.
CTGCCAAGCGATTGCTGATGGCAAAAGGCGCGAGCTATCTGGAAATCGACATTCGGCTCGAGCCAGAGCGTCGCCAGGAGATGTTGCAGCGCGCAAACGGCCGGTACACGGTGCCGCAGATATTCATCGGGGATCTGCATGTTGGTGGTTTTGACGATCTGCGGGCGCTCGAGATGGCGGGAAAGCTCGATCCGATCCTGGCGGCTTGATGCGCGTCGGGCTGGTTCAGTTTTGTGCCTCGGATGATCCGGCAGCAAATCTGACAGCTGTTACACCGCTGATCCGCGAGGCCGCCGTACAGGGGGCGGAACTCATCCTGACCCCAGAGGTGACCAACTGCGTTTCCGCCAGCCGCACGCGACAGAACGAAGTTTTGCGAAGCGAGAATGACGACCTGACGTTGGCAGGCCTTCGCAGCGAGGCGGCCCGGTTGGGCGTGTGGTTGTTGATCGGGTCACTGGCCTTGAAGCAGTCTGAAGATGACAAGTTCGTAAATCGCTCGTTCATGGTCGCGCCCGACGGTGAGGTCGTGGCGACATACGACAAGATTCACATGTTCGACGTTGCGATTTCGGAAGAGGAAACTTACCGCGAAAGCGACGGCTATCGGCCCGGTGACCGAGCCGTCGTCACAAATGTCTCCGGCGTGCCGGTCGGTTTGACGATCTGTTACGACCTCAGGTTTCCCTACTTGTTTCGCGATTTGGCCAAAGCCGGGGCCAAGGTTCTCACGGTGCCATCGGCATTTTCGCCTGAAACAGGCAAAGCGCATTGGGAAATCCTGTTGCGGGCGCGGGCGATCGAGACAGGGAGTTTCATCCTCGCACCAGCGCAATGCGGGTCCCATCCAACGACATCTGGGCGGCCACGCAGCACCTACGGGCATTCTCTAGCCGTAGACCCCTGGGGGCGTGTTTTGTCGGACAGCGGCGATTTGCCCGGTGTGGCCTTGGTTGATCTGGACCTCGATCGGGTGGATGATGTGCGGCGACGGCTGCCGTCACTGAGACACGAGCGCACATACAAAATGCCTGATGCCTAAGGAAACGAATTCTGCCGACCAGCTTGCGATTGCCTTGTTCAGTGAAATGTTCATGGCGGACCAGTTGGTGCGGGCTCAGCTTGCCAAGGCCTTGCCGAAGGGTATGGAACTTAGCCACTTTTCTGTGCTTCATCACCTTGCGCGCGGTGGCAGTGAGCGCACCCCTGCGCAACTGGCCAAGGCGTTTCACGTCACTCGCGGGGCGATGACCAACACGATCGGAAAGCTGGAGTGGGCCGGGTACGTCCATATACGTCCTGATTGGGACGACGCGCGTCGCAAGTTCGTCTCGATCAGCCCGTCGGGGCTTAGGGCGCGGGATGCGGCCCTGGAGGCGATTGCGCCAATCCTGTCCGACGTCGTGCATGCATTGGGTCAGGACAAGGTGCGTGCAACATTGCCTGTCATGCGCGAACTCAGGACCCGGTTCGAAGATCCTGTGGTTGACGAAGTGAAGTCGTAACGTAGTTCACTGAAAGGTCCCGGTCGGACAGACTCCAATTCCAGCTGACCGGGTTGAAGACGAACCCCTTGCGGTCGACTGGCTCCAAACCGGCCTTTGAAATCAAATCATACAGTTCGTCCGGCGTGATGAACTTGTTCCAGTCATGTGTTCCCTTCGGCAGCCAGCGCATGATCACCTCGGCGCCGATGATGGCCATGGCGAAGCTCTTGGGATTGCGGTTGATCGTCGAGCAACACATCAAGCCACCGTCTTTCAGAAGGTTATGGCAAGCCGTCAGATAGGCAAGCGGATCGGCGACGTGTTCGACAACTTCCATGTTCAGGACTACGTCAAACCTCTCGCCTGCCTGAGCCAGGGCCTCGGCCGTGGTGTGGCGATAGTCGATCTCAAGCCCTTGTTCCTCGGCATGGACGCGGGCGACCGGGATGTTGCGCTCGGCCGCATCGGCACCAACGACTTGGGCGCCAAGTCGGGCCATGGGTTCGCTGAGAAGCCCTCCACCACAGCCAATGTCGAGGATGCGTAGGCCCCGAAAAGGCAGCGGTTCTGTGAGGTCGCGGCCAAATTCGGCGGCAATCTGGCTTGTGATATAATCAAGCCGACAGGGGTTGAGCATGTGCAGCGGCTTGAATTTTCCGTTCGGGTCCCACCATTCGGCCGCCATGGCCTGAAATTTCTCGATCTCGGCTTTGTCGATGGTTGAAGTGGCGGGCATCTGAAACTCTACTGCGTATGTGCGAAATTGTGCCGTGAATCGGCTTCTTATCCCGTATATAGGTCGGCTATGGACAGACCGTCAGGAAAAAAGACTGCGTCACAGTATCTCTACCCGCCGATCGACCCCTACGATCAGCGTGTTCTTGACGTGGGCGATGGCCACCGGGTCTATGTCGAACAGTGCGGGAATCCCGAGGGAATACCGGTCGTGGTTCTGCATGGTGGGCCGGGCGGTGGGTGTTCGCCAGCGATGCGGCGATATTTCGATCCGAACAGGTTTCGCGTCATCCTGTTTGACCAGCGCGGTTGCGGGCGATCCAGACCGCACGCGAGCATTGAAAGCAATACGACCTGGCATCTTGTCAACGATATTGAACTGATCCGAGAGACGCTGGGGATTGCCAAATGGGTGGTCTTTGGCGGGAGTTGGGGTGCGACGCTGGCCTTGATCTATGCAATCAGCCACCCTGATCGGGTTGAGAATCTGGTTCTGCGCAGCGTGTTTCTGATGACGAGGGCGGAGCTGGACTGGTTCTATGGCGGTGGGGCCGGGGCGTTCTGGCCGGACGTGTGGCGGCGGTTCACCGACATCATTCCCGAAGACGAGCGCGGCGATTTGATCCTGGCCTATGCGAAGCGGCTCTTTTCGGGAGATCGTTCCAGCGAGACCAAGTTCGCTCGTGCCTGGGCGAGTTGGGAGAACACCTTGGCTTCGATCAGCAACGACGGTCCTGGTGGAGACAGTCCAGCCGAATTCGCGCGCGCCTTTGCCCGCTTGGAGAACCATTACTTCGTGAACGGCGGATTCCTGGAACACGACGGTTGGATCGAGGCGAATCTGCATGTCATCGCCGATATTCCGGGGACGATCGTGCAGGGACGCTATGACATGATCTGTCCCCCGGCCACGGCATTCCGGTTGGCTGAGAAGTGGCCAAAGGGACTGTTGCGGGTCATTCCGCGCGCCGGACACGCGCTGAGCGAGCCGGGGATAAGTGCCGAACTGGTGCGGATCATGGATTTCTTAGGAAACAAGGCCAGGTAGGCGGCATTTCCACAATAGCCTGGCACTGAATCGCCCGAAGCGGGCTTTCTTCCTTTGTGGTCAAAGGATTGATTCGTTATCAATTTCCAAACGTCTGCCGATCCCTCGCCTCGGTTTCGCCTTAATTGGGCGATTGGGTGGTCCGAGTGAGGGGTGTTTGTTGATAGGGAAACCTGGGGAATGAAATCGAGGATCACGGCCCTTTGCGTCGGTGTGGCGGTGCTGCTAACCGCGCCTGCGCTTGCCCAGGCCTGTAGCCGCTCCGTGTCGAAGGCTGCCGCCGAAACCGTCGTGCCGACCGGGAAAATCAACCAAAACCTTTTGGATGATGCGATTCGCGCTGAAGTGAATTACCACCGCTGCCGTGCCGGCCTTGCCAAGGTTGGGGATGCCGGCAACGGCCTTGCCAAGCAAGCCAGAAAACACAGCCAATGGATGGCGAAAACCCAGCAGTTGACCCACAAAAGCACGGTGGCCGGATCGGCGACACTGAAACAGCGGGTCAAGAAATCCGGCGTGAAATTCAAGACCGGATCGGAAAACATCGGTATGGTGCATCGATACAAGATCGATAACCGCCGATTTAAGATCCTGAGTTCGAACGCCTGCCAATTCGCAACCTATGAAGGTCAGCCCCTGCCGGCACACTCTTATGCCTCGCTGGCGCGCCACGCAGTTGATCTGTGGATGAATTCGCCTGGCCACCGGAAGAACATCCTGGACAAGCGGGTCAAGAAGGTCAGCACTGCCGTGGCCTTTGACCCCAATGCGCAATACTGCGGCCGATTCTGGCTGACACAGAATTTTATCGGTTAACCCCCGACTCACTCACCGTACCTAACCGGATGACACCCTGCCTTTGGCGGGGTGTTTTCCGATCTGTTGGCTGGGCGTGACCCCAAT
>JBNKHH010000084.1:0-7723 GCA_050290245.1 Silicimonas sp.
ATCGAGACCGCCCCATGATCGACCTCCTCCTCTCGCACATCCCCGCCGGTCTCATCCTCCTTGCCGGTCTCCTCTTGGCCACCTTCGGCGGCGGCCCCCTGGTCGCCCGTATCGTCTCACGCTGGAGCGAGGAGTTCACAAACGACGGCCTCAAGAACGCCGGACGCCTGATCGGCATCCTTGAACGCGGCATCATCTTCATGCTCGTCCTCGCAGGACAGCCCGCCGGAATCGGATTCCTGATCGCCGCCAAATCGATCCTTCGGTTCGAAACCACCTCCCAGGATCAGAAAACCAGCGAATACGTCATCGTCGGCACGCTCGCCTCCTTTGGCTGGGCCATGTTGATCAGTTTCGCCACAGATGCCCTGCTGCCCACCGTTCCACCCCTTGGAATCGGCGCGCTTTCGCCCTAAATTCAAAGGTGAAACACGAGGTCACCCATGTTTAGCATTCCCGGCAAGCAAGCCGTCACCATAACACCCGCCGCCGTCAACCAGATCGCGCGGCTGATGGAAAAGGACGGGCGCAAGGGCCTACGCATCGGCATCAAAAAGGGCGGATGCGCGGGGATGGAATACACCATGGATTTCGCCGACGAGGTCGACCCGATGGACGAGGTTGTCGAACAGGACGGCGCGCGGGTGATGATCGCCCCGATGGCGCAGATGTTCCTCTTCGGCACCGAGATCGACTATGAAACCTCGCTTCTCGAAAGCGGGTTCAAATTCCGCAACCCCAACGTCGAAGACGCCTGCGGCTGTGGGGAATCGATCAAGTTCAAGGATGTCGAGACGCTGAGCGCCGAGCGCGAGGCCGACTGACCCCCTGAAATCGCCGGACGAATTGTCCCGCCCCGCTCGCCGGGGCTTGACCTTGTGCAGCGCCCCGGCCATCCCACTCGTCAGCGAACAACTGGGAGAGACCACATGCGCAAACTGGCCGCCGGCAACTGGAAAATGAATGGCACAAGCGACAGCCTGACCGAGATCGACGCCCTCGCCGACGCCTTCCCCGCGCCGGCCTGCGATGTGTTGATCTGCCCGCCTGCCACGCTTCTGTCGCGCCTCTCCGACCGCGCCTCTGGCACAAAGATCGCCACAGGTGCCCAGGACTGCCACGCCAACACCTCGGGTGCTCACACCGGCGACATTTCCGCCGAGATGATCCTCGATGCGGGCGGCACCCACGTGATCCTTGGCCACTCGGAACGGCGCACCGACCACGCCGAAACCGACGCCATGGTTGCCGACAAGACAAAGGCCGCCTGGACCGCCGGGCTCATTGCCGTGGTCTGCGTCGGCGAAACCCTCGACCAACGCGAAGCGGGCAAGACCATCGACGTGGTCGGCGGCCAGCTCGCAGGCTCCCTCCCCGATGGCGTCACCGCCGCCAACACCGTGGTCGCCTATGAGCCCGTCTGGGCCATCGGCACCGGCAAGGTTCCGACGCTCGACGAAATCGCGGCCGTCCACGACGAAATCCGCGCCCGCCTGGTCGCGCGTTTCGGCGAGGACGCCAACGGCATCCGCCTCCTCTACGGCGGCTCGGTCAAACCGTCGAACGCCTCCGAGATCTTCGCGACTTCCAACGTCGACGGCGCCCTTGTCGGCGGCGCCTCTCTGAAAGCGTCCGACTTCGGCGGCATCATCTCGGCCCTCGAACAGGCCTGACTATCTGCGGACAATTCAAACCAAATTGTCCTTCTTCTTTTCAGAAATCCTCAAAACAAAAGGGGGCGATGCCCCCTTTTTTACCCGACTCCGGCAAGACCAGCCTTCGCTCACACGAACAGCCGCCCCTCCACCGCCTGCGCCAGTTCTTTCGGATGCGTCATGGGCAACATGTGCCCCGCGCCCTTGATACTGACCCACTCGGCATCCTTGATTCGGTCGCCGATGGTCGAGATGATCTCGGCAATCACCGGATGGCTCTCGCCGCCATCGACAAAGGTTACAGGCATCTCCAACTCTTCCAGCCGCCCCGACGTCAAAAGGCGCGACCGATCTTCGAACAGCAACGTATCGCACTTTGGCATCAGGTGAATCCGCGCCATCATGTAGGCGCGCAATTCGCTCGGCAGGTCATTCCAGTCTTCTTTCGACCAGACCTTGTGAAACTCGCGAACCGCGGTCGCGTATTCGCCCGCCGCCGCCTTCCTGTTGAAAGACGTCAGATCGCGCCGGACCTTGTCGTATTCCCACCGTCCTTCGACGGCCGCAAAGAAAACCGGCTCGACCAGGACCAGCGACGAAACCCGATATGGGCGCTCGATCGCGATCCGCAGGGCCACCGCCGCTCCGAACGAGTGGCCTATCAGAGGCACCGGCTCGGATGGCATCTCGTCCAGCGCGATCTCGACCGCCTGGTCGGCGAAATCCCGGCTTTCGTCGTAATCCTCGGCCAAGCCGTGGCCGGGCAGCTCGATATTCAGCGGGGATACATCGCCACCCAGTTCAGACAGGAAGGGGCGCCAGTTCGAGGCACGCCCCAAACCGCAGTGAATCAGGGCAAGAGGTCGTTTTGCCGCCATCGTCAGAGCTGCCCCCCAAGATGCATCTCCAACTGCTCCAGCCGATCCTGCCCCCAGAACCGCGCTCCGTCATCGGTGATGAAGAACGGCACACCGAAAACCCCTGCGTTCACCGCCTCCTCAAGGTTGGCCTCATAAGCCTCGGCGCCGGACAACAACCCCGAATCCGACAGCGACGGATCGAACCCGTTCGCCTCCAGACAAGACTTGATGACCTCGTCATCGGCGATGTTTTTTTCCTCGGCCCAACAGGCCCGAGTTATCGACGCGACAAGCCCTGCGAGATCACCGCCGCCCGCCTTCTGTGCCGCGATCAGTGCGTACGACGCCGGTGCGGGGTTGGCCGGGAAAAACGCAGGCTGCACATTGACCGGCATCCCGGCCACCTTGGCGCAGCGCTCGATCTCGATCAGCCGGTATTCCTGCCGCGACGGGTGCCGCTGGCCCGGAGGAAGACCGCCGGTGCGCGCGAACAGCGCCATGACGTCCAGCGGTTTATAGGTGATTGTGGCGCCGTGCTTTTCGGCAACCTCGGCCGGACGGGTGCCAGCCAGGTAACAATTGGGCGAAATCACCGCCAAATAATAATCTATGTGAGGCATTTGGCCTCGCTCCCCAGCATGTACAGTTTGCCTGACCCTATGCGCGTGATAAGCGGTGTCAACGCTACGAATCCGCAAGAGGTGCGGACAACAAAGGACAGTGCTTCTTATGGCTCAGCTAGAAGAACCCAAGATCATCTCGGGCAATGCCAACCAGATGCTTGCCAAGGCGGTCGCGCGACGGATGTCGATGCACCGTGGCATGAACGTCGGCCTGGTGGACGCCCGCGTCGAAAGGTTCAACGACGGCGAGATTTTCGTCGAGGTCTTCGAGAACGTCCGTGGCGAGGATATGTTCATCCTCCAGTCGACGTCCAACCCGGCCAACGACAACCTGATGGAGCTATTGATCATGTCCGACGCGCTGCGCCGCTCATCGGCCCAGCGGATCACGGCCGTGGTCCCCTATTTCGGCTACGCCCGCCAGGACCGCCGCACCAAGGCCCGCACGCCGATCTCGGCCAAGCTGGTCGCCAACATGATGGTCTCGGCCGGTATCGAACGTGTCCTGACGATGGATTTGCACGCCGCGCAGATCCAGGGCTTTTTCGACATACCTGTTGATAACCTCTATGCCTCGCCGATCTTCGCCCTCGATATCAAGCACGCCTTCAAGAAGACGCTCGACCAGGTCACCGTGGTCTCACCCGATGTCGGCGGCGTGGCCCGTGCCCGCGAACTTGCGCAGCGTATTGGCGCGCCGCTGTCGATCGTCGACAAGCGTCGCGAAAAGCCCGGCGAGGTCGCCGAGATGACTGTCATCGGCAACGTCAAGGACCGGGTCTGTATCGTGGTCGACGACATCGTCGACACCGCCGGCACGCTCTGCAAGGGCGCCGAGGTACTGATGGAGGCCGGCGCGAAAGAGGTTCACGCTTATATCTCGCACGGCGTTCTGTCAGGCCCAGCCATCGACCGGGTCACCAAGTCCGTCATGAAAAGCCTGGTCATCACCGACTCGATCCAGGCTACCGAAGCCACGAGCGCTGCCAAGAACATCCGCATCGTGCCGACCGCACCCATGTTCGCGCAAGCGATCCTGAATATCTGGCACGGCACATCGGTTTCCAGCCTCTTCGATCATGAAACGCTCGAACCGATTTACGACGGGATGTATTCCAACGCTTCATGACGCTGTACGGGGCCGGTTCACGAGCCCGCAAGCCCGTGGCCGCCCACGCTGATCGCTGCACCGCGTCGCAGAGGTTCGCTTTGCCCCGAACCCATCTCCGCAGACAGGAATCGGGCAGGCGCCGGCGTGTCGACGAGATTCTAGACCCCACATTACAGCATAATTTCAATGCATTGAGCGGCAAAGTTGAGGCAAGAGGGCGCAGGCACAAGAACGCGCCATGTCTGCCGTCGCACCCCTTCGGCAAGGATCAGAGCATATTGACCGAGATGGCCGCCATTAGTCCGACGATCGCGGTCAACGCCAGAACATAATCGCCCGGCACGGCATCGGGCGAGCCTTGCAGCATCGCAATAAAGCGCTTTGTCATGGTTCCAGCCCCCCAGCTTGAACAGTGGGGCAACCATAGCCGCCCTACGCCACCACACCAGCCCCCGCGCAGGAAACACTGCGTTGCACGTTGTTTTTCTGCATTTGCCTCTTGATTTTCTGCGTCTGCAAAGTAATATTGTTGCCAAAGCAACGCCAGTTGCGTTCATTTATTGCGGAGCGAATCGTGATGCTCGATAACCAGCCGCGTGGCACAATCGTCATCGAAGACCTTGAAATCGGTATGATCCGGTCCCTCCAGAAAGAGGTAACCGATTTGGATATCGAGCTTTTTGCTCAAATCTCGACCGACCGTAACCCGGTACATCTCGATGACGAATACGCAATGGACACGATCTTTGAAGGCCGCATCGCCCACGGAATGCTCACCGCCGGATTGGTCTCGGCGGTCATTGGCGAACAGCTTCCAGGCCACGGTACCGTCTACCTCGGTCAGTCGCTCAAATTCGTCGGTCCCGTGCGTCCCGGCGATGTGGTTACGGCCGAGGTCGAGGTTCTCGACATAGACTACTCCAAGCGCCGGGTCCGCCTTGACACGCGCTGCCTTGTTGACGGCAAGCCCGTTCTGAAAGGCGAAGCGACGGTCTTGGCTCCGTCGGGCAAGTTCGACTGATCCAGGAGCAACCCTAACGTCCTAGCGCGGCTTCACCCGCTGGGTGACCGCCAGCGAAAGCTCGGAGCGGACGGTCTTGGCCATCTTCGACGCCTCGGCCCGCAGGACTTTCTTGAAAAGCGCCGCATCGTTTTCAGCCAGGCGCCAGTAATTGTATGGCGGGCTTCGGTGCGTCCAGTTGACCGTCACCGGTGTCCCGGAACGTAATGTTCCGCTGACGTATAGAATGACAATCATGTCAGGGTTTACACGGCTTCCGGTCAGCGTGAATTGGACCCGCGTGGTCAGTTTCAACGTCGCCTGACCCGAGCTGCCCCGACGCAGGTTCGGCCCATCGGGCCTGACCCGACCCGAACCGATCAAATGGGCCATGATGTCTTTCGAAGGCTCCACGGCCTTCAACGCCGCCATCAGCGAAGCGCTCGCCGCCTCAGTCTCGGCCTTTGAGTGGCTTGTGGCCGCCCCCACGGTCCCACCGACGACGGCCGCCCCCAAAACGATCGGCACGATAAGAGCGCAGCCCATCCCGTCGCACCCTGTGCCCATGTCCAGTGCGCCCGCAGCGGCACTTCCCGCCCCATAAAGCGCACCGCCCCCTCTGCCGCTCATGGGCTGCAAGAACCTCAGGTTCGACTTGTCGTCGCGCGCACTCACGCTGACCGTCTCCGTGCCGTTCAACCGCCAGGGCGTGACGTAAACGGACGGCTTTCGTTCCGACGATCCGCAGGCAACGACTCCGATCACCGCAAGAAAGGAAAGAACGCGGCCAATCTGTCCGAATCGCCACGCCGACGCCATAACGCCCACCCCCATCAGCCTACTGAACAAAGGTCGAGGCAATGGTCTGCCCCGTGTTTATGTCGGTGATCCAAAAGCGATAACTGTGCCGTATTTCGGTCTCTTCCCCGTGGGCGCGGTAGTACCGATTTGGACGCAAATCCCCCTCGATCATCACGGCAACGATCGTATCGCCCGGATCGAAAGGATTCATGCCCCGGACTGACATGCCTGGCAGGAACCAATATCCAAGCCTGTGCGATCCCACCGGAACCGCGAGAAAGATCGTTTCACGTCCATCCGACCAGTCTCTCGACCGGGTCGCACGCCGATAGACTTCCGGCACGCGGTCCTCACCCATATATGCTGGGTTCACCACGTGCATGTCGTCCACGGCCAAAAGGGACATGCCGCCCAGCACACCGAAATCACGTTTTAGTTCGACATAGGCGACGGCCTGTCGTCCCGGGTCCGGCGGAACGAACGTGTCCGGCCGATCCATCGGGTCTTCGACCGCACAGGCTCCGAACAGGAAAAACACCAACACCGCAAAGACTTGGGCTCTCATCCCCGCCCCCCCTTTACTTGCAATGGATGGTGTCAGCCTAGCCGGGAATCAAAAAATTGCAAACTTGATATGTTTTCAAAAGGTTTTGGGCAGGACGGTTCATTGCCTGAACCGATCAAAGCGGCAATGACTTCGGGCCTTGCGACCGGAGCAGCCCCGCGCTAACCCGCATTTCATGCGCTACCTACGCGACACAACCTTCATGAACCCCGAGGATCGAGGCGCCACCGCCGCGATCGGCAATTTCGACGGCGTCCATCTGGGTCACCAAGAGGTCCTGAAGATCGCGCGCCAGGCTGCAGCCGCGCCCCTCGGTGTCGTCACATTCGAACCGCATCCACGCCAGTACTTTGCCCCGGACGCTCCGCCCTTTCGGCTGATGAACGCCGAGGCCCGCGCCAACCGCTTGCAATCCATCGGTGTCGAGCGACTTTATGAGCTGACCTTCAACGACCGTCTGGCGGCGCTTTCGCCCGAGGCCTTTTGCGCCAAGATCCTGCGCGACCGCCTGGGCCTGGTGCATGTCACGGTCGGCGCGGATTTTTGCTTTGGCAAAGGCCGCCTCGGCACGGCTCAGACACTGATCGACTGCGGGCACGAGATGGGATTCGGCGTCACCATCGCCGAGCTTCTGGGTGGTAAAAAGACCACCGTCTCCTCGACCCGCATCCGCGAAGCTCTGAGCGAGGGTCGCCCCGAAGACGCTGCAAAAATGCTTGGCCACCTGCACCGCATCGAAGGCCCGGTCATTCGCGGCGACCAGCGCGGCCGCGAGTTGGGCTTTCCGACCGCCAACATGTCCATTGATGGGCTGCACCCGCCTCGCTTTGGCGTCTATGCCGTCCGCGTCAGCGTACTGAACGGCCCGCACCAGGGCCACTACAACGGCGTCGCCTCGATCGGTGTGCGCCCCATGTTCGGCGAAAACCGCCCCAACATCGAAACCTTTGTCTTCGATTTCGCCGGAGACCTCTATGGATGCGATCTCTCAGTCGCCCTCGTCTCCTTCCTGCGCCCCGAGGAAGTATATGACAGCGTCGAGGTACTGATCGCCCAGATCGAAAAGGATAGCGCCCGGGCCCGCGCGATCCTGGCGGGCTGAATTTCC
>JBNKHH010000085.1:0-4687 GCA_050290245.1 Silicimonas sp.
TGGGACAACCGCCTGAACTGGGACACGGATGATCTGCCGGGGCTTTATGCCGGTGACAGCGTCGATCTGCGCGGCAATGATGTGGTCTTCGGAACAAACACGACCATCGACACGCTTGGCTTTGGCGAGGGCGGTTCTCTGAATGTCTATGGCGGCAAACTGACCGCGACCGGCGGCCTCACCGGCGACGGCGGCCACCTGAACGTGGAAGGCGCTGGCCAGGCCTGGGTCGGCGGCTCGGACGGCGCGGATATCGACATCACGGTCCAGGGCGGCCGTTTTGCCAATACCGGCGATATGTCGAATGCCGATCTGACCGTCACCGGCGGCCAGACGATCCTGGCAACGGGCGGAGCCGAATTCGATCTGGGAGCATCCAAGACCCTCGCGGTCTTCGACGCCGCCGCCAAGGTCGGCTTTGACGGCGATGATGGCGGACTCGCGATCCTGGACATGCACGAAGGCGCGACCCTGGCCTTTGAGGCCGACAACGGCGACCTCGGCACCATCGAAGAATTCCGCTCGGGCGCCTATGGCGATGCTCCGGACGTGCAGTCGGGCATCGACCTGGGCGATGCGACCCTGTCGATCAACCTGGCGGGGCTCACGGCGACCGACGGCGAGGCCTTCATGCTGATGGACGCTGACGAGATCGTCGGTCTCTTCTCGGATGCCTCGGTCGAGGGGCTGAACGGGCAGGACGCGCGTATCGTCATCGACTATGAGAACGACAGCGTCACGCTGGAACTCAGCGCCGGCAATGGCGCGGTCAGCATCGACACGGTCGGTGTGGAGGCGGATGTCACCTCGGGCGAAGAGGCGCTGTGGGATGCCCTGACGGCAGGCCAGGGCGTGGCCAGCGACACCGAACTGGCGATGCTGCCCGAGGAAGAGGACCCGCTGCTGGACGTCGCGGCCTGATCACCCCATTGCTGCCCAAATCGAAGACCGCCCGAAACGGGCGGTCTTTTTGGTTTCGCATGCGAAACCCCAATCCGTGCCGATCACGCCAAAAACGTCCCTATTACGGATAAAAACTCACGTCCGCACAGCATCGGGACCACGTTGGCGGCCTCCCCTCCGACACCCAGAAACCGCCCCCGGGGCGGCGAAAACGGCCAGGTCGAAAAAAGATTACCGCCGGTCAGCGTTTCGCGTGCGAAATTGCGAAGGCCCGCAGCGCGTCGAGAAACGCCTGGTCCACCGCCTTGCCCGACAGAACCGCCCTGCCCGCCTTGTGCTCAAGCCTGAGCCCCGGCGCGAGCTCCTCACGCTCTGGCCTTGCCGCCCCCGGCCCCTTGAGCGCAGCCTCGAGGATGCGGCGCTCGGCGGCAGCATCGGCCGGTGGGTTGGCCGCCAGCGCCCGGGAGATCCGGCCCGCGAGGAGCTTGTCGGCCTGAAGCGCCTTGGCAAGGGCCAGGCCCAGGTGCTCGGGGATGGCGGCAGGAAAATGCAGAGTACGCCCCAAAGCCTCGCGAACAGTCACGAAATTGAGGATTTTCGACCGTTTTGCCTTGGGAGCATGGGCGAAAAGGCTGCGTACCGCGGCCGCGGGATCCGGGTAGACCCCCTGCCCCACGGCGACAACCGCGATATTGGCGCGTTCATAGAACGACAGCCCGGCGCGGATCTCGTTTTCCTCGACCATGGCGCGATAGGCACCCTGGCTGTCCTCTGGCGTCTTGATCAGCGCCAGCGCATGATCGGCACCAAGGGCGCGCAGGGCCTCGACGCGGCGCAGCCCCGAGATCAGACCGAAGCGACCCCCCGAGAGCGTCACCACCTCGACCGGGGTCTGCTGGCCACGCTCGGCCAGCGAGGCGGCCAGGGCGTCCATTTCCTCCACGTCCAGCACCATGCGGTCGCGGGCGAGATGGTGGGTGACGATCTTGTCGAGCGGCAGCTTCTGCACGATGCGCCCCTCGGACTGAGCTACGGTCATTTCACGCGCGACTTCTTCCAGGGCCGCGCGCCCGGCGGTGTCGCCGGCCACATCGGCAATGGGCATGCGTGCCCGCGGGGCAGGGGAGGGCGATTTCGTCTCTAATTTAGGGGAAAATGCCCCCAATGGGATCTCAAGACGCTTTCTTTTGGCCATCGTCTCTCTCCTATTCCGCTGCCTGTGTGGCCGCGAGTTCGTCGCGCCGCCACGCTCCGATCAAAAGCCGTTTCACCGCCGCCCAGGTCTCGTCGAAGGCGGCGCGGCCGCGGGTATAGGTCTCGCGGTTGAAATCGCGGTAATCGGCCTCGTAGATGCCTGCCACCTGCTCGCCGGCCTGGCCCACCAATGCCGTGAAATCCTGACGATAGGGTGAAAGCACCGTTCCCAGGTAGGCCTGCATCAGAGCGGCGAACTCGGCCTGCTGGCCCGCGTCATAGCGGGTGACGATGGCGCGCACGGCGTCCCATTCGAACGACAGGCCCGGCCGGCCAAGGGCGCGGGCAGCAATGTTTTCCCCCTCCTCGATCGAGGCGAAGGTTGCGTGCAGCATATCAAAGAACCGGCCGGTGCTTTCGAATTCAAGGAAAGAAGCCCCCGTGGGCACCAGCAGGATATCGGCCGCCGCCAGGGCATTGATCGTCAGATACCCCAGGGCGGGCGGTGTATCGAGGATGACCACGTCATAGGCCTCGAGCACCCCGTCAGCCTCCAGACGCTCAGAGAGGGCGTCCCAGAGCTTCCACGAGCGTGCGGCCATGCGCCAGACCGGCACCTGGAACTCGGCCCAGTAGAGATCCAGCTGGGCGCCTATCAGGTCAATGTTGGGCCAGTGGGTCTTTTGGGCGAGATCCTGGGCCCGGAGCTCCATCGCCTGCGCCACCGTGTCTTCCAGCGGCACCGGGGCCTCGCCGCGATCCAGCCGGGACCGGTTCTCGGCCCGCAGATGTTCGCCGTAGTGGCGCGCCAGCATCGGAAAGACGGTCTGCCATTCGTCCTCGACGCGACCGCCGAAGATCGAGGTCATGGAACCCTGGGAATCCAGATCGATCACCAGCACCCGGTAGCCGTCCAGCGCCGCCGACATGGCGAGATGCGCCGCCGTCGAGGTCTTGCCGACCCCGCCCTTGAAGTTCGCCACGGCCATGACCTTGGCGGGCAGACCGGCGGGGCGATAGGGCAGGTAGTCGCGGTTCGACGCCCCCTCGGTAGCGAAAAAGGCCCGCAGGCGCAGCACCTCGTCCAGCGTGAACCACTTGGCGCCGCCCGTCGTCTCGGTCGTACCCTGGGGCAGATCGGGGTTCTGACGCAGCACACGGCGGAAATGGGCAGGGGCCACGGGGATCAGGTACTTGGTGATCTCCCATGTGGAAAACCTCCGCAGCGTCTTTTGGCCCTGATCGTCCAGGCCCCGGCCCGCCAGGTCGTCGCGCCCTCGCCGACAGGCCGCGGCGATCTCGGCAAAGCCGGCCGTATCAAGGGGGGATCCCAAAGAGGTCAACGCCGCATCCGGCGACAATCCGTGGTAGGGAGCAAGGGGGTCGCTGCTCATCGACTCCTCCTGATGTCACATGTTTTGGCCAGCGTAACGCAAAACATGTGACATGGGAAGAAGAGCCTCACCTCGGCCATCCTCCTCTTTGTTTTCTAAGCAACCCGGAGCGGTTTTCCTGGGAAAAACACCGGTTTTGGGCGCTATTTTCCCTCAGGATAGAGTTAATTTCTGTTAGATTCCGTTACAGATCCAGTCTGAAATCGGAACCTTTTGATAGTTCTGGAAAAAACGGACTTTTTGAATGCCTGGGTGACTCTGATCCCACGATAAAGCGACTCTGAACCCACGAGAAGATGACTCCGATCCCACGATCGGATCTATACGCGAGGGGGGCCTGTGGATAACTTAGGCGTCAATGAAACGACGAATCCCCGCCAACAGGGGGTCAGAGGCAGTATGAGCAGGGCAGGGGGGCTGACACCCCGGATGGACGATTTCTTTGTCTGCGATTTTCTGGGCGTAGCGCCCAAGCATGACCTGGCGTCGATGGAGCATCCGATCTTTTCGCTCTCGACCCGGCCGGACCGGCGTATTTTGAACTATCGTCACAACGAGGCGGAAATCACCGTGACGCCAAGCGTGCGCGGGCGGGCGACGATCTTTGACGCCGATATCCTGATCTTCTGCATCAGCCAGCTGATGGCCGGGCTGAATGCGGGGCGCACCGTGGGGCGGACGCTGACCCTGACGGCGCATGACCTTTTGCTGGCCACGGGGCGCGAGACATCCGGCGACAGTTACCGCCGCCTGAAGGAGGCCTTCGAGCGGCTGGCAGGCACGCGCATCACCACCAATATCGTGACCGGCGGTCAGGAGGTTACCACGGGGTTCGGTCTGATCGAGGCCTGGGAGATCGTGCGCAAGACGCGGGCGGGGCGCATGGCATCGGTCAGCGTAACGCTGTCGGACTGGCTGTACCAGGCGGTGCTGTCGAGAAGCGTTTTGACCTTGAACAGAGACTATTTCGGCCTGCGTAAACCCCTGGAGCGGCGGGTGTACGAACTGGCGCGCAAGCATTGCGGCAACCAGCGTTTGTGGCGGGTGTCGGTCGAAACGCTTCTGAAGAAATCCGGTTCGACCAGTCCGCGCCGGGTGTTTCGCGCCATGCTGCGCGAGATCATCGCCCGTGATGGTCTGCCCGATTACCGCCTGGAGGAAGAACCCGGCGACATGATCGCGGTGACACAGAAGGA
>JBNKHH010000086.1:0-3477 GCA_050290245.1 Silicimonas sp.
CCTTGTCGAGCGGTGCTTCAACAAGCTGAAGAACGCGCGCCGTGTTGCCACCCGCTACGACAAAACCGCCGAAAGCTTCCTTGGCTTCATAGACATCACGTCAATCCGCCTCTGGCTCCGCCTTTTGTCAACATGACCTAGGCAACCGTACTGCCCTGTCGCAAAAATCCTGATTTTTTGCCGACCTGACGGTGGCGCTGGATTGGCTCGATAGTTCCTATCGCGAAACTCGCTCGCAAAAGTCGGAGTTTTGCGATGGACATTCGCTACAGGGACGACAGCTATGTCATGGCACGCCCTTCGGGGCAGGCTCTATTCCACAGCGGCTTGGCCGCCGCTCCACGGAACCCCGTTCCGGTGACGATCCCTCGTGCTGCCGGCCGTTGGCGGGAATGACGCGCAACGCGCATTCGCGCGAGGTTCTTGGCATTGGCGGGGACCGAGGGTTTCACCCTTCTCGGGGCTCCGTGGGCATTTCTGCATTAATACCCGCTAAGGGCGAGCGTGTGTGTGAACGATTTCCGCGCACCGGGAGAGCGCAATATCGAGCGCCACTCGCGACGGCGCCGCACTCAGGCTGATGCGTATGCCAGGATTGGCCTCTGGTCGTCTTGAGAACGCTGAAGACGCAGCAACGCGGACACCGGCCAACTCGAACAACTTTGCCGGCGCGTCGGTTTTCAGGAAGATGTGAGGCGAAGGTGGCTTCCCTCGCAGTTCGGGGAAAAATGCTGTTGCGAGACGATATCTTGCCTCGATTTCCAACCGCTGGCCGGCGATCTGCTCGGTAACAACGCCGCTTTCGATCCATTGGATGGCGACCTCCATCATGAGCGGAGCCATTCCCCAGCTTGTGGCATAGGCGGCCGAATTCAGCTTTTCGACTATCGGGCCGCTACCCCAGATAAAGCCTGTTCTAAGCCCAGCGGCTACAGTCTTGGAGAGCGTCGAGACAAACAGGATCGAAGCGTTGGACGACATGGTAGCCATCGGCCGAATGTCAGCCAATGGGCCATAGGCGTCGTCTTCTATCAGCAGCGTACCGCTACCGGCGGCGGCAGTGAGCAATGCTTGCCGGCGCGCCTCGGGCCAGATTGCTCCTGTCGGATTATGCAGCGTTGGCGTCAGTATCGCCGCGCCAACAGCGGCATCCGTCAAGGATTTGGGTAGAACGCCATCTTTGTCCATGTGCAGGTCGATGGCTTTGACCGCTTTGCCCCGCGCCAATGCGATAACGCCTGAATAGGTTTGTTCCTCGATGCCGAGGGATTCGATGTCGAGGACGTTGAGGATCGCCGCAAGGGCGGCCTGCCCGCCAGCGACTGGCACAACTTCCTCCGGGCGCGCCGATATTCCGCGTGTTTCCAGCCAGCGGACACCTGCCAGCCTTAGCCGCTGAAGAAGCTTTTGAGAGGCATAAGCCCGCCAGTCTATGTCAGGCGTTCTGATTGCTCGCTCTATGGCCGATGCAAAGGCATCATCCTCCATTGCAACTGGAGTATTCACGGAAAGGTCAAGGACTGCCGGATCGTCCGCATGTGCTGCAAAAATCTCGGCAGCTCTGCTTTGCCCAAGAACATAAGTGCCACGACCAACTTCTCCATGGATGAGATGTCGCCGCGATGCTTCGAGATAAGCTTTGGTGACGGTCGAAGTGTCGAGGCCAAGTCGCCACGCGATATCGCGATGAGGCGGCAGTCGGTCGCCAACCTTCAATTCACCGGTCTCGATAGCACGCTCGATTGCATTCGCCAACGCGAGATATCGCGATCCTGTCGATGCAAGTGTCGGAGTCCATGCCATTCTTGTCTGCCAGACAATGTTTGAATTGAGTCAGACAATATTGGCGATTATAGATGCTGGAAGCAAGGCCAATAGACCCGAAGGTCCTATGTCACGGAATTCGCCAATGAAGAGCAGCTCTCAATCAAATACTGTTGCGCTCATCGCCGCTCTTGCAGCCGTGACAATATGGGGAGCCTCGCCCGCAGCGACGGCGATTGCCGGGCGCAGTATTTCTCCTGAGTTGATTGCTGGGCTGCGCACTCTTTTGGCCGGCATCATCTTGCTGCCGCTCCTATTTCGATTTCGGGACCGCTTCCCCATAGTCTGGTCGGAGCGGGTTGAACTCATTGGGGGTGGCTTGTTCGGCTTCATGGCCTATCCGCTTCTTCTCAGCGTTGGCGTTTTGAAGACGTCAGTGACGCACGCCTCCGTGATCCTGGCATCAGCTCCGATATTCACAGGCCTGCTGAGTTTTCTGATCACCAGTCGATGGCCCAAGCTTCTCTGGTGGTGCGGTGGTGTGGTCTCACTCTCAGGAATCGTTATCCTGATACTCTCACGTAGCTCCGTTGTAACAACCGCGATGCCGGCGACCCTATTGGGGGATGGGCTTGTGCTGCTCTCCGTCCTGTTTGCCAGCGTTGGCTATGTATTCGGAGGACGTAGTTCTTCGCGAATGGGACAATGGCCGGCGACGGCATGGTCGATCGCCGTTGGCGCATTAGCCTTTGCGCCATTTACGATCCCGCTGGCAGCCGGTTTTGACTGGACTGTTCCGAGCCTCTTTGAGCTATCAGCATTGGCGTTTTTGGTGCTGTTCGTGACCATCATCGGCTACGCGCTATGGTTCTACGCCTTGGGAGAGGCTGGCGCAGCAGCGGTCGCGCCGCTGCAGTTTCTGCAGCCGGTCGTTGGCATCGTGATCGCCGTGTCCTTACTGGGCGAGGCCATTTCGCTAAATGCCCTGATCTCGGGGGCGCTCATTGTTTTCGGCGTCTGGTTAGCGCGCCGGGCATAATGGATGACCGTCAGGCTTCCGGGTCGTCAGGTGTCGATCTCTCGTTGTCGGAAAACAGATGGATTTTAGCGACAGCTCATCGCCAAAAGGGTTTTTGACCTTCCCGCATCGCCTCGCGCCTGCTGATACCAAGATCGCGAAGCTGCTCAATGTCCATTTCACGGAGATCGCGGCGCTGACGCCACCGATCCGGCCAGACGCGGAAGATCGTCACGAGCATACGGGCGAGCCATGACATGCCCGTTCATCCCTGCTTTCGAGCTGGCAGTGTCATGGCGATAACGCCGACCACAACGCAGGCCAGCCCCGTCCATGCCGTTGACGAAAGCGTTTCCCCAAGGAACAGGACGCCAATCGCAACGCCGATCGGCACGCGGAGATAGGCTTGCGCCGTCGTGCCGACGGAGCCGAGCGTTTGCACGAGCCGGAAATAGATCACGAAAGCCAGCGCCGTCGAGAAAACCGAAAGAGCGAGGAGCGCGAGGGCGGAATCGGCGCTAGGAGCCAAAGTCCACGGGCGATCGACAATGAGACTAGGTCATGTTGACAAAAGGCGGAGCCAGAGGCGGATTGACGTGATGTCTATGAAGCCAAGGAAGCTTTCGGCGGTTTTGTCGTAGCGGGTGGCAACACGGCGCGCGTTCTTCAGCTTGTTGAAGCACCGCTCGACAAGG
>JBNKHH010000087.1:0-152754 GCA_050290245.1 Silicimonas sp.
CTCACCGCCATTTTTTCGGCGATGAATCATGCCACTACGCGAAAATCAATGGGTCCTGACCCTAGCAATGTGTCGCTTCTGTCCGCAATGGGGATGAGCCAAGATCCTATTGCTGCTGCAGCGAAAGTCTGCTTTCCGCCCATTCTCCATAATGGTAGATATCCGAGCCATAGTGCGAGCGTGCCGCAAAGAGTGAAGACTGACCACACTCGATTGTAGGACTGAAGGCCGGGGCAATCACACCGGCTTTTCTTTTCTGGCTCATTGACGATTCTGGTGACAAATCCGATGACAAGCCGAAATCTCTTCGCCAATCGACAAATAAGCAATCGCTCAATTGTCTGTTTTATTTGTGGAATTTGGCTCCGGCGGTAGGGATCGAACCTACGACCAATTGATTAACAGTCAACTGCTCTACCGCTGAGCTACGCCGGAATACCGGGCGCGGATATAGCAACGCTTGTCCCGCCCGTCCAGAGGCAGCGTGAAGTTTTCTCGAACTCTTTTCACTTGCGCCGAAAGGCGGCGGTCACGCCAAGTTCAGGGTCTGCCTGGG
This sequence comes from Silicimonas sp., assembly GCA_050290245.1. GTDB lineage: Bacteria > Pseudomonadota > Alphaproteobacteria > Rhodobacterales > Rhodobacteraceae > JBNKHH01. Next base: position 557 of record JBNKHH010000087.1, read on the forward strand.
CGAAGTTTCTATCAACAAGATCAATGAGGTGTGCAAAGACGTTCCGGGCTGCTGCAGGAAGCATTTTTTGCGGGATATCGCGATAGACGGTTTCGGTGATGGCCTGGAGCGGTTGCGGCTGTCGGGTGAGCGCATCGAGAATTGCGTTTTCGCGCGCGGTTCGGTGTTCGATCAGCCAGTTCAGCCGGTCGGCCGGGTCGGTGATGCCGCCGCCGTGGCCGGGCAAAAGAAGGCGCGCGCCGTGGTCGCGCAGGCGGTGCGATGTGGCCATGAAGGCGGCGAGATCGCCGTCGGGCGGCGAGACCAGGGAAGACGACCAGTCCATGACGTGGTCGCCCGACAGGATCGCGTCGTTGAACTGGAAGGCTAGGTGGCCAGCAAAGTGGCCGGGCGTGTGCAGCACCTGGACGCGCCAGCCGTCGCCGGTGACCTCGTCGCCTTCTGCGATTGTGGTGTCGGGCAGGAAGTCGGGGTCGATGCCTTCGCCGCCGCCGGTCAAGCCGGCGGCATGGAGCCGCACCATGGTCGCACTGCGACCGGCGTCGGGCGGGCCAAAGCCGAGGATGGGCGCGCCGGTCTCGGAGGCGATGCGGCGGGCGAGGGGGCTGTGGTCGCCATGGGCGTGGGTGACGAGGATATGGCTGATCTCTTCCCCGGCGGTGGCACGCATCAGCGCTTCGTGGTGGGCGGCGTCATCGGGGCCGGGGTCGACGATGGCGACACGTCCTTCGCCGAGAACAAAGCTGTTGGTGCCCCAGTGGGTCATCGGCGAAGGGTTCGGAGCCAGAACGCGCCGTACCCCGTCCAACACGGTTTCGCTTTTCCCGACCTCGGGCTGTGTCATTGGCTCTTCCTCTTGTGCGTCGCCGCTTCTAGGGTCTTGGCATGATTGCCAGCTTTCTCAAAGCCCGGATGCCACGGTCGCTTTATGCGCGCGCCGCCCTGATCCTGCTTGTGCCGGTCATGGCGATCCTCCTGGCGGTGACGGTCGTGCTGGTGCAGCGTGTCTACGAAGGCGTTACCCGGCAAATGTCGGAGGGAGTGGCCAACGAGATCCTGCTGATCCTGGACAGGATCGAAAATGCCGAAGATGCGGGTGCGGCCTTGCAGGAAGCCCTGGAGATTTCCGCGCCGCTTGGCATCGAATTGTCGGCCGGCAATATCGGGACGCAGACTGTCCGCCCCTTCCTCGATCTTTCGGGAAAAACCATCATCGCCACGCTTCAGGACGGTGTGCCGGGTCTGGTGGCGGTCGATCTGTCGGGCCGGGACGGTTTCGCCCGCGTGTCGGTCGAAACGGGCAAGGGGATCGTGGTGCTGGACGTATCCCGGCGGCGGCTTTCTGCGCGCAATCCGCACCAGCTTCTGATCCTCATCGGCGTCACGGCGATTTTGATGTCGGTTATCGGTCTGATCTATCTGAGGAACCAGATGCGGCCCATCCGGCGGCTGGCGCGGGCGGCCGAGGCCTTTGGCAAGGGGCGCAGCGTACCCTACCGGCCGAGCGGCGCGACCGAAGTGCGTTCGGCGGGGGCGGCTTTTCTTGACATGCGCGACCGGATCGAGCGCCAGATCGACCAGAGGACGATGATGCTGTCGGGTGTCAGCCATGATCTGCGCACGCCCCTGACACGGATGAAGTTGTCCCTGTCGCTGATGGAGGAGAGCGACGACACCGAAGCCATGCGCCGGGATGTCGAGGATATGGAGCGGATGCTGGAGGCTTTTTTGGCCTTTGCCCGCGGTGATGCGCGCGAGGAACCGACGCGGACCGATCCCATTGCCTTGGTGCGCGAACTGGTCGAGCGGGCTGCCAGGACACAGCCGGTGCACCTTGGGGCGCTGCGCGGAGAAGGCACGGCGATGCTGCGTGCCGACGCGATAAAACGCGCGCTGGACAACCTTATTTCCAATGCCATTCGCTATGGGCACGAGGCCCGTGTCAGCGCCGAGGTCAATAGCGACGTAATTCGTTTCGTTGTCGAGGATAGCGGGCCGGGAATTCCTCCCGAACAACGCGATTACGTTTTAAAGGCATTTACCCGGCTGGATGTGGCGCGCAATCAGGACAGTGGCACCGGCGTTGGACTGGGCCTCACGATTGCCGCAGACATCGTGCGCCAGCACGGCGGCGTGTTCGATTTGGGATCAAGTTCGGATCTGGGTGGATTGCGGGCCGAGATCACAATTCCGCGCTAGACCGGGGCGGCCCCGTGAAAACCGCCCCATGTCATAATAGTCTATTCTCAGATTTCCATGCTTTCGGGCTTTTTGCCCTTGGCAATGGCCTCTTTGTACCAGGCTGGTTGACGACCGCGACCAGACCATGTTTCGCTGGAATTGGCCGGGTTTGCGTATTTCGCTGGGGATTTTGCGCGCGATTTCTTGGACTTGCTGCCCAGGATTTCTTCAACGCTAAGCCCGTGTTTTGCGGCGACCGCCTTCAAGTCTGCCAGCGCGTTGGCGCGCTGGCGTGCCTTGAACCCGGAAATTGCCTTTTCAACGTCTTTCGAAAGCGATTTCAATTCTTCCAGGGATAGTTTCGAGAGATCGATTTTTGCTGCCATGTGGCGCTCCGTTCCGTGATACTGAGCGGAAATGTTCCGCGCATTCCGTGAGTTTTGAACACGGGAGAATTAGGATTCTTTTTCTCTTTTTGGAAGTCGATTTTTTCGAAAGGCCATTTATTGCCCGCCCGGCGGGAAACTCATCGCCGAAATTCGCGCCACAGTTTTTAATTTGTCACGACACATTCGGGCCCGCGGTATCTACTGCTGCGAAGGGGACAAATGACGATGGTAGGCCCGGAGGGACTCGAACCCCCAACCAAAGCGTTATGAGCGCTCTGCTCTAACCAATTGAGCTACAGGCCCGACCTGGATCGCGGTCTATCAGAGTTGGCAATACGGTCAAGCGTCCAGAGCGACCGGTTCAGTTCCAATAGGGCGCGCGCCAGCCGGCGGCCACTGCTTCGGCCTCCGAGCAGAACCAGCGTTCGCCCTTTGAGATGTTGATCCGCGTGCGATCGTACCAGGGGGACCAGGGTGCGTGGTAGATCCGGCCATTGCGGGAAATGTTGCCCTTGATCGGGCAGCCGCTTGGCGCCTTTTGCGCGGCCTTGGTCCATTGCGCCTGGCGAAATTCCCATGGCGCCATGAAATGCCCGGCCCAGACGCCTCGCGCGCGGTCACGGGCGATCTTTTCGGCGGGTTCATAAACGCGCGAGTATTTCACAAAGGCCCAAGCCAGCCCCTTGTCGACCAGAGAGCGCCCGATGTCGGCCCCGTCGGCATAACATGTGGCGATCGTGCGTCCGTAGCCGTCTTTGGAATGCGGGGTGCAGGTGATCTCGCGGCCCTTGACGATTTCGACGAGGGTATCGGTCGCTTCGGTGCCGCAGGCCCATTTCCCGCAGGTCTGGCCGTGTTCGGGGGCGTCGATACCGTTCAGCCGATAGGTTGTCCCATCTATCTGAAGGGTGTCGCCGTCAATTACGCGCGTCTCTGCCAGGGAAAGGCTTGCCCATCCCAAGGCTGCCAGAAAGGCCAGCAATCGCACCATCAACCCAATCTCCACCGGCCCCACCGTTCACAAGGCTTATCACCGTCCTGGCCCGGCGCGCAATTCAGCGCAAAGCCTGCGTGGACTCTCGCGCAGCGATCCGCTATCGCCCGGGCGCGCGACGAATGAGGCTGACATGAGCAAGAACGGGCTGACCTACGCCGAAGCAGGTGTGGATATCGATGCGGGCAACGCCCTGGTGGACCGCATCAAACCGGCGGCCAAACGAACCGACCGGGCAGGGACCATGTCGGGCCTTGGCGGCTTTGGTGCGCTTTTCGACCTCAGGGCCGCTGGCTATAACGATCCGATCCTTGTGGCCGCGACCGACGGGGTTGGCACCAAGCTTAAAATCGCCATCGAAACAGGCCACGTCGGCGGTGTCGGCATCGACCTCGTCGCCATGTGCGTCAATGACCTGATCTGCCAGGGGGCCGAACCGCTGTTCTTCCTGGACTATTTCGCCACCGGCAAGCTGGAGGTTGATCACGCCGCCGCCGTGATCGAAGGCATTGCCGAGGGGTGCGAACGCTCGGGCTGCGCCCTGATCGGCGGTGAAACGGCTGAAATGCCTGGGATGTACGCCGCCGGCGATTTCGATCTTGCCGGATTTGCCGTCGGCGCCATGGAGCGCGGCCAAAGCCTGCCCGAAGGTGTTGAAGAGGGCGACATCCTGATCGGCCTTGGCTCGGATGGTGTGCATTCGAACGGCTATTCGCTGGTGCGCAAGGTTGTAGAACAATCCGGTCTCGGCTGGGACGCAGAGTGCCCCTGGTCTGACGGCATGCTCGGCGAGGTGCTCTTGACCCCCACGCGGCTCTACGTCGCCCCGGTCCTTGCCGCGATCCGCTCGGGTGGAGTCCATGCGCTGGCCCATATCACGGGCGGCGGTCTGACTGAGAATCTGCCGCGCGTCCTGCCTGAGGGGCTCGGTGCCGAAATCGACCTCGATGCCTGGAGCCTACCGCCGGTTTTCGACTGGCTGGCCGGGCAGGCGGGCATTGCGACCGACGAACTGCTCAAAACCTTCAATTGCGGGATCGGCATGATCGTCGTTGTCGACAAGGACCGCGCCCCTGACCATATTGCCGCCTTCCAACGCATGGGCGAAACCGTCTCGGTGCTTGGCCGGGTCGGGCCGGGCGAGGGGGTTACCTACAGCGGCTCGCTCAAGTGAAGCGCGTCACCATCCTGATTTCAGGCGGTGGCTCAAACATGGTGGCGCTGGCGCGCGACATGATAGGTGACCACCTGGCACGGCCTGTGCTGGTCGTGGCCAACGACGCCGATGCGGGCGGTCTGGAGCGCGCCGCCGAGATGGGGATCGAAACCGCCGTCGTTGATCACCGCCCCTTCAAGGGCGACCGCGCCGCCTTCGAAGCCGCCCTTCAGGCGCGCATCCTTCAGGCAAAGCCCGACATCCTGTGTCTCGCCGGCTTCATGCGCATCCTGACGGCGGGCTTCACCGATCAATGGGCGGGGAGGATGCTGAACATCCACCCGTCGCTCCTGCCGAAATACCGTGGGTTGCACACCCACGCCCGCGCCATCGAGGCGGGCGATACCGAGGCGGGCTGCACGGTCCACGAGGTTACCGCCGATCTCGATGACGGCCCGATCCTGGGCCAGGCCCGTGTGCCGATCCTGCCCGGTGACACCCCCGATGATCTGGCCGCCCGCGTTTTGAAGATGGAGCATCAGCTTTACCCGGCTGTTCTCCGGCGCTTTGCCGCTGGCGACAAAACCCCGGTCATCTTGCCCGCGCCCTAGGAACCGCCTAAAACCGTTCGACGTATGAAAGCAAAAGGGCACGGAATTGATTACCATTACCACGACCGAAGGGCTTGCGGCCTTTTGCGAAAAAGCTGCCAAATCGCCTTACGTGACAGTGGACACTGAATTCCTGCGGGAACGGACCTATTATTCCAAGCTCTGCCTCGTCCAACTTGCCGTGCCCGGTGATGCCGAGGACGACGCGGTTCTCGTCGACCCGCTGGTCAAGGGACTGTCGCTCAAACCGCTCTACGAACTCTTTCGCAACGAGGCCGTGGTCAAGGTCTTCCATGCTGCGCGCCAGGATCTCGAAATCTTCTACATCGAAGGCGGCGTGATTCCCGCGCCCCTGTTCGACACCCAGGTCGCCGCCATGGTGGCGGGGTTCGGCGAGCAGGTCGGCTATGAAACGCTCGTGCGCAAGATCGCCAAGGCGCAGCTTGATAAATCCTCGCGCTTTACCGACTGGTCGCGGCGCCCGCTGACACCAGCGCAGGAAACCTATGCGCTGGCGGATGTTACCCACCTGCGGGTGATCTACGAATATCTCGCCGAAGAACTGGACAAGTCGCGCCGCCGGCCCTGGGTGGAAGAGGAACTGGCGGTCCTGACCGATCCGGCGACCTATGTGGTCGACCCGTCCGAGGCCTGGCGTCGTCTGAAGACCCGCACGAACTCGGGCAAGTTCCTGGCAATCGTGCGCGAGTTGGCGCGGTTTCGCGAGGAATATGCCCAAAGTCGCAATGTGCCGCGCAATCGGGTGATGAAGGATGACGCGGTGCTTGAGCTGGCCTCGACCAAGCCCAAGACGATGAACGACCTTGGCCGCTCGCGGTTGTTACTGCGCGAGGCCCGTAAGGGCGAGATCGCCGACGGCATCCTAGCTGCCATCGAGGCGGGCGTGGCCACGCCGGCGGACAAGCAGCCCAAGCCCGATCGCTCGCGCGACAAACTGCAGGTCAACCCGGCCCTGGCCGACCTTTTGCGGGTCCTGCTGAAATCCAAGTCCGAAGAACTGGGCGTCGCCCAAAAGCTGATCGCCACCTCATCGGACCTTGACGAGATGGCGGCCGGGCTTCGCGATGTCAGTGCTCTCAAGGGCTGGCGGAAAGAAGCCTTCGGCAACGACGCCCTGCGGCTGTGCGACGGCAAGCTCGCGCTTCGGGCCAACGGCCAGTCAGTCGAGGTCTTCGAAATCTGAGGCCCATGACCCGCCGCGCGGTCTGCGTACCGCCAAAAGGATAGGCAGGCTGGGCAACCCTTTTTATCTTGCCTCAAATACGCAATTGCCCATTGGCCGGATCGGAAGCGGTTAGCGCCGGACGCTCCGCGCGTTCTGGGCTCCGGTGACCCGGATCACCCGGACACCGCCAAGATCGAGATCGGTCAGGTAGACCGCCACGGTCAATTCGCGCGATTGCACGGTCGACACCCTCTCGGCATCGCGTGGCGGCACCGCGCGGAAACTGTAGACCAGCATGTCGGCAGGCGCGTCGTCCGGCGTTTCACGGATCAGTTCGGCGGCAAACCAGCCCTGGGTCGGCGGAAGACCGGTTGCGCGGACAATCGCGCCGCCCGGGGTGCGTTCGACGGCCAGTTCGGTGATCTGGGCCACCAGTGGTCGACGCTCGCGGACGACAACGACAGCCGCTGGTTCGGGCTCGGACTGACCGAACCAGTTGAACGGGTTCAGCCGGCTCTCGGCGACCCGGCTGCAACCGGACAGGCTGGCGGCAAGCACCATTGTGACGATCAAAATGCGTGGCGTCATCAAAGCCCCCCTCATCTTCTGCTCCGTGCTAGCCCAAACGGAGACGCAAGGAAAGCCACTGGACCTTTCGTGGTGGGGATCCTAACTGGAGGGCATGGCACAGGACGCATTTGAAGAGATCGCCGAGACCTTCGAGTTTCTCGATGACTGGGAAGACCGCTATCGCCACGTCATCGACCTGGGCAAGGCGATGCCGGATCTGGCCGAGGGCGAACGCGTTCCCGCGACCAAGGTAGAGGGCTGCGCCAGCCAGGTTTGGCTGGTGCCCGAGATCGAGGGCGCAGGCCCGTCGGCGGTGTTTCACTTTCGCGGCGAAAGCGATGCGATGATCGTGCGCGGGCTGATCGCCGTTCTGATCGCCCTTTACGACGGGTTGAGCGTGGGCCAGGTATTGAAAGTCGACCCTATGGCCGAGTTCACGCGTCTGGGTCTCAGGGACAACTTGTCGGCGCAGCGCTCGAACGGGCTTCGCGCAATGATTCAGCGCATCCAGGACATCGCCCGCGCCGCCAGCGCCATGTAGGGACGCGCCAACTGCGCTCGGCGCGACTTTGGCAGGCTGAGCGCCATCCAGACCGAGACCACAGCAAGACCGCCCAGCTTGGCTGCAAGAAGTGTCATGCTGACCGGTCCGACGCCCGGCAAACCGTGATAACTGACCGCCCATGCGTGGAGGAGCACGGCAAACAGGTTTGCCACATCAACCGGGATGTCGGACGCCGTTGGCGCCGACCAGGGCGGCAGGGTCGCCGCGCCCAGACCGGTGGGCAGGCAGATTAGACAGGTCACGATCAGATATGGCACGGTTGGCCCCCGGCATGGTCAACGCAAAGGGTCGGGCATCATGGTTGATATCCGGTTAAATCCGCAGGGAGTCGCAGCCTAGAGCCTGCCGATGGTCGTGCCCAACTCGCCATACCCAGTAAAGCGCCGTTCAAAGGCCAGGCCCAGCCGGGCTGCGCAAGCCTCGGCCTTGGCAGTCAGTGCCGGGTCCTCGGTCTGGGCCTGGTAGACCAGCTTTTCGTAGTTGCCAAAGTACATGTCCTTCAGTTCGGGGTGCCTGTCGAGGCCAAGCGGCTTCCAGATAAAGGCATCGAACTGGCGGACGAGAAAGTCTGTCAGGTAAAAGGCGGTCACCTCGCCGTGTGCAGTGAAGGCCTCGTTTCCCTCGTAAAAGGCATAACAATGGGGACCGGAAAGCATCTCGATGCCCAATTCCTCGGCCGCTGCCTGCAACTGCCCGCCCGTGCCGCAATCGGCATAGGCCAGGAAGATGCGATCATAGCCCGTCGCCTTTGCCACCGCCTCGCGCACGGCCGGCACGATTCTTTCCGGGCGGATATGCAGGATGGCCGGCAGGCAGTGCAGATCGACATGAGACAGACCGTTGGCCTCGGTCACGGCAAGGATCTCGCGCGCAAGGGCCCCGCAGGCCAGCACCAGAACCCGGCCCACGCCCTTGGGCGGCAGACCGGTTTCTGTCAGCTGATCGTCGGTGATCGCCATTTTACGTTCTTTCCAGGCCCCGGGGCCGGTCGCGAAAGGTTGCAAACGGCGGGGGTCGTCCTAGCCAGCTTGCATCTGGTTGTGCTTGCGCGCGATAAAATCCTTGGCGGTTTCCACCGCCACCGCCGCGTCGCGGCAATAGGCGTCTGCGCCAATGGCCTTGCCGAACTCTTCGTTCAGAGGGGCACCGCCGACCAGAACGATGTAGTCGTCGCGGATGCCGTCGGCCACCATCGTGTCGATCACGACCTTCATATAGGGCATGGTCGTCGTCAGCAGGGCGGACATGCCAAGGATATCGGCCTCTTCGCGCTTGATGGCTTCGATGTATTCCTCGACGGGGTTGTTGATGCCAAGGTCGACAACCTCGAAACCTGCGCCTTCCATCATCATCGAGACAAGGTTCTTGCCAATGTCGTGGATGTCGCCCTTGACCGTGCCGATAACCATCTTGCCCATGCGGGGCGCGCCGGTTTCAGCCAAAAGCGGCTTGAGAATGAACATGCCAGCCTTCATGGCGTTGGCGGCCAAAAGCACCTCGGGCACGAACAGGATACCATCGCGGAAGTCGTCGCCGACGATCTTCATGCCGCCGACAAGGGCCTTGGTCAGAACGTCATAGGGCATCCATCCGCGTTCCAGCAGGATTTGGGTGCCTTCTTCGATTTCTTCTTTCAGACCGTCGTACAGGTCGTCATACATCTGAAGAACCAGCTCGTCATCGCTCAGGTCGCTCAGGATGATATCGTCGTTTTCGTCGGACATTATTCTCGGCTCCGCCCGTGGTTTATCTTCGTTTAGGGCCAAACGTGTTAATTTGAAACGACGATTTGCGACCGAATGCGAAACAACGGCGACCCCGTGCCAAAATTTCACGCATCTGTGCTCACCGGTGATTGTAGCTTGCAAATGTTCGCTTTTTGTTCTTGAGTTGCCGGATGCCGCGCAACTCTCATCTTGCCGATCCCTCGGCGCGGGGGCGTGCCGCACTGTCCAATCGTCCCGGACGGTTCGAACGCCATGACCGCGATCTTGTCGATGACGGCTGGTCGATCGACGAGGGTTTGCCGCCGGTTCGGACCGAGGTGTCGCTGGAGCGCCCGCGCTCGGTCATCACGCGCAACACGTCGCCCGATATCCCTTTCGACCGCTCGATCAATCCCTATCGGGGCTGCGAGCATGGCTGCATCTACTGCTTTGCCCGGCCCACCCATGCCTATCTGGGCCTGTCGCCTGGGCTCGACTTTGAAACCCGCCTGATCGCAAGGCCCGAGGCCCCGGAGGTGCTTGAGCGTGAATTGCGGGCCAAATCCTATCGCCCCGCCGTAATCGCCATTGGCACGAACACCGATCCGTACCAGCCGATCGAGCGGGACCATCGTATCATGCGCCGCATACTCGAAGTGCTTTACGATTATCGCCACCCGGTGGCCATCGTCACCAAGGGCACCTTGATCGAACGCGACGCCGACATCCTGGGCGAGATGGGGCGTCTTGGTCTTGCTAGGGTTGGCATCAGCGTCACCACGCTCGATCCCCGTGTGGCCCGGACCATGGAGCCGCGCGTGCCGTCGCCAAAGCGCCGCCTTCAGACCATCCGCCGGCTGACCGAGGCGGGCTGCCCGGTGCGTGTCATGGTTTCCCCGGTCGTGCCCGCTCTGACGGATCACGAGGCCGAAGCGATCCTGTCCGAGGCCGCAGACGCAGGGGCAGTCGCGGCAAGCTGGATCATGCTGCGCCTGCCACGCGAGGTCTCGCCTCTGTTTCGCGAATGGGTCGAGGCCCATTTCCCCGACCGTGCCGCGCGCATCATGGGACGCGTACGAGAACTGCACGGCGGGCAGGACTATGACCCGGATTGGGGCAAGCGGATGACCGGGCAGGGGATATTTGCCGACCTTTTCGCTCACCGTTTCGAGATCGCCATCCGCCGCCTTGGCCTTGATCGCGAAATGCCCGACCTGCGCACCGATCTTTTCCGCCTTCCTCCCCGCGCGGGCGACCAGCTTTCGCTTTTCTAGGTTCCTGATCGCATCGTTTTTCATTTGATAAGAGGTGTTGACCGCTGGCGCCGCCAACGATGCCGCGCACGCCCGACTAACAGCTTTTCGCGGGATGCGCCCAATTCCTGCCGAAATCGCGCGTTAAACACCCCTCCGGAAGGAGAGCCTGAATGAGCCTGTCCCTGATCGCCGGATGTGTCTGGGTTTTCATCGCCGCTGGCGTCGCCATGCTGCCGATGCGCCTGCAATTCCCGCCCGGCCTCGTCCTGCTGATTGCCGCACCATGTCTGCTTGCATGGATCGCGGTCGACCACGGGGTATGGATATTCCTCGCAGGGCTCTTCGCCTTCGTCTCGATGTTCCGGCGACCCCTTTTCTATCTGTTTTACAAAGCCTTTCGGAAAGGAGTCGGGGCATGAGCGGCTCTCTCATTTCGGCCCTCGTCTGGCTGGTGTCTGCCAACGTGATTGGCATGCTGCCCTCCAAACATCACCACTGGCCCTCGGCCTATGTACTGATCACCCTCGGCATCCCGATCCTGGCCGGTGTTTTCTGGCAGGAGGGCATCGTCATCGGCCTGATCGTCCTTGCCATGGCGGTTTCGGTCCTGCGCTGGCCGGTGCGCTATCTGATACGCTGGATCCGCCGCGTCGGCAGCCCTCGTGCGGTCGGCTGACGCCGTCCATTCAACAAGCGGATGGTCACAGGCCTCGTGGAATGCTAGCCCGAGGCCATGACAGATATCTCGTCCATCGAAACCCGCGGCCGCCTGACCCCGGACTATGACCTTTCCGGCCTGACATGGCTGCGTGTCGGCGGTCCCGCCGACTGGTTGTTCCTGCCAAAAGACAGCGACGACTTGTCGAGCTTTCTCAGGGCCTTGCCTGCCGATGTTCCGGTCTTTCCGATGGGTGTCGGCTCGAACCTGATCGTGCGTGACGGAGGTCTGCACGCTGTGGTGATCCGGCTCGGGCGCGCCTTTGCCGAGGTCGCAATCGACGGCGAACTGGTCACCGCAGGTGCCGCGGTTCTGGATGCGCAGCTCGCCCGCAAAGCCGCCGAGGCCGGGCGTGACCTGACCTTCCTGCGCACCATTCCCGGCGCGATTGGCGGCGCGGTGCGCATGAATGCGGGTTGCTATGGGTCGTATGTGGCCGATCATTTCGTTTCGGCCGAGGTCATGATGCGCGATGGCACGAGCGTCACCCTTGGCCCGGACGATTTGAACTTCCGTTATCGCCAAAGCGATGTGCCCGAGGGTGCGGTGATCCTCTCGGCGACATTTCGCGCAAGCAAAGGCGATCCCGCCGAACTTGCCGCCCGGATGGAGGAACAACTGGCCAAGCGCGACGAAACCCAGCCGACGAAATCCCTGACCGCGGGCTCAACCTTTCGGAATCCCTCTGGTTTTTCGTCGACGGGCCGCGCCGATGATACCCACGAGTTGAAGGCCTGGAAGGTCATCGACGACGCCGGTATGCGCGGCGCCACGCTGGGCGGGGCGCAAATGTCGCCCGTGCACTCCAACTTTCTGGTCAATACCGGCGGTGCGACGGCGGCCGATCTGGAAGGTCTGGGCGAAGAGGTGCGGGAAAGGGTGTTCGCCACCTCGGGAATCAGATTAGAATGGGAAATCATGAGGGTCGGCGAACCGGCCCCTGAGGCAGATTGAAGAATAACCGGGGCGGATAACGTCCCCATGGATCAGGTAAGTGGCGGGTATGTCGAGCAGGGCAACCCCCAAGGTGACGGTACTCAAGGGCGGACCCTCGGCCGAGCGCGAGGTGTCCTTGTCCTCCGGGCGCGAATGCGCCGCCGCGCTGAGGGACGCAGGATACGATGTGATCGAATTGGACGCGGGGCCGGACGTGGTCGATCGCCTGTTGGAAACGTCGCCTGACGTCGTCTTCAATGCGCTGCACGGCCGGTGGGGCGAGGATGGCTGCATCCAGGGTATCCTCGAGTGGCTGCGCATCCCCTATACCCATTCCGGTGTACTGTCCTCGGCGCTTGCCATGGACAAGGCGCGCTCGAAAGCGCTGTTCGCCAAGGCTGGCATCCCTGTCGCCGACAGCCTGATTTGTGACAAGGCCAGCATCATGGCGGCCCACGTGATGGAACCGCCCTATGTGGTGAAGCCCAACAACGAGGGGTCCTCCGTCGGCATCTATATCGTGCAGGAGGCCGCCAACGGGCCGCCGCTGGTGGCCGAGGACATGCCCGATCAGTTGATGGTCGAAACCTATGTGGCCGGGCGCGAGTTGACCGTGACCGCCATGGGGGAGCGGCCGCTCTGCGTGACCGAGATTTTCACTGACGGCTGGTACGACTATCACGCGAAATATGCCCCCGGCGGATCGCATCACAAGCTTCCCGCCGACATCCCCGATCAGATCACCGAGGCGTGCATGGCCCACGCGCTGACCGCGCACCAGGTACTTGGCTGCCGGGGTGTCAGCCGCACCGATTTCCGCTGGGACGAGGCGCGCGGACTTGAGGGGCTTTTTGCGCTGGAGACCAACACCCAACCGGGCATGACACCTACTTCGCTGGTGCCTGAACAGGCCCAGCATGTCGGTATCACTTTTCCAGAACTGTGCGACTGGATCGTGAAGGACGCCTCATGCGACCGTTGAAGGATCCCGCTCCCTCGCGTCTGGCCTACAGGCTGAACCGGCTCATGTTGCGCCGGGGGATGCGGACCTTCCTGCGCTTCGGCCTGCCGGTACTTGTGTTGATGGCAGCCGCCGCCATCTGGGCCTCGGACCCTGCTCGTGTCGACGCGGCCAGGGACCGTATCGCCGAGTTGCGCCGTCAGGTCGAGGAGCGCCCGGAATTCATGGTGCGCATGATGGCCGTCGAGCGGGCCTCACCAAACGTTGCCTCTGATATTCGCGAAATCTTGTCGATCGACTTCCCGGTTTCATCCTTTGATCTCGAACTCGCCGACCTGCGCGAAAGCGTCGAGACGCTGGACTCGGTCGCGGAGGCCTCGGTGCGAATCCGCACCGGCGGCGTCCTTGAGATCGAAGTGCTTGAACGCAATCCTACGGTCGTATGGCGAACGGATGACAGTCTGGTTCTCCTGGACCAGACCGGTCATCGCGTCTCGCCGGTGGCATCGCGCCACGACCGCCCGGACTTGCCGTTGCTTGTCGGGGCAGGGGCCGAGGACAACGTTGCCGAGGCCCTGCAACTCTTTGCCGCCTCCGAGCCGATCCACGACCGCCTGCGGGGGTTCCAGCGGGTGGGCGAACGTCGCTGGGACGTGGTGCTGGATCGCGACCAGCGCATTATGCTGCCTGAGGACAAGGCGCTTGCTGCGCTTGAGAAAGCCATCGCGCTCGACCTCGCGCAGGACCTGTTCGAACGCGACATCTCGGTCGTCGACCTGCGCATTCCCTCGCGGCCCGTGCTGCGCAAGGCCGCCGGAGCGATCGACGCTCTTTACGAAACCGACTTCACACCCGAAACGGACACCACACGATGATGGATCTTTACCAGAACCAACGCGCCATGCGGGCCATGCGACGGGCAGCCATCCAACGCGGAGTGGTCGCCATTCTGGACGTCGGAACCTCCAAGATCGCCTGCCTGATCCTGCGGTTCGACGGTCGGGACCGGATGCCCCAGGGCGAGGGGATTGGCCATATGGCGGGACAGACCCAGTTCCGGGTGATCGGCGCGGCCACGACGCGCTCCCGCGGGATCGAACTGGGCGAGACCTGCGCCGTGCAGGAGACCGAACGCGCCGTTCGTACCGCCGTGCAGGCAGCCCAGAAGATGGCCAACGTGCGAGTCGACCACGTCATCGCCTGTCTTTCGGGAGGCCAGCCCCGGTCCTATGGTCTTGCGGGCGTCGTCAATGTCGAGGGCGAGGTGGTCAGCGAACACGACGTGGCGCGCGTTCTCGCGTCCTGCGACGTCCCCGACTACGGCGCGAACCGTGAAATCCTGCATGCCCAGCCAGTGAACTTTGCCCTTGATCACCGCTCTGGCCTGATCGACCCACGTGGCCAGATCGGCCAGAGGCTGGCCTGCGACATGCATATGCTGACGGTCGATACGCCCGTGATCGAGAACCTGATCTACTGTCTGAAACGCTGTGACCTCGAACTCGCCGGACTGGCATCCTCTGCCTATGTCTCCGGCATTGCCGCGCTGGTCGAAGACGAGCAGGAACTTGGCGCCGCCTGCATCGACATGGGCGGGGGCAGCACTGGGCTGTCGATCTTCATAAAGAAACACATGATATATGCTGATACCGTTCGCCTCGGCGGGGCGCATGTGACCCAGGATATTTCAAAGGGCTTGCAGATTTCCACGGCTGTGGCCGAACGGATCAAGACTTTCCACGGCGGAGTGGTTGCCACCGGAATGGACGATCGCGACATGATCGAGATTGGGGGCGAAACCGGCGATTGGGAACACGACCGGCGCACGGTCAGCCGGGCGGAACTGATCGGGATCATCCGGCCCCGGCTCGAGGAGATACTGGAAGAGGTCCGCGACCGGCTCGACGCGGCGGGGTTCGAACACCTGCCGTCGCAGCAGATCGTCCTGACCGGCGGGGCCAGCCAGATCCCCGGTCTCGACACGCTCGCGCCAAAGATCCTCGGACAACAGGTCCGTGTCGGCCGTCCGTTGCGCGTGCACGGTTTGCCACAGGCCGCGACCGGGGCGGCCTTTGCCAGCGCAGTGGGACTCAGCCTGTTCGCGGCACATCCCCAGGACGAATGGTGGGATTTCGAGATGCCCAACGAGATGGGCGCGCCGCGCTCGCTCAAGCGTGCGGTGAAATGGTTCAAGGACAACTGGTGAGGTGAAGGGCGCAAGCGTCGCGGTCCTGGGACTATTGGCCTCCGTGCCGGTCTCGGCGCAGGAGTTGATCTCGCCCGAGATGTTCCTGGATCTCGCCGATGGCAAGACGCTGACGTTTCACGACTATCACAGTGGGGACCTCGTCGGTGTCGAAGAGTATCTGAACCGCTCTTTGTCAGTCTGGCGCGACAGGACAGGCACATGCGTCTACGGGCGGATCACCACTGAGGATGGCAAGCTCTGCTTCCTCTATGACAATGACGCTGATGGTCTGCCGGTTTGCTGGTGGCCGTTCCTTGACGGAGACCGGATACTGGTCCGCACGGCCCGTTTCTGGGAAGTCGAGGTGCAAGAAGTTGTCAAGGTGTCTGAAGATGGCCTCTCCTGCCCGAGCGCTCCTTCGGTATGAGAATTCGGCAAAAACCCCCTCATGACCACAAAAATCGGGCGACGGGGCCGGGCGAATCTGTTAACTTGTCCACAAGGTCCGAAAAGGGCCACGAAGAGGCGGAGCAGGCCCCTCAAACTGACAGATTTCAACCTATGGGTGTGCCTTCGGCGCATGTGTTTGGTGCATCCATGTGAAGATAAATGTCTAAGTGCGTGTCTTCACACAGGATATTGAGGTTCTGGCGACATGCTGAGGTCCTGCGACAAAAAACTGCCACATTTCGTGGTTCACGGCTCCGAATCGGGGTGACCTAGGCTCTGCCTTTGGGTAAAGTCCCGGTAACCAGCAGGTGGCCCTTGGGGTCGTAAAGTGGCGCCTCTGCCCGGTGGCGTGAAAAAAGAATAAGACAGGCGGAATGTAACCATGACGTTGAATTTGACGATGCCCTCCCATGAAGAGCTGAAGCCGAGAATTACGGTATTCGGGGTAGGCGGCGCGGGCGGCAATGCCGTCAACAACATGATTGAGAAAAAGCTCGAGGGCGTCGAATTCGTCGTCGCCAATACTGACGCCCAGGCTTTGCAGCAGTCGCAGGCCACGACCAAGATCCAGATGGGCGTGCGGGTGACCGAAGGTCTGGGCGCGGGCGCGCGCCCCTCGGTTGGCGCGGCAGCAGCCGAAGAAACCATCGAAGAAATCGTTGATCAACTCGCTGGCGCTCACATGTGCTTTATCACGGCCGGCATGGGCGGCGGCACCGGCACCGGTGCTGCGCCGATCATCGCTCAGGCGGCGCGCGAGCTCGGCGTTCTGACCGTCGGCGTCGTGACCAAACCCTTCCAGTTCGAAGGCGCCAAGCGGATGCGTCAGGCGGAAGAGGGCGTCGAGGCTCTGCAAAAGATGGTCGATACGCTGATCATCATTCCGAACCAGAACTTGTTCCGGATCGCTAACGAGAAGACGACTTTCGCCGAAGCCTTTTCGATGGCTGACGACGTGCTGCACCAGGGTGTCAAAGGCGTGACCGACCTGATGGTCCGGCCCGGTCTGATCAACCTCGACTTTGCCGACGTGCGTGCCGTGATGGACGAAATGGGCAAAGCGATGATGGGTACGGGCGAGGCCGAGGGCGAAGATCGTGCCGTTCAGGCTGCCGAAAAGGCGATTGCCAACCCGCTCCTGGACGAGATCAGCCTCAAGGGCGCAAAGGGCGTTCTTATCAATATCACCGGATCGGACGATCTTACCCTGTTCGAACTGGACGAGGCCGCCAACCGTATCCGCGAAGAGGTCGATGCAGACGCCAACATCATCGTTGGCTCGACCGTCGATACGTCCATGCAGGGCACCATGCGCGTCAGCGTCGTGGCGACCGGTATCGACGCGAAGGCTTCTGTCGCTGCGCCACCCGAGCGCCGTACTATGGCCGAGCCGCTGGTCCAACACGTGGCAGCTGATCCGGTCCCGGCAATGGAAGAGCAGATTGTGGCACAAGCCGCGCCCGATGCCTATGCGCAGACCGATGAGCCCAGCCTTTTTGAAGATATTGCTCAACCCCCAGCAGCAACTCAGGACGACGGCTTGCCGCCGCCAGCTTATCAGCCAGAGGTCGCCCAGCCGACGCAGGAGGCCTATGTCGCAGCCGCTGCACCGAGCCGCCCCGCCCCTGGCACTCCGACGCCCGAGGCCCTTGCCCGTCTTGAGCGCGCAACCGGCCGCGCGCCTGGATCGCTGTCAAACCGTGTTCCCGGTGAGGCACGGTATCAGGAGCGCCAGCCGCAGCCCGCGCCTCAGCAACCCTCGATGGAGCAAGAGCGCCCGCGCTTTGGGATCAACACCCTGATCAACCGTATGTCGGGAGCGGCGGCGAGCGCCGAGCCTGTCGGCGAACCGGTGCGCCGTCAGCAACCCCCGGTCAGCCGGGCGGCTCCTGCAGCAGACTATAACGAGGACCAGGAACGCATCGAGATCCCGGCTTTCCTGCGCCGTCAGGCCAACTAAGCCGGGCAAAGTTCACTCCCTGTGGGCCGGCGTCGTGTCGGCCCTTTTTCTTTTTTGGCTATGAAATCGGCCGCTTGAAAGTGCGATCGGCGCAGTTTCATGTCACGATTGCACTTGCAGCATAGATTTTGAATTATCTATATTTTCCAGTATTTTAGCGGGTCTTCGGGCCGGGTTTGGCAGCAATTCGCCGAATTGTAACAATCATGTTTCAGTATGTTGCAATGATTGTGTTGAGAGTTTTTTGCCCCGCGCCTAGCTAGGGTCAGCCGGAATGGCAGGTTCGGCGCAACAACGGGGCAAAGCCTTGCAAACCACTCTGAGATCGAAAGTTACGTTCACTGGAACAGGGCTTCATACCGGGCGAGTCACCCGTGTGACTGTTCAGCCGGCCTCGGCCGAATATGGCATCTGGTTTCATCGAACGGACGTCGACGATCGCGACCCCATGGTTCCTGCCCGTTGGGACGCGGTGACGAATACCGATCTCAATACGCGTATTTCCAACGCTGACGGCGTCAGCGTTTCGACGATCGAGCACCTGATGGCTGCGCTGGTCGGATGCGGTGTACATAACGCGCTCGTCGAAATCGACGGGCCCGAGGTGCCGCTGCTTGACGGATCGTCCTCGCCCTTTGTCGTCGGCATCCTGGCGCGCGGCATTCAAAAGCTGGATGCGCCGGTGCGTGCGATCCGTATCGTCAAACCTGTTGCAGTTACTGTTGGTGATGCCGCGGCACGGCTGCTGCCTTCCGATGACCTGGAAATTGATTTCGAGATCAACTTTGAGGACGCGGCAATCGGCCATCAGGCCAAAAGCCTGACCATGGCCAACGGTGCCTTTGTACGTGAGTTGTGCGACAGCCGGACGTTCTGCCGCAAGGCCGACATCGACGCCATGCGCGAGCGTGGACTGATCGTGGGTGGCTCCGTTACGTCGGCCGTCGTCGTGGATGGCGCGGACGTCGTGACCCCAGGCGGCATGCGCCATTCGGACGAGCCGGTGCGTCACAAGATGCTGGATGCTCTTGGCGATCTTGCCCTGGCCGGAATGCCGATCCTTGGCCGGTATGTCGGCTCGCGCGCCGGGCACGGGGTGACCAACCGGTTGTTGCGCGCTGTTTTCGCTGATCCGACGTCTTATGTCATGGTGGAATGCGATGCCGAAACCGTCGCCCGCCTTCCCGGAGCAGGGGTGCGCCAGAAGGACACGGCCCGCGTCGCGGCCTAGTCTCTGTTCAAAATCCATTTTGCACCGCAATCTTCTGTGTTACCAACCGTTTCACGGACTAGGGTGAGGCTTTGATGCTCGGTAGATTTGGCGGCATGGGACGGTTGCGGGGGGCAGTTTCCGTATCGGCGTTTGTCGTGCTGGTTGCCTGCGGCCAAAGCGAGGACGAGCGGCCGCTGGAAAGCTATTCGGCCAGCGAGATTTATCAACGTGCCGAAGTGCAGCTTGAGGCTGGGGAGGCAGACCAGTCGGCAGCGTTATTTGGCGAGGTTGAGCGGCTTTACCCCTATTCCGAATGGGCCAGGCGCGCGCTGGTCATGCAGGCTTTTGCCTATCATCGGGACCGGGATTACGAGGCCGCGCGCGGGGCGGCGCAAAGGTTCCTGAACATTTATCCCGCCGACAAGGATGCGGCCTGGGCCTCGTATATCCTGGCCTTGTCCTATTACGATCAGATCGACGATGTTGGCCGTGACCAGGGTCTGACCTTCCAGGCGCTGCAAGCGCTGCGCGATGTCATCGAGACCTATCCCGACAGCGAATACGCCCGTTCGGCGATCCTCAAGTTCGACCTGGCTTTCGACCATCTCGCGGCCAAGGAGATGGAGATTGGGCGCTATTACCTGAAGCGGGGCCACTACGTTGCAGCCATCAACCGTTTCCGCGTCGTGGTTGAGGATTTCCAGACGACGTCGCAGACGGCCGAGGCGCTTCATCGTCTGGTCGAGGCTTATCTTTCGCTGGGCCTGACGGACGAGGCACAGACGGCCGGAGCGATCCTGGGGCACAACTTCCAAAGCACCGATTGGTACGAGGACAGCTATGCCCTGTTGACGGGCCAGGGACTGAAACCGGACCCGGCCGGAGAAAGCTGGCTGCGCAGCGTGTACCGCCAAACGGTGCGCGGCGAGTGGCTTTGACGCGACCATCATGCTGAGAAGTCTCGATATCCGGGACATGTTGATCATCGACCGGCTGGAGCTGACGCTTGCGCCCGGTTTGAACGTGCTGACCGGTGAAACCGGGGCGGGAAAGTCCATTCTTCTGGATTCGCTTGGTTTCGTACTGGGCTGGCGGGGCCGGGCCGAACTGGTGCGCGAGGGAGCCGAGCAAGGAGAGGTCGTCGCCGAATTCGATCTGCCCACTGGCCATCCCGCCTTCGAAGTTCTCGCCGACGCGGGGCTGCAGACAGAGGACACCTTGATCCTGCGCCGGGTCAACACGCGCGACGGACGAAAGACGGCCTGGGTCAATGACCGGCGCGTCTCGGGCGAGATCTTGCGCGCGCTGTCCGACACCTTGGTCGAGCTGCATGGGCAACATGATGACCGGGGGCTGTTGAACCCGCGCGGCCATCGCCAGCTTTTGGACGAGTTCGGCGGGCTGGAGGATGCCGTTGCACGCACCCGCGCGGCCTGGAGGGATCTTAACGGCGCCAGGGCAGCATTGGCAGAGGCGGAAGAAAAGCTGGCCGAAATCCGTGAAGAGGAAGACTTTCTTCGTCATGCGGTCTCGGAAATGGACGTTGTGTCGCCAAAGCCCGGGGAAGACGCCGAATTGGATTCCCTGCGCCGAATGATGCAGGCTGCGGGCAAGATCCGGGAAGATGTCGCGCGGGCCTTCTCGGCCCTGGGATCTGACGGCGCCGAGGGGATGCTGCGCGATGCGTCGCGGTGGCTAGAGGGGGCTGCGGAACGCGCGGAGGGGGCGTTGGATGCTCCGCTTGCGGCCCTTGATCGCGCCTTGGTCGAACTGGGAGAGGCCGAGGAGGGCGTTGCCCGTGCGCTGGACGCGCTGAGTGTCGATCCGGCCGAACTCGAACGCATCGAGGAGCGGCTGTTCGCGATACGCGCCTTGTCACGCAAGCACTCGGTGCAGCCCGATGACCTTCCGGGGCTATCCGAGGTTCTTGCGGCGCGGCTTTCCGCGCTTGACCAGGGAGCTGCTGGACTTGATGAATTGCGCAGGGCGGTTGAGGCTGCAGAAGCCGTTTATGACGATCTGGCTGATGCATTGGGTCAGGCGCGTGCCGAAGCTGCCGAGGACTTGGATGCGGCGATGGCAGCTGAATTGGCGCCGCTCAAGATGGAGCGTGCGGTTTTCTCGACCGACATTTCCGAAGGCGAGCCCGGACCCGACGGGCGTGACGTCGTGGCCTTTACCGTTGCTACCAACCCCGGCGCTCCTGCCGGCCCCCTGAACAGGATCGCATCGGGCGGGGAGCTGTCGCGTTTTCTGCTGGCATTGAAGGTTTGCCTGACCGCCGAAGCGGAGGGCTTGACGATGATTTTCGATGAAATCGACCGGGGCGTCGGCGGGGCCACCGCCGATGCCGTGGGACGGCGGTTGGAAGCGTTGTCAGATGGCGCGCAGGTCCTGGTCGTCACCCACAGTCCGCAGGTTGCGGCCCGTGCGTCTCACCATTGGCGCGTTGAAAAGGCCGTTGAAGACGGGGCGACTCTCAGCCGGGTGGTCGAACTGGACGAGGGCACGCGCGTCGATGAGCTTGCGCGGATGCTGTCGGGTGACACCATCACCGAAGAAGCCCGCGGCGCGGCACGTGTTCTGCTGGCCGGTTAGAGCAAGAATTCCAACTTGGAAATCGTGCACGTACCTTCGGATTTGTTTGACCGCTAGCGGCGACGGCGCCGCCGTGAACGGGCGGCGGGTTCGCCATCGTCACCGGTTCCGTCGCTGGCCGAAGAAAGCGCGCCGAGTTTTTCGACGATCAAATCCAACGTGGGGCTTGCGCCTTTGTCGGTCGTCTCGAGAGCTTCGCGCATTTTGATCAGGTGCTCGGGTGTCGTGCCGCAGCAGCCGCCGATGATGGTCGCGCCGCAGTCACGGGCAAGCTTGGCGTATTCGGCCATCAGTTCGGGTGTGCCGTCATAGTGGATGTGCCCGTCGTGGTATTTCGGGATGCCAGCGTTGCCTTTCGCGATGAGCGGCAGTTCACTACCCTGCGCGGCAAAACCAAGCACGGTGCGCAAAAGGTCCGACGCACCGACGCCGCAGTTTGCGCCAAAGGCCAGGGGAGAATAGTCGAGCCCGGCGACCATATCGACCATGCCTGCGCTGGTCATGCCCATCATGGTACGGCCGGCTGTGTCGAAACTCATGGTCCCGCACCAGGGCATTCCAGCCAGTTCGGCACCGCGTCCGGCGGCTTTGAATTCATCCGGGGCGCTGATCGTTTCGACCCAGAGGACATCCGCGCCGCCCTCTTTCAGCCCTTCGGCCTGTTCGTGAAACATCTCGACAGCCATATCGAAGCTGAGCGAGCCCAGGGGCTCCATGATCTCGCCCGTCGGTCCCATTGATCCCGCGACGATCACCGTGCGGTCGCTCTTGTCAGCCAGGTTACGGCCGATCTCGGCAGCGGCCATATTGAGTTCGCGCACACGATCCTGACCGTTGTGAAGTTTCAGTCGCGAAGCATTGCCGCCAAAGCTGTTGGTCAGGAACAAGTCGCTGCCTGCGTCGACAGAGCCTTTGTAGAGTGCGGCGATCTTTTCAGGCGACTCGACGTTCCAGAATTCGGGAGCCTCCCCGGCGGAAAGCCCCATGTTGAACAGGTTCGTCCCCGTCGCCCCATCGGCCAGGACCCAGTCATGTGTCTTCAGGAATTCGCTCAGACGATCAGTCATGTTTTTTGCCCGGCCATGTGTGGAACTTGGCGCGGGAATGCCACGAACTGCACTTCGGCGCAAATCGAATGTCGTTTGGATTGGTCAAGCTTTAGTGGGCGGACCGTGTTGTCCTTGCCAAATGCGCGGCGCAAATCGGCGGGCTGGCGCCGTTCGGGCAAAAAAAGGCCGGGACAAAGCCCGGCCAGTCCAACAGGGAGGTTTGAAGACAACGGAAGCTCCGTCGCGTTCGAGCCTCATTTATGCGCGCAATGCTGACCTTTCAAGCATCAAAGGCCCCTTCGAAGTCAAACCCGCTTTGCGCTGAGTGCATAGCTAGGAAGCGGTCTTCATGCGCTTGCGATGCGCAATGATCTCTTCGGTGACGAAATCTCGAAATGCCGAGATCCGCCGCGATTGTCTCAACTCTTCCGGGAAAGCCAGGAATACTGGAATTTCGTTGGACTCAAGCTCGGGCAACACGCGCTGAATGTTCGGAAAATCTTCGATGACATAGTCCGGAAGTACCCCGATGCCGAGATCGGAGCGGACCGCCTGCAGGACGCCAAAGTAGTTGTTGACAGTCAGCGTCGAAGGAATGTCGTAGGTCAGGAGCTCCTGGACGAATTTGGAGCCGGCGCTAACCTGGGTTGTGGTGACGTTCTGACAGATCAGCCGGTGCTCTGCCAGATCTTCGGGCTCCTGGGGAATGCCACGGCTCTCGAGATAGGCAGGCGTTGCATAGAGGCGCATGTTGACCGACATCAGCCGACGCCTGATCAGGTCCGCCTGGCTGGGTTCCTTCATCCGGATCGCCACATCCGCCTCGCGCATCGGCAAATCGAGCACGCGCTCTTCGAGCATGAGGTCGATTTTCAGATCGGGGTATTTCTCATAGAGCGCGGGCAGGCGTGGCGCCAGCCAGAGCGAGCCGAATCCAGTGGTGGTCGTTACGCGCAGCTCGCCAAAGACCTCTTCCTCGCTGTCACGAATTCGCGCTTCGGCCGTATCAAGGCGCCGGGACATTGCAGATGTCGCGTCGAACAGTAATTCACCCTGTTCAGTCAGAATCAGTCCCCGCGCATGGCGGTGAAACAAGGTCGTGTTCAAGCTTTCCTCAAGGGCACGAATCTGTCGAGACACCGCGGACTGACTCAGGTGAAGCGTGTCGCCCGCGTGCGTCAGGCTCCCGGCATCGGCAACCGCGTGAAATATTCTTAGCTTATCCCAGTCCATGCCGCATGAATTCCAATCTGTTGGCGCTCACATTTGTTACAGTCCTTAACCGCTGCACTGTAGCAATTGCAAATGGCCATGTTGATAAGTTTGATTTTGTAGGTAAGCAAATTTGACCTATAATGATGGCGTTCAGGGTTGGAGGATCGATGAATACCCGAAGTGTCACGTTGCACGACAAATACGATCTTACCTGCGATTCGGTTTTGTTGAATGGGACGCAGGCGCTCGTGCGCTTGATGTTGATGCAGGCTGCGCGCGACAGGGCGGCGGGCCTGAACACCGGGGGATATGTCACCGGCTATCGCGGCTCGCCCCTCGGGGCCGTCGACCAGCAGATGTCGCTGGCGCGAAAAGACCTGGAAGCCATGCAGGTACATTTTCAGCCCGGCTTGAACGAGGATCTGGCCGCCACCGCCGCCTGGGGAACGCAACAGGCCGAATTGCGGGGCGAGGGGCGGTACGACGGGGTATTCGCACTTTGGTACGGCAAGGGACCTGGGGTAGATCGTTCGGGCGACGTCATGCGGCACGCCAACATGGCCGGGACCTCACCCAATGGCGGGGTCCTGATGGCCATGGGAGACGACCATACTGGTGAGTCCTCGACCACGTGCCACCAATCCGACTGGGCAATGGTCGACGCCTATATGCCGGTCTTGTCGCCAGCTGGTGTGCAGGAAATCCTCGACTTTGGCCTCTATGGGTTCGCCCTGTCTCGTTTTGCGGGGGTCTGGGCCGGGTTGAAGCTGATGAAAGATACGGTCGAAGTGACCTCGGTCGTTGACGCGCGGTTGGACCGCATGAGTTTTTTGCGTCCGGACATCAACCTTCCCAAGGACGGGTTGCACATTCGTCTGGACGACCACTGGATCGCGCAGGAAGCCCGCATCATAGACCACAAGCGGTTTGCGGCAGAGGCATTCAGCCATGCCAACAAGATGGACAGGCGGATGTGGGGCAAGCCGGGCGCCAAGATCGGTTTCGTAGCTGCCGGAAAGAACTGGCTCGACCTGGTTCATGCGTTTGGCCTTTTGGGAGTGGACGAAGCGGAAGCCGAACGGCTGGGCATTACGACGTACAAGATCGGCCAGACCTTCCCGCTGGACATGAAGGGATTCAAGGACTGGGCTGAAGGCCTCGACCTGATCGTAGTCGTAGAAGAAAAGCGCAAGTTGATCGAGGTCCAGATCAAGGAAGCGATATTTGACGACCGTCGCGGACGCCGCGTCTGGGGCTGGCGCAAAGGGACGCACGATTCAGAAGAGTTGTTTCCGACCCGTTTCGCCCTGGACCCGGCGCTAATTGCCGAAAAGATCGGCGACATCCTTGTCGACGAGGGGCGGGGCACCGAAGCGATCCGGGCGGGTTTGGCCAGGGTGCATGCCGCGCGTGTCGTCGACAATGCACCCGACATTGTAGCGCGCGTTCCGTATTTCTGTTCTGGCTGCCCACACAACACCTCGACCAAGGTTCCTGACGGCAGCCGCGCCTATGCGGGGATCGGCTGTCATTTCATGGTTCAGTGGATGGACCGCGAGACTTCGGGATTCACCCACATGGGTGGTGAAGGCGCGAATTGGATCGGCGAGGCGCCGTTTTCGACACGCAATCACGTCTTTCAGAACATCGGAGACGGCACCTACAATCATTCGGGCCTTTTGGCGATCCGGGCTGCTTTGGCAGCGAAGGCCAACATCACCTACAAGGTGCTCTACAACGATGCCGTCGCAATGACGGGTGGTCAGAAAAATGACGGCGATCTTCCGGCAGAACAGATCGCGCGGGAGTTGCTGGCGGCCGGTGTCAAAGACCTGGCGGTCGTTTTCGATGAAAAAGAAGAGCCGCGCCGGGAGGACTTTCCCAGAGAGGTTACCTGGCACGAGCGTCGCGACATGCCTGCTGTTCAGGATCGCCTATCGAAAACCGCGGGCGTGACGGCCATACTGTATATTCAGACATGCGCGGCTGAGAAACGGCGACGGCGCAAGCGCGGCGCCTTTCCGGATATCGACAAGCGGGTCTTTATCAACACCGATATTTGCGAGGGATGCGGTGACTGCGGCGTGCAGTCGAACTGCGTTTCGATCATTCCTGTCGATACCGAATTGGGCCGCAAACGCGCGATTGATCAATCGTCGTGCAACAAGGACTTTTCGTGCCTGCAGGGCTTTTGCCCGTCGTTCGTGACCGTCGAAGGGGGCTCGATCAGGAAGGAAGAAACGATTGACCTGGATATCGGCCATCTTCCCGAACCGGTGCTGCCGGATATCGACCTGACCTACAACATCGTCATCACCGGTGTCGGCGGCACGGGGGTGGTGACGATCGGCGCGGTTCTTGCCATGGCGGCCCACCTCGATGGCAAGGGGGCCGGGATGATGGAAATGGCCGGACTGGCGCAAAAGGGTGGGGCAGTGCATATCCACTGCCGCATCGGCAACTCTCCCCAAGACATCACGGCGATCCGGGTTGCCGTTGGCGAGGCGGATACCCTGATTGGCGGCGATCTGGTGGTCTCGGCCGGCACCAAAACCACGCAGCTTCTTCGGCCCGAGCACACCAGGGGCGTTGTGAATACGCACGAGACCGTCACCGGCGATTTCACCCGCAACCCGGACCTGACCATTCCGGGCGATCGGCTTTTGCTGATGCTGGAAGCGAAGATTGGCAAGTTAACGCAATTCGACGCATCCGACCTTGCGCGCCGTGTCTTGGGAGATGCCATTTTTTCCAACATGATCCTTCTGGGCGCGGCCTGGCAGCTTGGGCAAGTTCCGATTTCGCACCAAGCGCTTGTCCGCGCCATCGAACTGAATGGTGCAAAGCCCACAGAGAATACCCGTGCTTTTGAGATAGGCCGTTGGGCTGCCTTAAATGGCGAGGCCGTGGAAAAGCTGTCTGGTCATCAGACCATCGCGCTTCCCAAGTCGCTTGACGAACGGATCGCTGAGAGGGAGCGGTTGCTGGTTGCCTATCAGGGTATTCGACTTGCACGCAGGTATCGCAGACTTGTCGACCGGTTCGAAGACCCTGCGATGCGGGAAGCGGTGGCCTTGGGGTATCATAAGGTACTGGCCTACAAAGACGAATTCGAGGTTGCACGACTTCTCGGCCAGAGCCGGGCCAGGGCTGAAGAGGCCTTCGAAGGTGATATCAAGCTGACCTATCACCTGTCGCCGCCCTTGCTTCAGAAAAAGGGTGCAGATGGGCGGCCGAGAAAACGGGCGTTCAGCGACCGATTTGCCGGGCTCTGGCCGGCTCTGGCCAAGATGAAGGTCTTGCGGGGCACTCCGTTCAATCCCTTCGGCTTTACGGCCGAGCGGAAGATGGAGCGCAAGCTGATCCGGCAATATGAGCGCGATATGGCCTGGCTGTTGACGCTTTCCGACCATGACGCCGAGGCGGCGTTGGCCCTGGCACGGCTTCCGCTGCAAATCCGCGGTTTTGGGCCTGTGAAGCTGGCCAGTATTGAAAACGCCGAAAAACGCCGCGCTGAGATCCGCGAGGCTTTGATTCATCCGCCTGTGGTTGACGCGGCGCAGTAGCCGGTCGGATTGAGTATCATTGGGACCGGCTCTTTTGCTGCGGGTGGGACACACCCCTGCCAGCGAAGGCGAGTTCATGAAATTGTCACTCGATCAGGTGCTGATCTGCCAGTAGTGCCAAACTGAGCGTGGCAAAGGCACAATATGAAAAGTCAGATCGCGCGCGATATAAGTTACGCGCATTCGGCAGAAACCCGCAGCGGGCGCGCGGTCATCCGGGCAATGGAAAACGCGACTGGACGTCTGAGGCTGATCCGGCGTGCAGCCGGGTATGATGCGGACGTGGAATCCGGGCTTGATTTCTGGGATGTGATGGTTGCGCGATACGGCTTATCGCTTGATGCGACACGCGGCGATCTGAGCGACATTCCCAAGACGGGCCCGCTGGTTGTGGTCTCGAACCATCCGTTCGGCATCCTGGATGGCCTGATGATGGGTTATGTGCTCAATAAATCGCGCGGTGGCGATTTTCGAATTCTCGCCAATCGGGTCTTCCGCAAGGCAACGGACCTGGATCGGGTCATCCTGCCTATCAGTTTTGATGAAACCAAGGACGCCGTCGCAACGAATATCGAGACGCGTAGGCGGGCTCTGGCGTATTTGGCGGACGGCGGCGCAATCGGGGTCTTCCCCGGCGGAACGGTGTCAACCTCGGCGCGCCCGTTCTCCGAACCGCTTGACCCTGTCTGGCGGGCCTTCACAGCCAAGATGATCCTGAAGTCCAAGGCGACGGTCGTTCCTATCTGCTTCGAGGGGGCAAACTCGCGGCTATTCCAGCTTGCCAGCCATCTTCATGCGACCTTGCGCATGGGATTGCTGATTAATGAGTTCGGGCGCCGTGTCGACTCCGCGGTCAAGATCGCCATCGGAGGCCCCATCTCGTCCGAAGAAATGTCAGAATTCAGCCGGAACCAAAAAGCATTGATGGACTTTTTGCGGGCCCGGACCTATGCCCTGTCGCCGAAGGACTTCGAATCCCCGACCTATGGATTCGAGTTTGACGACAAACACAGGCAGGCTGGCGAAAATGGCCGTCGGAATATTCGATAGTGGACTTGGTGGACTGACGGTCTATCGGGCGGTGGCTGAGGAGCTTCCGGAACTGCCTGTCGTCTATTACGGCGACAATGCGCATACACCTTATGGGGTGCGCGACGCCGACGATATTTATGACCTGACAACCAAAGGTGTTCAGCGGCTGTTCGATGCCGGCTGCGACCTTGTGATCCTGGCCTGCAATACCGCGAGCGCTGCTGCCCTTCGGCGCATGCAGGAGGGCTGGGTGCCCGAGGGCAAGAGGGTGCTGGGTGTCTTTGTGCCTTTGATCGAGGCACTGACCGAGAGGCATTGGGGCGATAATTCTCCGCCGCGGGAAGTGGCCGTGAAGCACGTCGCGCTTTTCGCGACACCGGCGACGGTTTCGAGCCGTGCGTTCCAACGCGAGCTTGCCTTTCGGGCTATCGGCGTGGACGTCGAGGCCCAGGCCTGTGCCGGGGTCGTCGATGCGATCGAAGACGGTGACATGATCCTTGCCGAGGCGCTCGTGCGTTCGCATGTCGATGCCTTGAAGCGGAAGATGCCCAACCCGGACGCGGCCATTCTGGGCTGTACGCACTATCCGATCGTCGAGGCGGACTTCCAGGCGGCGCTCGGGGCCGACGTAAAGGTCTACAGCCAGCCCAAGTTGGTGGCGGACAGTCTTTCCGACTATCTTGAGCGCCATCCCGAAATGCGCGGTCCGGGCAATGTGTCGATGTTCCTGACAACCGGGGACCCGCAACGCGTCAGCGATCAGGCCACGCGGTTCCTGCGACGACGAACGGACTTCCACGCCGCCTGATCCCGCGCTTGCGGGCAGTGATGTGGGTGTCGCCCACGTACAAACCATTCAAGAGCTTCAAGGAGAGGGCAGATGCCCCATAAAATCGCCATCCTGGGCGCGTCAGGCTATACCGGTGCAGAACTGGTCCGGCTGATCGCGACGCACCCAACTTTCGAAATCGTGGCCCTGACCGGAGACCGCAAGGCCGGACAGCCCATGTCCGCAGTGTATCCCCACCTGCGTCATCTGGATCTGCCGGTTCTGACCAGGATCGAGGACCTGGACTATGACGGTGTTGATCTTGTGTTCTGCGCGCTGCCCCATGCCACCAGCCAGGCAGTTGTCCCGTCCATTCCCGCGCATGTGAAGGTCGTCGATCTCTCGGCGGATTTCAGGCTCAGTGACCCGGAAAGCTATGAGGACTGGTATGGCAAGCCCCATGGGGCAGTCGAGACACAGAAACAGGCGGTCTATGGCCTGACCGAGTTCTATCGGCAGGACATTCGGGCGGCCCGCCTTGTTGCAGGCACGGGATGCAACGCGGCCACCGGCCAGTTCGCGCTGAGACCCTTGATTGAAGCCGGGGCTATTGATCTGGATGACATCGTGATGGACCTAAAGGCCGCAACCTCCGGGGCGGGCCGGTCGTTGAAAGAGCATCTTTTGTTTTCGGAGCTCTATGAGAACGTCAAAGGATATTCGATCGGCGGCACGCATCGTCACCTTGGCGAATTCGATCAGGAGTTTTCCAAAGTTGCCGGACGCGAGGTGCGGGTTCAGTTCACCCCGCATCTCGTTCCTGCGACCAGGGGAATTCTGTTGACGTGCTATGTCAAAGGCGATGCGGCAACGGTCCACGCGACGCTGGGCGCCGCTTACAAAGACGAGGTATTCGTCGAGGTGCTTCCGATGGGCGAAGTGCCCCAGATGAAGGACGTTCGGGCCTCGAATTTTTGCCATATCGGAATCGTGCAAGACCGGTTGCCGGGCCGTGCCACGATTGTCGCAGTTCTGGATAATCTGACCAAAGGATCGTCCGGGCAGGCCATTCAGAACGCCAATCTGATGTTGGGAGAAGAGGAAACCAGCGGGTTGATGGGGGTGCCGGTCTATCCTTGAATTCCGCGCTGGCGAGAGGATGGAAGGCCGGGCAGACTCGGGCCGGTCGGGGCGGGCGATTCTGCCGCGTTGAAATTTTTAGCCAAGATCATCACATCATCCCTACGGAGGTGACACATGAAGGGTCTGAAGAAACAACGCCGCGTCCAAGTTCTGGCGCTCGCCGGGCTATGTATTGTTGGCGTGCTTGCCGTGCTCTGGTTCTTGCCGAAAGATGCCTTCCAGTTCTTCCGCTCGCCGACCGAAGTTCTGGCCTCTCCGCCGCCCGAGGACGAGTTCTTCCAGATTGGTGGTCTAGTGGTCGACGGCTCGATGACTCCTGTTCAGGGCGTTTCGTTCCAGTTCGTGGTCACCGACGGCAACGCCGAGGTTCCGGTCATATATGTCGGCGACGACCCGGCTCCGGATTTGTTCGGTGAAGGGCAGGGTACGATTGCCAAGGGATATTACGTCGACGGTGTCTTTCGGGCGCGCGAGCTATTGGCAAAGCACGACGAAACCTACATGCCCGCAGAGGTGATCGACGCGTTGCGCGAACAGGGGGTCTATCAGGACCCGAACGGATAGTTTTCAGCCCGTTAACCGTCTGAGCGCAGGGTGCCCCGCATGAACTTGGTGCGGGGCCATGAAACACATTTCTTCCATTGCTGATGAAATCATCGCGCGGGAAGGCGGGTATGTCGACGACCCCGCTGATCCAGGGGGGGCGACGAAATATGGTGTCACCGTCCATACACTGCGCCGGCTTGGTCTTGATTTGACGGGCGACGGACGAGTCGATGCACGCGACGTGCGACGCTTGAGCAAGAGTGAAGCGCGCGGCATTTTCCTTGAGCACTATTTTCACAGGACCGGCATTTCGCGCCTTCCCGAGGCACTGCAACCATCCGTTTTCGACATGTACGTCAATGCTGGTAGCCAGTCAGTGAAACTGCTGCAGCGCCTTCTAAATGACATGGGGTTTCCTGCCGTTGCCGATGGAGTGATCGGTCCGGAAACGGTTGCGGCGGCAAAGGCTGCAGTACAGGCGGCGCCCAACCATATTGCCGACGCCTACGGGATTGCGCGGCGGAACTATTATTACCGGCTGGGCGATCGGCGCCCGGCCAGCCGCAAATATGCGCGTAGGAAAGATGGCGGCAAGGGGGGATGGATACGGCGCGCCGAGACATTCATTTCGCGCCGCTATCACCTCACGGATGCGGAACATCGCGAAAGGACCCGCGCATGGGGCTGATCGGAGACATCTTGCAGGTCATTTTCGGGGGGAACCGAAATGCGCTTCGTGAAACGGTCGAAGTTTTTCGTCCGAACGCCGAAGCCCAGGCCGTTCGTGACTCGCTGGGCCAATCTGCCGCGCTGGCGCAATTCGCTGCCGAGTTCACCCAGGCCCGCAAGAGCGGCTTCGACAGGTTGATGGATGCCATCAACCGGTTGCCGCGACCCATGCTGGCCCTTGGAACCCTAGGTTTGTTCGTCTCGGCAATGTTCAATCCTGTGTGGTTTGCACAGAGAATGCAGGGCATCGCGCTGGTGCCCGAGCCCCTTTGGTGGCTCATGGCAGTCATCGTGTCGTTCTATTTCGGCGCACGGCACCAGACGAAATCGCAGGATTTTCAGCGGGGACTGGCCATGGTCCTGGCAAATACGCCCCGTGTTGCCGAAAACATCCGCGGTCTTGAAGCCCCGACGGCGTTCGATCGCGAAGAACGAAACCAGGCCCTGGAGGATTGGAGCCGCGAAAATGGGCGGTGATCTTCTTCTGAAGCTTGTCTCGGAACACGGTCCCTGGGTCATCCTGGTGTTCTTCCTCCTGTGGCGGGATGCGGAAAAGGACAGCGCCACGCGCAAGGTGCTCGACAAGAACGCGGCTGTGCTGACCGAAATCGCGACCGTCATCCGTGAACGCATGCCAAGGAGTTAGACGATGATCCTGGGAGCATTGACGCGACTGCGTTGGTTTTTGGCCGGGCGGCGGCTGAGAAAGTCAATCGAACGCAACACCCTGGCGGCCGAGCAGTTGGATGCCGCAGTACGAGAGGTAATGTCGAAATGAGCAGGCCAATCATTCTCCTGTCGGCCGTGGGCCTGGCATTCCTGATCATGAACGAGTTCTTCGGTTTCGAGACGTCCTACCGGATCGGCTATGGTGCATTCACCCTGATGGCCGCGATGATCTCTCTGACGTTTCTTTGGCTATGGGCCCGGCGTGCGACGCCTCTGGCCATGGGTATGTCGTTCGGCTGGGCCGGAGCGGCCAGCGTCATGGGGTGGTGGTGGAGTTTCAGCGCCTTGCACCAGCCGGACTGGATGGTGGAGAATCCAGTGCTACTGATGTGCCTTTCCGTCTATTGTGTAGGTGCGATGCTGCATTTTCAGGTCATTGGCAGATCGTTCGGCCACCGCGAAAAGTTTTTTCTCCTGCCGGTTGGGGGAAGCGTGGTGGTGTCGGCGCTGGTCCATTTCCTGATCTGACGAAAACTTGCTTGCGACCTCTCGTCTCGCGCCCTTGGCGCGGGCGGTGGGGCGGAATATCCTGTGACCATGATAGTTGAACTCGGTCACCTAACCTTGATTCTGGCGCTGCTGGTCGCGGCGCTGCAAACCGTCATTCCGTTGCTTGGGGCCCACCGGCGACGGCAATCGTGGATGGCCATGGCCGAACCTGCCGCGATGGCTCAGGCGGTTCTTCTGACCTTTTCCTTCTGTGCGCTGATGTATGCCTTCGTGACATCGGACTTTTCGGTACGGCTGGTTGTCCAGAATTCGCATACGCTCAAACCCATGCTGTACAAGATCAGCGGCGTTTGGGGGAACCACGAAGGGTCGATGCTGCTATGGTGCCTGATCGTCGCGCTGTTCGGCGCCCTGGTGGCCTTGTTCGGTGCCGGGCTTCCGCAAAGTCTGCGTGCCCGCGTCCTTGCGGTGCAGGGGGCGGTTGGCGTGGCTTTTCTAGGCTTTCTGATCTTTACGTCGAACCCCTTCATCCGTCTGGCGGCCCCTCCGATGAACGGCCAGGACTTGAACCCCATGCTTCAGGACCCCGGTCTGGCTTTCCATCCGCCGTTTCTCTACCTGGGCTATGTCGGTCTTTCGACGTCGTTTTCCTTCGCGGTCGCCGCGTTGATCGAGGGGCGTGTCGATGCCGCCTGGGGCAGATGGGTACGCCCCTGGACATTGCTGGCCTGGGTCATGCTGACCATCGGTATCGCGCTTGGGTCCTGGTGGGCCTATTACGAGTTGGGCTGGGGCGGTTTCTGGTTCTGGGACCCGGTCGAAAACGCATCGTTCATGCCATGGCTGATCTCGGCAGCGCTGTTGCATTCGGCCATCGTGGTCGAAAAACGCGAGGCATTGAAGTCCTGGACGATCCTTCTGGCGATCCTGGCATTCGGGTTCTCGCTGATTGGTGCGTTCATTGTTCGATCCGGTGTTCTGACCAGTGTCCACGCATTCGCCAACGACCCCGAGCGCGGTGTGTATCTTCTCGCGATCACTGCAGTCTTCATGGGCGGTGCCTTGACGCTCTATGCAGCGCGCGCGGGTGAGATGCAGGCCAAGGGCGTGTTCGCGGTTGTAAGCCGGGAAAGCGCTTTGGTATTGAATAACGTCCTGTTGGCCGTCGCTGCCTTCGTGGTGTTCATCGGAACAATCTGGCCGCTGCTGGCCGAGATGCTCTGGGATCGAAAATTGTCGGTGGGTCCGCCGTTCTTTGATGCCGCGTTCACACCGTTCATGATCCTTATCGCCGCCATCCTTCCGATTGGAGCGATCCTGCCATGGAAACGCGCCCGGCTTGGCCGACAATTGCGGTCGCTTTGGGGAGCGTTGGCCCTGGCATTTGCCCTGGCGGCCCTGGCATGGACCATCCAGACCGAAAAGACCGTGCTTGCGCCTGTTGGCGTCTTCCTTGGAAGCTGGCTGATTGTGGGAGCCGGTGTTGATCTGTGGGTACGCGTCGGGCGCGGAGGGGTGGCCGCCAAGTTTGGCCGGCTGATGCGGCTTCCGCGCGCGGACTGGGGGCGCGTGATAGCCCATGCCGGACTGGGGATCACTTTTGTCGGCATCGCCTGCATGACCGCGTGGCAGACCGAGGACATCCGCACGATGCACATGGGCGAGAGCTTCGCGCTTGGCAGCTACGACGTGACATTGGTAGATGTGCAAAAGTCGCGCGGTCCCAACTATTTCACGACAATGGCCGAAGTGGCGGTGAGTTCGAACGGGAATGAGGTCGCACGTCTTTTCCCCGAGGCCCGCGTCTATCCCGTCGCCGGTATGCCCACGACCGAGGCCGCAATCGACAATGGCGTATTTCGCGACATCTATCTGGTCATCGGTGATCAGCAGACGGACGGCAGTTGGGTGGTAAGAAGCTATCTGAAACCTTTTGCCAATTGGATTTGGGCCGGTGCCATCATCATGTCGATCGGGGGCGGGTTCTCTCTGACAGACCGGCGCTTCCGCGTGGCTGCCGGCAAAAGGCGTGCGGCACCGGGGGTGCCTGCCGAATGATCCGCGTGTTGGCTTTTTTGCTTGCCATGTCCGGTGCTGCATGGGCGGTGCAGCCGGACGAGGTTCTGGACGATCCGGCCCTTGAACAGCGCGCGCGCGAAATCTCCAAGGGGTTGCGCTGCCTGGTCTGCCGGAACGAGTCGATTGATGAATCCAACGCGGACCTAGCGAGGGATCTGCGTCTGCTGGTGCGCGAACGGCTCTCGGAGGGTGATAGTGATGCTCAGGTGGTCGACTTTGTCGTCGCGCGTTACGGTGAGTATGTCCTGCTTAAGCCGCAAAACACGGGTGCCAATCTGATCCTGTGGTTTGCAGGCCCCGCGCTTCTGGTTTCCGGTCTGGCGATTTCGGTTCTCTATCTCAGACGGCGGCGTCCTAACTCGGGTGGGGACGAACTGACAGACGAAGAAAAGCAGACTTTGGCAAAGCTTCTTGACGACTGAGACGTCGCGTTCGCCTTTACCGAACCGTTCGGTTCACTTATGTGAGGTGGAGCGATGAAGAGGACGCGCCAAAATGGAATACCAAACCATCCGCACCGAGGTCAGCGACGGCCATGCCCTGATCACATTGGACCGGCCTGACGTTAAGAACGCTCTGAATAAACAGATGCGGGCGGAACTGCTGCACGCCATCCAGGAAGCAGCGCAAACTGTGCGCGCTATTGTCCTGACCGGCGCCGGAGATGCATTCTGTTCAGGGCAGGATCTGAGCGATCGGGCGAAGTCGATCACCTCAGCGAATCTGGAGCGCACGCTACGCGACGAATACATCCCGCTCCTGCGGGCGATTTTTGATTGCCCGGTTCCGGTCATCAGCGCGGTAAACGGGGCCGCTGCGGGTGCAGGGGCAAACCTTGCCCTGGCCGCGGACGTCGTCATTGCCAAGGAAAGCGCAGTCTTCCTGCAGGCTTTTACGCGGATCGGTCTGATGCCGGATGCCGGTGGCACCTATTGGCTGCCGCGTCAGGTCGGGTTTGCGCGCGCCATGGGGGCCTCTCTTTTTGCCGAGCCTATTTCTGCAAGACAGGCGGCCGAGTGGGGCATGATCTGGGAGGCTGTTGCCGATGAGGATTTCGAGGATCATTGGAAGAGCCGGGTCGACCAATTGTCCACCGGTCCGACCGTTGCCTATATGCAGACCAAGGCCGCAATGCGCGCCAGTTATGAAAATTCGCTGGAGGATCAACTGTTTCTCGAGGCCCGCTTACAGGGCAGATGCGGCAAGTCACGGGATTTCCGGGAAGGCGTCATAGCCTTCCTGGAAAAAAGACCGGCAGAGTTCGAAGGCCGATAGGCAAAAAAATGGGGGCCAACGGCCCCCATTTTGCGATGCTGTCTTGAGCATCAGCGGTTTTCGACATCCACGTAATCGCGGCTTGCGGCACCGACATAAAGCTGGCGCGGACGACCGATCTTCATCTGTGGGTCGGCGATCATCTCTTTCCACTGGCTGATCCATCCGACGGTCCGTGCCAGGGCAAAGATCGGCGTAAACATGGAGGTCGGGAACCCGATCGCATCGAGGATGATACCCGAGTAAAAGTCGACGTTCGGATAAAGCTTCTTTTCCTGGAAGTACGGATCGTTGATCGCGATCTGTTCAAGTTGCTTGGCAACCTGCAGCGTCGGGTTGTTCTCGATACCGAGGAGTTCGAGAACCTCGTCTGCCGACTGCTTCATGACCTTGGCGCGCGGGTCGAAGTTCTTGTATACGCGGTGGCCAAAGCCCATCAGGCGGAAGGGGTCGTTCTTGTCCTTCGCGCGTTCGATGAATTCAGGGATTCGGTTGGGCGAACCGATTTCGCGCAGCATTTCCAGACAGGCCTGGTTGGCGCCGCCGTGGGCGGGGCCCCAGAGACAGGCAATGCCGGCCGCGATGCAGGCGAATGGGTTTGCGCCCGACGATGAAGCAAGACGGACTGTCGATGTTGACGCATTCTGCTCGTGGTCTGCGTGCAGAGTGAAAATCCGGTCCATCGCGCGCGAGATGATCGGGTTGACCTCGTATTCCTCGGCCGGCACCGCAAAGCACATGTGCAGGAAGTTCGAGGCATAGTCGAGATCGTTGCGCGGATAGATGAACGGCTGGCCGATCGAGTACTTGTACGCCCATGCGGCGATGGTCGGCATCTTGGCGACCAAGCGGATCGAAGCGACTTCGCGCTGCCAGGGGTCGGCGATGTCGGTCGAGTCGTGGTAGAATGCCGACATGGCGCCGACGACACCGACCATGGTCGCCATCGGGTGAGCGTCACGGCGGAACCCGCGGAAGAAATACTGCATCTGTTCGTGCAGCATTGTATGGCGGGTGACGCGACTTTCGAAATCTTCGAGTTGGTCGGCCGTCGGCAACTCACCGTACAAAAGCAGGTAGCACACTTCGAGGAAGTGCGATTTTTCAGCCAACTGGTCGATGGGATAGCCACGGTGAAGAAGCTCGCCCTTGTCACCGTCGATGAATGTTATGGTTGAATCGCATGAAGCGGTCGACGTGAACCCCGGATCGTATGTGAAGACGTCTGCCTGAGCATAGAGCTTGCGGATGTCGATGACATCGGGCCCGCATGTCGGCGAAAGTACGGGCAGCTCGAACTCTTTGCCGTCGTACGAAAGTTTGGCGGTCTTGTCGGTTTCAGCCATGTTGTCCCCTGTTTTAAGGTCCCGCAAGTGCGGCGATTAGGTTACGTCACGCGGTCACGTCGTTCAGTCTGGCCACTGTTTCGTCCCGTCCCAGGACCAACATCATGTCAAAGATGCTGGGCGAAACAGGCCGTCCTGACAGGGCTGCGCGAAGCGGGCCGGCAAGCTTACCGAGTTTTGTGTCATGGGCTTCGGCAAAGGACTGAACGACGCCCTCGAGCGCGTCGCGGCTCCAGCTAGCATTTTGCAGGTGCGGCGTCAATTCACTCAGTATACCAAGGGATACCGAATCCAGTGCCTTGGCCGATTTCTCGTCTGGCTCGATTGGGCGAGTATTCAGTATAAATGCAGCCTTTTCAAGGATCTCAGGATAGGTTTTGGCACGGTCCTTGAGGCAGTACATCGCCCTTGCAAGGCCAGCTTTTTGATCTTCTGTGAGCGCATCGTGACCAGAAATCATCAAAAATTCATGAATCTCCGCTACGAGTGCATCATCGCCGGTCGCCGCGATGTGTTGGCCGCAGATCGAGGCCAGTTTTTTCGTGTCAAACCGGGCCGGAGATTTGCGGATTCCCGTGATATCGAACCAGGCCTTGGCCTGTTCGTCAGTGAAAAACTCATCGTCGCCGTGGCTCCAGCCCAGGCGGGCCAGGTAATTTCGCATGCCCGAGGCCGGATACCCGGCGGCCGCCCATTCCTCGACGCCCAATGCGCCGTGACGCTTGGAAAGTTTCTTGCCGTCCTCTCCGTGGATCAGCGGGATATGGGCCCAGACCGGAACGTCCCAGCCCATGGCGTCGTAGACCAGCATCTGCCGCGCGGCGTTATTAAGGTGGTCGTCGCCCCGGATCACGTGGGTGACGCCCATGTCGTGGTCGTCGACGACAACGGCCAACATGTAGACCGGCGTTCCGTCCGAGCGCAGGACGATCATGTCGTCCAACTGATCGTTCTTGATCGTCACGTCGCCCTGAACCTGGTCGCGGATGATGGTTTCACCTTCTTGAGGTGCCTTGACGCGCACGACGAACGGCGCGTCAGGGTGATCGCTTTCCGGAACATCGCGCCAGGGCGAGCGGAAGAGAGTGGACCTGCCCTCGGCCCGCGCTTCTTCGCGGAATTTCTCGATCTCTTCGGGCGTCGAAAAGCATTTGTAGGCCTTGCCGTTGGCCAGCATCTGTTTGGCAACTTCGACATGGCGATCCTGATGCGCTGACTGGCTGTAGGCCTCGCCGTCCCAATCAAGCCCCAGCCACCTCAGTCCGGCGAATATGGCCTCGGTCGCCTCGGGCGTCGAGCGGGCGCGATCCGTGTCTTCGATGCGCAACAAGAAGGTGCCGCCGCAGTGGCGGGCGTAAAGCCAGTTGAACAGAGCGGTGCGGGCGCCTCCGATGTGGAGATAACCCGTGGGCGAGGGGGCGAAACGGGTGACGACGGGGCGTTCGGTCATTGATGAATTAACCTTCCGGAAACCATGAGCGCATTAATCTCGCCGTGGTGTACTCAAGGCACCGGGAGGTCACAAGGGTGCGCAGGCTGACGGCCTTTTTCGACCTGAACCTTCAACGCGGGTATCTGTTCCCTTGGGCAGCGGTTTTTTATGGGGCCGGGATCGGCCTTTATTTCGCTCTGAAGACGGAGCCCGGAGCAACGACCTGGGGGCTGGTCGCCCTTTCGCTGGTCGCTGTCATGGCAATGGTGGTTCGGGTCAGCGTTTCAACAAGGCCATGGTTCTGGGGCCTCGCACTTCTCCTGGCTGGTTTCGCTGCGGCAGGCGGGCGGGCACATCTTGTCGCCGGGCAGGTGTTGGAGTTTCGGTACTATGGTCCCATCGAAGGACGTATCGTCGGAATCGACCGATCGACGTCGGATGCTTTGAGGCTCACTCTTGATCACGTCAATTTGGGCGATATCGGCGCCCACGCGACTCCGGAACGCGTGCGCATTTCCCTTCACGGCCAACAGGGCTTTTTCTCAGCCGAACCAGGACTTACGGTCTTCACCACCGGTCATCTCTCGCCACCCGGCGGTGCGGTCGAGCCGGGTGGCTTCGATTTTCGCCGTCATGCCTGGTTCCAACGGCTTGGCGCGGTCGGCTACACCAGATCGCCGGTTCTTGTCCTTGCGCCACATGAAGGGGACGGCGTGGCACTGGCGCTCTACAGGCTGCGTATGAGGATCAGCGCGGCGGTTCAGGCCGTCCTGCCGGGGCGTGCAGGGGCATTTGCGGCGGCGGTTACGACCGGAGACCGGTCGAGCATGGACGGCGATACGCTGGAGGCCTTGCGAGCGTCGAACCTGGCGCATCTTCTCGCGATTTCCGGGCTGCACATGGGGCTGCTGTCCGGTTTTGTCTTTGCCGCGATCCGCGTGGCCCTGGCCTTTGTCCCGCGGGTGTCGTTGTTCATGAACGCCAAAAAGATCGCGGCAGTCGGAGCGCTCGCTGCGGGGGCAGGATACCTGGCGCTGTCGGGCGGCAACGTCGCCACCGAGAGAGCCTTTATCATGGTCGCGGTGATGTTCGGCGCCATACTCGTCGACCGCAGGGCGATTACACTGAGATCGGTGGCGCTCGCCGCGCTGATCGTGCTGAGCCTGCGCCCCGAAGCCCTGTATGGCCCGGGGTTCCAGATGTCCTTTGCGGCGACCACGGCCCTTGTTGCTGTCTTTGGCGAAATGCGCGGGCGCAACATGCGCGGGCCGTTTGCCCTGCGGGTATTCACCGGCGTCGCCCTATCGTCCCTTGTCGCCGGGCTGGCGACCGCGCCGGTCGCCGCGGCCCATTTCAACCAGGTCCCGCACTATGGTCTGATCGCCAATATCGTGTCGGTGCCCCTGATGGGCGCGCTGATCATTCCCGGCGCGGTGCTTGCGGCCTTGCTGGCACCATTTGGACTGGCCTGGATCGGCCTGAAAGTCATGGAGGCGCCAATTCTGTGGATCCTGTGGGTGGCGGACACAGTGTCGGGCTGGCATGGAGCCCTGTCGTTTGTTGTATCGCCTTCGCGAGAAGTGGTGCCTGTTCTTGTCCTGGGGGCTTTGTGGATCGTCCTTTGGCAGGGCTGGGGGCGGTTGGCCGGGGTTCCGGTCATCGGGGTGGCCATGGCGCTTTGGAGCGCTTCTGAAAGGCCCTATGCGCTGGTTTCGCAGTCCGGGGGGCTGGTGGGGATCATGACCGAGGAGGGGCGCGCCCTGTCCAAGCCGCGCGGTGACGGGTTTTCGGCCCAGAGCTGGCTGGAGAACGACGGCGACGGAGCCTCGCAGGAAGAGGCATCGGATCGTAGCGCGTTCGTCAGGGTCGGGAGGCGGCAGTGGTTCAATGTCGGGGCCGCAAAAGTTGTGCACGCGACAGGCAAATCGGCTGCTGCCCTGGCCGTAGGGGCCTGCCATGACGTCGACCTTGTTGTGGTAAATGTCCCGGCAAGGGAGCCGGAAGGCTGCCGGGTCTATGATATCAGGCGCTTGGACGCCACCGGTGCACTGGCTTTGCAGCGAGAGGGTGACGCGCTGGTGATCGTGACGGCACAAGACGTGGCGGGCACCCGGTTGTGGTCGCCCTAATGGGATGTGAGGAGGCGCGGGACGTGAGCCCCGAGCCGAATGCTGGTGTCAGTAGCTGCGGATCAGCCCGACAAGCAGACCCTGGACCTTGACCTGGTCATCGCGGAACAGCCGGGTTTCGTATGCAGGGTTGGCCGCTTCGAGCGCGATCGTGTTGCCGGACTGGCGAAACCGCTTCAGCGTGGCCTCCTGATCCTCGACAAGGGCGACGACGATGTCGCCGTTGTCGGCCACCGATGTCTCGCGGATAATCACGATATCACCGTCGTTGATGCCGACGTCGATCATGGAATCGCCTTTGACCTCAAGCGCGTAGTGATGACCCTTGCCAACCATCTGGCCGGGGACGGCAATCTTGTGGCTGACCTCGCTGATGGCCTCGATCGGCACGCCGGCTGCGATCCGGCCCATGACTGGCAATTCCAGCGCGCTGGCCTCGATCGGCATGGCAGCGGGGGGCGGCGGGCCGTCGGGACGGTCGCCCTCGATGACACGGGGCGTAAAGCCATGGCCTTTATCCAGCGCCTCAGGAAGCCTGACGATCTCGATGGCACGGGCCCGGTGGGCGAGACGACGGATGAAACCACGTTCTTCAAGCGCCGTGATCAGACGGTGGATACCGGACTTGGACCGCAGGTCCAGAGCCTCTTTCATTTCATCGAACGAAGGTGGAACGCCATCACGCTGTACGCGCTTGTGGATGAATTCCAGCAAATCCAATTGTTTGCGGGTCAACATTAAGGCAAACCTCCTCTGCTCACGGGGCGGATTATCTTTCCGTGTTCAGAGTATGTTCTATGCGTGTTCCTGTTTTGTGTCAACAGTCGTTAAAGTTTTATGTAGCTGACCTGCGTGCCGGCGTCTCGCGCCGGGTCGTGTGGCGCACGGACCAGGAGGGCGTTTGCGCCGGAGAGGACCGAAAGCAACGAACTGTCCTGGCGCTCGGCAGCAGTGATGGCGTCGCCATCGATCCAGGCGCGCATATAGTGGAGGCGCGGTCCGTTCTTGCCGACAGGGTGGGTAAGCGTGGCGCTGTGCTGCGGCAGGGCCGACTTGGGCAGGCCCTGCATGGCGCGGATGAGTGGGCGCAGGAAGATGTGTCCGCAAACCATTGATGAAACCGGATTTCCGGGCAATCCCATCATTGGTGTGTCACCGATGCGGCCCGCCATGAGCGGTTTTCCAGGTCGCATCGCGATCTTGTAGAAGGCGCGATCAAACCCAAGGTCCTTTGCCACGGCGCCGACGATGTCGTGGTCACCAACCGAAGCGCCGCCGATGGTGACGATGAGATCGGCGGTCCGGGCAAGGTTCAGTGCGGCTGTCAGCGAGGCCGGGGTGTCTCGGGCGATCGGCAAGAGCTGCGCCACCGCGCCCTCCTGTTCGGCGATTGCCGCGAGACCAAAGGTATTGGAAGCGATGATCTGGTCTGGCGCCGGGGTTTCGCCTGGCATGACCAGTTCGTCGCCGGTGGCGATGAAGGCAACACGCGGCCGCCGTGCGACGGTGACCTCGGGCACGTTCATCGCCGCGGCGAGGGCGACGTCGGCCGGGCTGAGGCGCCGCGGCGCCGGGATGCGGTCACCAACCTTAAAGTCCGCGCCTATATCCCTGATATAGATTTGTGAATCTGCTTTGTCTGAAAGAATGATGGTGTCGCCTTCGCGGCTGACATCCTCTTGGATGACAACGCGGGTGGCCTGGTTGGGGACCACCCCGCCTGTGAAGATCCGCACGCAGTCACCGTCCGGAAGGGAGTCGGTAAAGGCATGACCCGCGGCGGATATACCGACGACACGATAGCTGGAGTGGTTCCCCGCTACGGCATATCCGTCCATCACCGAAGCGCGGAACGGGGGCTGGTTGCGGGTCGCGACCACGGGAGCTGCAAGCACGCGCCCGGCGGTTTCGCGCAGCGGCACTGTTTCGCTCTCAGGCGGTCTGGCGAGGTCCAGGATATGGCCCAGGGCCTCTTCGACGGAAATCACGGCTGGGCCTCGTAGCGCCCCGATTTGCCGCCGTCCTTGAGGACAAGTCGGATGTCTTCGATGACCATGCCCTTTTCGATGGCCTTGACCATGTCGTACACAGTCAGGCAAGCCGTCGCGACGGCGGTCAGCGCCTCCATCTCGACCCCGGTTTGGCCAGAGGTCTTGACGGTGGCCTCGACGCGGACGCCGGGACGCGCGGGATCGGCCGTCAGTTCAACGGCGACCTTGGTGATCGGCAGCGGATGGCATAGAGGGATCAGCTCGGCTGTCTTCTTTGCGCCCATGATGCCGGCTAGCCGCGCGACGGAGAGGACGTCACCTTTTTTGGCGCGGCCTTCCGTGATGGTTCAAGGGTTTCCGGCTTCATCCTGATATATCCCTCGGCCACGGCGAGGCGGTCGGTAACCGCCTTATCCGAGACGTCGACCATATGGGCCTTGCCCTGAGCGTCGAAGTGGGTGAGTTCGGCCATCAGGCGGCGCCTTTTCTTGCGACCGGGTTGGCGAGGATCGCGCGGGTTGCCGCGGTGACGTCGTCCTGACGCATCAGGCTTTCGCCGATGAGGAAGCACCGAGCATTGCTTTCGGCCAGGCGGGAAAGATCGGCGGCTGTGAAAAGCCCGCTTTCTGCCACCAGGAGCTTGTCCTCGGGCACGCGGGTCGCGAGGCGTTCAGTGGTGGCAAGATCAGTCTCAAAGGTTTTGAGATTGCGGTTGTTGACGCCGAGAAGCGGCGATGAAAGCGCAAGCGCACGGTCGAGTTCTTTCTCGTCGTGAACTTCGACAAGAACATCCATATTCCAGGTGTTTAGCGCGGCATCCTCAAGTTCTTTGGCCTGTGCGTCCGAGACGCTTGCCATGATGATAAGGATGCAGTCGGCCCCCCATGCGCGGGCCTCGGCGACCTGGTAGGTGTCGTAAAGAAAATCCTTCCTCAGGCACGGCAGCGACACGGCGTTTCGGGCCTGGGTCAGGAATTCGGGCGCGCCTTGAAACGAAGGCGTGTCGGTCAGGACCGAAAGACAGGTTGCGCCGCCGGCCTCATAGGCCCTGGCCAGCATCTCCGGATCAAAATCGGCGCGGATCAAGCCCTTGGACGGGCTGGCCTTCTTTATCTCGGCAATCAGGCCGTAGCCTGTCTCGGACGCCGATTGCAGAGCGCGGGCAAATCCACGGGGCGCGCTGGTTGCGCGCGCCTCGGCTTCGAGATCGGTCAGCGGTTTCGCGGCCTTTGCGGCGGCGATTTCCTCAAGCTTGTAGGCCTTGATGCGGTCGAGAACATTGGTCATGGGCGCTTGGATACCCTGTCCCGAGGCGGGTGAAAAGCATTGTCGGTACTAGGCCGGTTTCAGGTTGGCGCGGCCGTCCGTCGGGTTGAGGCGTGTCAGCATGTCGGCGAGGTGGGCGAGGTCGGT
The DNA here is from genome assembly GCA_050290245.1 of Silicimonas sp. Classification (GTDB taxonomy): domain Bacteria; phylum Pseudomonadota; class Alphaproteobacteria; order Rhodobacterales; family Rhodobacteraceae; genus JBNKHH01. The sequence continues at coordinate 45,088 of JBNKHH010000087.1, forward strand.
CGTGGCAAGCCTGTCGCCGATGGTTTCGTTCAATACCCCCGCATAGACCGGCCACATGCGTTTGCGCAGCGTGCGGCCAGCGTCCGTGATCCGCGCCACCTGTCCGCGTCCGTCCTCGGGGCAGGCGTCCTTTTCCACGAGCCCTTCGCGGGCGAGGCGGTCGAGCAGGCGCGATGTGCCATACTGCGGCAATAGCAGCCGGGCCTGAAGGTCGTTGAGGCGCAGACCCTTTCGCGCCTTTTCGAGTTCGAGAAGGACGTCATACCACGCAAGTGGCGGGTACCCCTGCGCCTTGAGCGCAGCCTCGACCGTTTCGGTCAGGGCGCGGGCCGTCTTGGCAAGGCCGGTCCAGGCGGCGAGTGTCTCGGGATTGACGTCACGCATGTGCGAAAACTCACAGTTATATGCAGTTGCATTTATTTATGCGATCCCCAATTTGAATGCAACTGCATGTAAATTGAAAGGCAAGACAATGTCCCTGCACCTGATGAGCCACGCTCTGTGCCCCTATGTCCAACGCGCCGTGATTTCGCTGACCGAGAAAGGCGTGCCCTTTGAAAAGACCATGATCGATCTTGCCAACAAGCCGGACTGGTTTTTGGAATTGTCCCCCTTGGGCAAGACGCCTTTGCTGGTGGCCGAAGGACAGCCGATCTTCGAATCTTCAGTCATCCTGGAGTATCTGGAAGATACGCAGGCGAACCCGCTGCATCCCGCCGATGCGACAGAGCGCGCGCGGCACCGGGCCTGGGTCGAGTTCAGCTCTGCCGTGCTGGGGGATATCGCGGGCCTGTATTCCGCGAAGGACGAAGAGCGGTTCGAAGCAAAGCGGGCCGATGTGGTCCGGAAGGTTGAAAAGCTGGAGCAGGAGTTGGGCGAGGGCCCCTGGTTCGCTGGCGAAGCGTTTTCTCTGGTCGATTCTGCCTTTGGTCCGGTCTTTCGGTATTTCGACGTGTTTGACCGGTTCGTGGATTTGCAGGTCTTCGAAAATGCGCCGAAAGTGAGGGCCTGGCGGGCCGCCCTCGCCAAGCGCCCCTCGGTGGCCACGGCAGTGTCGGAGGATTACGGTCAAAGGCTGGAGGCGTTCTTGCGCGCGAAGGGGAGTTACCTGTCGGGATTGATGACGGCGGTGGCGGCCTGAGGGGCGCTGCCCCCGTCGCCAGTGGCGACTTCCCCGGGGTAGTACCGAAAAGAAGAAAGCGCGGGTCGAACTAAGGCGTTTCGGCCTGCGCCCAATCGATCGGCGCGTCGCCTTGTGCGGTCAGCCAGTTGTTGACCCGGCTGAAGGGGCGCGAGCCGAAGAAACCGCGGTAGGCCGAAAGGGGTGAGGGGTGCGCGGTCTCGATGAGGAGGTGACCGTCGCCTGCGACGTGTTTGCGAAATCCCCGGGCGTGATTGCCCCAGAGGAGAAAGGCACGGGGGCGGTCGGAGAGGCGGGCGAGGACCTGTTCGGTAAGCGTGCTCCAGCCGAGGTTTGCGTGCCCCCCGACGGTGCCGGCTGGGACTGTGAGCGCGGTGTTGAGGAGGAGAACGCCCTGGTGCGCCCAAGGGGTGAGGTCGCCTGTGGTGGGATGTGCGCCGATGTCCTCGGCCATCTCGCGGTAGATGTTCTTCAGGGATTTCGGCAGGGGTGTCTCGGGTGTGACTGAGAAGGCGAGCCCCATTGCGTGACCGGGTGACGGGTAGGGGTCCTGACCGAGGATGACGACGCGGGTGGCGTCGGGCGCCGTGGCGGAGAGGGCCGCGAAGCGTTGGTGCGGAGGCGGAAGGATGGGTCGGACGTCCGCCGCGAGAGCTGCTTTGATCCGGGGCCAATCTGTAAAGAAGAAGGGCAGATTGGCCCAGGCTGCGGGGATCTCAGGTGCTGTGTTCATGAGGTAAGCGCCTATCGGGGGTCGCTGATTGGTGCAAGTAGGGTCGGATTCAGGCTAGTGTCGCTTTCAGACGGTCTGGCATGTTCGCAGGGGGAGGTAGGCATGGGCGATACGGTTGTGGAAGAGCGATTGGCAGACTGTCCGGACTGGCTTTATCTGCTGCGCGAGGTTGAGGCCCTGTACCGGTTTGGGTCTGCCGGGGGGAGCAAGACGATCCGGTCTCACCGGAGGCATGTGCGCGAGCGGTTGTCAGCGGTGATCGAGGCCAACCCGGCGATGAAGCAGCGACGGCCGGCCACCAAGCCGGTGGTGGCGCATCTGGTGCGTGCCTTGGACAATGGCGCGCGTGGGGCGATGGCGCCAATGGCGCGGGCATTGTCCCATGTCGCTTCAGATCTGACCTGGGAGTTTGGATATCAGAAGGTGCCGAAGCCGCTGGCGCAGAAATATGCCTATTGCGAGTTCCTTGGACCGCAGGGGCCGATCCCGTCGGAGAGGCTGATCCTCGGGCTGGTCTTGTTCGCGCCCAAGACGACCTATCCCCAGCACAGTCACAAGGAGATCGAGGAGAGCTATGTCTCGATTTCGGGGGCCTGGTCCGAGAACGACCTCGCGGTTTATGCGCCGGGTTCGCTGATCCTGAACGTCTCGGGGCATGAGCACCGGATCACGACAGGGCCCGAGGAGCCCTGTTTGCTGGCCTATGCCTGGACCGGAACCGAGGAACTGCTTGCGGCACCGCCGATGAAGTTCTCGTCACGGCGCAAGGCGCGCATGGAGCAGGGGATCTGACGCTTAGCCGCCGGAGGTGATCCGGGCCAGGCCTTCGAGCTTTTCGCGCGCGGCACCGCTGTCGATGGACTGGGCGGCGATGGCGACGCCTTCGCGCAGGTCGGCAGCCTTTTCGGCGATCACGAGTGCCGCGGCGGCGTTCAGGAGCACGGCGTCTCGATAGGCGCCTGCCTGGCCGTCGAGGAGGGCGCGGAAAGCTTCGGCGTTTTCCTCGGGAGAGCCGCCGAGGATGTCGCGGAAGGGATGGACTGGGAGGCCCGCGTCTTCTGGGTGGATCTCGGCCGATTTGATCTTGCCATCCTTCAGGATGGCGGCGGCAGTCGGACCGGAGATCGAGATCTCGTCCGTGCCATCGGCACCGTGTACGAGCCATGCGGCCTCGGAGCCCAGCAGTTGCAGGGTCTCGGCCATGGGGTGGATCAGGTCGGGGGCGAAAGCGCCGGTCAGCTGGCGTTTGACGCCGGCAGGGTTCGTCAGGGGCCCGAGGATGTTGAAGATGGTCTTGCAGCCCAACTCCATGCGCACCGGGCCGACGTGTTTCATCGCCGGGTGGTGCATGGGGGCCATCATGAAGCCGATGCCGACCTCGTTGAGGGCGCGTTCGACGACCTCGGGGCCGACCATGACGTCGATGCCAAGTTTGCCCTGGACGTCGGCGGCGCCGGATTTGGACGACAGGTTGCGGTTGCCGTGCTTGGCAACAGGCACGCCCGCGCCCGCCACGACGAAGGCGGTGGCGGTCGAGATATTCAGCGTTCCCATTCCGTCGCCGCCGGTGCCGACGATGTCCATGGCGCCTTCGGGGGCCGAGACGGCGGCGCATTTGGCGCGCATGACGCCAGCGGCGGCGGTGTATTCCGACACGGCTTCGCCGCGCGCGCGCATGGCCATCAGGAGGCCGCCCATCTGCGCAGGCGTCGCGTCGCCTTCGAAGATGATTTCAAAGGCCTCGGTCGCCTGTGAGCGCGAAAGCGGGCCTTCGGAGGCGGCGTAAATCAGGGGTTTCATTGCGTCGCTCATGCGGGCTCCGGGACTTTATTCAGGAAATTCTTGAGCATGGCGTGGCCATGTTCCGAGCGGATCGACTCGGGGTGGAACTGAACGCCTTCGATGGGTTTTTCGCGGTGGCGCAGTCCCATGATGGTGCCGTCTTCGAGCCATGCGGTGATTTCGAGGCAATCAGGCAGGGTGGCGCGGTCGACGACAAGTGAATGGTAACGCGTTCCCTGAAGGGGCGAGGGCAGGCCGGCGAAGACGCCTTTGCCCTCGTGCAGGATGTGGCCCATCTTGCCGTGGACGATCTCGCCCGCGCGCACGACCTTGCCGCCGAAGGCCTGTCCGATGGTTTGGTGCCCGAGACAGACGCCGAGAAGCGGCGCGTTGGTTTCAGCGGCAGCTTCGGTCAGGGCGAGGCAGATGCCCGCCTTGTCGGGATCGCAAGGTCCGGGAGAAAGAATGATGCCCGAGGGATTCATCGCCATTGCCTCTTGCACGTTCAGCGCATCGTTGCGGCGGACCACACATTCGGCGCCCAATTCGCCCAGGTAGTGGACGAGATTGAATGTGAAGCTGTCATAATTGTCGATCAGTAGCAGCATCTTGCGTATCCCGGGCACGAATGTGCAGATATAGGGTGTCAGCGCGCGAAAGCGCGGGTATACTTCGACCAGAGGTGCCGGGTAACGTCAAGGCACCCACAGGTATTTGAGCAGATCGGAGGAAAGAGCGTTGGGACGCGGCTTTCTCGCAGGGGTTTTCTGGGGTGGAATTGTGGGCTTGGCCCTTTTGGTGGTGTCCAGCCAGACGCTGGATCGCCAGCAGCTGAGTTTTCCTCAGCCGGACGCGAGTCCGGTCGAAGTGCCGGGCGGCAGTGAGTTCAACCAGGCAAGGGTCGAGACCGACCCGGTTGTGCCAGAGCCCGAAACCCGGCCCGAGGCCGAGGCCGCCAGTGGGGTCACCGCGCCCGAGGATGCCATCGATCAACCGCCCGCGTTTGATACCTCTGCGCTTGAGGTCCCGACGCCTTCGGTCGAGTCGCCGAGCGGGTTGGGCGCCATGCCCCAGACGCCGCAGGATGCCCCCGAGCCTCCCGCGATTTCCGACAGCGAGCAGCCGGGGCAGGCAGGAGAAGCTTTGGTCGTGCCCGAGGCGCCCGGCCAGTCGCCCGGAACCGATGTCGAGACCCCCCTGGCGGTGGATGCGCCAGACGTTGCCGGTGACGAAGGGCCGAACCTGGAAGCCGGCACCGACACGTCAGTCGAGACCGATGTGGCCGCTCTGCCGCAGGTAGCCGCGGAAGCGCCAAGCGCTGCCAATGCAAGCACGGCACCACAGGTCAGTACCGATGCGACTGCGCCGGTCGCTCCGGTCTCGCCGGAGATTGGCACCGAGTCTTCGCTTCCTGGCGCCGGTGAGCGTCCGGCGACCCCGAGTTTGCCGCAGATCAGTGGTGAACCCTTTCAGCCGTCCTCTGAGCCGGAAACGCCGGTTCAACCCGAGGCCCCGGACACGCCGGAAAGCGGCGCGGCTCGTGTGACCGTCGATGGCAGCAGCGAGAGCTTCTTCGAGCCGGTCGACAGCCTGGAGGATCGCGCCGAGGGTGTGGATACCGACCGGCTGCCGCAGATCGGATCGGCCACGAGTGGGCTGCCGCGGATCGGGGACTCGGAAGACACGGTCGAAGAGCCGTCGGCCCCCACGACCGACGCTATCGAAGCAGCGCCTTCCGACGGACCTGCGTTGTTGGTCTATCGCAGTGCGTTCGAGAACCCCATGGGCGACCCGCTTGTGTCGGTCATTCTGATCCAAGAGGGCGATGTCCTGAGCGCAGACAAGTTGCAGGGGCTCCCCGAACACGTGGCCTTTGCCATAGACGCTGCTGAGGCTGATGCGGGCGAAAAGGCGGCCTATTACCGCGCCGCCGGGCGCGAGGTTGTGCTGATCCCGTCCTTGCCGCAGGGCGCGCGCCCACAGGATGTGGAACAGGCGCTGCGCGTGAATTTCCAGACAGTTCCAGAAGCCGTCGCGGTCATGGATGTCTCTGGCGGGCGGTTCCAGACCGACCGCGCCGCGGTCAGCCAGGTGGTCGACGTTGTTGCTGATACGGGCCACGGGCTGATCACCTTCCCGCGCGGGCTGAACACGGTGCATCAACGCGCCGAGAAAGCTGGCGTGGCAACCGGGCTGATCTTTCGCAATCTGGACGGGAGCGGCGAGAGTGCCGAGCAAATCCGCAGGACCATGGATCGCGCCGCCTTCCGGGCACGTCAGTCTGATGCCGTGATCCTTGTTGGCACCACGGCGCCAAAGACCCTGGGTGCCATCGTGGAGTGGTCTCTTGGCAACCGGTCGTCCAGCGTGACCATCGCGCCGATTTCGGCCGCCCTGCTGGACGGCTGATCCGTTCTGAACGGTTTTTCCCCGGCTAGTGCGCCGGGGCGTTCGCAGCGTCAATCAACGTGCGCCCACCGTCCACGGTCAGCACTTGTCCGGTCATGAAACTCGAACCGTCCGAGGCGAGGAACTGGGCGACTTCGGCCAGTTCGGTGGGGCTTGCGATACGTGACAGGGGCGTGGCCTGAATGATGCGGCCGCGCAGGTCTTCTTCTTCTTTCAGGGAGTTCTGAAGCGAGGCGCTCATGACAGAGCCAAGCGCGACGGCGTTCACCCGGATGCGGTGCGGAGCCAGGGCAACGGCCATCGAGCGGGTCATCTGGTCCAGCGCCGCCGAACTTACCGAAAAGGCCATGAGGCTGGGCTGGGTGCGCCTTGCCGCAATGGAAGACAGGTTGATGATCGACCCGGCGGGCGCGTTCTCTTCGTCGGTTTTGGCCTGCTTGATCATACGCTTGGCAAAGACCTGGCTGACCCTGAGCGAGGTCAGAAGGTTCTGTTCGAGCATGAGCTGCACGGCATCGTCATCGGGATCCAGCGGCTTGGACTTGACGATCTGGCGGCAGGCGTTGACCAGGATATCGACGCGGTCAAACTGGTCGAGCGTGGCCGACAAAAGATTAGCGATGGTCAGTTTCTCGCGCAGGTCGCCGGCAAAGTACGCTGCGTTTCCGGCGTCCTCCTCGGTCTCTCCAACCTCATCGGCGAGGCGGGCTTCGTCCATGTCCGCGAACATGACGTTCGCCCCCTTGTCCAGGAAATGGCGCGCGATGGAGAGGCCGACGCCGTTTGCGGCTCCGGTGACCACAGCAGTCTTGCCTGCGATGGAAAACGACATGGGATCATCCTTTGCGGGGGGAGACAGGTCTGGAGGCCGAGTAGAGTTTGAATTGCGGGGTCAGGCCCAGTGTTTGGACGTCCCGGAATGAGGCCTCAAGTGTCTTTTCGTACGGCAAATGGCGGTTGGCGACAAGCCAAAGCGTGCCAGAAGGCTTGAGCATGGCAGCGGCGGAGCGGATGAAAGCCTGTCCAAGTGCGGGGTCGGCAGCGCGGCCGGTATGGAAAGGCGGGTTGGTCACGACATGGTCGGCGGGCGTTTCTGGGCGGAAACTGCGCGCGTCGGCCCAATGGAAGATTGCGACGTCGGAGTTGATGTTTTTTTGCGCGCAGGTGAGCGCCAGCCAATCCGCCTCGACGAGGTCGAGCTGGTCGGGAGCGTTTTTCTTCAGAATCTCGTGGGAGAGATATCCCCAACCGGCACCGAGGTCGATGACGTGACCCTTGAGCGGTGGCAAGGCCGCGGCCAGAGCAACAGAGGCCGCGTCGGGGCCATCGGCAGAAAACACGCCGGGAGCGGTGTAAAAGCCCATCGGTTTCAGTGTGGGCGTCGGCTCTGGCAAGTCGAGGTCGGCCAAGCTGTCCTGGTCCAGGGCGAACTTTTTGAACCAAAATACCTTGCCGTGGTCTTTTGAATAGACGTCCTGAACCTCGAAGCGCCTTCGGCAGAGTTTCAACAGGCTTTCGATCCCGTCGGTCTTTTGCCCGTCGATGATGATAGGCGCGCCATCGGGCGAGCGGCGAACCGCTTCTTTCAAGTAGCTGAGTGCGCGGTCTTTTTCTCTCGGCGCCCGCAGGATCACTGCGTCATAGCTGCGGTCGATGGTCTTCGCGGTGTTCAGTCCCCGTTCGACCAGCGTCTCGTACGGACCGGCCATTGGCTGAATGGCGCGGATGCGGTCCGGGTCGATGCCGGGCAGGTCGATCTCGGGCCAGGCGTTGAAGACGCCGATGAGACCGGCCTCCGGCAGGACGGGCGACGTTTCGAGCCAGGTGTTCAGTCTGCGATCTGTCATGAAGGGAGGCGGCGACGCCTATTCCTTTTCCATCGTGCACTGCAGCGGATGCTGGTGACGGCGGGCAAAGTCCATCACCTGCGCGACCTTGGTTTCGGCAACTTCGAAGGAAAAGACACCCACGACAGCGAGGCCTTTTTTGTGAACGGTCAGCATGAGTTCAAAGGATTGGGCGTGGTTGAGGCCGAAGAAACGTTCCAGCACATGAACGACGAATTCCATCGGCGTGTAATCGTCGTTCAACAGCATGACCTTGTACAAAGGCGGCTTGGCCGTCTTTGGCTTGGTCTCGGTCAGGACGCCCTGATCGCCGTCCGGCGTCTTGTCGTCGTCTGCCATCATATGCGGGTTGAGCGAGGTCACAGGTATCTTTACGAGGCCATTGGGATCGGTCGTAGAATATAGTCGATCCATCGCGCGTGAAAAGGGGGCGACGGTATGTTGACCACAATCTGTTTCGATGCGGATGACACCTTGTGGCATAACGAACGTTTCTTTCAACTTACCCAAGAGCGGTTTCACGACCTTCTGAAGAACCACGCAGAGCGTGATCACCTTTCCGAACGGCTACTGGCCGCCGAGCGGCGCAACATCGAACATTACGGATTTGGAATCAAGGGCTTCACACTGTCGATGATCGAGACCGCGCTTGAGGTCACCCATAACCGGGTGCCGGGGTCGGTGGTTGCAGAGCTGATCGAGGCGGGGCGCGAAATGCTTTCCCACCCCATCGAACTCTTGCCCGGCGTCGAAGACACCGTGCGCGAGCTGGCCGAAATGCATCGCATCCTGATGATCACCAAGGGCGATCTGTTGGACCAGGAGCGCAAACTGGCCCAGTCGGGGCTGGGAGAGATGTTCGACGGTGTCGAGATCGTGTCGGACAAGAGTGCAGAGGTCTACGCGGGGATCTTTTCCGGTCGGGGAATTGCTCCCGGCGAGGCGGTGATGGTCGGTAATTCATTGAAATCAGACGTAAACCCCGCTCTCGAAGCAGGCGGTTGGGGGGTCTATGTGCCCTCTGACGTGATCTGGGCGCTGGAGGCGGCGCGCGAGCCTGTCGAGCACGAGCGCTATCGCAGGATCGCAACACTGGCAGACTTGCCACAGGTCGTACGCGAAATTTCCCGCAACATGTAGTGGGTGCTCGTGTCGGTTCGTCGTCATGTGGTGGCGCGAATCCGCTTACTCAATTTTACCGGAATTTCATTATTTTCTGATGGATTCAGACGTGTTAGGCTGTGGATAACAAACGCGGTTCCGGCGCCAAATGATCGGGACCCGGGGGCACAAAGGGGCAGTATCGTGACGGGCTTGCGCATCGTCTTTAGGATTATTCTTCTTGCAGCCATCCTGATGCATCCGGTGGTCGCTTCGGCGGCGCCCTATGCTGCGATGGTGATCGATGCCCGGTCGGGCAAGGTTCTTCATTCCCGCAACGCCGACACCCGGCTTCACCCGGCATCCCTGACCAAGATGATGACGCTGTACGTCGTCTTCGATGCGGTCGAAAAAGGCGAGGTCAGCCTCGATGACGTGGTGACCGTGTCGCGCAAGGCGGCCGCCGAGCCTCCGTCCAAACTCGGGCTGAAGGCGGGACAGAAGATCAAGCTGCGGTATCTGGTGCGCGCGGCGGCCGTCAAATCGGCCAACGATGCCGCCACCGCCCTTGGCGAGGCGATTTCGGGCAGCGAGGCCGCTTTTGCGCGGCGCATGAACCGGATGGCCCAGGCCCTTGGCATGGACCGCTCGACCTTCAAGAACGCCCATGGCCTGACCGAGAGCGGCCATTTGTCGACCGCGCGTGACATGACGACGCTGGGGCGGCACCTGTTTTACGACTTTCCCGAGTATTACAACCTGTTCTCGCGCCGTTCGACCAGCGCTGGCACGAAGATGGTGTCCAACACCAACCGCCGCCTTTTGAACAGCTATCGCGGCGCGGATGGCATCAAGACCGGGTTCACGCGGGCTGCCGGCTATAACCTTGTCGCGTCGGCCGAGCGGGGCGATGAGCGGATCATCGCGACGGTGTTCGGCGGACGGTCGACCTCTTGGCGCACGGGCCGGGTCGCGGAACTCTTGGACATGGGCTTTGACCGGGCGCCGAGTCATGTTGCGGTCAACAAGCCGCGCCGTCCGGTTCTTGGCGAGCCGGGGAAGGTCAACCGCGCGACGGGCTTGATTGCCAGTTCGCCGCGCCCGGCATCGCGTCCCGGCCGCACGCCCGAGGCGGCAACCCTGGTCGCCATGGCTGAGGGCATCAACGATGTCTTGGCCGAAGTTGCCGTGGCTGAAGCCGCCATCCCACCCGAACCTGCACCGGTCGCGGTTCAGGCGGCATCGCTGGCGGGGGCCTTCCTGAGGCCGTCACCGCGGCCCGTTGTGGCCGAAGGGTCGAACGAGGATTTGGCCGAGGCCGATGAGGGCAAGCCAGTCGTGGTGACACGGCTGTCGACGTCGGGCGGTGCGCACTGGGGCATCAATGTCGGCCGTTATACAACGCGCAACGAGGCCGAGCGGGTGTTGCTGCGCACAGCCCTGGTCGAGATGAGCAGTCTTAACAGTGCTCTGCGCAAGGTCGTGCGCAGCCCGCGCGGCTGGGAGGCGAATTTCGTCGGTATGACCGAAGAACGGGCCGCGATGGCCTGTCGACGGCTCGAAGCTCAGAACGTCTCGTGCACGCCGGTCGGGCCGAGCTAAAGACCATTCGCGGGGTACGCGCTGCCCTTTGCCTTGACGCTTTTTCGGCCTGAAATGAAAGGGGCGCTCGGATGATCCGGCGCCCCTTCGGCTCATTCAGGTGGAACTGAAGTGGTCGTCAAGCAAGTTCGCCGAGCCGGGCGAGCGCGGTTTTTAACCGGGATAGCTCTTCTTCCTTGGCTGCGGCCAGGTCTTTTGTTTCCTCGATCACATCCTCGGCGGCGTTCTCAATGAATTTGGGGTTCCTGAGGCGCCCGGTCAGGCCGCCCAGTTCCTTTTCCAGCTTGCCGACTGTCTTTTCGAGCCGGGCCTTTTCGGCGGCTGCGTCGATCAGCCCTTCGAGCGGCAGAGCAAAGGTGCCGCCCTCGACGGCGATGGTGGCGGCGCCTCGGGGGGCCGCATCGGCGGCTTCAAGCCCCTCAATGCCTGCCTCGCGGTCACGCAGGATGATGGTTTCGTTGTCGGCCCAGGCCCGTTCACCGGCTTCGTCGAGCGAAAGCTTCAGGAGCTTGGCCCTGGTCTTTTTCGGCACGTTCATCAGCCCGCGGATCGAGCGGGTCTTTTCGATCAGGTCGCGGACCCAGTTCAACTCGGCCGTTGCGCTGTCTTCGATGAGTTCGGCGCCGTAGGTCGGCCAGTCGGCGTGGACCAGCATCTTGGGCCGCGAGGGCGCCGAGATGCCCCAGAGCTCTTCTGTGATGAAGGGCATGATGGGGTGAAGCATGATCAGGAGTTGATCCAGCGCCCAGGCCATGGTGCGGCGGGTTTCTTCGGCCGCATCCGTGTCCATGAGCGGTTTGGAGAACTCCAGGTACCAGTCGCAATAGGTATAAGTGAAGGCATAGAGCGTGTTGGCGGCGTCGTTGAAACGGAAGGCATTCAACGCCTCGTCAACAGCGATCCGGGTCTTGGCGACCTCGCCGATGATCCACTTGTTGACGGTATGGGTCGCCGCGTCGGGCGTGCGGTCGGTCACGTCGAAGACCCCGTTCATCTCGGCAAAGCGCGCGGCGTTCCAGAGTTTCGTGGTGAAGTTGCGATAGCCCTGGATTCGCTGCGTCGAAAGCTTCAGGTCGCGCCCCATGGCGGCCATGGCGGTGAGCGTGAAGCGGACGGCATCGGCGCCGTATTCGTCGATCAGCTCCAGCGGGTCGAGGACGTTGCCGAGGGATTTCGACATTTTCTTGCCCTTCTCGTCGCGGACAAGAGCGTGGACGTAGACGGTGTCGAAGGGGCGGTCGCCGACCATGGCGTATTGCATCATCATCATCCGGGCGACCCAGAAGAAGATGATGTCGAAGCCGGTGATGAGGACGGAGGTCGGGAAGTATTTTTTCAGTTCGGGCGTATCCTCGGGCCAGCCGAGGGTGCCGATGGGCCAGAGGCCGGAGGAGAACCAGGTGTCGAGGACGTCGGGGTCGCGCCAGACCGGGTAGACAAGGTGCGTCGGGTCCTGGCTGACCGCGTAGTCGGCGAGGCTGGAAGCGATGGCGTCTATGGCGGCGGCGCGGCTTTCGGCTTCGACCACGCGGGCATGGTGCAGCGGCGTCGGCAAGTCTGCGAGAACATCGCCGAACTGGGCTGCCACGGTTTCGAAATCGGCGGCGGCGTGATGACGTTCGTCACCCTTCATCAGGGATTGACTGGAGAGGAGACGCGACAGTTCGACCTCGTCCAGGTCGCCGTCGCCCTCGTCGTCGACAAAGCCTTCGCCCGACAGGTCGAAGCCGTACCAAACCGGAATCTGGTGACCCCACCACAACTGCCGCGAGATGCACCAGGGTTCGATGTTCTCGAGCCAGTTGAAGTAGACTTTCTTGTGCTGCTCGGGAAGGATCTCGGTGGTGCCGTCGCGGACGGCCTCCAGAGCCGGGCCAACGATCTTCTGCGTGTCAACGAACCACTGGTCGGTGAGCATAGGCTCAATCACGACCTTGGAGCGGTCGCCGAAGGGCTGCATGATCTTTTTCGCCTCGACCAGCGGCGCGGGGTCCGACGGGTCTTCGTCTTCACTCAGCTTGCGTCCGAGGCGTGGATCGCCTGCGGTGGTCATGACCGCGAGGCCTTCGTCGGTGATCTGTTCGACCACGCGGGCACGGGCAACAAAACGGTCGAGGCCGCGCAGATCGTCGGGCACCAGATTGACCGTGTCGGCCTCGACCTCGGTCAGGGTGCGTTCGCCGCGGGCGACCTCCATGGCGATTTCGGCGGCCACGGCGTAAGGGGCACCATCGTCGCGCAGGGCGCCCTTGGTGTCCATGAGACGGTACATCGGGATGCCGCCGCGCTTGGCGACCTGGTAGTCGTTGAAATCGTGCGCGCCGGTGATTTTGACCGCGCCGGAACCGAAGGCTGGGTCGGGATACTCGTCGGGAATGATCGGGATCAGGCGGCGGTGTTCCTTGGGGCCGACGGGGATTTCGCAGAGCTTGCCGACGATGGGCGCATAGCGTTCGTCCGACGGGTGTACCGCGACTGCTCCGTCGCCCAGCATCGTTTCGGGGCGGGTGGTGGCGATCGAGATATAATTGCGTTCCTCTTCGAGGATGACGTTCCCGTCCTCGTCCTTTTCGACATAGGTATAAGTCGCGCCGTCGGCGAGCGGGTATTTGAAGTGCCACATGAACCCGTCGACTTCGATGTTTTCGACTTCGAGGTCAGAGATCGCGGTTTCAAAATGCGGGTCCCAGTTCACGAGCCGCTTGCCGCGATAGATCAGCCCGTCTTCGTACATCTTGACAAAGACCTTGATGACGGCGTCGTGGAAGTTGCCTTCCTCGCCCTCGGGCGCGTTCGGTGCGCCCGACATGGTGAAGGCATTGCGCGACCAGTCGCAGGAGGCGCCGAGGCGCTTCAGCTGTTCGATGATGGTGCCGCCGGACTGTTTCTTCCATTCCCAGACCTTCGCGGTAAAGGCCTCGCGGCCCATCTCGCGACGAGTGGCGTTGTTCTTGTCCTTGGCCAGTTCACGTTCGACCACCATCTGGGTGGCGATGCCGGCGTGGTCCTGTCCCGGTTGCCAGAGCGTGTCGTGACCGCGCATCCGGTGCCAGCGAGTCAGGATGTCCTGAAGCGTGTTGTTGAAGGCGTGGCCCATGTGCAGAACGCCGGTGACGTTCGGGGGCGGGATCATGATGGAAAAGGTTTCGTCGGATGACGCGTTCGCCCCGGCCTTGAAGGCCCCGGCGTCTTCCCATTTGGCGTAGATGCGGGCCTCGGCCTCGGCAGCGTTGAAAGTCTTGTCCATAACTCACGTCCTTCGGTTCGCGCGTGGTTTAACGCTCAGATGGGCCGAGGGAAAGACGCGGCTGCGAATTTTGCTGTGGCCTCTGGACACGGGGGGCAGGGCGGTTAGGTTTCGATTTGTCTTACTTCGGAGTGGATGATGGAAAAGTTCGGCAAATCCCAGCCAGTGCGGCGTATTGAAGACCGCCGGTTCCTGACCGGCAAGGGGCGGTACATCGACGATATCGTGCCCGAGGGTGCGCTTTTTGCCGCTTTCGTGCGCAGCCAGGTGGCGCATGGGATTCTGAACGACGTTGATCTGGACGAGGCGCGTGCGATGCCGGGGGTCAAACTGGCCTTTTCGGGAGCCGACCTTCCCGGGATGGGGATCGACTACGGGATGGATTTCGACACCGTTGAAAACATCGACGGCAGCGAGAGCGCCAATCCGCCGCGACGAATCCTGGCGACCGGAAAGGTGCGCTTTGTCGGCGAGGCGATTGCAGTCGTCGTGGCCGAGACGCGGGCCCAGGCGCGGGCTGCTGCCGAGGCGGTCTATGCTGATATTGACGAACTGCCCGCCAAGATGGACCTGGCCCCCGGCGGCGAGACGATCCACGAAGAAGCCCCCGACAACGTGGCCTATGATTGGGGTGTGGGAGACTTTGACAAAGTCGATGCGGCGATCAAGGGCGCGGCCCATGTGGTCAAGACGCGAATTGCCGACAACCGGGTTATCGTTGCCTCGATGGAGCCGCGAGGCTGTTACGCCGAGTGGGCAGACGACCGTCTTCATTTGGCTTTCAGCGGCCAGGGCGTCTGGGGAATTCGCTCGGAGTTGGCCAAGTGTTTCGGGCTGAATGTGCGCACGCAGATCCGGGTGACGAACCCCGACGTGGGCGGCGGCTTTGGCATGAAGGGGATGGACTACCCCGAGTATTTCGTGATCTGCACTGCGGCGATAAAGCTGGGTCGGCCGGTTCACTGGATGTCGGACCGGTCCGAGGCGATGCTTTCGGACAACTGCGGGCGCGATCTCGTGACCGACACCGAGTTGGCCTTTGATGCGGATTACCGGCTGCTGGCCTATCGGGTCGAGACGCTGTCGAACCTGGGCGGGCAGAATTCGGCATTTGGCCAGAAGATCCAGTCGGTCCTTTTCGCAAAGGTGGCAATGGGCACCTATGATGTGCGCGACGTGGCGATCCACGCGCGCGGGTTTTACACCAATACGACGCAGGTCGACGCTTATCGCGGTGCCGGGCGGCCAGAGGCGATTTTCGCGCTGGAGCGGTCGATGGACAACGCGGCGCGCGAGTTGGGGGTCGATCCCTGGGAGCTCAGGCGCAAAAGCTTTATCGCACCCGACAGGTTCCCATATCAGACCGCAGTGGCCGAGAAATACGACGTGGGCGATTTCAACCGCGTTATGACGCGGGCCTATGCGGAATGTGACGCAGACGGTTTTGCGGCGCGTCGGGCAGAGTCGGAAGCGGCCGGCAGGTTGCGCGGGTTCGGCCTGTGTTATTACATCGAGTCGATCCTGGGTGATAAGGACGAGCGCGCGCGTGTCGTATTCAACGAGGACGGCACGGTCAGCCTGTTTGTCGGCACACAGTCGAACGGGCAGGGCCACGAGACAGTCTTTGCGACCTTCCTGTCCGATCAGACCGGCATTCCGGTGGACAAGATTCGCATCGTCCAGGGCGACAGCGACATGATCCCGAAAGGCGGCGGCACGGGCGGCTCACGCTCGGTCACGACGCAGTCGACGGCGACTCTGGCCACCGTAACGACGATCCGCCGGCATTTCGAAGCCTATCTGTCGGAAAAGAACGACGGGGCCGAGGTCGAATTCGACGATGAACGCTTCCGCATCAAGGGGTCGAACGAGACGCCGAGCATGCTGGAGGTTGCGGCCATGGCGCGCGCAGATGGCAGGACGGACATTCTGGACGTGCGCGAAAAGATCGAGCTGGAGCAAGGGTCTTTCCCGAACGGCGCACATATTGCCGAAGTCGAGATCGACCCGGAGACAGGTTTGGTCAAACTGGTAAAATACTCGGTCACTGATGATTTTGGCAACCTTGTCAACCCCTTGCTGGCCGAAGGTCAGGTGCATGGCGGTGTCGCGCAAGGCGTCGGTCAGGCCTTGACCGAGCATGTGGTCTACGACGACAGCGGTCAGCTCCTGACGGCGAGCTTCATGGATTATGGCATGCCGCGCGCCGATGACATGCCGATGATTCATTTCACCACCGAGGCCGTGCCTTCGACAGCCAACCCCCTTGGCATGAAAGGCTGTGGCGAGGCAGGGACGGTCGCGGCGTTGGCGGCCGTGTCCAACGCAGTGGCCGATGCGCTGGCCTCACGCGGGGTGGCGCATATCGATATGCCGTTCACCCCGGCCAAGGTGTGGCACGCGCTGAACAGAGCCATCGCTGCGGAATAGAGACACGTTAGCGCGAGCGTGCGCTGCCTTCGTGGAAAAGTAAGAGACTGGTGTTTACCTTTTGGGTATGGACCGGACCTTTGACATGAGGCCGTTGTGGGCCTGAGGGAGCGGCTTCGCGGCCTTGCGGGGTTTTTCCGCCGCACCAAGCGGTCTGTTCACCAGCAGACGCGCGGGTCGGCAGATCACGTGATCTTGCTGGACGGCACTATGTCGACCCTGGACGAGGGCGACGAGACCAATGTCGGCCTGATCTACAAGCTCCTGGATGAGGCGGCCAAGACCCGGCGGATCAACCTTTTCTACGAGGCCGGGAACCAGTGGTCGGACTGGTCCAAGACTCTGGACATCATCGAGGGTCGGGGCATCAACCGGCAAATACGCCGCTGCTATGGGTGGCTGGCCAGCCGGTATCGTCCGGGCGATCGCATATTCCTGATCGGCTATTCTCGGGGCGCCTATGCGGTGCGGTCGCTGGCCGGTGTCATCGAGAGGGTCGGATTGCTGCGGTCGGACCAGGCGACCGAACGGATGGTGCGCGAGGCTTATCGGCATTATCGCATGGATTCCGACCCGGAGGTCTGTCGCCAGTTCTCGGAGGCTTATTGCTATCCTGACACCCCTGTTGAGATGCTGGGGCTTTTCGACACGGTAAAATCGCTGGGATTTCGCGCGCCCTTTGTGTGGCGGTGGGAAGAGGTGAAACATGCGTTTCACAATCACAGACTGAGCTCCGGGGTGCGCCATGGTTTTCACGCCCTCGCGCTGGATGAAACGCGTGAGGCTTATGCGCCGATTCTGTGGGAGACACCGGACGGGCATCCGGGCGTGGTCGAGCAGGTCTGGTTTCGCGGCAGCCATGGTGACGTCGGCGGCCAGCTGACCGGGTTCCAGCCGGCGCGGCCGCTGTCGAATATTCCGCTGGTCTGGATGCTGCAGCGGCTGGAACGGTGTGATCTTCCCTTGCCAGAGGGGTGGCGCGAGCGGTTTCCGACGGACCCGGATGCGCCGTCGGTTGGATCGTGGCGCGGCTGGGGCAAGTATTTCCTGGCGCGCAAGGCCCGTGTGGTGGGTCGCGACGGATCGGAACGACTGCATCCAAGCGCTATCGGCCGCACCATCCGTGCGGTCAACACGGGCCTGGATGTCAGCCAGGAAGCGACATGACGATGCAGGTCGTCGAGGCCGTGGCATAGAGGCGTCCGTCCTCGGCGCCACGCAGTTCGGCCGTGGCGACGCCGGTCGAGCGGCCGACGTGCTGAACCGTTCCGACAGCGCGACCGCGTGTTCCTGTGGGAATGGCGCGGACTAGATTCACCTTGTATTCCAGTGTGGTATAGGCCTTTCCGGCGGGAAGCTTGGTCATGACCGCACAGCCGAGTGCAGAGTCCAGGATGGTGCCGTACCAGCCGCCATGGGTGGTGCCCATGGGGTTGGTGTGGTCGTATTCCGGCGTGCCTTCGAAGACGACATGGCCGTCTTCGACCTCGGTCAGCGAAAACCCCATGAAGGCTATGATCGGCGGTGGCGGCATCGTCCCGTCGCGGAGGGCCCGCATATAGTCGAGCCCCGTCATCTTATCCAGTGTCACCGGCGTCATGGGCAAAAGGTTACGCCCTGTACCCGGCAACGCAAGCCGATGTTACGCCACGTTTTCCAACAGGGCTTCGGGGGCGAGACCAAGGGCATGAACCACGTCGCGTGTCATCCTGGGATCGTTCAGGGTGTAGAAATGCAGGTGCTCGACCCCGCCGGTCAGGAGGTGGTCGCAGAGTTGCGTGCAAACCGCAGTGGCGTAGAGGTCGGAGCGCCCGTCGCGCTCGGCAGTTTCAAAGCCGTTGACCAGCTTGTCCGGGATTTGCGCGCCGCAACGGGCGGCAAAGGCCTTGGCGCCTTTCCATGACTGGATCGGCAGAATGCCTGGCAGGATCTCGGCGTTGATCCCGGCAGCGGCACAGCGGTCGCGGAAACGGAAAAAGGTGTCGGCCTCGAAAAAGAACTGTGTGATCGCGCGGGTCGCGCCGGCGTCGACCTTCCGCTTGAGCCATTCGATGTCGGCATCAGTACTGGCGGCCTCGGGGTGTGGATCGGGGTAGGCGCCGACGGTGATGTCAAATTTTCCGGTGTCGGCGAGCGCGCGAACCAATTCCACCGAGTCGGCAAATCCGTTTTCGTGCGCCCGGAAGCCGCCCGAACCCTTCGGGGGATCGCCACGCAGGGCAACGATGTGAGATACGCCTGCCTCGGCATAGCGCTCGGCGATTTCAAGCGTTTCGGCGCGGGTTGCGTCCACGCAGGTGAGGTGCGCCGCCACGTTCAGCCCGGTGTGTGCGCCGATGGCCGCAATAGCCTCGTGCGTCAGCTGCCGCGTGGTACCGCCGGCACCGTAGGTTACCGACACGAAGGCCGGATCGGTATGCCTAAGTGTGTTGACAGTGTTCCAAAGCCGGAACGAGGCATCGACCGAACGGGGCGGGAAGAATTCGTAGGAAATCGTGGCGGGCATTTAAGGCGGACTCCATTGTGTTGAGAGGCTTGTGTCATAGAGCGTGTTGTGAGACAAATTCATAATTTTCATCATTTTCATGAGTCACACCACATGTTGCACATCGAATTTCGCCACCTGCGGACCATCAGGGCGATCCATGAGGCTGGCGGACTGGCGCGGGCCGCGGACATTTTGAACATCACGCAGTCGGCGCTGAGCCATCAGGTGAAAGGTTTGGAGGACCAGGTTGGCGTCGAATTATTTGTGCGCCGCTCCAAGCCTTTGAAACTGTCGGCGGCGGGGCAGAAACTGTTGAAACTGGCTGACAAAATACTGCCGGAATTGGAGGCCCTGGAGGAAGAATTCGAGGGCTTGCGGTCGGGCAAATCCGGACGGATGCATATCGCGATCGAATGCCACGCCTGTTTTGAGTGGCTGTTTCCGGTGCTGGAAGAGTTTCGCAAGGCCTGGCCTGACGTGGATGTGGATATCCGCCCCGGACTCGCCTTTGACGCCTTGCCCGCTTTGCAGCGCGAAGAGGTGGACCTTGTGGTGTCGTCCGATCCTGAAAAAATTGATGGTGTCGATTTCACAGGGCTGTTCGACTATGAGCCGGTCTTTGTGGCGTCCTCGCAGCATCCTTTGGCGCAAAAGGACTATATCGAAGCCGAGGATTTCCGGGGTGAGACGCTGATCACCTATCCAGTCGACCGGGCCCGGCTCGACATCTTCAGCCAGCTCTTGTCCCCGGCCAAGGTCGAGCCGCGCGCCGTGCGCCAGGTTGAATTGACGGCCGTTATCCTGCTTTTGGTCGCCTCGAACCGGGGGGTTGCGGTTCTGCCTGATTGGGTGGTGCGCGAGGTGCGTTATCATTCGGATTATGTCACACGCCAATTGACCAGAGGTGGCATGACGCGCCGGCTTTTTGCCGCGACGCGTTCGGACGACACGACCCAGCCCTTTGTCGCCAATCTTTTGCAACTGGCGCGCAAGATTCCGGTGCAATTGCAAAGGGGCAACTTGTAGCGCCACCGCCCGAGCGGTTCGGTCCGAACGTTTCGCGGCGGCCGGGCCGCTATGACGTTTGGTCCTTTGGGCCGCCGTCACCTTTTGCGGTTGATACGGGGGTGCAATCTCACTAAACGGCGCCCATGCAGAGAAGTGCCAATCTTACAGTCATGATCCAGGCCGCGCGCAAAGCCGGTCGCAGCCTGGTCAAGGACTTCCGAGAAGTCGAGAACCTCCAGGTCTCGTCCAAGAGCGCTGGCGATTTCGTCAGCCGTGCTGACATTGCCGCCGAAAAGATCATTCGGGAGGTGCTGGAAGAGGCGCGGCCCAGCTACGGCTGGCTGGGCGAGGAGTCGGGGGCGGCGGACGGCAAGGATCCGACCCGCCGCTGGATCGTCGATCCGTTGGATGGCACGACGAACTTTCTGCACGGTCTGCCTCATTGGGCGGTTTCGATCGCGCTCGAGCACAAGGGCGAGATCGTCGCCGGTGTCATCTTTGATGCTGCCAAGGACGAGATGTATTTCGCTGAAAAGGGCCAGGGCGCCTGGATGAACGAGTCGCGCCTCAGGGTCAGCGACCGCCGTCGCATGAGCGAGGCGCTGTTCGCCACGGGTCTGCCTTTCGGCACGAGGGGCGAGATGCCCGAAATGCTTCAGGACCTGGCGCGGCTGATGCCGGCCACCGCGGGTGTGCGCAGGTATGGTGCGGCGGCGTTGGATTTGGCCTATGTGGCCGCGGGCCGCTATGAGGGCTATTGGGAACGGGGTCTGCACGAGTGGGACATGGCGGCCGGCCTTTTGCTGGTGCGCGAGGCCGGTGGTCTGGTCGAGGCCGTGCGCCCGAACGCGGACCCGATGAGTTCGGGCAGCGTGATCTGCGCCAACGAGCCGATTTTTGACGCCTTCGCGAAAATGATCCGTCAGACGTAGATTGCCAAAAACTTGCCATATTGTTGTGGCGTTGTGTTCGACATGATCGTCAAATCCATATTTCTGACTGTCTTCGCCGGGTTCATGGGGTTGTCTGCGGCCATGATGCTTGGGCAGGAAAATGAGACCCAGTCGCTGGAGCGCAGTCTGGGCCCGGCCATTGAAACGCAAAAGCTGTAGGCGCGGGACAAGACGCTAGCGAGCGTCGTTCGGCTCGACCGATTGCAGCAAGTGCGGTTGTCTTCCGGCCGCGATCACACCATTGCGAAAATCCGGCAGGGCGTCCCAGAGGCGATCGATATCCGATTCCAGAAACCCCAGGTCGCGGGCATGGTTTTCCGGTTTGTCCGTCTCGTATCTGCGCAGGGTGCGCACGCGCTTGTGCGTGGCCGACAGAACGGTACGCATGCCAGCTGTGCAGGAGCGCGCGTACTCCTGGATGGACCGTTCAAGCTTGAAGCGCGCGGCGCGTTCCTGGTCGATGATCGCGGATAGCATCCGCCGTTCCAACGCCGTCGCAATGGATTTCTGAAGGATTTCGACAGAGGTCTGCGATTTGGTCAGATAGTCGGAACACCCCTTGCGAATGGCGTCGACCGCGATGTCGATCTGGCCCTCTCCGGCAATCATGATGGCGGCGGCGGCCGTCTGGTCGGGGTGCGACACCAGCAAGTCCAGGGCGTCGAGTCCAGTGTCCCCAGCCAAGACATAGTCGATAAAGACGAGATCGAAACTTTGTTCGTCAAGCGCGGTGGCCATTTCGGCAAGGGTCCCGGCCTCCGCTGCGGTGAATCGGAGGCCGGCCCGGGTGCAAAGCCGCAGCATACGCTGGCGGTCAAGTTCGCTATCACCGACGACAAGCAGCCGCATGGCACGCGCGATTGTGGGGGCGTCGTCGTTGGGCGGGCTTTCCAGTGGGGCGTCCAAAACTACCGATGGCATTCCGCGATCCTTTTGCATCCCCGTTCCAGCACCAAGCCGTTGCTAGCATGGCCGGGATAGGTCCATGTGAACGTGTAAAGGTTGAACGAGTTTTCGATCGGGTCACATTTCAAATCTCGCGGGTGACGGTGGTTGGCAGTCCGATGCCGTCTTTGCATTCACGATTGTTTAAGCGGCATGGGCCTAGTCAGGGGCCGGGGCCTGAACGTGTTGGAATGCAAATGAACGCCGATCTTTTTTGATCCATCAATTCCCCTTTCGGAGTCAGACTCGGAGACGGATGACCTGATTTACCGGATTTCCCACGATCTTCGTGCGTCGGTGCGTGCATTGCAGGAACTGCCTGGCTGGATTGGTGAAGATCTGGCGCAGGCTGCCATACGTCTGCCAGCCCCGACCGAGCGCCACCTCGACCTGATCGCTTCCCATGCCAGCCGGCTGGATCTGATGTTGACGGGGTTACTGGAATATTCGCGCATAGGGCGGATGCAGCCGATTTCGGCCGTCAAACCTGCGGCGGTCCTTGAAGAGGTCCTCGACGACCTTGAGTTGCCCGACGAGGCCTCGGTCACGGCCGAGATCGTCAGTCCGAAATCGGGGCAAGGCACTTTGGCACGGGTCACTCTGAGAGTGAATTGACCCGACCCGGTTGCCAGGCTTGGCGGCGTCGAAGCCTTTGGAAGGCCTTGCTTTCCGCTCGACCTTTTGGGGCAGGCGACGGATAAACACGTCATGGAGGTCTTCGAGCTTTTTCTTGCCGCCCTGGCCCTGGCCGCGGGCGGTGTGCTGAAAGGTGCCATAGGCGCCGGAGCGCCCCTTTTGGCGGTGCCGTTGCTTGCGCTATTGCACGACGTGCCTTTCGCGGTTGCCATCCTTGTGGTGCCCAATATCGTCTCGAACGGTTGGCAGGCTTGGGCATATCGCGCCCATATCGTATCTCGGCGCATGGGGTGGAGCCTTGCCATTGGCGGGGCAACTGGTGCCTGTCTCGGTTCGGTTCTCCTGGCGAAATTGTCGGGAGATTTGCTGCTGGCGGGTCTGGCGAGCCTTGTTTTTCTTTATATCGGACTGCACCTGGCCCGTCCCGAATGGCGCATGGGCCGTGCTTTTGCCGAACGGATTGCGGGCCCCGTCGCGGTTCTCGGCGGCATTTTGCAGGGGGCCGGCGGTATCTCGGCCCCTGTCTCAATCACATTCCTGCACGCCATGCGCCTGGAACGGCTCGAATTCATGGCGACGATCTCGGTCTTTTTTGGAGCAATGGGGCTGGCGCAGCTGCCGACCTTGTTCGCTTTTGAAATATTGACGCCTTCACTGACGGTGCTGAGTTGCCTGGCGGCTGTGCCACTGTTCGGAGCCATGCCGCTTGGCGCGGCCTTGGGGCAGCGCATCCGGCGAGAAATCTTTGACAGCATCATACTATGGTTGCTGGCGGTTATCGCCCTCAAGCTGTTGTTCAACGCCTTTGCCTGAGCGCCCGCTGCGGGACGCAGGATTTGGGCTTGATCTTCCGGGGTTTCAGAGTGACCAAAGGGGCGGTTTTCATTTGCAGTCGGGCACGACCGGCTCGCTGTACCGCCAACGAGGAGATGTTTGGATGGCTGACGCATATTGGACTGACAAGACGCTGAAGACGGATCTTTACATCGACGGCGCCTGGCGGCCGGGTTCGGATGGTGGACGCTTTGCCGTGGTCAACCCGGCCGATGAGACCGTCATTGCCGACGTCGCTTCTGCAACGCTGGATGACGCCCGCATGGCGCTGGATGCCGCCGATGCCGCCTTTGCCGACTGGGCCGGGCGCACGCCGCGCGAGCGCGGTGAAATCCTTCGCCGGGCCTGGGAGTTGATGACTGCGCGCGTCGAGGAGTTTGCCCGACTGATTACCCTGGAGAACGGCAAATCCTATGCAGATGCCAAGGGCGAAGCGACCTATGCTGCGGAATTCTTTCGCTGGTTCGCCGAGGAAGCAGTGCGCAACGAGGGTCTGGTCACCCGCGGGCCATCGACGGGCGCGCGTATCGTGGTGCATCACAAGCCCGCCGGCATTGCGGTTCTGATCACGCCCTGGAACTTCCCAGCAGCCATGGGGACCCGCAAGATCGCGCCGGCCCTGGCCGCGGGATGCCCGGTCGTGATCAAGCCCGCGTCGGCCACGCCGCTGACCATGTTGGCGCTGATGCCGCTTTTGGAAGAGGCCGGCGTGCCCAAAGGAGTGGTCAACGTGCTGCCTTCGTCACGCACGGGGGCCATGGTGGATATGCTGCTGCATGATCCGCGCGTGCGTGTCGTGTCCTTTACGGGGTCGACCGAGGTCGGGGTGAAATTGCTGAAAACCGCCGCCGACAACGTGTTGAAGCCGGCGATGGAGCTGGGGGGCAATGCGCCCTTGATCGTTTTTGACGATGCCGACCTCGATCAAGCCGTCGAGGGCGCGATGATCGCCAAGATGCGCAACATGGGTGAAGCCTGTACGGCAGCAAACCGAATCTATGTGCATTCGGCGGTGGAAGAGGCTTTCGTGGAGAAATTTACCGCTGCAATGGCGGCACTCAAGATCGGCAACGGGGTTGATCCCTCGGTTGATGTCGGCCCGCTGGTAAATGCCGAGACCCGGGACAAAGTCGCCCATTTTGTCCGTGACGCGGTGGAAAAGGGCGCGAAGTTGCATCTCGGCGGCGAGGCAGTCGATGGGCCGGGGTATTTCTACAAGCCGACGGTACTATCGAAGGTGCCCGAATACGCCGATTGCGTGGTCGACGAGATCTTTGGCCCGGTAGCGGCGATCCAGAGCTTTTCGGATACCGACGAAGTCATCTCGCGGGCAAACGACACACAATACGGCCTGGTGGCCTATGTTTTCACTAAGGACATGAAAAAGGGCATGCAGGTGTGCGAGCGCCTGGACTATGGTATGGTGGGGCTCAACCGTGGTCTTGTGTCGGACCCGGCAGCGCCGTTCGGAGGCACCAAGCAATCGGGATTGGGGCGCGAAGGTGGCCACGAAGGGATGCTGGAATTCATGGAGTCTCAGTACATCTCGACCGACTGGTAGGCGGCTCCGAAAATTATTGTGTACTTTCAAAAAGAAGAAACGAGAAATTAAGTCATTTTCGTTTCTTCTTTTCGGCCCATGCTCCGGGGGCCTGCGGTAGCGCCCTAGCTTGCAATCGCGGCGGCGGTCAGCCAGGCACCGGTTTCGCCAAGTTTTTGAATGGCACCCATGACATCGCCGGTCTGTCCGCCTATCTGGCGCAGGGCCAAGGCTGCAACGGCCACACTCGGAATGACGACGGCCAGCAGGGGTACAAGTGTTCCGGTCGACAGGGCGAGCAATGCCGGGATCGCGAGAGCGACGGCCAGGTCTGGTCCGGGCTTCAGCACGGCGCTTTGTCCCAATCCATCGGCGCGTGCCGCAGGCATGACGGCCAGGGCGGCGACCATTGCGGCGCGGGTACCGGCGCCGATGGTCAGAAACAGGACAAAGCTTGCGGCCTCGGCCATGGCGGTGGCTGTCAGTCCGAGGACGAGGATCAGGGCGACGACGCCATAGCTGCCGATCCGGCTGTCGCGCATGATTTCGAGCTTTTCAGACCTGTCCGTGCCGCCACCGAAACCGTCGGCAAGGTCGGCGAGCCCGTCTTCGTGGAGTGCGCCGGTGACGAGTGCGCTGGTGGCCATGGCCAGGATCGCCGCGGGCAGGGGAGCGACGGCGAGGGAGGCCAGCAGGTAGACGACGCCCGAGATTGCTCCGATCACGATCCCTGCGAGGGGAAAGGCCCAGGCAGCCTCGGCAAGGGTCGGCACCTTGCCGGGCAGTGTGCCCGCAGGAAGGCGCGTCAGGAACATCACCGCGACCTGAAACTCGGCAATGCGTTGACGCAGGGCGCTCACCCGTCCGACACCCCGGCTTCGGCAAAGGTTGCCATTCCGTTGTGACAGGCCAGGGCGCTTTTTACGATGCCGAGTGACAGGGCCGCGCCGGTGCCCTCGCCAAGGCGCATGGCGAAATCGAGGACCGGTGTCTTGCCGAGAGTCTCGAGCAACAGGCGATGGCCGGGTTCGGCGCTGCGGTGACCGACCAGACAGTGATCGAGAAAGGCGGGGTCGGCGGCAAAAAGGGGCCCAGCGGCCGATGTGCAGATATAGCCGTCGAGCAGAACCGGGATGCGCGCGGCCCGTGCCGCGAGGACGGCGCCACAAATTGCCGCCTGCTCGCGTCCGCCAAGGGCGGCGAGTATGGCCAGGGGGGCGTTGGAGCCGTGGAGCGCGACGCCTTCGGCCACCACCTCGGCCTTGAGCGCCATGCCGTCTGCGTCCGATCCGGTGCCTGCGCCGACCCAGTCGGCGGCTTCACCTCCGAAAAGGGCGGTGCAAAGTGCTGCAGCGACAGTGGAATTGCCGATGCCCATTTCACCGAGGAGCAGGATATCCGCGTCCGTATCGACCGCGTCCCAGCCGATCTTGAGAGCGTCGAGACACTCGGCCTCGGACATGGCAGGGGCTTTCGTGAAGTCCTGGGTCGGCGTATCTAGCTCAAGGGCCACGACCGAAAGATCGGCACCGTTCGCCCGGCAGAGTTGGTTAATGGCCGCGCCACCATGTTGGAAATTGGCGACCATCTGGGCGGTGACCTCTTGCGGAAAGGGGTTCACACCACGCGCGCAGATGCCGTGATTTCCCGCGAAAACAAGGGCTTGTGCTTTGTCGATTTTGGGGCGCTCGGTGCCTTGCCAGCCAGCCATGAAGATTGCCAGCTCTTCCAGAGTGCCAAGTGAGCCGGGCGGCTTGGTCAACTGGTTCTGGCGGTCTTGCGCGGCCGCGCGGCTGGCGTCGTCGGCTTTGGGCAGGCCGGTCGAAAGGGCTGCGATCTGGTCGAGCGAGGTAAATTCAAAGGTGGGCATTGGGTTTCACTTGCAGCGGGTATCCGGAGACGGCGAGATACACGTCGTCCACCGCTTCGGCAATTACCTGGTTCATGGCGCCAGCGGCGTCTCGAAAGCGTCGCGCCAGGGCGTTTTCCGGCACGATGCCGCCGCCGACTTCGTTGGTGACCAGAATCACCGGTGCCGTCTGGGAGCGAATCGTCTCGGCCAGACCGAGGGCTTCGTCGTGCCAGTCCCGTTCGGCATGCATCAAGTTCGACAGCCAAAGCGTCAGGCAGTCGACGAGGCGCGGGCCGCTCCCATCGGTAGCGACCAGGGCGCCGGTCAGGTCGAGTGGTTCCTGAACGGTCTGCCACTCAGGGCCTCGCCTCGCCTGGTGATCGGCGATGCGGCGCGCCATTTCTGCGTCATGGGCTTCGGCCGTGGCGATATAGATTGGAGCGGCCCCCAATTTCAGGGTCCAATCCTCGGCAATGCGGCTTTTGCCGGACCGCGCGCCTCCGGTAATCAGTATCGACTTTCCCATGGCGTCATGACAAAGCAGATATCCGTTGTGATGGAAAGACGGGCTGCCAAGGTGTTTTCTCCCCACGAGTTGATCGTCGTGCGCCATGCGCGGGCTGAAACCGGCGGGCGTTTGTGCGGGCGCACTGACGTTGGCTTGGCTGGGGATGTCGCCGGGGCACTGCGGGCCCTGGCGGATACCATGCCTGATGTGCCCCAGGTTCGCGTCAGCCCGGCGCGGCGGTGCCACGAGACATTGGAGGCGGTCTGGCCTGCGGCGCGGCCCGTCGAAGATTACCGTCTTTGGGAGCAGGATTTCGGGGACTGGGAAGGAATGCCCCTTGCCGATATTCCGGATGCGGGTGCGATGGATCGTGGAACGCTAGCGCGCTTTGCAGCGCCGGGGGGCGAGAGTTTCGCCGATATGTACGAGCGGGTTGTGCCGGCCTTGCAGGACGCGGCGGCAGCGGCACGCCGGGGCGGGCCGCTGGTCATCGTCGCCCACGCGGGAACGGCGCGGGTGGCGTTGTCTCTGGCATTGGGCGAGGTGTCGGCCGGGTTGGGGTTCGAGATCGATCCCCTGTCTGTGACCCGGTTGCGGTGTCTTCCCGACGGAGGATTTTCCATTGTCGCGGTGAACAGGAGGGGGGCATGACGGCTGTGCGCATTGCCGGCCATTTCGGCGAATGGTTCCAAGGTCGGCTTGGATCCGATGGGCCGGTTGTCCTGGTGTCCTTGCCCTGCGCCGCGCTTGGAGTGCAGGCGGCGGTCGTTCCGGCCGAGGATTTCGAACTGGACGATGGCGGCCTTGTTGGCGAGGCACGGGCGCGGGGCTTTCTGGACCGGTTGGGTATTGCTGCCAAGGGACGTGTCACACTGCGGGCGCAGATGCCGGTCGGCGGGGGCGCCGGGGCGTCGACTGCCGGGTTGCTCGCCCTCGCGCAGGCTTTCGGCGTGAAGGCAGAACCGCAAGCGTTGGCGCAAGCCTGTCTCGCGACCGAGGGGGCTGTCGATCCCTTGATGATGACCGCGCAGGACACGCGTCTTTGGGCTTCGCGCGAGGCGCGCGAGGTGCGGCAGTTCGCGGCTTTGCCCGAGTTTCACGTCCTTGGCGGGTTTTGGGGTGCGCCGGAACGCACCGATCCGTCAGACGACGTCTTCCCTGACGTTCAGGATCTGATCCCGTTCTGGGACCGTGCGTCTCGCGACGGTGATCGGGCGGCCCTGGCAGGGATCGCGACCGAGGGGGCACGTCGGACCACGGCTGCGAGGGGCCCCGAAGGCGATCCGACACTGGACCTGGCGCGGGAGTTCGGCGCCCTCGGCTGGTGCCGGGCGCATACGGGCTCGGCACGGGGGGTGTTGTTTGCTCCGGACGGGGTCCCGGCGGGCGCTGCGGCGCGGATGCGGGACGCGGGCTTTGACGAGGTGCTGGTCTTTTCGACCGGAGGTGCGGCGTGAGCATGGCGGCGGCGATGCTGGTGGCGCTTGGCCTCGACGCGCTGTTCGGCTGGCCGAAGGTGCTCTATGCGCGGATCGGTCACCCGGTGACGTGGATCGGAGCCGTCATCGCCTGGGCGGATCGGTCGTTCAACAAACCTGAGAGGTCGGCGGCCCGGAGGCGATTTGCCGGGTTTTTAACGGCCCTGGGCGTCATCATCGGTACTGCTATTGTCGCTGCGTTGGCGCAAGGCTCGCTTTCTGAAGGTGTCGTGGGCGTTTTGCTCACAGGTGTTCTGGCCTGGCCACTGGTGGCGGCGAAATCCCTGCACGATCACGTCCGCGACGTGGCTGACCCTCTGGTCGCGGGCGACACGGACGGCGCACGGAGAGCGGTGTCGATGATCGTCGGGCGCAACCCTGAGACGCTGGACAATCCGGCGATTGCGCGCGCAGCCCTTGAAAGCCTTGCCGAAAACGCCTCGGACGGGGTGGTCGCGCCCTTGTTCTGGGGGGCAATCTTCGGCTTGCCGGGGATCGCCGGGTACAAGGCGATCAACACGCTGGATTCGATGATCGGCTATCGGACTGCCCGACACGAAGCCTTTGGCTGGGCCGCGGCGCGGATCGACGACGTTGCGAACTTTCTTCCTGCGCGGCTGACCGGCGGTCTTATTGCCATGGGGTCGCAGGCACGCAACACGGCGTTTAGGACCATGCGACGGGATGCGGGGGCGCATCGCTCGCCGAACGCTGGCTGGCCCGAGGCTGCGATGGCCGGCGCGCTTGGGGTACGCTTGTCGGGGCCGCGGGTCTATGACGGCACGCCGAGCGACGATCCCTGGCTGAACGGGGTGGCAGACGATCCACGGGGCGAGGACGTTCTGGCCGGGCTTCGCGTCTTCCGGCGCGCCATTCTCTGGACGGCCGGGCTTTTGTTCGTCGCGGCCGTGGTATAACGCCAGCCCATGCGGGATCACGGCGGAAATCTGGATTGGGCGATGGCCCGATGGGGCGGAGCGGCCCTGGACTGGGTCGATTTGTCGACGGGGATCAATCAGCGGCCCTATGTCGTTCCGGAAATTTCCGCCGCAGCCTGGGCAAATCTGCCGACAAAAAGCGAACTGGCATCCTTGTGCGATGTGGCCCGCGCGGCATATGGCGCGTCGGCGGGCGTTCTGCCGGTTGCGGGGGCCCAGGCGGCGATCCAGATGATTCCCAGGCTGGCCGATTTGCGCGCCGAGCAAAGTCAGTATCCAATCCCCGAGGTTCGTGTTCTGGGGCCGACCTATAACGAACATGCGGCCAGTTTCCATTCGGCGGGCTGGTCGGTGGACACGGTCGAAGATGCAGAAGGCCTGGAGGGCGCGCGGGTGGCTGTCGTGGTTAACCCGAATAATCCTGATGGACGCATTTTGTCCCGCGACAGGTTGCGTGCTCTGGCGGGTCGGGTTGGTCACCTGGTGATTGACGAGAGTTTTGCTGACCCCTGTCCCGAGATCTCGATGGCAGACGAGGCCAGTGGCAATGTCGTCGTCCTGCGCTCTTTCGGAAAGTTCTATGGGCTGGCAGGGCTGCGGCTGGGTTTTGTCCTGGGCGGACAGGAGATCGTCGATGCCCTGGCGGGGGATGCCGGGCCCTGGCCGGTTTCGGGGCCTGCAATCGAGGTGGGCAAGGCCGCCCTTTCGGATCGGCTGTGGCAGGGCGAAACCTGCGCGAGGCTTGGGGAGGATTGTTCAAGGCTGGATGGCCTGGCCGAGCGGGCCGGGTGGTCGCTTGTCGGAGGTGGGGCGTTGTTCCGGCTCTACGACACCGGCGACGCCCCTGCGGCGCAGATGCGGTTGGCCGAGGGCCGGGTGTGGAGCCGGATATTTCCCTATTCGGATCGCTGGATGCGCCTTGGTTTGCCCGATGGCGCGGCGGCCTGGGCGCAGGTCGAAGCTGTCTTTTAACGGGCGACCGCAAAGAGCGCGTCGAGGTCGAGGTGCGTCTCCATGTGATGTGCCAGAGCGTCGAGAGTCGATTCAACAGTCGATGTGTAGGCGCTGTCTGACGGCTCTGCCCCGAGATCGGCAAGGAAGGCACTCCGAAAGGCATCGTTGCGGAACATGCCGTGCAGGTAGCTGCCGGTGACGCCGCCGTCTTTGCTGATGGCGCCTTCGGCACGGTCGCCGATCATGGCAAATGGGCGGGCACAGTCGGCCCCTTCCGTGCGGCCGATGTGGATTTCATAGCCGAGGAAGGTCGTGTCGGATGCGAGATGCCTGGCCTCGGTCTCGGACAGGCGTTTTTCGGAGGACATGCGGGTGTGGACGTCCAGCAGGGCGAGGCCGGGAGTTTCACCCGCGGGGCCTTCGATGCCGTCGGGGTCCTGCACGGTCCGCCCCAGCATCTGGTAGCCGCCGCAGATGCCAAGGATGCGCCCGCCACGGCGGTGATGGGCAAGAAGGTCGATATCCCAGCCCTGGGTGCGGAGATAGTCGAGGTCGCCGCGCGTGGATTTCGAGCCGGGGATGATAACGAGGTCGGCGTCGGTCGGAATGGTTTGACCTGCCTGCACCATGCTCAGGCGCACGCCGGGTTCCTGTGCCAGCGGGTCGAGGTCGTCGAAATTGGCGATCCGCGAGAGGGCCAGGCAGGCGATGTGCAGATCGCCGGTGCCGCCACCGCGAATGTCGAGCGCGTCCTCGGCCGGGAGTTTCATGGCGTCGGCAAACCAGGGCAGCACGCCGAAGCCAGTCCAGCCGGTGTGTTGTCTGATCAGGTCAT
The DNA here is from genome assembly GCA_050290245.1 of Silicimonas sp. Classification (GTDB taxonomy): domain Bacteria; phylum Pseudomonadota; class Alphaproteobacteria; order Rhodobacterales; family Rhodobacteraceae; genus JBNKHH01. Next base: position 76,349 of record JBNKHH010000087.1, read on the forward strand.
AGCCATCGTCGAATAGGCTGGGGTCGCCCCGAAACTTGTTGACGAGAAACCCCGCGACCTGGGCAGCATCTTCGGGCGGCAACACGGCTTTTGTGCCAACGATCTGGGCGATGACACCGCCACGGTCGATATCGCCCGCCAGGACCACCGGGACGTCGGCGGCTGAGGCAAAGCCCATGTTGGCGATGTCGTTCTTGCGAAGGTTGACCTCGGCCGGGGAGCCCGCACCCTCGACAAGAACGAGGTCATGGCGGGCCTTCAGGCGCTGAAAGCTGTCGAGAACGGGTGCCATGAGATCGGGCTTCATGGCGGCATAGTCGCGTGCCTTGACCGTGGCCTTGCGCTGGCCCTGGATGACGACTTGCGAGCCGGTGTCGGTTTCAGGTTTCAGCAAGATGGGGTTCATGTCGGTGTGCGGGGCGAGGCCGCAGGCGAGGGCCTGGAGCGCCTGGGCGCGGCCGATCTCGCCCCCATCCGAGGTGACGGCGGCGTTGTTCGACATATTCTGCGGCTTGAACGGCGCGACCGAGAGGCCACGCAGGCGGGCGGCGCGGCAGAGACCGGCGACAAGGACCGATTTGCCGACGTTCGAGCCGGTGCCCTGGATCATCAGCGCGGTCATGGTGTGACTTTGCGCCTTTCGTCCAATGCGGCGAGCGATCGACGGATGGTCATCAGAACTCGATGCCCTGCTGGGCTTTGACGCCGTCACGGAACGGGTGTTTGATCAACTCCATCTCTGTGACCAGATCGGCGGCTTCGATCAGCTCTTCCTTGGCGTTCCGGCCTGTCAGGACAACGTGAGTCATCTCCGGTTTCTCGGTCAGGAGGAAATCCACCACTTCGTCGATATCAAGGTAGTCGTACCGCAGAGCGATGTTGATCTCGTCGAGCAGGACAAAACGGATCGACGGGTCACGGATCAGATCCTTGGCCTTTTCCCAACCCGCCCGGGCAGCGGCAATGTCGCGCTCGCGGTCCTGGGTTTCCCAGGTGAAGCCTTCGCCCGAGGTCACCCAGGTCACCTTGTCGGGGAACCGGGCAAAGAAGTCGCGCTCGCCCGTGCCCCAGGCGCCCTTGATGAATTGCACCACGGCGGCGGGCATATCGTGGGAGACGCATCGCACCAGCATGCCGAAACCGGACGAGGATTTTCCCTTGCCCTTGCCGGTATGGACGATGATCAGGCCTTTCTCGTCGGTCTTGGTCGCCATCATGCGGTCGCGGGCAGCCTTGATCTTGGCCATTTTCTCGGCGTGGCGGGCGTTTTCGTCGGTCATATTGTCGCCTTTGGCAGCTTGACAGGGAGGGCGGTATGGCAGAGTGTCGCCCGGTGCTGGTGCCTGTGTAAATCAGGTGAAAAGGGAATGCGAAAGGGGATTCGTCCCCCGAAAAGCAGCCGCCCCCGCGACCGTGACCGGAGAGGGGATCCGTCAAGCCACTGGCCCGGAAGGGCTCGGGAAGGCCGGATCGCCGACAGGGAGACCTGACATCCGCAAGCCGGGAGACCTGCCAGCCGATGAGACGTAACCGGACGGGGGGTTTCCGGTGGCGGGTCAGGGCGCAGTTCGTGCCTGCTCGTTCCCCCCGGCCAGACAAGACAGGATGGATGGCGTGGGCGATCTGCCGACAGTGGAATTATTGGTCTGCACGACCTGCCGCAATGGCCAGGTCGTAGACGCGGACGGTAAGCGGCCCGGTGCGGTGCTGCACGAGAAACTCGCTCGGGGCGATTTGCCCGAAGGAGTTGCCTTGCGTGCGGTGGAGTGCCTGTCGAACTGCGATGCCGGCTGTTCGGTTGTTCTGCGGGGCGGATCAAAACGCTGGACCTATGTCTATGGCAACCTCGACCCGGAAAAGGCGGATATCGTCCTTGACGGTGCCGCCCGCTATGGCGCGACGCCGGACGGACTCGTGCCCTGGCGCGAGCGTTCCGAACATTTTCGCAAGAACTGCATTGCCCGCATTCCGCCCCTGGAGGACGCGTGACCACCCTCAGAAAGATCCCCGTTACCGTGGTCACCGGCTTTCTCGGCTCGGGCAAGACGACGCTGATCCGCCACCTGATCCAGACAACCGAGGGGCGGCGGCTGGCGGTGATCGTCAACGAGTTCGGCGACGTCGGTGTCGACGGCGAGATCCTGAAAAGCTGCGCCATTCCCGATTGTCCGGTGGAAAACATCGTCGAATTGGCGAATGGCTGCATCTGCTGCACCGTGGCGGACGATTTCATTCCGACGATCGAGGCTTTGATGGCCCTGGACCCGGTGCCCGATCACATCCTGATCGAAACCTCGGGGCTGGCCTTGCCGAAACCCCTTCTGAAGGCCTTTGACTGGCCCGCGATCCGCAGCCGCGTCACCGTAGACGGGGTGATCGCGCTGGCCGATGCCGAAGCGGTCGCTGCAGGCCGGTTCGCGCCTGACGTTGCGGCTGTAGATATTCAGCGACTGGCCGATGAGAGCATCGACCACGAGACGCCGCTGTCCGAAGTGTTCGAGGACCAGATTTCATGTGCTGACGTGGTTCTGCTGACCAAGCCCGATCTTGCCGGTCCCGAAGGCGTTGCGCGGGCGAAGGAGATCGTTCTGGCCGAGGCGCCTAGGCCGCTCCCCGTCATCGAAGTGGCCGAGGGGGCGATCGCCGCGCGCGTGATCCTCGGGCTTGGAGCGGCGGCCGAGGATGATCTGGATCAACGGCCGTCCCACCATGACGGAACGCCCGAACACGACCACGAGGATTTCGACACGGTGGTCATCGAGGTGCCCGAAGTTTACAGCGCCGACGACCTCGTTGCCCGCATAGCCACCCTGGCGCGCGAACAGAACGTCCTGCGCGTGAAGGGCTACGCGGCGGTGCGCGGCAAGCCGATGCGCCTCCTGGTGCAGGGTGTCGGCAGACGTATCCGGCATCAGTTCGACCGGCCGTTCACGCCGTCAGAACCGCGCATCGGGCGCCTTGTGGTGATTGCCGAGCATGACGACATCAACCTTGATGCCATCCGTTCGGTTCTTGCGCCTGCTGAGGCCCTGTCGTGATACCCGGTTTCATTCTGCCCCGAATAGTCTCGCCCGAGGCGTCGGCCGGGGCCTGTCCAGCGGGCGGATGATGCCATGCATGTGGTCTTTCGCGAAAGCCATGGGTTGGAGGAAGTCGAAACGCCGACCGATCTCGGCCAATCCCCCGCCGAGCTTGTGGTTCTGTCGTTTTCGGACAGCGACCTTTCGGCATTCGCCGAAGGCTGGCATCGCGCGAGAGAGCATGGGGCCGGGCTTCCCCGCCTGAGACTGGCGAACATTGCTGCGCTGAAGCACCCGGTGTCGGTGGACACCTATGTCGAACGGACGCTGTCGGGTGCGAAAGCTATCCTGGTGCGCCTGATCGGCGGCCGGTCGTATTGGTCTTATGGTCTTGACCAGATGCGCGCGCTTGCCGAGGAAAAGGGTATCGTGCTCGCGGTGCTGCCGGGAGACGGGCGGCCTGATCCGAGCCTGGACGACGTGTCGACCGTGCCACGTGCAACGCTTGAGCGGCTAAACGCCCTTTGCCGCGAGGGAGGAGCGGTGGCGGCCCAGGCCGCGCTCGCCCAGATGGCGCTTGCGGCGGGGCTTTATGCCGGGCCCGTGGCGGGCTCAAAAACACTTGCCCCGTTTGGATGCTGGTCGCCCGACGCCGGGGCACGGTCGGCGGAAAAATGCGGAGAATGTGCTGCATTGGACTGCGCTGTGTCGGCGCGTGCGGACCGTCCGTTGGTTTTGGTGGTCTTTTACCGCGCCTATCTCGCGGCGGCGGATTTGGAGCCGATCAGGGCGCTTTTCGCAGACTTGTCGGGGCGGGGTTACGCGGTGCGGGGCGTTTACGCGACCTCGCTGAAGGATCGTGGGGCCGCCCAGTGGCTGCGTGCCAGGATCGAGGCGATGCGCCCCGCAGCGATCGTTAACGCCACGGCCTTTTCGGGAAGGGGCGCAGAGGGCTGGTCGCCTCTGGATGCTGCCGGCGTACCGGTATTTCAGGTGGCGCTTTCGACGTCGTCCCGACCCGCTTGGCAGGAGGCCGAACGCGGCTTGTCACCCGCAGACCTGGCCATGCACGTGGTCTTGCCCGAGGTGGATGGGCGGCTCTTCGCCGGGGTCGTTTCGTTCAAGGAAGCGGGACAAAGGGACGAGGAGCTTGAGTTCTCCCTGACACGGCATGTACCGGACCCGGCTCGCGTACGTGTCATCGCCGACCGGGTGTCGTCCTGGATCGAGATGGCGCGACGGCCAGTATCGCAGCGGCGTCCCGCCGTGATCCTGTCGACCTATCCGGGCAAGGACTGGCAGGTGGCCCATGCGGTAGGCCTGGACGGGATTGCCTCGGCCGAGGCGATTCTCGAAGACCTTTGCGGGGCTGGTTACGATACCGGAACGGGCGGGAATGCGATCTCCTTTTCCGGATCGCGTTCCGACAAGGAACGTCGAGACCCTGAGATTGGGGTGATTTCTTGGCCGATTTCGCTGTATCGCGATGCTCTTGAAAGATTGCCGTCCGAGCTGCGCGATCAGCTTGCTGCCGCCTGGGGTGACTTCGAGAACGATCCAACGGTACAGGACGGCGCGTTCCGGTTCCGTGCCGAGCGGCGCGGAAAGGTCTTGGTGGCGCTTCAGCCCGAGCGTGGGCAGCGGGCGCAGCGCGACGACGATTACCATGACCTGTCGCGCGTGCCCTGTCATGGCTATGTCGCCTTTTACCTCTGGCTGCAGGAACAGGCCGACGCGATGATCCATGTCGGCGCGCATGGCACGCTGGAATGGCTGCCGGGCAAGTCGGTTGCTCTCTGTGAGACCTGCTGGCCCGAAGCGTTGATCGGAAGTCTGCCCGTGGTCTATCCGTTCATCGTCAACGATCCGGGCGAGGCTGCGCAGGCCAAGCGGCGGATCGGCGCCGTCACGCTGGGCCATGTCCCGCCGCCCTTGGCGCAGGCAGTTGCTCCAGACCGGTTCACACGGCTGGAAGCCTTGCTGGACGAGTTCTCGAATGCAGATGGGTTGGACCCGCGGCGCCGCGATCGGTTGCAGGCTGATATCCGGTCCGAAGCCCAGGCCTTGGGCGTGGAAGACGATCTGGGGTTGGACCGGGCGGCTTCGACAGCCGAAGCGGTGACGCGGATTGACCGGTTTGTCTGTGATATCAAGGAAAGCCAGTTCGGTGATGGGCTGCACGTCTGGGGGCAGGATGCGGCGGGGGCGGAGCGCCCTGCATTGTTGGCCGCGTTGGACGGTCGTCGCATCGAGGCGGGGCCGTCGGGCTCTCCGTTCCGGGGGCGTTCGGACGTTCTGCCCACGGGGCGTAACCTGTACACGACCGACCCGAGATCGGTTCCGACGCGGGCCGCTTATGCGCAGGGCGTGACCCTGGCGGAAGAGCTGGTTCGCCGTCATCTGCAGGAAGAGGGCGATTATCCCAAGGGGCTGATCGTGGACCTCTGGGGATCGGCCACGATGCGGACGGCGGGCGAAGAGTTCGCCATGGCTTTGCACCTGTTGGGCGCGCGGCCGGTCTGGGACAAGGGATCGGAGCGTGTGTCGGGGGTTGAGATCCTGCCGATTGCCGAGTTGGAGCGGCCGAGAATTGACGTGACCCTGCGTGTGTCGGGATTGTTCCGCGACGTGTTCCCGACCCTGACGGGCCTGTTTGCGCAGGCCGTGCGCGCCCTGTCCGAACGGGACGAAGCGCCGGACTGGAATCCCTACGTCGGAGCTGCGTCAGCACGGGTCTATGGTCCCGCACCGGGCAGCTATGGATTGGGGATGCATCATGCGGCGGACAACCTGGGCGCCGAGGGGCGGGAACGGGCAGGGGCCGAGTGGCTGCGCGCCAGCGCCTGGGCCATGGACGGCGACCACCATCTTCCCGATGCCGCGGGGCTGGCCGAACGTGTCAGCCGCGCCGACAGTTTTGTCCATTTGCAGGATTTGCCGGAAACCGATTTGCTGCTTGCCGCCGATTATGCCGCCCATGAGGCCGGTTTCGCGGCGGCCAAGTCAGTTGTGGGCGGCGGCACCGCCGCGCTTTACCATCTCGACAATACTGACCCTGCGCGACCCCGGGCCCGCAGCTTGCCGGAGGAAGTGGCACGCGTCGTGGTTGCGAGGGCGGCGAACCCCGCCTGGATTGCCGGTATGATGCGGCACGGATTCCGTGGCGCTGCCGAGATTGCCGCGACGTTGGATCACATGGCGGCTTTTGCAAACCTGGCGGACGCGGTGTCTTCGCATCTGTTCGATGCCTTCTGGGACGCCACTCTGGGAGAGGACGCCGTGGTGCACTTCATGGCCGAGGCGAACCCCGAGGCGCTGGCGGCAATGCGGTGTCAATTCGAGGCCCTGGCTGAGGCCGGTCTCTGGGTGACGCGGCGCAATTCGATCCGCGCGGAGCTGGGCGCGTGAGGGCGCCGGTCATCAGAGGCTGGTGCCCCGGCGCGCACCGGCCGATGGCCTCGGGCGACGGGCTTGTCGTTCGGGTCCGGCCGCACCTTGGGCGTTTGTCAGCAATGGACGTCGAAGTACTGTGCGATCTGGCCCAGCAGTTTGGCAGCGGCGCCATCGACGTGACCACACGCGCCAATCTTCAGTTGCGCGGCGTGTCGCAAGCCAACCACGACGCCTTGCTTCATCAGTTGATTGGGGCAGGTCTTGTGGACGCGGACGCAGATATCGATACCCGGCGCAATATCGTGGCGACCCCGTTCTGGCATCCCGGCGATCTGACAGACCGTCTTGGCGGAGCCCTTGTTGCGCGACTGGCAGAGTTTCCCGTCTTGCCCGCGAAGATGGGGTTCGCTCTGGACACCGGTCCTGAACCGGCGTTGCGCGATGTTTCGGCCGACTTCCGTTTCGAGCGGTCTGGCGCAGGCGTCCTGGTCTATGCGGACGGGGCCTCTCGTGGTGTTGTCGTCGGTGCGGATGACGCGGTGGAGGTGGCCGTGGGGCTGGCCCGGTGGTTCGTCGAGACCGGTGGGCTGGCCAATCGGCGGATGGCGCGCCACGTGGCAGGAGTTCCTGCGCCGGGCCTCTGGGCGGACCCGGTTCCCGGCCATACCGCGCGGGCTGTTGTGCCTGGGTCGCACTCCGACGGGGCGATCTTGGGCGTTCCGTTCGGACAGGTGATGGCCGGTGATCTGGCCGAGGCCATGCGTGTGTCCGGTGCGAGCCATCTGCGCATCCTGCCCTGGCGCCTGGTTCAGTTCGAGGGGGCGCAGAGCGCGGAGCACGCCAGCTTTACCTCCGATCCGGATGATCCTGTTCTGACCATCACCGCGTGCCCCGGTGCGCCGTTTTGTCCGCAGGCGACCGTGGCGACCCGCCCATTGGCGCGGGGCCTGGCAGAACGCGGCAAGACCGGGGTGCATGTGTCGGGATGTGCCAAAGGTTGCGCGCGTCAGGCGGCGGCGGCGCTGACCATAGTCGGTTGCGCCGGGGCGTATGATGTGGTCAGGGACGGCACGGCTGCGGATCAGCCCCTTGAGGCGGGGTTGACCGAAGCACAGGTAATTGAGCGGTGGTTCGCATGACGTATGATTATGAAAAGAACGGGGCGGCAATCTACGAGGAGTCCTTTCGGACCATTCGCTCGGAAGCTGACCTGGACCGGTTCACGCCCGAGGAAGAGCAGGTCGCTGTCAGGATGATCCACGCGGCGGGCCTTGTCGGCCTGGAACGCGATATCCGGTTTTCTCCGGGCTTCGTCGTCCGTGCGCGCGCCGCGCTTGAGGCGGGCGCCCCGATCCTGTGCGACGCCCGCATGGTCAGCGAAGGGGTGACGCGCAAGCGTCTGCCTGCCGACAACGAAGTGGTCTGCACGCTGCACGATCCTGCCGTTGCCGGAATGGCCACGGACATGGGCAACACACGCTCGGCCGCGGCGCTGGAGTTGTGGCGCGACAGGATGGAGGGTGCTCTTGTGGCGATCGGCAATGCGCCAACCGCTTTGTTCCATCTTCTGAACATGCTTGAGGATCCGGACTGCCCGCGCCCTGCTGCGATCATCGGCTGTCCGGTCGGCTTTGTCGGCGCGGCGGAATCCAAAGCGGCACTTTGGGACGACCAACCCGTTCCCTGCTGCATTGTCGACGGGCGTCTAGGCGGCAGTGCCATCACGGTCGCCGCCATCAACGCAATTGCGAGTCGGGCGGAATGACGGGGACGGTTTATGGCGTGGGGCTTGGACCCGGCGATCCCGAACTGATGAGCGTTCGGGCCCACCGTCTGTTGACCGGCGCCAGACATGTCGCGTTCTTTCGCAAGGCCGGGCGAAAAGGTCAGGCGCGCACGCTGGCGGGCGATCTTGTGCCGGGGCAGGCGGTTGAATTCGCCATGGAGTATCCGGTGACCACGGAAATTCCCCTGAGCGATCCGCGATACAACGAAGTTTTGTCAGCCTTTTATGCCGATTGCACGGCGCATCTGATTGAACTGACCGAAACGGGTGAGGACGTCGTGGTGCTTTGCGAGGGTGATCCGTTTTTCTACGGCTCATTCATGCATCTCTACGAACGCCTGAAGGGGAGCGTCGAGGTCGAAGTCGTCCCGGCCATCACAGGCATGTCGGCGGCCTGGACCGCCACGGGTCACCCGATCACCTGGGGTGATGATGTGCTGACGGTTTTGATGGGGACCCTGTCGGAGGACGAGCTGGCGCAACAAATGGGCCTGGCCGATGCTCTGGTGGTCATGAAGATCGGGCGCAATTTCTCAAAGATCGTGCGAGCGCTTGGGCGCGCCGGAAAGGCCGGGCGCGCCTGGCTTGTCGAATACGCCTCGATGCCGTCACAAACCGTGCGCCGCCTGGACGAGGTGCCCGAGGACCATCAGGCACCCTATTTTTCGATCGTTGTCGTGCATGGCCAGGGGCGACGGCCATGAGTGGCGGCGTCATCATCGCCGGACTGGGGCCGGGCAGTGCCTCCATGGTGACACCCGAAGTGGGCGAAGCACTTGAGCGGGCAACCGACGTGATCGGCTACATTCCTTATGTCGCGCGCGTGCCAGACCGGGCGGGACTGATCAAGCATGCCACGGATAACCGCGTCGAAATCGACCGGGCCAACCATGCGCTGAGCCTGGCTGCGGAAGGCGCGCAGGTGGTGGTGGTCTCGTCGGGCGATCCGGGTGTTTTTGCGATGGCGTCCGCCGTGTTCGAAGCCCTGGAGGCTGGGCCGACGGAGTGGCGTGACCTGGACATTACGGTTCTGCCCGGCATTTCCGCCATGTTCGCCGCAGCGGCCCGGGCAGGGGCGCCGCTGGGGCACGATTTCTGTGCCATCAACCTGTCTGACAACCTGAAACCCTGGGACGTGATCGAAAGGCGCCTGCGCCTTGCGGTCGAGGCCGATTTTGCCTGCGCCTTTTACAACCCGCGCTCGAAGGCACGTCCAGAAGGCTTTGGGCGCGTCCTGGACCTCCTGCGAGAAACTTGCGAACCGGAGCGTCTGGTGACGTTTGCGCGGGCCGTCTCAACGCCGGAGGAGAACCTTCGTACCGTGACCCTATCGCGGGCGGTGCCCGAGATGGCGGATATGCGCACCGTGGTCATCCTCGGTTCGTCCCGCACCCGGAAGATCGAGCGGGGCGCGCGGTCACCCATCGTCTATACGCCCCGGTCGGTGCCCTCATGATGCAGCCAGTCGATCACCTGATCCACGGTCGTGAATTCGCGCCGTTCAGGCATTGCCGGGCGGTCGATCATGATGACCGGCAGCCCAAGGTCGCGGGCGGCTTGGATCTTGGCAATTGCACCGCTGCCGCCCGAGTTCTTGGAGACCACGACGTTGATGTCGTGGGCCTGGAGAAGGGCGCGGTCGCCGTCGGCGTCAAAGGGGCCGCGCGCCACGACGACGTCGTAGTCAGGCAGGGCGAAAGGCGACTCGGGGACATCTATGACACGCAAGAGATAGCGATGATGCGGCGCGATGCGAAAGCTTTCGATCTCTTGTCGGCCGATGCCAAGAAAAACATTTTTGGGAATATTGCCAATGGCTTTTGCGGCGCTCTGCATGTCAGGGACACGGTGCCAGTTGTCGCCTGCCGTGGCCTGCCAGGGCGGCCTCACAAAAGCCGCCAGCGGGACACCTGCCTGCGCCGCCGCCTCTGCTGCGTGGCGGCTCATCCGTGCCGCGAAGGGATGGGTGGCGTCCACAAGGTGGGTCACTCGGCGGTCGCGCAGGAAGGCCGCAAGCCCCTGCGCACCGCCAAAACCGCCCGAGCGCACGGGGATCGGCTGTTCCAGCGGCTTGGCCACGCGACCGGCATAGGACAAGACGGCGTCCAGCCCAAGCTCGGCGATCCGCGTTGCAAGTCGGCTGGCTTCGGTAGTTCCACCCAGGATCAAAAGGTTGGGGCGCATGTCTGAAGTCTGGCTCACGGTCGTTGGTCTGGGGGAAGATGGACTGGAAGGCCTGCCGCCTGCAAGCCGCTCGGCGCTGGAGCGTGCCGAGGTGGTCATGGCCCCCGAAAGGCATCTCACGCTGGTTCCCGACACAGGTTCCGAGCGCATCGCCTGGCCGGTGCCATTTTCCGATGGGATGCCGATTCTGGAAAGCCTGCGCGGGCGGCAGACGGTGGTTCTGGCCTCGGGCGATCCCTTCTGGTTCGGGCTTGGCAGCGTCATTGCCCGGACGTTTCCGGCGGGGGAATGGCGGGCGTTGCCCGGCGTGTCGGTGTTTTCGCTGGCGGCAGCGCGGCTTGGCTGGCAACTGGAGACGGTGACGTGCCTCGGGCTGCACGCCGCACCTTTTTCCCGGCTGCGGCCCGTTTTGGCCGAGGGGCAAAGGACCATCGTCACGGTGCGTGACGGCGAGGCGGTGGCGGGTTTGGCGGCCTATCTTGAGGAAATCGGGTTTGGGGCCTCGGCGCTGACTGTGCTCGAGGCTCTTGGCGGGCCGAGGGAGCGTTTGCGTACCTCCAAAGCCGAATCCTTCGATCTCACGGACATAAGGCACCCGGTTGCGGTGGCCCTGGAACCCGTTGGATCGGTCGGCCTGACATGGGCCAGCGGCAAGGCGGACGACACATTCGAGAACGACGGGCAGATTACCAAGCGGCCCATCCGGGCGCTGACGCTGTCTGCATTGGCGCCCAGGCCCGGAGAATTGTTATGGGACATCGGCGCTGGCTCGGGGTCAGTGGCGATCGAATGGTTGATCAGCAACCCGGTGACACAGGCCATCGCGATCGAAGCTCATGCCGATCGCGCCGACCGTATCACAAGAAACGCCGCGGTCCTCGGGCAAGACCGATTGCGCGTCGTCCAGGGACGCGCGCCGGAGGTGCTTGACGACCTGCCGTCGCCCCAAGCCATCTTTGTCGGTGGCGGTCTGAGTGCAGATCTTCTCAACTGGCTGGTCGCCCGCGCTGCCCCCGGCACCCGCCTGGTGGCCAATGCCGTTACGCTCGAGACGGAAACCGTTCTCGTCGAGGCTCAGACACGCCTCGGGGGCGCATTGATGCGTATCGAGATCAGCGAGACGCAGCCGCTCGGACGGTTCCGGGGATGGAAGGCGAGTTATCCGGTTGTGCAATGGAGCGTGACGCTGTGAGCTTCTTCTTTTTGCAAGTACTCCGGAGGGCCGCCCATGGGGCGGCGGGGGCAGCGCCCTCTCGCGGTATTCATCTCGGCGTCTTTAGGGGACCGGGCGCATGAAGGTCGCAGGATTTGGTTTCAGGACGGCGGCCACGCACGACAGTCTTTTGTCGGCGCTTGAGGCTGCGGGAGGTGCAGAGGGCGTCGCCCGTCTCGCAACCCTGGACCTGAAAGCGGCGGACAACTGCATTCTGGCCTTGTCGGAGGACCTCAGGATCCCTCTGCAGAGTATCAGCGGACTTGAGATTTCGTCCGTTGCAACGCCGACGCAATCGCCCGCAAGCCTGGAAGCACATGGCGTGGGCAGTGTCGCGGAAGCGGCGGCTCTGGTGGCGGCTGGCAGAGGGGCGGTCCTTCTGGCGCAAAGGGCTTTTTCACAGGACCGGCTGGCCACCTGCGCCATAGCCCTGGGAGGCAATCCATGACCGTTCACTTTATCGGCGCCGGCCCAGGTGCGCCGGACCTGATCACCCTCAGAGGACGCGACCTGATCGCCTCATGCCCGGTTTGTCTCTATGCCGGTTCGCTGGTGCCCGAGGCCCTCCTGTCCCATTGCCCGGACGGAGCGCGGATCGTGAATACGGCGCCGCTGGATCTGGATGCGATCATCGACGAGTGCAAGAAGGCCGACGCGGCGGGACAAGACGTCGCGCGGCTTCATTCCGGGGATTTGTCGGTTTGGTCAGCCATGGGCGAGCAGGTCGCGCGGCTCAAGGCCGAGGGAATAGAGGTTACCGTCACCCCCGGCGTTCCAGCTTTTGCCGCCGCCGCCGCCGCTTTGGAAAGCGAGCTGACCTTGCCGGGCGTTGCCCAGTCGGTCGTTCTGACGCGTACGTCGGGGCGTGCCTCGGCAATGCCGGAGAGCGAGACGCTTGAGAATTTTGCGGCCACCCGAGCGACGCTGGCCATTCACCTGTCAATCCACCGGCTTGACGATGTGATCGCTCGTTTGGCGCCTGCTTACGGCGAGGACTGTCCGGTCGCCGTGGTCTTCCGCGCGAGTTGGCCGGATGAACAGGTCATCCGGGGGACCCTCGAGACGATTGCGGGCCTGGTTCCGGGAGATGTCAACCGAACGGCCCTGATCCTCGTCGGCCCTGCGCTTCGCGGCGAAACGGATGTCCGCAGCGCCCTCTATTCGACCGAATACGACCGCCGTTATCGTCCGCAGAGCGCCGATAGCCCCTTCAGTTCCCTTGCAGATGAGTGAGCCTGTGTTCCTTCGACGTCAGTTCGACATCCCTCCCGCCTGGAGGCACCTGCGATGAGCGTGCCAGGCATCATGATTTCGGCTCCGAGTTCCGGCACAGGCAAGACGACGGTGGCCCTCGGGCTTTTGCGGGCCTTTGCCGACCGTGGACTTGTGGTCCAGCCATTCAAGAGCGGCCCTGACTATATCGACCCGGCCTTCCACGAGGCGGCGGCGGGGCGGCGCAGTTTCAACCTGGACACCTGGGCCATGGGGCCTGAGTTGTTCGCCACCGTAGCAGCCGAAGCCGAGGGCGCTGATATCGTCGTCGGCGAAGGTTCGATGGGGCTCTACGACGGGGTTGCTACCAGGGGCGCCAGCGGGTTCGGATCCTCTTCCGAGACTGCGCGACGCATGGGCTGGCCAGTGGTTCTGGTGATCGACGTGGGCGGGCAGGCGCAATCGGCCGCCGCGACGGCACTGGGGTTTCGCGCCTATGGCGAGGGGTTGCCCTTTGCCGGGGTCATCCTGAACCGGGTCGCCAGCCCCCGGCACGAGCGTCTGGCGCGTCTTGGCATGGAAAAGGCGGGCATGCCGGTTCTCGGCGTTCTTCCGCGCCGGGGCGATCTTGCGTTGCCGGAGCGGCATCTCGGCCTGATCCAGGCGGTTGAGCATCCCGACCTGGACGCAGCGATCGCCGGATATGCCAAGTTTCTAAGCGAGAATGTCGATCTCGATGCCATCCGCGCAGCGGCGCAGGCTGTGTCTCACGCCGGTGCGGGGACTTTGCCGGAACCACCCGCGCAGCGCATCGCCTTGGCGCGGGACGCGGCGTTTTCCTTTACCTACCCGCACCTTCTGGAGGGATGGCGCAGGCACGGGGCAGAGGTCCTGCCCTTTTCGCCCCTGGCGGACGAGGCACCCGATCCATCGGCGGATGTCGTCTGGTTGCCGGGTGGTTATCCTGAGTTGCACGCGGGCCGGATTGCCTCGGCTTCGCGGTTCCTGGATGGATTGCGGGCCCATGCCGAAGCCAGACCTGTGCATGGGGAGTGCGGTGGCTACATGGCGCTTGGAGAGGCGCTGATCGACAAAGAGGGCGTTCGGCACCGGATGGCCGGGCTTTTGGGGTTGGTGACCTCCTATGAAAAGCGGAAGTTCCACTTGGGGTATCGGCGCGCTGAGCTTCTGAACGCCATGCCCGGTTTCGCCGAAGGAGCGGCGCTGCGTGGGCATGAGTTCCATTATTCAAGCATCCTTGAACAGCCGGACGAGCCGTTGGCGCGCGTCGCGGACGCCGACGGGGCGCCGGTGCCCGAAACGGGGTCGCGGCGTGGTACCGTCACGGGAACGTTCTTTCACATGATTGCCGAGGACAGAGCATGACCGGGTTCGTCAGTTTCGTCGGATCGGGTCCGGGCGATCCCGAGTTGCTGACGCTGAAAGCGGTTGACCGCCTGAAACGGGCGGACGCCGTATTGTACGACGATTTGTCCGCCGGTCCGATCCTTGAACATGCCAATCCGGAAGCCGATCTTGTCAGCGTCGGGAAGAGGGCCGGGCGCGCCTCACCGCGCCAGGATCACGTCAGCCGTCTGCTGGTCGACTATGCAAAACAGGGCGGGCGTATCGTTCGTTTGAAGTCGGGCGATGGCGGTGTTTTCGGCAGGCTCGAGGAAGAGTTGCTGGCCCTGCACGGGGCGGCAATCGAATTCGAGATCATTCCAGGAATCCCATCAGCCTGTGCGGCCGCAGCGGCGGCGGGCATTCCACTGACGCGGCGACTGACGGCGCGGCGGCTTCAGTTCGTTACGGGCCACGATGTGACAGGGAAATTGCCCGAAGAACTGAACCTGGCTGCTTTGGCGGACGCCGCGGCAACAACTGTAGTCTACATGGGACGAAGGACCTTTGCCGATCTCGCCGAGATTCTCATGGCCCATGGCCTGCCGCCTGAGACACCCGCTTTGATGGCCGTCGGTGTTTCGACCCCCGAACAAGCTTTGCAGCGCTCGAACGTGGCGGACCTCGCCGCGCAGCTGAGGGCCGAGCCGCCCGACCGCGCGCCGACCCTGATTCTGTATGGAGCTCTGGCCGAGGGTCGTAATGCGTGAACTGCTGGTCATCGGGATCGGGGCGGGCAATCCCGATCACCTTACGCGCCAGGGTGCGCAGGCGATCCGTGAGGCCGATATAATCCTCGTGCCGCGCAAAGGGGCGAAGAAAGACGATCTTGCCCAGGTGAGGCGCGACATCTGCGCGGAACTCGGCGCGGAAGACCGGCTGTGCGAGTTCGATCTGCCGGTGCGTGCAGCAGAGGGCGAGTATCGCCAGCGGGTCGACGACTGGCATGATGCCATTGCGCGGGCCTGGACCGAAGCCTTGCCAAAGGATCCCGGCGTGGTCGCGCTTTTGGTTTGGGGCGACCCGTCGCTGTATGACTCGACCCTGCGGATCGCGGGGCGTCTTGACCCGCAGCCGCGCGTCAGGGTCATTCCGGGGATAACCGCACTTCAGGCGCTCACGGCCGCCCATGCAATACCCCTGAATGCCATCAATTCACCGATCACCATCACCACGGGGCGGAGGCTCCGCGACGAAGGCTGGCCCTCTGGCGCCGAGACAGTCGCGGTCATGTTGGATGGCGAGTGCAGCTTCCGGCATCTGGACCCCGATGGGCTGGTAATCTGGTGGGGCGCTTTCCTGGGTATGGAAAACGAGGTGCTTTGCAGCGGTTTGCTGGCCGAAGTCGGAGAGCGCATCTTTGATCTGCGCCAGAAGGCGCGGAAAGATCACGGCTGGATCATGGACATCTACTTGCTGAAGGCAGCTGCCGGCTGACACGTGGGGACCTGGCGCTTGTCTGCAAAAATGGCCGGCGAGTCGAATTCTGTCAGCGAACCTGTGCCGAAAGGCATTGCAAACGCTGACAACGGCGGGTTAAATTAAATTGTGTCTGGTCTTGGTGAAGCATTCGGCAAGCCAGAGGGAATGCGGTGCGTCCATTTGGGCAATTCCGCAGCCGCCCCCGCGACTGTAAGCGGATAGTGCCTGCCCGGAGAGCCACTCCCTGAATACTGGGGGGAAGGAGGGCAGAGTGCCATGACCCGCAAGCCAGGAGACCTGCCGGGCACATGGATAAACCCGCCGTCGGGTAGGGCGGCAAGGAGGTAGGAATGAATACTCAAGCAATCGTTTCGGCTAAGGCTGGTTCGGCACGTCTGGCAATGGTGTTTGCAGCGCTGATCGGCGTTGGAATTGTTACCCTGGCTGGGCATGTACAGGCCAGCGCGCTGCATGACGCGGCTCACGACGTGCGTCACGCAACTGGCTTCCCCTGCCACTGATCCAATGTTTTCACGCATATTGACCAGCGCGTTGATCGCTGGTGCCGCTGCGGGGCTGTGCGCCGCAGCGCTTCAACTGCTGTTCGTACAGCCGGTGCTTTTGCATGCCGAACTGTACGAGTCTGGTGACCTTGTCCATTTCGGTGGTGGCGCCAGCTTGGCGGCTGCGCCTGAGTTTCCGATGGACCTGATGCGGGACGCGCTGAGCGTCCTGTTTTCTATGCTGATCTACGCCGGATATGGCCTGGTTCTTGTCGCGGCCATGTCGTTTGCCGAGGAACAGGGCGCGACGATTTCGGCGCGCACCGGGATCATTTGGGGCGTTGCCGGGTTTATTGCGGTGCAGTTTGCGCCCGGCGTGTCGCTGGCGCCCGAGTTGCCGGGTTCTTCTGCTGCGGATGTTGGTGTTCGTCAGGTTTGGTGGTGGGCGACTGTCGTTGCGGCTGCCGTCGGCCTGTGGCTGATCGCCTTTGGCAGGAACTGGCCCTTGTGGGTGTTGGCCGTGGCCTTGCTGCTGGTTCCGCATCTGGTCGGTGCCCCCATGCCCGAGGAATACACCGGGCCGGTGCCACCTGAACTGGCTGCCTTGTTTGCCGCTCGCGCCTTGGGCATCGGGCTGGCCGCGTGGGTTTTGACAGGGCTTTTTGCGGGAATGTTGTGGTCGCAGAGCCAAGGCGAGGCGTCATGAACCGCGCTTTGGCGATGCTGATCATTGGCCTTGTCTTCGGGGGTGGGTTGGGGTTTGTCCTGGCGGCGGCCGGCAGCGTGACGCTGGACGGCCATGACCACGCCACCGATCATGGCGCGATGGCACATGACTCGCATGAGGCCAGCGCGCACACCCATGATGAGGTTGTCATCCTGGCGTCCGGCCCCAATGCGCCCACACTGAGGACGCGAATGGCAAAGGACCCTGTCTCCGGGTGGAACCTTGAGCTGATCACGACCGGCTTCACCTTCGCGCCCGAGCATTCGGGACAGGATCACGTGGACGGCGAAGGCCACGCGCATCTCTACGTGAACGGTGAAAAGATCGCCCGTATCTACGGCCCTTGGATGCACGTGGGATCGTTGCCCGAAGGCGAAGTCGAGGTGCTGGTAACTCTGAACGCCAACGACCATCGCGCATTGGCCGTTGGCGACTCACCTCTGGCGGCGGCGATAACCATACAGAACTGACAGGCCGAAGGCCTCAGGCCGGCACGCGGACCGTCAGGCAATAACGCAGGCGGCCGCAGGGGCGGGCGTCCTGGATCCAACCGTCTGCATGGTCGAGATAGGCTTTGCAGGTGGCGGCAATGTCGGTTGCATCCTGTTCCGGATCGATCCCCGAAAAGACATAGCTGGCACCCCCGTCCATTTGCAGCGTCATTGCGACGGGTGCGTCGCATTTCTCAAGGCAGGGTGAAATGCCGACGGACACCGATCCGTTCAGACCGAGTTTCGACAGTTCCTGTTCGATTGGTCCAAGGGACACGGGTGCAGAGTTGCGGCATTCGCTGCAAATCAGGAGTCTGAGCATAGGCACGGGCATGGTCCGGGTTTTTGCCCAGAATGCGCCAAATCAGAAGGGATTGGAATGGCTGTCAAAGTCTTTGGGCGGGAATCGGGATTGCAGCGAGTCGGAAGATGGGACATGCCTGGATCGAGCGGGCGAAAAGGATGACTTGATGATCGACGGGGTGATGGATGTCGGCAAGATCGTCGTCGCAGATCTGGTCCTTTCGGGTGACAATGCCTTGGTCATTGGCATGGCGGCGGCGACGCTCAGTCCCGCCCTGCGACGTAAAGCCATTTTTTATGGCATGCTGGTCGCGGCCGTCATGCGTATCGTCTTTGCCGTTGTGGCGACGAGCCTTTTGAATGTGCCGGGGCTGCTGTTTTTTGGGGCGTGCCTGCTGTTCTGGGTTTGCTGGCGTCTTTACGAGGAAATCCGCAGCGACATTGACGAAGAGGCAGCCCACGCTCTTGAGGCCGCTGAAGACCTTGAGGCGGGATATACCGGTGCGCCACGAAGGACGATGGCGTCTGCGCTGATCTCGATCACCATCGCCGATGTTTCAATGTCGCTGGACAATGTCCTTGCCGTGGCAGCCATCGCGGACGGAGACCGCGCCATGCTGGTGTTCGGCCTTGGCCTGGCCATCGTGCTCATGGCCTGTGCCGCGACGGTCGTCATGACGCTCCTGACCCGGTTTCCGTGGATTTCCTGGCTTGGCCTCATGATCCTGATTTATGTGGCCGGAGAAATGCTTTACCGGGGATTCGTCGACGCGGACCTCGGCATCGGTCCCATGTTCGGGTTGTTTGAGGGATGGCCGACCGGCAAAGGCCCCCACTGACACCGGGCGGCTGGCCTGGGATCAGACGCTGTCCAGATAGAGATCGATACATTCCTGCTCGGACATGTCATCCATTTCGGCAAGCTCTTGCCGCTTGGTCATGACAAAGTTGCGGATCAGCTGTTTCG
Organism: Silicimonas sp.; assembly: GCA_050290245.1. Lineage (GTDB taxonomy): Bacteria > Pseudomonadota > Alphaproteobacteria > Rhodobacterales > Rhodobacteraceae > JBNKHH01. Next base: position 94,974 of record JBNKHH010000087.1, read on the forward strand.
GCAAGAAACGAGCGATGTTCTTGTCGGTCTCAAACAGGTCGATGGCGCCACCCCATGTTGATGGAATCTGCTCCAGGTCATGATCATAGGCGTTGCCGGTGACCGGTGCAGGAGGTTCAAGTTGGTCTTCGAGGCCGATCAGGGCCGCGCCGAGGATGGCTGTGAGGATGAGATAGGGGTTCGTGTCTCCGCCTGCCACGCGATGTTCGATCCTGCGTGCGGCCGTGGGGCCTGACGGGATGCGGATGGCGGCGGTCCGGTTCTCATAGGCCCATGCGACGCCTGTCGGGGCGTGTGCGTCGGGGACGAGCCGTTCGAAACTGTTGCCGTGCGGCGCGAAGATCAGTGTCGACGCGGGCATGGCCGCCAGGCATCCCGCGACAGCATGGCGGAGCGCGTCGCTGCCTTTCGGGCCGCCGTCGTCAAAGATGTTCTTGCCGTCCGCGTCGAGGATCGAAAAGTGAACGTGCATCCCGTTGCCGGAAAAATCGGAATAGGGTTTGGCCATGAAACTGGCGGCAAAACCGTGTTTACGGGCCAGGCCCTTGACGAGGATCTTGAACAGCCAGGCGTCATCTGCGGTTTTCAGGGCCGGGCCATGGACGAGGTTGATCTCGTATTGCCCCATCCCGGCTTCGGATATGGCCGTTTCGACCGGAATGTCCATCGCATGACATGCGTCGTAGAGTTCCGAAAAGAACTCATCGAAGGCATCCAGGGCACGCAGACTCAGGATTTCGCCACCAAGGCGGCGCTTGCCCGAGCGGGGCGATTTCGGCGGGCGCAGCATCTCGGTGCTGTCGTCGATCAGGTAAAATTCCAATTCGACAGCCGCGACGATTTTCAGCCCATGGCTATCGAACCCGTCGAGAACGGCTTTCAGCGCGTGGCGCGGGTCGCCGGCGAAGGGTTTGCCTGAATCGGTGAACATCCACATCGGCAGCATTGCCGAAGGGGCAGAGAGCCAGGGCAGGGGCACGAAACCGCGATCGGTGGGTTTGAGGACTCCGTCACGGTCGCCGCTGTCGAAGACCAGAGGACTGTTCTCGATGTCATCGCCCCAGATGTCGACGTTCAGTGCCGACAGGGGCATCCGGGTGCCATCCTCGACCGCCTTTTCAGCAAAGCCAGCGGGCATCTTCTTACCCCGCGCCTGGCCATTCAGGTCAGCGACGGCAGTCGAAATCATGCGGATCTCGGGGTGTTCCTTCAGCCAGCTTTTCAATGGTCACCTGATGATCTGGGGGCGATAGCGGATTTTCTCGGTCCGGTCTGGCATGTGTCTGTTCAGTCGGTTGTTCACGAAGCCAAAGGTGGCGATGACGGTAAGCGTCAGAAGGATGAAAAAACCCGCGACAATCGGATAGGGGATGAACGGGTTGAAGGTCTTGTCGGCGAAATAGTTGGCATAGTAAAGCGCATCTCCGCGTTGCTGCCAGGCGGGGAAGCCCGAGAAGAAGACCAAAGTCGTCGCGTGGAACAGAAAGATCGCCTCGTTCGTATAGGCCGGCCAGGCCAACCGCAGCATGGTCGGAAATGTGATGCGGCGAAACCGGCTCCATCCCGTCATTCCATAGGCATCGGCAGCCTCGACGTCGCCCTTGGGTATGGACCGGAGGGCGCCATAGAAAATTTCCGCGGAATAGGCCGAGGTATTGAGGAAAAGGACGATCAGCGCCCCGGCCCAAGCCTTGGTCAGCCAGCGCGTTTCGGCGGTCATGCCAAAAATTTCGATGCCTTCGCGCGGCAAAAGGACCAGGGCCTCGTAGGCGAGGAAAAACTGGATAAAAAGAGGAGACCCCCGGAAGACAAAGACGAACCATTCGGCAGGCTTACGTATCCAGGGCGAGGCTGCCGACTTGGCGAGCGCAACTGTTGTGGCAAGGAAAAAGCCGGACGCCAGTGCAAGAACGCCGAAGTAGACGTTCCAAAGCATGCCTGATCCGATCAGCACGAATTGGTGGCAAAGAGTAATATCCGCTTTCGGCAATAGCCTTTCGCCGAACCCAATGGAGCGGAACGCATAGTCCGCGACGATATCCCAACAGCTCATGCGGCGGCCTTTCGCTGGGATTCGCCGCCGACCGTGGCCTGGCCGTGGCTCAAATGGCGCGTCAGCCGGGATAGGGCGGTCTCGGACAGCTTGGTCAGGGCGAGATAGAAGACCAGCAGTGCCAGAAAATACCACAGCCGCCAGTCAGGATGGGGGTATTCGAAGATCTTGCCCTTTGTGCCGCCCAGTTCGCGCGCCCAGTATACAATGTCCTCAACGCCGAGAAGGAACAGAAGGGGCGTGGCCTTGATCAGGATCATCCAGAGGTTCGACAGACCGGGAAGGGCATAAAGCCACATCTGGGGGACGAGAACGCGCCAAAAGGTTTGCCGTTCGCTCATGCCATAGGCCTGAGCGGTCTCCAACTGGGGTTTCGGGACAGCCCGCATGGCGCCGAAAAGGACGTTCGCGGCAAAAGCACCAAAGACGATGGCAAAGGTCAGAACGGCCAGTGAAAAGCCATAGACCTCGTGAACCCATTGCGGGGCGGTCGACAGGGGCAGCTTGGCCTCGGGGCAGACGACAAAGTCGTTGCCCTGTCGTATGGCGTCCGGCCAGTCGGGACAAAGCGCCTGATGGCGCATCCATTCGAAAGCCTGGTCCAGCGCAATGACGAAAAACAGGAAGAAAACGATGTCTGGCACGCCGCGTACGATCGCCGAGTAGCTTTGCCCCAGCCAGCGCAGCGGTAAAATGCGGCTGCGGGCGGCTGTGGCACCGGCAAAGCCAAAGGCCAGCGCCGCGGGCGCGGTAATGGCGAGGAGGGCAAGGACGGTGCCGATTGCCGCGTATGCCGTCAGATGTTTGCCATTCGTTAAATAGCAGGCGAGCCAGGGCAGACCCTCAAGGATGGACGGATCGCTGCACCAGCCAAACATCAGCGGGCCGGAGATCCAGGCTGTGGCCAGGTGGCGCGGCGAGGCTGTCCAAAGTTGCCTGGCTTTAGTTGCGAGAATATGAGCGGACCTTCAAGCCCGCTCGATACTTTGATTACCACGCGCTGGAGACTTCCCATTTCTCGATCAGCGCATTCAAGCTGCCGTCGTCCTTCATGGCCTGGATTGCCGCGTCGAACTTGGCGCGCAATTCGCCGTCTGATTCACGCACGCCCATGCCCACGCCGCCGCCGAGGGCGACCGGGTCGCCTACGATCATCAGATCACCGTTCTGTTCGGCAATTGGCAACAGGAATGCGGCATCGGCGAGGACGGCATCGGCTTCTCCATTCTGCACGGCGGCGATGGTTTCATCCGGGCTGGCGAATTCAACCAGCGTCGCACCGGATTCGGCGACATAGCCCGCCTGGATTGTCCCGGTCTGTGCGGCGATGACACCATTGGCAAGGTCGACATCCTCGGAAGCGGCAAGGTAGTTCGACGGGTCCGGCGGCGTATAAGGCTGGGTAAAGTCGATGACCTCGTCACGCTCGTCCGTGATCGACATCCCCGCGATGATCGCATCGTAGTTGCCCGACACCAGGTTCGGAATGATCGAGTCCCACTCGTTGGTGACCCATTCGCATGTCAGTTCGGCGCGCTTGCAAAGTTCGTCGCCCAACTCACGCTCGAACCCATCGATTTCCCCCTTGTCGTTGATGAAGTTCCACGGAGGGTAGGCGCCTTCAGTTCCCATGCGGACCACGTCCTGGGCCATTGCGTGGCCAGCAGTGATTGCAGTGAGCGCGAGGCCAATAATTGCCTTCTTCATACTATTCTCCCAATCGGTTACGCGACGCCCCCGCAGGGACTCTTCTCGGTAGATAGCGTTATGCGGTGCGGGATCAAAATCAAGCCTTCCGTTGGGAAAGCCCCTGAGTTGCCAGACAAACGGCCGGAATTCGTGCATTTGGCCGCAGAGTCAGCCACTGACGGCAGACAGAAACTGTTGAAGACGTTCCGATTTCGGCTGGCCAAATACGGCCTCCGGCGACCCTTCTTCCTCGATCCGTCCCTGGTGCAGGAAGACGATGTGGTCACTGGTGTCTCGAGCAAGGCTCATATCGTGGGTGACGATGATCATCGTGCGGCCCTCTTCGGCGAGGGATTTCATGACGCGGATCACCTCTTGTTCCAACTCGGGATCAAGAGCGCTGGTGGGTTCGTCGAAAAGCAGGGCGCGCGGCTCCATGCACAGCGCTCGGGCGATGGCGGCGCGTTGCTGCTGTCCGCCGGAAAGCTGTGCGGGCCAGGCGTCACACTTGTCCCCGATACCGACCTTGTCGAGATATTGTCGGGCCTTGTCCTCGACTTCGTCGCGGTCCCTGCCGAGAACAGTGAGCGGAGCCTCCATGACGTTTTGCAGAATGGTCATGTGTGACCAGAGATTGAACTGCTGGAACACCATCGACAGGTTGGTGCGGATCCGTGTGACCTGTGCCCTGTCAGCCGGGCGGCGTTCATTCCCGGACCCCTTCCATTTGACGGCCTCGCCTTCGAACAGAATGTCGCCATCCTGGCTGTTCTCCAAAAGGTTGGCGCACCTGAGGATGGTCGATTTGCCGGAACCGGACGAGCCGATCAGTGAAATGACCTCGCCTCGGTTCGCTGACATGCTGACGCCCTTGATCACTTCCAGAGAGCCAAAACTTTTGTGAAGGTCGCGGATTTCGATGACGGGTGGTTCGGCTGACACGGGGTTTCCTTCGAATAGCAGTAAAACCTAGACCCGGAGGTCGCCGAATTGCAATGGGCTAGGCGGCTGGCGCGTCCTGCGAAGGCATGGCTGGCGTTCTGACCGCGAGGTAGGCGCTGGCCGGCGTACGGACGAAGCCCCTGATGTGAAGGCGATCCAGAACCTCGGGCGGTGTACGTGTCAGTGCGCTTTCAACTGCGTCAGCGATCCGGGCAGCGTCATGGTTTCGGGCGGCGATCAGGGGAAGACCCGGCGTCGGCTCGCTCGTCGTGACGATGCGCAGAGAGCCGGCCACGTCCGGCATATGCGCCTGTACCAACCGCCAGGTTTCGGCATCAATGGCTGCGATATCGGCGCGCCCGTCAGCGACGGCAATTGCACTGTTATGATGTGATCCGGTGTGCAGCTTGCGCGAAAACCGAAAGCCGTGGTCCTCGGCAGTATTCTGGGCGGCGGCCCAGCCGGATTCACTGTCCAGCCCGTTATAGGCCAGCGTTCGTTCGGCAAAGTCCGCGAACTGGCCCGCAGACTCACGATGCACGACGAGGTTTGAATAATAATACCCGGCCGGCGCGCCAGCCAGCCCATGGTCCAAGGCGCCGACAAGGGCGACCTGGCCGTGCAGGCGTGTGCGGTAGGGCATGCCACAGGTCTGACCCAGAACCAGGTGTGGGCTTTTCCAATGGTCCCAGAGCCTTCCGCCGCGCGTCAAATGCTCGGGGGCGGCAATTTCCTGTTCCCGCAATGTGGTTTTGAGTTGATCCCAGAGCCGGTCCCAAAAGGCACTTTGCGCAGGCCAGTCATACATTGACAGCGTGGCGATCATGACCGGGATTCGACCCTTTGGCGGGCGAGGGCGCTGTCGCGATCATTGATGCCGATCATCGGGGCGACCAGGCGCATCATGGCGTCTTCTTCGTGATCGCGTTCGCCGTCGGCCAGAACGATCTCCCACAGGGCTTCGACAACTTTGATCCGCTCGTCATAGGGGACGGCATCCTTGATCGCGCGTGTAAAGCGAACCGTGTCGGGGGCCTCGGATTCCAGGATTTCGGCCTGGGCACGCAGATTGGATGCCTCGAACGGGCCAATGCCGTAACGTTTCGAGACCACACGGTCGATGTGCGCGATTTCCGCCTCGGAATAATGCCCATCCGTCCGTGCGATCCGCACCAGGAGGGCTGTCAGGGCAAGCCGAGCGTCTTCGTCACCGAGTGGGTCGGGTTCAGGGGCCGTCAGACGGCGGAGGAAATCACCAAACATACGAGGGATATAGGGCTGTTTTCCGAGCGGTGAAAGGGCCGTTTCCGTCAGTCCTGCTGCAAGTACCACTCGCCGTCAGACCACGAGGTCGTGCCGCTATTGGGACCTGATGTCCACAAAAAGTTGCTTTCGTGTTCGCCGGTTGCGACGCTGGCGTCGGTTCCACCGAAATGCCCGAATGTGTTCGTCGTGTTGAAATCCGCAGCGGTCGCAGAGCTCAGCTGGACAAGTTCGCCCGAAGCGCTCAGATCAATGTGAGCGTCACCGGAAAGATCCTCGGAGATTGATCCCGTGATCGTTGCAGTTCCCGTCGGAGCAGTGAATCCCGACAAGTCGGTGACGAAATTCTCAAGTGATCCCGACACGGTATTGTTGTCGAAATCCGCGTTCATTGTCATGTCGGCATAATATTCCAGATCGGGGCCGGAACCGCCGCCCATGTCTCCATGTATGATCCCGGTGTAGGACGCGGTGTCTGCGCCCGCCGTGTCCGGCAGATCATCGAACTGGGTCGTCCCTTCGGCAGTGAAGATGTCGTCGACTGCCGCAGAAAGGGCGGTGTATTCAGCTTCGAATTCCCCGAGCGTTTTGCCCGGACCCAGTGTACGAGTGGCACCGGTGCACGCTGATACAAGAACCGTTGCTGCCAACAGTGGAATCGCAGGTGTCAATCGCATGTTCGATTACCTTTCAAATCGCGGTTGAGCGGACTATCCCGGCGCCAAACCAACATTTCCAGCCTGTTTTCGGCTTTGGAAAAAAATCATAAACTTGTGCTGCAATGTTGCCATTGCAGAAACACGCAGCCTCTAGACCAAGCGCGACACATCGACCGCCGCACGGATAAAGTCGGCAAACAGCGGATGAGGCGCAAACGGCTTGGATTTCAGTTCGGGGTGGAACTGGACACCGATAAACCAGGGATGGTCTTTCCATTCGACGATTTCTGGCAGCCGGCCGTCCGGGCTCATGCCGGTAAAGCACAGGCCGTGATCCTCCAACTGTTTGCGGTACTTGACATCGACTTCGTAGCGATGGCGATGGCGTTCTTCGATCGTCGTCGCGTGGTAGACCTGGGCCACTTTCGAACCACTTTCCAGGTTTGCGGTATACGCCCCGAGGCGCATGGTGCCGCCCTTGTCGTCGCCGACCTTGCGGCGTGCGACGTGATTGCCCTGGACCCATTCCTTCAGGTGGTAGACGACGGGTTCGAACCGCTTGGCACCGGCTTCGTGGTCGAACTCTTCCGAACCGGCGGCATCCAGACCGGCAACGTTGCGCGCAGCCTCGATCACCGCCATCTGCATGCCGAGGCAGATCCCGAGATAGGGGATCTTTTTCTCGCGGGCGAACTGGGCGGCTTTGATCTTGCCCTCGGTCCCGCGTTCGCCGAATCCGCCGGGGACGAGGATGGCATGGAAGTTCTCGAGGTAGGGTGCGGGATCTTCGCGCTCGAATATCTCGGCGTCGATCCATTCGGATTTGACCCTGGTCCGGTTGGCCATGCCGCCGTGAGTCAGGGCCTCGGCGATGGATTTATACGCGTCTTCGAGCTGGGTGTACTTGCCGACGATGGCGACCTTGACTTCGCCCTCGGCGTTCTCGAGCCGGTCCATCACGTCTTCCCAACGGTCGAGGTTCGGCTTCGGGGCGGGTGCGATGCCGAAGGCGTCCAGCACCGCCTGGTCGAGGCCGACCTTGTGGTAGGCCGTCGGCGCTTCGTAGATCGACTTGAGATCGTAGGCAGGGATGACCGCGTCGGGGCGGACGTTGCAGAACAGCGCGATCTTTTCGCGTTCCTTTTCGGGGATCACCTGTTCCGAGCGGCAGACCAGCACGTCGGGCTGAAGGCCGATCGAGCGGAGTTCCTTGACGGAGTGCTGGGTAGGCTTGGTCTTCAGCTCACCGGAGGCAGCAAGGTAGGGCAGGAGCGTGAGGTGCATGAAAATGCACTGGCCGCGCGGCTTGTCCTGGGAGAACTGGCGGATAGCCTCGAAGAAGGGCAGTCCCTCGATATCGCCGACGGTGCCGCCGATTTCGCAGAGCATGAAGTCGACTTCGTCCTCGCCGATCGAGATGAAATCCTTGATCTCGTTGGTGACGTGAGGAATGACCTGGATGGTCTTGCCGAGGTAGTCGCCGCGACGTTCCTTTTCCAGCACCGTCGAATAGATGCGCCCCGACGAGACGCTGTCGGTGCCGCGGGCGTGGACGCCGGTGAACCGTTCATAGTGGCCAAGGTCGAGATCGGTTTCGGCGCCGTCGTCGGTGACAAAGACTTCGCCGTGTTCGAAAGGGCTCATGGTGCCCGGATCGACGTTCAGGTAGGGATCGAGCTTGCGCAGGCGGACGGAATACCCGCGTGCCTGCAAAAGGGCGCCAAGCGCAGCCGAAGCCAGGCCTTTTCCAAGCGAAGACACCACGCCGCCCGTGATGAAAACAAACCTTGCCATGCTGCGCGATTACCCCCGTGATGTCCTGCTCGAAGCCGCCATTTCCGTATCCCGGAATTCGCAGCATCACGGGATTTGACGTTTACTAGATTCGTCGTCGTGGCGCAATGGCGCCACAACATTATGTTGTTCAAAATGCGCCAAGGCGCATGGATTGTGGTTTAATCCGCGCGCGGAAGATCCAGGCCGCTACCGCTTTCGTCCGTGGCGGGCGGAGGCAGGAGGGCATCACCCGACGGCAGCTCAGGCAAAAGCTCCTCAGGTGCCTCCACGCCAATGCGATCCAGCACCGAGCTGTTGGACGATTTCTGAGCCGCGATGATCGTCAAGGTGATCGAGGTGGCGATAAAGGCGATTGCCAGGGCCCAGGTGATCTTGCCCAAGGCCGTTGCCGCAGAACGCGCGTTGACGAGGCCACCGCCGCCGCCGAGTCCAAGACCGCCCCCTTCTGATCGTTGAAGCAGCACAACACCGATCAGGCCGAGGGCCAGGATCAGGTGGACGATCAAAAGGACATTTTCCATGGGTCTTAGGGTCTCTTTGCGGAACGAGGGGTATCTAGGGCAGTGAGGCGGCGGGCGCAAGGGATGTGTTCTTTGCGCCCGAGATATGTTGCCGGATGCAAGCCCCGGTTCGAACGTCACTCCAGTGCGCGCCACCCGATATCCCGGCGACAGAACCCGTCGGGCCAGTCGATGGCATCAACCATCTGGTAAGCCGCGTCGCGGGCTTCTCGCAGGGTTTTGCCGCGCGCTGTGACGTTCAGGACCCGCCCACCTGTGGCGACGATATTTCCGTCCTTTTCCGAGGTGCCGGCATGAAAGACCATACGGCCGGGCTGTTCGGTCACAGCGTCGAGGTTGCCGATGACGGTGCCCTTTTCATAGCTGCCGGGATAGCCTTTCGCAGCCATGACGACGGTCATGGCGTGGTCGTCGGACCAGTGAACCTGCGCTTCGGAGAGGCGTCCTTCGGCGGCGGCGTGGATGAGATCCAGTGCCTGAGCCCCCAGCCGCATCATCAGGACCTGGCATTCGGGGTCGCCAAAGCGCACGTTGTATTCGACGAGCCGCGGCGCGCCATCCTTGATCATCAGGCCGGCATAGAGAACACCCTGGTAAGGCGTGCCGCGCCGCGCCATTTCTGCAAGGGTCGGTCTGATGATTTCCGCCATGGTGCGTTCGGCAATGTCGTCGGTCAGGACAGGCGCAGGAGAATAGGCCCCCATGCCGCCCGTGTTCGGGCCGGTGTCGCCTTCGCCGACGCGCTTGTGGTCCTGGGCCGTGCCTATGGCCAGGGCGTCTGTGCCGTCACACAGGACAAAGAACGAGGCTTCCTCGCCTTCCATGAATTCTTCGATCACAACCTCGGCACCCGCGTCACCGAAGGTGCCGCCAAACATGTCGTCGATGGCAGCGAGTGCCTCGGCTTCCTCCATGGCGACGATGACACCCTTGCCCGCAGCCAGACCGTCGGCCTTGACGACGATGGGGGCACCCTGTGCCCGGATATAGTCCTTGGCGGGAGCAGCCTCGGCAAAGCGCGCCCAGGCAGCGGTCGGTGCTTTGGCTGCGTCGCAGATTTCCTTTGTAAAGCGTTTCGAGGCTTCTAGCTGGGCGGCGGCCCGGGAGGGACCGAAGACGAGAAAACCCGCGTCGCGCAGGTCGTCGGCAACACCAGCGGCGAGGGGCGCTTCGGGGCCGACGATCACGAGGTCGATGGCATTTTCCTCGGCAAAGGTTGCAACGGCGCCGCCATCTTCGGTGTCGATCGTGGCGCAATCGGCAATCTCGGCGATGCCCGCATTGCCTGGTGCAACGATCAGCTTGTCGCATTTGGGGTTCTGCATCACCGCCCAGGCCAGGGCATGTTCCCGCCCGCCGCCGCCAAGAATGAGGATATTCACTGTCGCGCCCCCGCTGGTTAAACTGAGGGCGGATAAACAGGAAACGGGCAGGGCAGGCAAGGTGCAGGATCGCGATAAGGACGAGGACGCGCTGAACGAGCCGGGGTTTGCTGCTTCGATCGCGCTCATGTTGGCGCCGATGTTTCTGGTGCTTGGCTTTGTCCTGTTGTGGGTTGGCAAGACCAACGGCGGGTTCCTCTGCCTGGTGATGTCGGTTTTTGCACTGGTAAGCGGATTGGTTCAGCGCGGACGGGGAAAATGAAATGAGCGACCTTTTCGAAGACGACACGCCCAGGTCCGGTGACAACACGCCCGAGTTTTCGGTGTCGGAAATCGCAGGCACGGTGCGCCGATTGCTTGAGAGCGAAATGGGATGGGTGCGGGTGCGCGGCGAGGTGGGGCGCGTGGTGATCGCACGCTCGGGGCACATGTATTTCGACCTGAAGGACGACAAGTCTGTTTTGTCCTGCATGACCTGGAAGGGACAGGTTTCGGGTCTTGACCTGATGCCCGAGGAGGGCATGGAAGTGGTTGTCGAAGGCAAGATGACCGCTAGTGGATTCTCGTCGAAATTCGGGCTGAACGTGCAGCGTATTGCCGTGGCGGGCGAGGGCGCGCTGATGGCCATGCTGGAGAAACGCAAGAAGGCCTTGGCCGCCGAGGGATTGTTCGCGCCGGAACGCAAGCAGCCGCTGCCCTACCTGCCCGAGATCATCGGGGTCGTGACCTCGCTTCAGGGCGCGGTTATCCGTGACATCCTGCACCGGCTGCGCGACCGTTTCCCGCGCAAGGTCCTGATCTGGCCCGTTGCCGTTCAGGGCAAGGATTGCGCGCCCGAAGTTGCGCGCGCGATCGAGGGGTTCAATGCCCTGACGCCGGGGGGCGCCTTGCCCCGGCCTGATCTGTTGATCGTGGCACGCGGCGGAGGCTCGATCGAGGACCTCTGGGGGTTCAACGAGGAAATCGTTGCGCGGGCGGCGGCGGCAAGCCGTATTCCCTTGATCTCGGCCGTTGGCCACGAAACCGATACCACACTGATCGATTTCGCGTCGGACCGGCGCGCGCCGACACCCACGGCCGCGGCCGAGATGGCGGTGCCGGTGCGGTTGGAGCTGCTTTCCTGGGTTCGCGAACAGCAGGCGCGTCTGGCGCGCGCGGCCGGGCAGGCGGTTGAGCGGCGGCGCCAGCGCCTGTCGGATCTGTCGCGCGCCCTGCCGCGGCCGGACATCCTGCTGAACGATCCGCGGCAGCGGCTGGACCGAGCCGAAGAGCGTTTTGCGGTGGCACTGGATCGCATGGTCGATCGCAAGCGCGCCGAGCTTGAACGAACGGCGGGCGGGCTGAGGGCCACGACCCTCCGGTCGCGGTTCCAGGCTGAGGCGCGGCGGGTCGGCGAGTTGAGTGCCCGTCTGCGTCCGGGGCTCGAGCGTGATGTCGCTCGAAAAAGGGAGCGGCTTGAGCGCGCGGCTTCCGGGCTGCGTCCCAGGCCGATCGAGGTGAGGGTCCGTCGGCTTGACGACGACCTGCGACGGGTTGCACCGCGCCTGCAAAACGCGATGAGCCAATGTCTGCGGAGGCTTTCCGACAGGTTGGAGGCCACCGACAGGATGCGGCGGTCGCTGGGCTACCACGCGACACTTGAGCGGGGCTATGCAGTAGTACGCAGCTCGGGGCACGTCATCACGCGGGCGTCGTCGGCACGCGGGGCGGAAGCGCTGGAGATCGAGTTTGCCGACGGCCGGGTCGAGACCAGCCCAAAAGGAGGCGGCTCAACCGGCAGCAAGGATCAGGGCAGCCTATCCTAGGTCAGGCCCCGACCTTTGGTCCGGGACAAATCAGCGGCTCGCTGCGCGGAGAGATGGCATAGGTTCTTTCGTTCAGCTCTTGTCGCCAGAAACGTGCAATCAACTGGCCGCCGCGGCGATAGAAATAGAAACACTGATCCTCGGCAAAGCTTTCGTAGGCAAAGCAGATCAGCGAGTCGGAGGCGTACCAATAACCGTCGAAACATTCGTCGCCTAGAAACGACCAGAGCACCCGGCGGTTCTTGTAGTAGATTTCAGCACCGTATTCGATGCCATCCGTGGAGTACGACAGGGTCTTGCCTTCGACTTCGGCCTGGAACTCCTTCGCTGTCAGGGGGGTGTCCTGGGCGTGTGCCGGAAGGGCAAATACCAAAGTGATGATCAACGCGCGCATGGCACAGTCTATGCAGGAATGAATGCCGCTGGCCAGACGGGAACTCGGGTGTGCGTCCAGCCGGGCGGATAGGTGCATTTGCCGGGCTTCCATTCTTTGTATTGGCGGATTAGGTGAGGGGCATGGCATTCTTTTCAAAACTGAAAGACCGGTTATTCAAGTCGTCGTCGAAGATCGACGAGGGGTTGGATGCGATTGTCGAGGATGGTGGCCAGGAGGAGGACCAAGGAGCGGTTGCGCCTGCGGAAGACCCTGCGCCGGTTGGACACGTCGCGCACCCCGTCGACGAAGGTTCCCCGGTACAGGGCGATGAAGTGGCTGCACGCGCGTTCACATCGTCCGAGCCCGAGGTTGTCACCGAGAAAGCGGTTCCTGCGGTTCAGCCCGCTCCTGAACCGCAGGAACCGGCTGCGCCTGAACCACAGCAATCGGCCGCGTCCAAGCCACGGCAAGACGCCGGGTCCGGTCTGCTGGGCCGGATGTTCAAGCGGCCAGAGACAAAGACCGTTGTACGGCGCGTTCTGGACGACGACATGCTTGAGCAGATCGAGGATCTGCTGATTACTTCTGACATGGGCGTTGAAACGGCGGCGCGGGTTGCGGCCAACTTGGCCGAGGGGCGTTTCGGACGGAAGTTTTCAACCGATGAGCTAAAGGACGTCATGGCCGGCGAGATCGCGCGGATCATGGAGCCCGTCGCGATCCCGATGCCGATCTATCCGAAGCGACCTCAGGTCGTTCTTGTCGTCGGGGTCAATGGTTCGGGCAAGACAACCACGATTGGCAAGCTTGCCAGCCAGTTCAAGGCGGCGGGGAAGTCGGTCGTCATCGCGGCTGGCGATACCTTTCGCGCCGCCGCCGTCGAACAGCTTCAGGTCTGGGGGGAACGGGCCGGGGTGCCGGTCATGACTGCGCCCGAGGGGTCTGATCCGGCGAGCCTTGCCTTCGATGCGATGACGCGTGCCGAGGCCGAGGAGGCCGACCTGTTGATGATCGACACGGCGGGGCGACTGCAAAACCGCGCCGACTTGATGGAGGAACTGGCCAAGATTGTGCGCGTGATCCGCAAGAAGGATCCCGAGGCGCCGCACAATACGCTGCTGGTTCTGGACGCCACGACCGGTCAGAACGCCTTGAGCCAGGTGGATATTTTCCGAAATATCGCCGATGTATCAGGCCTGGTCATGACCAAGCTGGATGGCACTGCGCGCGGTGGGGTTCTCGTTGCGCTGGCGGACCGTTTCGGCCTTCCGATCCATGCCATCGGCGTGGGCGAGCAGATCGACGACCTCGCGCCATTCGACCCGCGCGAGTTTGCGGATGCGCTGGTCGGAAACGAAAGGTGAGGCCAGTTTGCGCCGCTGCCTGCGGATCTGAGATATCCCGACCATGAGCGAATGGCTGATCTCGCTGGAAGGAACGGATGCGGGAAAATCCCTGGCCTTGTACCTGGCGATACAGGCCGCATTCCTGCACGCGTTGTTCGGTGCGCTGCAAAAAGGCAAGACCGATCCATGGACATCGAGGGCCGTTATTGATGGTTGCTATGCGCTGATCGCACTGCCTTTTGCCCTGTTTGTTGTGCCTTGGCCCGCACCTGAGACATGGGGTCTTTTCGCAGCTGCCTGGGTGATCCACATCGGCTATAAGCTGGCGCAGGGCGCGGCCTATTCGGTCGGTGCCTATACGGTGGTATATCCGGTTGTCCGAGGCTCAAGCCCATTCTTTACTGTCATGGGGGCCGGTCTGTTGTTTGGCGAGGTTTTCTCGTCTGTTCAATGGGTTGGCGTAGCGACTCTAATGGCGGGTATCCTTGGGTTGGCGGTTTACAACCTGCGCCACATCGTAGTTGACCGGGCGCGGCTGCCACTGGCCCTGGGGCTGGCGTTCATGACTGGGGGACTTGTTGCCCTATACACGACTTGGGATGCCCTGGTGATCAGGGCGACCGCCGACCCGTTCACCTTTATCGCCTGGTTTTTCCTGTTTGACGGGCTGTTCATGCCGATCGGCTATCTGGTATGGAACCGCGGGCGCCTGCCGCAGCCTTTTGCACCGATCCTGAAGCTTGGGGTGACCGGCGCGATCGTGGCCTATTTCTCTTTCGGGGGGATCATGTTGGCGACGCGACTGGACAAAGTTGGCGAAGCTGCCGTCCTGCGCGAAACCTCGGTGGTTTTTGCGGCTTTCCTGGGCTGGATAATGCTGGGCGAAAAGGTCGGGCCGCGTCGTGTTGTACTCATCGCATTGATCGCTGCAGGAGCCGTGCTGGTTGAGATGGGCGCATGAGGTGCATAGATTGGCCGCAGGATCCAGGGACAAGGACGCAGGATGACCGATAAACCTCTGAACCCGGTTGTGAAACAAGTGCTGGAACTTGGGCCGCCGCTTTTGTTCTTCGTCGCTTATCTCTACATGAGAGACGAAGTCTATATGATTGGTGGGGTTGAATATTCCGGATTCATAGCTGCGGCAGGCCTGTTCGTTCCAATCCTTTTGGCTTCGATGGCGATCCTGTGGAATTTGACGGGAAAATTAAGCCGGATGCAGGTTTTTACCGTCGTGATGGTGGTGGTGTTCGGCGGTCTGACGGTTTGGTTCAACGACGAGCGGTTCTTCAAAATGAAGACTACGCTGGTCTATGGCCTGTTCGCCGCGATCCTTGGAATCGGCCTTTTGCAGGGGAGGTCTTATCTGGCGTGGGTCATGGCAGAGTTCCTGCCGATGATGGATGAGGGCTGGATGAAACTGACACGGCGCATGACGCTGTTTTTTGGCGCCTTGGCCATTGGAAACGAGATTGTCTGGCGCACCATGTCGGACGATGCCTGGGTCAAGATCGAGACCTTCGGTTTTCCGATCCTGATGTTCCTGTTCCTTTGGGGGCAGATCGTTGCGTTGCAGAAGTACCTGATCGAGGACGAAGAGAGCGTCTAGCGAAAGTCGGCGAATTCGTCGTCGGCGTTTTCGAGGCGAATCAGCGTTTCGCTATCGAGACGTTCCAGGAGATGCAGTCCGACGTGTGGCGGGACATGCCAATGAACGATCGCCGGGATGAGCGCCGTCGCAAGTTCGACCGAAAGTGGCGTGCCAGGTATCAGGGTTTCGCCGAGGCGAATTTTCATGCCGTCATAGCTGACATCTATCACGGTGGCGGGCAGGATGCGGTCGTCGACGTGCAACAAGACCGCGACATTGGTCTTGCGTCGGTTCGGGCTGAAACGCCGGTTGAAATTCACTGACATCATCATGACCGGTATCCGCCGTCTTCGCCGTGTTCAGACTATGCGGCAGGCGTTAATAATTCCTGTCGCCGCTGGCTGGTGTCGTAGGCAGGAGACACTTGACCATGTTCCCGGTTGGGAGTAGCCCACGGATCGTGGCGATTTGTTCACCGGATTGCGGGCCACGTTAAATATCCCGCTAAAGAGGTCTGGGACGTATCACGCCCCCGGCGCTCGTGCGGTGGGGGCTTTTTGATGCGAAAGGAGGCGTCCCCATGCCCAATGATTGGAAAACCCGGACCAAGCTGGTCCATGAAGGCACTCGCCGCAGCCAGTACGGCGAGGTGGCCGAGCCGATTTTCCTGACCCAGGGATTTGTCTATGACAGTGCCGAACAGGCCGCGGGCCGGTTCGAGGAGGCGGGAGAGGATGAATTCATCTATGCCCGTTATGGCAACCCGACCGTGCGGATGTTCGAAGAGCGGATCGCCGCGCTTGAGGGGGCGGAGGATGCCTTTGCCACCGCCAGCGGAATGGCAGCGGTCAATGCGGCGCTGACCTCGATGCTGAAGGCGGGCGACCACGTGGTTTCCGCGCGGGCGCTGTTCGGGTCGTGCCTTTATATTCTTGAAGAAATTCTGACCCGCTTCGGAGTCCATGTGACCTTTGTCGACGGCAAGGACCTTGACGCCTGGCGCGCGGCTGTGCGGCCTGAAACGAAAGTGGTCTTTCTGGAAAGCATGTCGAACCCGACGCTTGAGGTCATCGATCTGCCGAAGGTCGCCGAGATCGCCCATTCGGTTGGAGCCCTTGTCGTCGTCGACAACGTGTTTTCGACGCCCGTCTTCAGCCGTGCAATCGAGTCAGGAGCCGACGTCGTTGTCTATTCGGCGACGAAGCACATCGACGGGCAGGGCCGTGTGCTGGGCGGGGTCGTGCTGAGTACGAAGGAATTCATCCGCAAGACCTTTGAGCCCTATCTAAAGCACACCGGCGGGGCGATGAGCCCGTTTTCCGCGTGGCTGTTGCTGAAGGGGCTGGAGACGCTGGATTTGCGGGTGCGCGCCCAGGCCGACACCGCCCTGAAGATTGCGTCCTATTTCGAGGGCGACGACCGTCTGGCGCGGGTGATCTATCCCGGATTGGAAAGCCATCCCGACCATGCCATCGCCATGGCACAGTTGGAAAAAGGCGGCACCGTCGTGTCACTCGACCTGGCCGGTGGGCAGGAGGCGGCATTCAAGTTCCTGAATGCCCTGGAGATCGTCATCATTTCCAACAACCTGGGAGATGCGAAATCCATCATCACCCATCCGACCACCACCACCCACCAGCGTCTGTCGGACGAGCAGCGCGCGACCTTGGGTATCACGCCCGGTCTGGTGCGGCTTTCGGTCGGGCTGGAGGATGCCGACGACCTGATTCAGGACCTGTCGCAGGCCCTGGACGCGATTTGATGGAGGTTGTCGTCCGGTCATATGTCCCGGGCGATGCTGCGGGGCTTGGACGGATATTCCACCGCGCAGTGCAGGAAGGTGCGGCAAGTGCCTATAGCGAGGGCGAGCGGGCGGCCTGGTCGCCCGAGCCGCCCGCGGGCGAGAGCTGGCAGGTACGTCTGGCAGAAGCCGTAACGGTGGTGGCTGAGCGCGACGGTGAAACCGTCGGATTCATGAGCCTGATCCCCGAGCGGCGGTATGTCGATCTGGCGTTCGTCCTGCCCGAAGCCATGGGCAAAGGCGTTGCCCCTGCACTCTACGCGGTGCTGGAGGGCCGGGCGCGTGCGGCGGGATTGACCTATCTGACGACCGAGGCCAGTTTGTTGGCCGAGCCGTTTTTCGCGCGTCAGGGCTTTCGCGTGGTTAAGCGGCAAAGGGTTTTGAGAAGG
This sequence comes from Silicimonas sp., assembly GCA_050290245.1. Classification (GTDB taxonomy): domain Bacteria; phylum Pseudomonadota; class Alphaproteobacteria; order Rhodobacterales; family Rhodobacteraceae; genus JBNKHH01. Next base: position 112,588 of record JBNKHH010000087.1, read on the forward strand.
GGCGAACGGCTGCGGAACTGTGTGATGGAAAAGGCTCTTTATGTCCCGGAGTCTGCCGAGTGAAGCGTGCGGTTCTGTTCCAGCTGCGGCCGGAAGACGAGGCCTCGGACGGGGAGTATGCGGCCTTTCTTGAAAAGGGCGGCCTGGCGGCGGACCAGCTGGTCAGGGTTCGGCTTGACGCCGGTGCGATGCCCGACGACCTGCGGCTGGCTGATTTCGATGCTGTGATCGTGGGCGGCGGTCCGGGCTGCGTCAGTGACGATCCTGAAACACGCGATCCGATCGAGGCGCGGGCTGAGGCCGAGCTGCTGATGTTGATGCCGCAGATCGTCGATCGCGACATGCCTTTCCTTGGCTGTTGCTATGGTCTTGGGCTTCTGGCGCATTACCTGGGCGGGCAGGTGTCGAAGGAACGGTATGGCGAGCCGGTGTCGGCCGTGCCCTGCGACCTGACCGAGGCGGGCCGGGCAGATCCCCTGCTGGAAGAGCTGCCGCAGAGGTTTGACGCCCTGGTTGGCCACAAGGAGGCCGTGCAGGAACTGCCGCCGGGAGCGGTTCACCTGGTCTCGTCTCCTGACTGTCCCTATCAGATGATCCGGGTCGGGCAGAACGTTTATGCCACCCAATTCCATCCCGAGGCCGATGGCCAGGTCTTTGCCGACCGCATCCGGATTTACCGCGACCGCGGCTACTTCCGACCCGAGGAGGCCGATGCACTGAGCGCGAAAATGCTGGCGAGCGATGTGCAGGAGCCGGTTCATATCCTGCGCCGGTTCGTTGTGCGCTATTTGCAGGGACCGCAGTCATGAGACAGGACCTGGTGGCAATGGCTTGTGTGGTTGACTTGGGCGCGTCCTGAGGACAAGGCTCGCGCATGATCGACCTGAAGCCAGTCGGATATTTGATCGGGATCCTCGTGGCCGCCCTGGGCACGTCGATGCTGGTGCCTATGGGGATAGACCTGTGGGCGGCGAATGGCCATGCCGGCGTCTTCCTGGAATCCGCAATCATCACGGTTCTTGTCGGGGGGCTTATCGCCCTGGCTTCTGCCAACTCGGTCACCGGCAGAATGACCGTGCAGCAGATTTTCATTTTAAGCACGGGGGTTTGGGCGGTCCTGCCCCTGTTCGGGGCCATTCCTTTCATGCGGGGGGCATTCGAGGCGAGCTTTACCGACGCCTATTTCGAGGCCATGAGCGGGCTAACCACGACCGGGGCGACCGTGTTCAGCGGACTGGACGAAACGCCGCTCGGACTATTGCTGTGGCGCTCAATGCTCCAGTGGTTCGGTGGTATCGGGATCATTGTCGTCGCAATGGCATTTCTGCCCGAACTGAGGGTCGGCGGTATGCAGATCTTTCGCTCGGAAGCCTTTGAGACCGATGGCAAGGTGTTGCCGCGCGCGGCAGAGATCGCGTCCCGCATTTCAATCGTCTATGTCGTTCTGACGATTACCTGCGTTCTGGCCTACCTTGTGTCGGGGTTCAGTCTTTTCAATGCAATAAACCACGCGTTGACAACGATCTCGACCGGTGGGTTTTCGACTCACGATGCATCGTTCGGGAACTATCAGGGCGCGCCGGAATACGTGGCGTCGGTCTTCATGGTTCTGGCAAGTCTCCCGTTCGTGCGGTATGTCCAGCTTTTGGCCGGGACTGCACGACCGATTTACCGGGACAGCCAGGTGCGTGTCTTCCTGGTGGTGAACCTGATCCTGATCGTTATTGTCGCGACCTATCGTCTTGTCGCCAACGGCGACCATTTCGGGCATGCCTTCCGGGAAGCGACGTTCAACATCACCTCGATCATCACGGGAACAGGGTTCGCCAGCGTCGACTACCAGCTTTGGGGCGCCTTTCCGACTGCCCTGTTCTTTTTTATTGGCCTGATCGGAGGCTGTGCGGGGTCAACCTGTTGTTCGGTCAAGATTTTCCGCTACCAAATTCTTGTGTCTGCAATCACGACGCAGATCCGGCGCATCCACAGTCCGCACGGGGTGTTCCAGATGAGATACGCCGGCCAATCGCTGACCGAGGACGTGCTGTCTTCGGTGACGGCCTTCCTGACGCTGTTCTTTGTTTCTCTGGGCGTCACCTCGGTACTGCTGTCAGCAACGGGGCTGGACTTCGTCACCTCGATCAGCGGAGCCGCGACCGCAATTGCCAACGTGGGACCGGGTCTTGGGGATATCATCGGTCCGTCGGGGAATTTCGCTTCGCTGAATGAGCCGGCCAAATGGATCCTGTTGTCGGCCATGCTGATGGGGCGGCTGGAATTGATGGTGGTCTTCGTCCTGTTTACCTCACGGTTCTGGAGGGCGTGAATTCACGAGAGACCGGGTCGTCCGGGGCCGCTTTCGGCAGCATTGGGCACCCTGCGAGTAAGGGTGCGGTTCAGTTCCAGCAGCTGACCAGAACGGTCAAATCAGCGGCGAGAAGCGTGAGGTCCTCCGGGGCCAGCGGCTCTCTTCGCTCGGTCGTCAATGGGGTAACGCCATTTGCGGACAAAAATCCGGACAGGATCGGCGCATCGGCAGCAAAGGCTACGTTGGCGGGCAACTGGCGGCTGCTCTCGGCGGTCGGCAGCAGCATGCCCAGGACAGCGCCGGTGTCGTCGAAGACCGGGCCACCGGCATCGCCGGGCTCGGTCTGGATGTCGAGCCGGTTCAGGTTTGGATCGCCGTTTAGCCCTTTGAGGTCGGCCAAGGTGCCGAATGTCAGCGAGGGCGCCGTCAGGAGACCGCCAAAGCTGTAACCGGCGACCGCGATGTCCGATTTCAGTCGGGGTTCGGCCAGGGACATGCGGGCTATAGACAGCGGCGAGAGACTTTGGCGGGGAGACAAAAGGGCAAGGCCAAGCGTTTCATCACGGGCGGTGATGGTGGCGTCGACATCCTCGTCCAGTGTGATGCGCGCACATTGGTCGACTGCCTGGGTCGTGGTCAGCACCGCGCCATTGCTGTCAATATAAAATCCCGAGCCGGTGCGGTCGGCCTGGCGGATCGACAGTCCGGACATGAGATCGAGGCTTTGGAAGGTGCCGCCAGCGCCGTCAGGCAGGACGCCGTCGAGCGTGCGGAAGCTTTCCTGCATCCGTGCCAGCGCAAGGCGGAAGCGTTTCTGGTCGCCCGCGGGCCAGATCAGCGAGAAGCCCTTGACCGCGCCGCCGTCGATTCGGGCATGAGTGTAGGACTGAATCCGCGCGTTGGATCCCTCGATCGAAAAGGAATTTCGTCCCAGGGTGCGGGGGCCGTCCAACGGGACGACGTCGAGGGTCTGCATGATGTCGTATAGCGCCGTCAGCGTGTTCCGGTCGCCGCTTTGGCTGATCAGAACGAGACGGACGCCATCATCGCTGGCCGGTACATAATGGGCGAACGGCGACTCGTAGCGGTCAAAGCGGATCATAGCCGTAGGCGCGTCGAGTTCGATACCTGCCTGGGCATCGATCAGCGGGGCGAGGCCAAGGGAGGCCAGGACCCGGCGGTAACCATCGACAAGCTGAAAGCGCTGGTTGGTGGTCAGGACTCCGGTCGGTTCATAGCCGGTGGACTCTTGCCAGGCAGCCATGGCGCGGCGGGTGCCGGGGCCGAAGTCGGCATCGATGATCGAGTTGTAAAAGCCTTCCCAGCGTAGCGCGATCTGGATCTGCGAACGGTCGTCGCGGGTCAGCTGACGTTCGCTTTGGCGGGCCTCGTCCAGAGTTTCCTCTCCGGGTTCAAGGGCTGGAGCAGGGGTGACGGGCGCCCTGGGCGTGGTGGCAGCGGCTTCGGAGCCGAAAAGGCGGTCGCGAAAGGTGGTGCCGTCGGAGAGGAAAGCATCCGATGGAATGGCGCGGGCGGCGCGCAGTTCGGAGAGCGTCAGGAGGGCTGTGTCTTCAGCGTAAGGCCCGAGCACGATCGCATGCCAGCCCGAGCCGAGGCGATAAACAGAGACGTCGGGCAGGCGTCCCGCATAGGTTGCGGCTCGCTCAAGGGCGGCGGATTCCGTCGGTTGGGCTTCGACCTGGACCCAGGTCTGAGCGGTTACGGCCGTTGTCCAGAGCAGAAAGACAAAGGCTGCGGCAAAATTCGCAATACGTGTCATGGTCACCTGTTCGCACTTGGCCCGTCCTGGGCCCCTTGGTGGATCGGTTTACTCAATGCGCGGCCAAGTTGCACGTGGTTTCGCCGACCATACATTGACCCCCTAGGGCCGGTTGCCTATTGAGAAGCCGATTTTGCAAGGAGTGTGCCGATGCAGGCCATCGAGCGTCCGAAAAGTTTCCAGGAGATCATCCTGCGTCTTCAGTCCTATTGGGCGTCCAAGGGCTGTGCCATCCTGCAGCCCTATGACATGGAAGTCGGGGCGGGCACATTCCATCCGGGCACCACGCTGCGCGCGCTCGGCTCAAAGGCCTGGGCGGCAGCCTATGTTCAGCCTTCGCGCCGTCCGACGGACGGGCGCTATGGCGAGAACCCCAACCGCTTGCAGCACTATTACCAGTACCAGGTGATCATCAAACCCTCGCCTCCGGACTTGCAGGCCCTGTACCTGGGCAGCCTCGAGGCCATCGGAATCGACATGGAAATGCACGACATCCGTTTTGTCGAGGACGACTGGGAGAGCCCGACCTTGGGGGCCTGGGGTCTTGGCTGGGAAGTCTGGTGCGACGGCATGGAGGTGAGCCAATTCACCTATTTCCAACAGGTCGGCGGCCATGACTGCAAGCCGGTTTCAGGCGAGTTGACCTATGGTCTGGAGCGACTGGCGATGTATGTTTTGGGCATCGATCACGTGATGGACATGCCGTTCAATGATCCGCAGGCGCCGATCGCGCTGAAGTACGGGGATGTGTTCCGCCAGACCGAGGAGGAATACAGCCGCTGGAATTTCGACGTGGCCGACACCGAGACGCTGCTCAGGCATTTCGAGGACGCCGAGGCCGAGTGCCAGCGCATCCTGGCTGTCGGAGAGGATGATCCCAAGACCGGCAAGCGCATCGTCATGGCCCATCCGGCCTATGACCAGTGCATCAAGGCCAGCCACTTGTTCAACCTTCTGGACGCGCGGGGCGTCATCAGCGTGACCGAGCGGCAGGCCTATATCGGCCGCGTGCGTGCTTTGGCCAAGGCCTGTGCCGATGCCTTTGTGACCACCGAGGCCGCCGGGGCGGCGGCGTGACATGACAGGAAAGCTTTTGGCAGCGTTTCTACTATTGTCCGCCGTGCTGGCGGGCGGCGGCATGTATTACCTCCAGGTTTATGGCTTTTACGAAGAGGTTCAGGGCGACAATGTTGAGGATGTGCAACTGACGTCCATCGTGACGGGCGAACCAGAGGCGATCCTGTATGAAAACTTCAAGGCGATTGATGCCGACAGCTCGCCACTGCGGTATCGTGCCTGCTTTGAAACGTCGATGAGCCAGGCCATGTTGACCGAGACTTACGAGGTTTATGAAAACCCCGTGCCGAACGTCGCGCCGGGGTGGTTCGATTGCTTTGACGCGGTCGAGATCGGCGAAGCGCTGGAGGGTGAGGCGGCTATCGCGTTTCTTGGCACGGGCAACATCATCTACGGCTTTGACCGGGTCGTTGCCGTGACCGAGGACGGCCATGGATATGTCTGGCACCAGTTGAACGACTGTGGCGAAAAGGCCTTTGACGGCGAGCCCTTGCCGCCGCACTGTCCGCTTCCGCCGGAGGCCAACCAATGAGCCGCGCAGCGTTTTGCGCAGGTATTTGCCCGGGAATTCGTACGTTCCCGAGCCGCGAGATCCGAGGGACCGCACATGTCTGATCTGCTGATCGAACTTTTCTCCGAGGAAATTCCGGCCCGTATGCAGGCGCGTGCGGCCGACGATCTGAAGCGGCTGGTGACCGAGGGGCTGGTCGAGGCCGGTTTGACCTATGCCCATGCGGGCGCCTTTGCGACCCCGCGGCGTCTGGCACTGACCGTCGAAGGGCTGTTGGACCACAGCCCCGCCGTACGCGAAGAGCGCAAAGGGCCGCGCACCGACGCGCCCGAGAAGGCGCTGGAAGGCTTCCTGCGCTCGACCGGCTTGAGCCGCGATCAGTTGGAAGAGCGCGACGACAAGAAGGGTCGCGTGTTCTTTGCCGTAATTGAGAAGCCGGGCCGTCCTGCGGCCGAAATCGTGGCCGAGGTTCTGGAACATGCCATCCGCAATTTCCCCTGGCCCAAGTCCATGCGGTGGGGTGCGGGATCGCTCCGCTGGGTGCGTCCCCTGCATTCGATCGTCTGCATCCAGACAAATGATGCCGGTGAGACAAGCGTCGTGCCGCTGGAGATCGACGGGATCACCGCAGGAGACCGGACTGAGGGGCACCGTTTCATGGCGCCGGGGGCGATCAAGGTCAGTTCGTTCGACGACTACAGGGCGGCCTTGAAGCGTGCCCATGTGATCCTGTCGGCGGATGAGCGCGCCGAGGCGATCTGGCATGATGCGACCCAGGCGGCCTTTGCCCAAGGGTTGGAGGTTGTCGAGGACAAGGGGCTGTTGGCCGAGGTCTCGGGGCTGGTGGAATGGCCCGTCGTTCTGATGGGCGAGATCGGGGAAGAGTTTCTGGCGCTTCCGGCCGAGGTACTTCAGACCTCGATGAAGGAGCACCAGAAGTTCTTCTCGGTCAAGGACAAGTCGGGACGCATCGTGCGTTTCGTCACGGTCGCCAACCGCGAAACGGCGGATCACGGCGAGACCATCCTGCGCGGTAACCAGAAGGTTCTGTCGGCGCGTCTGGCCGATGCCAAGTTCTTTTGGGAGAACGACCTGCGGGTGGCGCAGACGGATATCACTCAGTGGACCGATGCGCTGAAGAACGTCACCTTTCACAACAAGCTGGGCAGCCAACACGACCGTATCCGCCGGATTGCGGCGCTGTCGCGCGAGATCGCGCCACTGGTCGGGGCCGATGCGGACGAGGCGCAGACCGCAGCCCTGGTAGCCAAGGCGGATCTGTCGTCGGAGATGGTCTTTGAGTTCCCCGAATTGCAGGGGATCATGGGCGAGCACTACGCGATTGCCGCCGAACTAAGCGACGAGATCGCCGCCGTGGCGCGCGAGCACTACCAGCCTCTTGGGCCGTCGGACGACGTGCCCGACGCGCCCTTGTCGGTGGCCGTGGCCCTGGCCGACAAGATCGACACTCTGTCGGGGTTCTGGGCTATCGACGAGAAGCCGACCGGTTCAAAAGATCCCTTTGCCTTGCGCCGCGCCGCCCTTGGGGTGATCCGCCTGGTGCTGTCGGGGGGATACCGTCTGAACCTGGACCGGTTCATCGACGCGCAGCTTGTGCGCCATGAAATCGCCAACGGTGACGACAAGAAAGACAAGGCGCTGTTGAATGCCGTGCTGGACGAGATCGCCGATCACGGTGTCTTTGGCGCCGCCATGCGCGCCGTTGTCGACCGAATCGAGGGTGATGCGCCGGAATGGGTGGAAGAGATCACAAAGTCGGTGCCGGACACCAGCGAAGATCTGTTGGGGTTCATCCACGACCGCCTGAAGGTCTATCTGCGCGACGAGGGACTGCGCCATGACGTGATCGACGCCTGCCTGGCCATGCCCGGCGCGGACGATCTGACCCTGTTGGCGGCGCGGGCGCGGGCGCTGTCTGAATTCCTGGGCTCGGAAGATGGCGAAAACCTGTTGCAGGGGTTCAAGCGTGCTCACAACATCCTGCGCCAGGCCGAAGAGAAGGACGGGGTGGAATACAGCTTTGGCCCCGATCCCAAGCTGGCCGAAACGGATGTCGAAAAGGCCCTGTTCGAAGCACTGGATGCGGCAGAGGCACGGATTGCTCCAGCCATGGAAGGCGAGGACTTTGCCGGGGCCATGGCGGCTTTGGCGGACCTGCGGGCTCCGATCGACGGGTTCTTCGAAGCGGTACAGGTCAATGCCGACAACGAAATCCTGCGCCGCAACCGGTTAAACCTGTTGCACCGGATCAGCACGGCATGTCTGGACGTGGCCGATCTGACGCGGATCGAGGGGTGAGACGGCTCTCATGTGTTTGTGAATTGTCTGTGAGGCACCGGGTTCGCTAGGCCAGTCGTCATGCGGTTACTTGTCCTACTCCCAGCCTTGACCTTGGGCTTCAGTGCCTACGCGGACGCGCCCATTGAGTTGAGCAATGAACCTGAACGGGGTTTGGTTCTTGAACTGAACAGTGGAATCGATGCCGTCAGTAACGCCGTTATGACGTGCGTCGATTCTGGAGGCGACCATCCGGCCTGTCTTTGTGCCAACATGAGCGAGATCGGCGTTCTGCGCGAAACGCTGGACAGATTGATGGTTGTGCGTCCCGACCTGTCAGGAAAGGCCGTATTTGTCCGGGCCGATACGGAAAGCGGGGGCGTTACGGTTTTCCTTGATGTCGTCGCCGCGAATGCCGCGCCGCAGGACTGCAACTAGTCACAACTGGATTTCCTTTAAGCAGCTACGGTTCTTGATCGTAACTCGTTACATTCTATGCTGCGTGTGAAGGAATCGCCGCAGTGCAGAAACACTTGGAAATCGAAGACTTCGTCGTCATCGACGAAACCGCGTCCCTTGCCACGGATACCCATGGCGGGCGCGCAAAATGTTTGCAGAGGCTGGTTCGGCTGAACCTACCGGTCCCTTTGACTGTGGCCCTGTCGTTTGCCACGGTTCGAAAGCTGGCCAGTGGCGAGATTGTCGACACCGCCAAGATCCTCGCCCATTTCGGTCCGGCGCCCCTGGTTTCGGTGCGTCCGTCATCCGAAGATCCCGACTGGGGCGGACCGGGAGCGATCCTGAACATCGGCATGAACGACGCACGCCATGCAGAAATGGCGAACTTGCTGGGCCACGACGCGGCGGATCAGCTGTATGCGCGCTTCGTCCAAACCTATTCGGTGCAGGTGGCGCATCTGGACCCGGACGCGTTCGAGATGTCCGACAACATGGGGGCCGGGTCTTTGACGGCCATGCTGGATGCCTATGAAGCCGAGATGGACGAGCCGTTTCCGCAGGACCCGTCGCGGCAGTTGTCAGATGTGTTGAAGTCGATGTCGCGGGCCTGGGAAGGCACGACGGCGCGGCTGCTACGCCAGGCCCGGGGCGCGCCGGCCGATGCGGGGCTGGGGCTGGTTGTGCAGGCGATGGCGCCGGGCATGGGACCGCCCGAGTCGGGGTCCGGCGTGATTCAGTTCGTATCGTCTCACACCGGTGCGCCGCAGATCACGGGCCGCTATCTTGGCCAGAGCCAGGGGCGCGATGCGTTGTTCCACGAAGAGGCGGTTTATCTGACCCGCGATCCGCGTGGGCCGTCCTTGGAGGAGTTGTATCCCGAGGGCTTTGACAGGCTGGTGCAATTCGGCGCGACCTGTCGGCAGCGGCTCCGCGAGGAAATGCAGATCGAATTCGCTTTTGATGGCGGCGAATTGAGCGTTCTGGACGCGGTGCGGGTGAACCGGACGGCCAGTGCGGCGGTGCGGATTGCCGTCGCACTCGCCGAAGACGGGGTGATCAGCAAGGACGAGGCGATTTTGCGCGTCGATCCGGGGCTTTTGTCGCACCTGATGCATCACCAGATCGACCCCACCGCCAAAAGGGATTTGCTTGCCCGCGGCGTGGCAGCCAGTCCGGGGGCAGCGACGGGCAAGATCGTGTTTACCTCGGCAGCGGCTCAGGCCTCCGCGGCGCGGGGCGAACCCTGCATTTTGGTGCGGCGCGAAACCTCGCCGGAAGATATCCGCGGTATGCACGCAGCCGAGGCGGTCCTGACCGAGCGCGGCGGAATGACCAGCCATGCGGCGATGGTTGCGCGCGGCCTTGGCCTTCCCGGTGTGGTTGGTGCATCCGACATCGCGCTGAACCGCCGAAACAATACCATGATCGTATCTGATGGTCGGGTCTTGAACGAAGGCGACATGATCACCGTCGACGGCACTACGGGAACCGTCCTGATGGGGGAGATCGCGCTTTTGGAGCCGAACCTGGACGACAGTTTCCGTACCATCCTGGCCTGGGCCGACGAGGTGCGCGACATCGGGGTCCGGGTAAATGCCGACACCTATGCCGAGGCCCGCACTGCGCTGATGTTCGAGGCCGAGGGCATCGGCCTGTGCCGGACAGAGCATATGTTCTTTGAAGCAGATCGCCTGACGCTGATGCGCGAGATGATCTTTGCCGAAAGCGCGGAGGGGCGGGCGGCCTCGCTTGAGCGTCTGGTGCCCATGCAGGTGGCGGATTTCTGTAAACTGTTCGAAGTGATGGAGGGAAGACCTGTCTGTATCCGTCTGTTCGACCCGCCCTTGCACGAGTTCCTGCCACACGGGCGCAACGGCATGCGCGAGTTGGCCGATGCCATGGGGCTTCCCCTGAGCCGGGTGACCCGCCGGGTCGAGGCACTGTCGGAATTTAACCCGATGCTTGGGATGCGCGGGGTTCGGCTCGGCGTGACCATTCCGGAGATCTACGAGGCGCAGGCGCGTGCCATTTTCATGGCGACGATCCATTCTTCGACCCCGGACAGGCCGGTCGTGCCCGAGATCATGATCCCGCTGGTTTCGGCCAAGCGCGAGGTCGAGCTTGTGCGTGGCCGGATCGAGGCCGTCGCCTCGGCCGTCCGATCTGAGACCGGTGCGGATTTCGACTATCAGCTTGGTGTCATGGTCGAGACGCCGCGCGCCGCCCTGCGCGCCGATGAAATCGCACAGTACGTGACGTTCCTGAGCTTTGGCACCAATGACCTGACGCAGATGACCTATGGTCTGAGCCGTGACGACGCCGGCCGGTTCATGACGACCTATATCCAGCAGGGGGTCTTCCCGGAGGATCCGTTCCACCGGCTAGATGTCGAAGGCGTGGGCGAGTTGCTGGTGCTGGGGGCCGAGCGCGGGCGCAAGACGCGTCCCGACCTGAAACTGTCGATCTGTGGCGAGCATGGCGGCGACCCGGAATCGATCGCGTTCTGCCGTGCGGCCGGGTTCGACTATGTCAGCTGTTCTCCGTATCGGGTGCCCGTTGCCCGGCTGGCCGCGGCGCACCTGGCCTTGGAAGACAGGATGAAGCAGCGCTGATTCAAAGGGTGCCTTAAGGTGATTCCCGAGGTTATGGGCGGATTCTTGCCAAATTCCCCCGAATTCATGAACACTTTGTAGAAAATCGAAGGCTGGACCTTCGTGGCTCCTTTGGGTATCGCAGCCAAAATGTATGAGAGGGCGTGTGTTGCCCTCTAGGTGATGTGTTAATCGGCAAGGGGGCAACGATGGGTAGACCCGTACTCCGGGCGATAATCGTCTTTGCAGGATTAGTTCTGTCACACGCTGCGATCGCAGACGTGACTCTTGGCGCGTCCAACAACCCGACAATCGAGTTGGACAACCGCCTGACCATGCTTTGGGACGCCGAAGAACGCGCCGTGACCACCGTCAAGCGCCGTGGTGTGAGCCGCTTGATCGAAGCGCCGAAGCCCAAGGTCAGCGGCTTTAGCCGAGACCGCCTTGACGCTATGCCCGCCGCCAAGGGCGGAGAGCAGTGGGGTTGCCTGGCCGAGGCGCTGTATTTCGAGGCCCGTGGCGAGACAGTGCCCGGCATCTTTGGCGTGGCCGAGGTGATTTTGAACCGGGTCGACGATCCGCGTTATCCAAATTCGGTCTGCGGTGTGGTCAATCAGGGCACCGGGCAGAAGTTCCGCTGTCAGTTCACCTATACCTGCGATGGTCGTCCCGAGGTGATCAGCGAAAAGCGCGCTTATGAGCTCATCGGCAAGATCGCCAAGATCATGATCAACGGGGCTCCCCGGACGCTTACAAACGGCGCAACGCATTATCATACCAAGTCGGTCCGTCCGAAATGGGCGCGGGTCTTCCCGCGCACGACCACGATCGGGTTCCACCATTTTTATCGCGAACCCAACAGGCTTGCGTCCCGATAGCGCTTTTTTGCTGCCGTTCGGCGGCGTGCCCATGGTAACATTTCAAAAAGAACAATGACGAGTCGGGCAGATGACACGTAAATTCTTCGGAACAGATGGCGTGCGCGGGCGTGCCAACACGTCCCCCATGACCGCCGAGATGGCCTTAAAGCTGGGCGCCGCCGCGGGGCGGTATTTCCGTCGGGACGGGTCGGCCGCACACCGGGTGGTCATTGGCAAGGATACGCGGTTGTCGGGCTATATGTTCGAGAACGCTCTGACGGCTGGATTCACGTCGACCGGCATGAACGTTCTGTTGCTGGGACCGGTTCCGACGCCGGCGGTCGGGCTTTTGGTGACCTCTATGCGCGCTGACGTGGGGGTGATGATCTCGGCCAGCCACAACCCGCACGAGGACAATGGTATCAAGTTCTTTGGCCCCGACGGGTTCAAGCTGTCGGACGAGGCCGAGGCCGAGATCGAAGCGATCATGGAGGGCGAGATCGCCTTGAGCGATGCGGCCAATATCGGTCGCGCCAAGCGGATCGACGACGGGCTCTACCGCTATGTCGAGCGGGTCAAATCGACCTTTCCAGCCGATCTTACGCTGGACGGTCTGAAGGTGGTTGTCGATTGCGCGAACGGTGCTGCCTACAAAGCAGCGCCGCAGGTGCTGTGGGAACTGGGCGCCGAGGTGATCCCCGTTGGCGTCTCGCCAAATGGCACGAACATCAACAAAGGCTGCGGGTCGACGAACACCGGTCTGGCCGCCGAAACCGTGGTGGCCCACGGCGCCGACGTTGGGTTGTGCCTGGACGGCGATGCCGACCGCATCATGATCCTCGACGAAACCGGAGAGGTGGCCGATGGCGATCAGATCATGGGCCTGTTCGCGGCACGTTGGGCCGCCGAGGGCCGTTTGGCAGGCGACACGCTGGTGGCGACTGTGATGTCAAACCTGGGGCTTGAAAGGTATCTTGCGAGCAAGGGCGTGTCGCTGAAGCGCACCGGCGTGGGTGACCGCTATGTGGTCGAGGAAATGCGCAAGGGCGGGTTCAACCTGGGTGGCGAGCAATCCGGCCACATCGTGATGACGGATTACGCAACTACGGGTGACGGGTTGCTGGCTGGGTTGCAATTCCTGGCTGAAATGAAGCGCACAGGTCAACCGGCAAGCACTTTGCGCAAGGTGTTCGATCCCGTGCCGCAACTGTTGAAGAACGTCCGCTTCGCCGCGGGTGCGGCCCCATTGGATGCGGACAGCGTACAGGGCGCTATCCGCGATGCCGAAGACAGTCTTGGCGACACGGGCCGCCTGTTGATCCGCAAGTCAGGCACCGAGCCGTTGATCCGCGTCATGGCTGAAAGCGAGGACGCGGGCCTTATGGAGGCTGCCGTCGACAGCGTCGTCGAGGCCGTCGCGGCGGTCGCCGGTTAACGTTGCACGAATTCCGGCGGGATTCTTGCCAGGAGTTCGCCGGTTTTCTTGTCGAAGAACGCGCCTGAGCCCTTGATCTTTTCGGCAGGCTTCAGGATGCGGTCGAATTGCTCTTTCTTGACGGTCTTGGCGCGCGTGGTGGTGGTGAACTCGTTGTCCGCGTTGAAGACGGTAACGCGCTTTGGACGCGTGCGCGGCATCTGAGTTGCCATGATGATCAGCGTCGTGGTCAGAAGAAATACGGAGCCGACAAGAGCCATCGCCTCAAGGCGTTGCGAAACGGGTTTGTGCTGCAAGCCGCCGAGGATCGGAACTTTGGACAAAGAGGCGCGCGATGCTGCAAAGCGTTGCCACTGTCGCTGGAGGTCATAAAAAAGCAGAAGGCCGTTGGCGTAGATCAGCAGCTGGGTCAGAACGATCAAGCGGCCGGCCGGCGACAGAAGGATCGAGACGTGCTGAAAGTCGTCCTGGCGGCTGGCCGGGTTGTCGTCGTCATAGTTGGCAAGGGCCGAGGTCGGGCCCAAGACAACGGGAGCGGCGAGCCCGGTGGCAAAGCTGTTGGTCAGAAATCTGCGGCGGTGCATTGTACCATTCCTTCACATAATACGAACGCTGGTAGTCTAGCATCGTCCGGCACAGAAACGGCAAGCATTTGTTGGTCAGCCTGTCCTACCCGTCCCGCCCGAAAAGGCGTTTCAGGGCTCCGAGCTGGGACAACGCAACGCCGAGCAGGATCAGGGCCATCGAGGCGTAGAGGCTGGCCTCGGCCGTTTCGCCGAGGATCAGGATGCCCAATATGACCGACCAGACTGGCACCATGTAATTGACCAGCGACATGAAGGTCGGCCCTGCCGAGCGGATGACCACGATGCGCAAAAGGTTTGCCGCCGCCGTCTGGACGAGGCCGAGGGTGACGATGACCCAGATGACGCTCGCCTCGGGCAACGGCGGCAGACCCTCAGTGGCGATCGCTACTACGCCGACGAGGCCGGCGCCAATCCAGAGCGTCACAGCGCTGAGGCCCAAGGGGTCGACAGGCGGGATGCGGCGCATGAGAACGGATGAGATCGCATAGCAGGCGGCAGCCGAAAGGCAGGCAAGCTGGCCGAAGATCTCGATATCGGCGCCGCTGGAACGGAAGGCCTCAGGGCCAATCAGGACCAGGACACCGCCAAAGCCGATCACGAAGCCGATGGTCTTGCGGATCGACAGGCGTTCGCCCGGCACAAGAAAGTGGGCCATGGGCAGAACGATCAGGGCAACCGCCGCCATGGAGACCCCTGCGAAACCCGAAGTGACATATTGCTGGCCCCAGTTGATCGCCATGAAGGGCAGGGCGGAACTCATCGCCGAGACCCAGAACATCAGTGGCCAGCTTGCGCGTACGTCTGTCTTGTAGAATACGCCGCCGCGAAGCCGCCAGGCGAACGTTGTGACGATGCTGGCGAGGATGATGCGATAGGCCGCCAGCCAAAAGGGCGTGATGCCCGGCAAGGCCAGTTCGATGAACATGAAAGATGCGCCCCAGACCAGGCCAAGGAGCATGACGGCAGCCCAGCTTTTCGCGGTGATCTGGGGGAGGTCGCTCATCCATTGACCGCGCGGCTGTCGCCGGGGGCCTGGGCGCGGTCGGCCATGCCATAGTCGCGGATCACGCCGGCGATGCGCAGGCGGTAGTCGGCGAAATGTACGGTGCGCCCGGCGGATTGGGCGTTTCGGTGATGAGGCCTGTTGCGCCAGGCGGCGAGACTGTCTTCGTCTTCGAAGAATGACAGGGACAGGAGCTTGCCGGGTGTGGTCAGGCTTTGGAAGCGTTCGACCGAGACAAAGCCGGGGTGGCCTTCGAGTTCTTCGCGCAGGGATGCAGCCACATCGAGATAGGCCTCCGTATGGCCGTGCTTGGGCGTGACTTCGAAGATGACGGCGATCATGCGGGAGACTCCTTTGGCCGGAAGCGCATTGTTGGATGATGAGCCAGGAGGCGGCAAGGGTCGAAAGAAAATGAAAAAGGCCGGGCGATTGCCCGGCCTTTTGGAACATCCGAAGGGTCGGACTTAGTTCTTTTCCTTGTCGACCATCTTGCCGGCCGAGATCCAGGGCATCATGCCACGGAGTTTCTCGCCGACTTCTTCGATCTGGTGCGCGTCGTTGATGCGACGGGTCGATTTGAACATCGGTTGGCCAACCATGTTTTCGGCCATGAAGTCGCGGACGAAGCGGCCGGTCTGAATGTCGGTCAGAACCTCTTTCATGCGCTTCTTGGTCTCGTCGTAAGGCAGAATGCGCGGACCCGAGACATATTCGCCGTACTCGGCGGTGTTCGAGATCGAGTAGTTCATGTTGGCGATGCCGCCTTCGTAGATCAGGTCGACGATCAGCTTCACCTCGTGCAGGCACTCGAAATAGGCCATCTCGGGGGCGTAGCCCGCCTCGACCAGCGTCTCGAAGCCCATGCGGATCAGCTCGACAAGGCCGCCGCAGAGCACGGCCTGCTCGCCGAAGAGATCGGTTTCGCATTCTTCCTTGAAGTTGGTCTCGATGATGCCCGAGCGCCCGCCGCCGATGGCGGAGCAATAGGACAGGCCGATCTCCAGGGCCTTGCCCGAGGCGTCGTTGTCAACGGCGACCAGGCACGGCACGCCGCCGCCCTTGGTGTATTCGCCGCGCACGGTGTGGCCGGGGCCCTTGGGGGCCATCATGATGACGTCGACGTCTTTCGGGGCCTCGATCAGGCCGAAGTGCACGTTCAGGCCGTGGGCAAAGGCGATGGCCGAGCCGGGCTTGAGGTGGTCCTTGACGTATTTCCTGTAGGTCTCGGCCTGGAGTTCGTCAGGCATGGTGAACATCATCAGATCGCACCAGGCGGCGGCTTCAGAGATGCCCATGACGGTGAGGCCTTCACCTTCGGCTTTCTTTGCCGAGGGCGAACCTTCGCGGAGCGCCACGGCAAGGTTCTTGGCGCCCGAGTCGCGCAGGTTCAGCGCGTGGGCGTGACCTTGCGAGCCATAGCCCAGGATGGCCACTTTCTTGTCCTTGATGAGATTGATGTCGCAATCGCGGTCATAGTAAACGCGCATGGGTTCTGTCCCCTCCGGTCCGGATCTTTTTTCAGCTTCTCGCGCTTCTAGCGAAATGACGGGCGGATGCAATCGTGAAAGCCCAATTTTAATACCCGATTAAGGAGTTGGGACTAGGTTTTGTGGCGCGTGGGGGTGCGCGAGGGACGGATTGGGTTACAAGATACGGATACGCAACCAGGTGGAAGTTCTGCTCTGGGCGATGGTTGTTACGATCGTCTCTGTCGCAGGCACCCATCTGTATTTCACGTTGGCTGTCCCGGCAGAGCAATATGATGCCATTCTTCCGCATCCGCTGATCATTGCGGTGATACTGGGGTTTATGCTGGGCTGGCTTGGGTGCTGGCAGATCATGGTGGGGCAGAACCACCATATCGAACTGCGCAAGATCACCGACTATGACGATTTGACCGGGGTGCTGACACGTGCCCGGTTTTTCAAGAATGCCGAGAAGGTCAATCTCGAACGGGCGGCGGTCATCATGGTAGACGTGGATCACTTCAAGCAGGTCAACGATACCTATGGCCACCAATGCGGGGACGCAGTGTTGATGCGGGTGGCGCGCATGCTGGAATCATGTTGCCGACGCGAGGACCTGGTAGGCCGGTACGGAGGCGAGGAATTCGCCATCCTCATCCTGGAAACGGATATGGAAGCGGCCAGGGCGTTGGGCGAGCGTCTGCGCAGTACGGTGGAATTGTCTGCGGTAAAGGTCGACAACCGGGTTCTGTCGGTTTCGATAAGTCTCGGCCTGGCCTTTGGTCGACCGGGAAACTCTATCGACGACCTGATCGCCCGGGCCGACGCCGCGCTGCTTGCCGCCAAGTCTCGGGGACGCAACCGCGTGGTGGCCGAGCATGAGATGGTTCCCTTGCCCGGCGGGCAAAGCCGGGTGCGATGCGTGTCGAGCGGGCTCTAGCCGGCCGCCCAAAGCCGCCGGGTCTTGAGTATCAGTTGCATTGACCGTCGCCCGCCCGTCTCCATTGGTCTGTCCTGTCGTCCTGGTCTGGCCAAGTCCGCGCGAAACGTGCAGAAACTGCTTTTGGTCAGGATCGTCCCGGATCATCCCATGGCCTTGCCGGTCAACACAGCGGACGGTCTGGCGCGCAAAGCGTCGGAAGTGTTGTGTTTCCTCGAGCGGGGCGGGGCAAAATTGACCCTTTCCTCGGCAGGGCCGGACCAGTAACCAAGGATCAACTCAAACAGGAGAGGCCCCATGACCGCGTTGCGCGACGATATCGACCCCGAGGGACTTTTGGAATTCTCGGTGGTTTTCACCGACCGCTCGTTGAACCACATGAGTGCCGCGTTTCAGGGCGTCATGCGCGACATCTCGTCGATGCTGCGCGAGGTCTATCACGCCGATGGCGTGGCCCTGGTACCCGGAGGCGGGACCTATGCCATGGAGGCCGTGGCGCGGCAGTTGGCAGGAGGCGAGAAGGTCATGGTCGTCAGGAACGGGTTCTTCTCGTTTCGCTGGAGTCAGATTTTCGAGGCCGGTTCGATCCCTTCGGACGAGACGGTCATGATGGCGCGACGGGTTGGCAACGATCCGCAGTCGGGCTTTGCCCCTGTGCCCGTTGAGGAAGTCATCGCCCGGATCGCCGCAGAAAAGCCAGCGGTGGTTTTTGCGCCCCACGTCGAAACGGCAAGCGGGATGATCCTGCCGGATGATTATATCAAGGCGGTGGCCGAGGCTGTTCACGGTGTCGGCGGGGTGTTCGTGCTGGATTGCATCGCGTCGGGCTGTATCTGGGTCGACATGAAGGCCCTCGGCGTGGACGTGCTGATTTCGGCTCCGCAGAAGGGATGGTCGGCGTCGCCGTCGGCCGGTCTGGTCATGTTGTCGGCGGCGGCGCTTGAGCGCGTCAAGGCGCGACAATCGTCAAGTTTTGCAATCGACCTGGGAAAGTGGCTGACGATCATGGAGGCTTATGAGGCGGGGGGGCACGCCTATCATGCGACGATGCCGACCGACGCCCTGCGCGCCTTTCGCGATGTGATGGCTGAGACCAAGGCCATCGGCTTTGACAAGCTGAAAGAGGCGCAATGGGAACAGGGCCGCCGCGTGCGCGCGCTACTCGCCGATCGCGGTTTCCGCTCTGTCGCGGCGGAAGGCTTCGAGGCGCCTGGGGTCGTGGTTTGTTACACTGACCGGGGCGAGTTCCAGAACGGCAAGGCCTTTGCCGCCGAGGGCGCACAGATCGCTGCCGGGGTGCCGTTGATGGTCGGCGAGGGCGACGATTACAGGAGTTTCCGCATCGGTCTGTTCGGGTTGGACAAGCTGATGGACGTGGATGCGAGCGTTGCCCGGCTGGAAGGTCTGCTCGACCGGGTTCTGGCGGCATAGGGATTGCGCCGACGCTGTCGTCGCGGTGAGCGCGGGTTCAGCCCCCGCGCTCCCGGAGTATTTTGAAGAAGAAAGCCCGTCAGCCGCCCATGCCCGCCCGCATGATCGCCTTGCGCAGGGGCGTGACGTCGTGGACGAGGCGAAGACCGAGGGTACGCAGGTCCTGGACGGGTGGCGCGTCCGAGCGGCAGATGCGATTGTAGAGGTCAATCACGCGGGCGCGGGCGTGGATATCGCGTGCGCGCCGTTTCTCGTAGGTCGCAAGCATGGCGTGTGAGCCGAGGTCTTCGGGGGTGGCGATTGCGAGATCCAGCAGCAATCCTATGTCCTGAAGCGACGTATTGAGGCCCTGGGCGCCGATCGGAGGCAGAACGTGGGCGGCTTCGGCGACGAGGGCGGTGCGTTGTGCGGTGAGGCGCGTTGCCCGTTGGGTGACCACCGGCCAGAGGTTCACCGGCGAGATCAGTGTGAGGTCTCCGAGAAGGTGGCAGGCGCGCTCGGTCGCGGCTTTGGAAAGCGCGTCGGCATCGAGTGACTTGAGGCGCGTGGCTTCGGGACCGTCGTTCATCCAGACCACTGCCGAGGCAGGTTTGCCGTCGTGGTCGGGGAGCGGGACCAGCACGAAGGCACCCCCGGAGAGGTAGAGTTCCGTCGAGACGTTTTCATGGGGTACTTCGTGGCTAACTGCGAAGGCGAGGGCCTTTTGTCCGTAGCGTGTGACCTCGGTTTCGATTCCGGCTGCTTCGCGCAGGGGGGAGGCGCGTCCGTCGGCGGCGACGGCGAGGCGGGCCTTGATACGGCTCTGGTCGCTCAGCGTGACAAGGGCTTCGCGGTCACGGGTCAGGAGGCCGTAAAAACCGGTGCCCAAGCGAAGGTCTATGCCCGGGTGTGCCACAGCAAGGTCGGTCAGGACGCTGCGGGTCAGCCAGTTCGGCAGGTTCCAACCAAAGGCAGGCTGGCCAAGGTCAATGGACTGGAAAGCACGTTCGCTTTTCGGCTCGGGCGGGGTGCCGGCGCAATTGATGACGCGGAGGGTTTCGAGCGGCATGGCCGCGGCATCGAGCGCGTCCCAGGCACCGAAACTTTCCAGAAGGCCGCGGGCCGGTTGCAAGAAGGCGGTGGAACGCAGGTCGGAGCCGACGTCGCGGGAGGTCCGGGGCGGAGGGCTGGGATCGGCCAGCGCCACCTGGAACCCCGCATTGGCAAAGCCAAGGGCGGCGGAGAGTCCGGCGATGCCGGCGCCCGAAATGAAGATGTCTGTGGTTTGAGCCTGCATGGGAAGTTCCGGGGCTTTCAGATCAGGCGCGCAAGGAAGGCAGCCAGGTTGTCGGTGTGGTGGTGGACGTGGTCGTGCACTGCCGGCTCGGCGGCAACATGGACGCAGCGCATGCCCATTGCATGCGGTTCGGCAAGGTTGCGGGCGTCGTCTTCGAACATTGCGGCGCGGCTCGGGGTGAGACCGTCCAGCGCGACGATGGCATCGAAGGCCTGGCGTTCGGGCTTTGGGTGGAAGTTGGCATGCTCGACGCCGTAGACCGCCTCGAACAGGCCGTCGAGGCCACGGGCGGCCAGCACGCGGCGGGCATAGGGTTCGGAGCCGTTGGTGTAGACAATGCACCGGCCGGGCAGGCGGGCGATGGCAGTGGTAAGGGCCTCGTCGACGCTCAGGTGATCAAGCGAAATGTCGTGGACGTGGTGCAGGTAGGGCGCGGGGTCGACGTCGTGTTCGCGCATCAGGCCCGCAAGCGTCGTGCCGTAACGCTGCCAGTAGTCATGTCGTACGGCGTTGGCCCGGTCCATAGGCAGGTTCAGTGTCTTAGCCACCCAATCGGTCATGCGGACTTCGATCTGGTCGAATAGCCGCGCCTCGGGCGGGTAGAGGGTGTTGTCGAGGTCGAATATCCAAGTCTCGACGTGGGCGAACTGGTCCTTGGGCATGGAATGGATGTAGCGCCTTGGCGGCATAAGGAAAACCGTTTTGGCGGGAGGTTTGACGCGAAGGTGAAAAAGATCGGCGTTCTGCGGTTGCCACTGCCCCGGCGCTTCCCGTAACGTCGCCCGATGAAGGAGTTGAGATGACCAGTGATGCGAAAAGCGGGCAGAGCGATGCCTATCAGATGATCCTGAATGCGATCGACATCGGGACCTACCGGCCGGGAGACCGGCTGGTGGAGAGCGAACTGGCCGAGCGATTTGGAGTCTCGCGCACACCGATCCGTGAAGCCTTGCAGCGGCTGGAGACACAGTCGCTTTTGGCGCGGGACGGGCGGTCATTGGTGGTGGCGACGCTGGATCACAACCAGTTGGCCGAGTTGTACGTCGTGCGTTCAGAGCTGGAGGCTCTGGCGGCCCGGCTGGCGGCGCAGCACGCGACTGAAGAGGAAATCCATTTCCTTAAGGAAATGGTCGAAGAGGATCGCGGGCGGATCGCCGACCCGGCGGCCCTGGCGCGCACCAACCGGCGGTTTCATCGGCAGGTGCACTTGGCATCGCACAACCGGTTCCTGGTTCAGCAGTTGGACCTTGTCTATCGTTCGATGGCGCTGATGGCGACGACCTCGCTGGCGGCCAAGGGACGCTCCGAGGTGGCAGTGGCCGAACATGCCGCCGTTGTCGATGCGATTGCGGCCCACGATGGCCCGCGCGCCTATGCCGAGTTGAAGGGCCACATCAGCCGCGCCTTCCAAGCCCGTCTCAGGCAGGACGCAGAAGACGCCGCCAGGAGGGATGTTCCAATCGCCGAGTAAGGGGAAGTCTGCCGTGATCCGTCTTGTCCCAGTAGAAGGGACGCGTGATCAACTCGGCAAATCCTTTCCACGAGGCGACGGCCGCAAGTGGGAAATAGAAGTGCATCATCGGCACCCATTTTATCAACCACGCGCGTCTTGGAGTTGCGACCGAAATTGCGGCGATGGCGATCGTGGCAATCTCGGCCAGGAAAAACATGCCGGCGATCGTGTAGATGACCCAAGTGGGCGCAAAAGCGGTCAGCGGGTGCGGCAGGCCGAACAGGATCAGCCAGAACGACCAGAGAAGCGGCGCCAGGATGAATTGGCTGAGAGTTCCAAGGAACAGGATCTGAACCCCAAGAAAGCGCTTTGGCCCAAGATCACCCAATAGGCTGAGCGGATCGCGCATGTGTACGCACCAGGTCACGCAATAGCCCTTGATCCAGCGCGAACGTTGGCGAATCCAGGGGCGGATGGCGGCCGTTGCCTCTTCCTCGGTCACGGTCGGAACGAATTCACAGCGGTAGCCATGCCGCGCGAGCCGCAGGCCGAGGTCGGCATCCTCGGTCACGTTGTGAGCATCCCAGCGACCCAGATCCTCAAGCGCCCGACGGCGGAAAAAGACTGTTGTGCCGCCAAGGGGAATGACCATGCCAAGCCGCACAAGCCCCGGCAGGACGAGTCGGAACCAGGTTGCATAATCGATGGCGAAACAGCGGGTCAGCCAGCTTTGACTCGGGTTGTAGAAATCAAGAACCCCTTGCAGGCAAGCCACGTTGGGGCCTGCGCGGTTAAAGGCGGCGGCAACCTTCAGCAATTGGTCGGTCGCAGGGCGATCCTCGGCATCATAGATCCCTATGATGTCGCCGCGCGTGAAATCCAGCGCATAATTCATCGCCCTTGGCTTGGTCTGGAGATCGCCCGAGGGCACCTCGACGATACGCATCCAGTCGGGCAATTCGGCGCTGTTCAGGGCGGCGCGCGTTTTTTGGTCGCCTGCTTCGAGGATCAGGCAGGCTTCGAGCCGATCCTTTGGATAGTCGAGGCGGCCAAGCCGCCGGACAAGCCGTCCGGCGATGTCGGTTTCGTCGAACAGGGGCACGAGGAGAGACACCGCCGGCAGATCATCGACGGATCGCCACAACGGACGTCGGCTGCTCCATGTCCGGCCCAGCCTGCGGGCGTGGCGGAATTCGACGGCGGCCGCCACGGTACGAAGCGCCGTGACCGTCACAAGGGTCAGCGCCGCCCAGAGAGTACCAAGGGCCACCAGCGTACGAGGCCAAAGAACACCGGTCGCCGCCACCAGCCCAATCAACAGCAGCGCCACCAGCGCGGCATCGCGGCCCGACCATTCCCTGCAACTCTCGCTTGTCGGCGTGCGCCTTTCGGCCCTCTTGGCAAGGTAGGGCGCGCGCAGGCGCAGGATTTCATCCTCGATGGCGCGGGCGGGCTTCAGGCGGCAGATGACCGGGCCGAGCCGGCTGGCCAATCCGGGACGCAATCGCATGAAGGTTTGGGCATCGGGGCAAGCGACGGGCGTAACGGCGCCAGCAGGTTCGAGGGGGAGGAC
The DNA here is from genome assembly GCA_050290245.1 of Silicimonas sp. Classification (GTDB taxonomy): domain Bacteria; phylum Pseudomonadota; class Alphaproteobacteria; order Rhodobacterales; family Rhodobacteraceae; genus JBNKHH01. The sequence continues at coordinate 135,633 of JBNKHH010000087.1, forward strand.
CTTGTGATAGAGGGCGGTTTCCCAGCCGATCCGATCGAGCCCCCGCGCATCCGACCGCCCGGCAACCGAAATGACCCGGCTGACATTCGGCCGCAGGTCGAAATCCGCCCGGTGTGATGGCCGGAGAAGGATCGGGGGCGTGGATTCGAACGTGAGCACGGGATGAGCACCGAATGCAGATCAACTGCCGCCATCCATCGCATCTCATGGTTAAGCGGCAATTAAGGCAATTCGACAATAATTGCTAATATATTTTAAGGATTTGCCCCTTCAGAGAGTCAAATCCATGCGCCTATGCGCCTATGCGCTGATGGTGCGGTCGTCCATAGCCTGCGCAAAACGTTCGAACAGGTACATGCTGTCGATCGGACCGGGGCTGGCTTCGGGGTGATACTGGACCGAGAAAACCGGGCGGTCCAACATGCGGATGCCACAGTTTGAGCCATCAAAGAGGGAAACGTGGGTCTCCTTGACGCCGGCAGGCAGGGTCTGGCTGTCGACGGTAAAGCCGTGGTTCATCGAGGTGATCTCGACCTTGCCGGTCTCGAGGTCCTTGACCGGGTGGTTCGCGCCGTGGTGACCGTGGTTCATCTTGATGGTCTTTGCGCCGAGAGCGAGCGCCAGCATCTGGTGTCCAAGGCAGATGCCAAAGATCGGCATGTCGGACTTTTCCATCACTTCTTGAATCATCGGCACAGCGTATTCGCCGGTGGCCGCCGGGTCACCGGGGCCGTTCGACAGGAACAGGCCATCGGGCGATTGTGCCAGCACGTCTTCGGCCGTGGCTGTGGCGGGGAGAACGGTCACGTCGCATCCGGCACTGGCGAGGCAACGCAGGATGTTGCGTTTGGCGCCATAGTCGATGGCGACGACCCTGAACTTGGGGTTTTCCTGGCGACCAAACCCGTCGGGCCAGGCCCATCGAGTTTCATCCCAGCGATAGGATTGGGCGCAAGTGACAGTTTTGGCGAGGTCGAGCCCGACAAGACCTTTGAAGCTGCGCGCGGCGGCGACCAAGGCTTCGATGTCGAAATTGCCCTCGGGGTCGTGGGATAGCGCGACGTGAGGTGACCCCTGGTGCCGGATAGCGCGGGTCAGGCGGCGCGTGTCGATACCACCGATTCCGATCCGGCCCTTGCGTGCGAGCCAAGACGACAGGTTCTCGGCAGCGCGCCAGTTCGATGGTTCGGTCGGGTCCCATTTTACGACCAGGCCCTCGGCAACCGGTTCACCGGTCTCGTCATCCTCGGGATTGACGCCGACATTTCCGACGTGCGGGAAGGTGAATGTTACGATCTGTCCCGCATAGGACGGGTCCGTCGTGATCTCCTGGTAGCCCGTCATTGCCGTGTTGAAGCAGAGTTCGGCGACCTTCTGGCCGGTGCTGCCAAATCCGTGGCCGAAGAATACCGTTCCGTCCGCGAGGGCAAGACAGGCTGTTGGCTTTGCTGTAGCGTTCGGCATCCGTCTCATCCTGTTCTGTCGGTAAACGGTCGAGGGTGTACGCGCTGCGCCGGGATGCGTCAAGGGAGGAGCAAAAATACCAAACGCCGAAAAATCAAACAGTTAGCGTATCTGCCAGTGGTTGCGGGGCCGGACCGGCTGCGTTAAGGTCGCGACTCTCCAAACCGGGATGAGGACACATGGGGCTTAGAGATCAGATCAGTGACGCGCTGAAGCAGGCGATGCGGGACAAGGCGGCCGTTCGTCTGTCCACGCTGAGGCTTATCATGGCTGCGATCAAGGACCGCGACATATCCCACCGGGGCGAGGGTGGCGATGACGGCGTGACGGACGATGAGATTCTTCAAATCCTGGGCAAGATGGTGAAACAGCGCCAAGAATCGGCGCGCGCCTATGAGGAGGGCGGCCGCCTGGAACTGGCCGAGAACGAACGGTCGGAAATCACCATCATCGAGGAATTTCTGCCCCGCCAACTGGACGAGGCCGAGACTGCCGCAGCCATTGATGTGGCCATCGCCGAGACCGGCGCCAGTTCGATCCGCGACATGGGCAAGGTCATGGGGGCGCTGAAATCGCGCTATACCGGGCAGATGGATTTCGGCACGGTCGGACCTGCGGTGAAGGCCAAGCTGGCCTGATCTGCGAAGATCGGTGCAGCGCCGAAAGGGCGGTCCCTCAGTCGGGACGGATCAAGCGCCGAAGGTCGTCGTATAGGTCCTGGCGCTCCTCGGGCGTCAGGAAAGTTCCCAATTCGACTTCGCGGCCCGCGCCTTTCAGGGTCAGATAGTTCTCCACAGGACCGTTTGGGGTCAGATGAACGGTGGTCCAATAAGGATTGGCTTCCCAATCGAGGGGCGCACCATCGGCAGGCACGTGGATCAGCCTCAGCTTTTGGCGCTCAAGGGTGAGCACTTCGTGCAACGAGCGGTGGCGGCGATTGGTCATGATCGCGTGCCAGACAGCCCAGACGGCCAGGACGAGAAAGATCAGCAGGATCCATATGACAGGCGAGCCCAGCACTGCCAAGAGCGGCATGGCCAGGAGTGCCGCCGTCAGGCCGATGAACCAGGCAAATCCCGGCGCGGTCATGGACTGGTGCGCCCAGAGCGTCAGGGTTTTGCAGTCGGGTTCGTCTGACCAGCGGTACGGCATGCCAATAATCTAAGGAGACACTGGCATTCCACCAGAGCACGGATTGTCTCACCCGGCGCCTCAGAGGCGCGGCATGCCCTTGGGGCGCATCAACCGTTTCTGTGCGGCGATGCGGAACGGGGCATTCGGTGCACCATAACCGGCATAGCCTCCGCGTCTTTCGATAATTTCCAGGAACATGCCGCCCGCAAACGGTTGACTGTAGAGCTGGAAGTATTCGCCCCGGCCGTCACTGTCATAAAGGATGCTATTTGCGCGCATCCTGGCCAGAAGCGCGTCGTCGAGGTCGAACCGGGCCGCTAGATCGGCGTAGTAATTCGCGGACATCGACAGGGCCGCAAAGCCAGTTTCTGCCAAACGGTTTGCGGTGGCGAAGATATCATCGGTGGCAAAGGCGATGTGCTGGACGGGGGCGCCGAAACTTTCGGACAGAAAGCTGCCGGCCAGTGTACGGTGAGTCTCCGCCCCGTTCAGCGTGATGCGCAGGCTTCCGTCGTGGCTTTCGACCGCCTGACTGCGGACCAGCCCGTCGGGGTCTATGACGTCGACCATGGGCGCTTTCGCCATGTCGAAGATCGAGGTGTAGAACAACGACCAACTGAGCATCTCGTCGTAGGTCATCGTCTGGGCGATGTGGTCGACCCGGGTCAGTCCGGCTCCGGTTATGGTGCGGGTGGCGCCTTCGGGCTGGAATTCGACTTCCCATACCTTGGCGAGGTCACTGTCCGTATCGAGGAGGTGCAGGATCGAGCCGCCAAGCCCCCGGATCGCCGGAATGTCGAGCTGGTCCGGTCCGTGGGGTTGAGAAAAGGGATCAGCACCGAGTGCCTTGGCACGGGTCACGGCATCCTGGGCCGAGGAAACCGTCAGACCGATGTCGCAGACGCAGGTGCCATGGGTGTTGTAGGCCGCTCCGGCAAAGTCACGCAGTTCCTGGTTCACAACGATGCGGATGTCCCCCTGTTGCCAGAGTTGGACGTCCTTTTCGACGTGGTGGCCGGTCTGAGTGAAGCCGAGCGAGGTCAGCAGACCGGCGAGGTCTTCACCTTCAGGGCCGCGAGTCGCGAACTCGATGAAGGCGGTGCCATCGATCCTGAGACGATCCGGTAGCAAGGGAAGGCCGATGGCGGTATCCGGCTCGGCCTTCTGCACGTCGTCCAATAGGTTGATCAGCGAACGATATCCGTCGCGGGCTGTGCTGCGGGTCGGGCCACCGCGGAACTGGTCGTTGAAGATTTCGAGGCTGACAGGGCCTGCATAGCCGGTGGCGGCAACAGCGCGCATGAAGTCGGTGACGGGCAGATCGCCTTCGCCCGGCATGTTGCGGAAGTGGCGCGACCAGTAGAGGAGGTCCATGTCGATCAGGGGAGCGTCTGCGAGTTGGACGAAGAAGATGCGGTCACCGGGGATCGAGCGGATCGACTGGGGGTCGATCTTGCGAGAGAGCGTGTGAAAGCTGTCGAGGATCAGCCCGACATTGTCATGTTCGGCGCGACGCACGACCTCCCAGGCATCCCGGTGATCGTTAATGTGCCTGCCCCAGGCCAGGGCCTCATAGCCAATACGCAAGCCCCTGCTCGCGGCGCGTTCTCCAAGTTCATGGAAATCGCCGGCGGTGCGGTCGATACCGCCGAGGGATTCGGGGTGCACGCTCGAACAAACCAATATGAGATCAGTGCCGAGTTCCTGCATGAGGTCGAATTTGCGCTCGGCACGGTCGAAGGCCATCGCGCGGGCAGTGCCGGTTAGGCCTTCAAAGTCGCGGAAAGGTTGGAAAAGAAGGATTTCCAGACCGGCATCCCGGACGCGCTGCGCCACGGCGCGGGGGCTTTCTGCGTCAGCGATGAAATCCTGTTCGAAGATTTCGATGCCGTCGTAGCCAGCGGCCGCAACGGCGTCGATTTTTTCGGTGAGGTTGCCGGAAATCGAGACGGTAGCGATAGCGGTCTTCATGCGCGTGGCGCTCCTTTCCGTCTCAGATTGACCGATGGAGGCCGAAGGTCAAGGTGTCAGAGCCAGGCCGATGCAACGTTTGTGCCCGCTGCCCTTTTCCTCGCCGCTTCAAAAGAAAAAGGGCAGCTTGAGAGCTGCCCTTTTCTGTCTTGTCCGTCACGCTATCAGTGCGCGTGTCCCTTGTCCCAATCCTCGCGCTTCGGGAGCGTTTCAAAGGTGTGCTCCGGCGGCGGCGAGGGCAGAGTCCATTCCAGCGTGTCCGCATATTCGTTCCAGTAATTGTCCTCGGTCACCTTCTTGCCCGCGAAGATGGTGTAGAAGACAATGTAGATGAACAGAATGAACGCTGCGAAGGCCAGGAAGGCACCCCAGGACGAGACTTCGTTCCAGTAGGCAAAGCCCTCGGGATAGTCGATATAGCGGCGCGGCATGCCCCGACGGCCCAGGAAGTGCTGGGGGAAGAAGGTCAGGTTGGCGCCGATGAACATCATCCAGAACTGGATTTTGCCCAGGGTCTCGGGGTACTGGCGGCCCGACATCTTGCCGATCCAGAAGTACATGCCCGCGAAGATTGCGAAGACGGCGCCAAGGCTCATCACGTAGTGGAAATGCGCCACGACGTAGTAGGTGTCATGGTAGGCGCGGTCGACGCCGGCCTGGCTGAGCACGACGCCGGTAACGCCGCCCACTGTGAAGAGGAACAAGAAGCCGAAAGCGTAGAGCATCGGCGTCTTGAACTCGATTGAGCCGCCCCACATGGTCGCGATCCAGGAGAAGATCTTCACCCCCGTGGGAACCGCGATGACCATCGTCGCCAGCATGAAGTAGGTTTGCTGGGTCAGAGACATGCCGACCGTGTACATGTGGTGCGCCCACACGACGAAGCCGAGCCCGCCGATCGCAATCAGCGCCCAGACCATCGGCAGGTAGCCAAACACCGGCTTGCGGCTGAAGGTCGCGATGACGTGCGAGATGATGCCGAAGCCCGGCAGGATGATGATGTAGACCTCGGGGTGACCGAAGAACCAAAGAATGTGCTGGTAGAGGATCGGGTCGCCGCCGCCTTCCGGCTGGAAGAAGGTGGTGCCGAAGTTCCGGTCGGTCAGAAGCATGGTGATCGCACCCGCCAGAACCGGCAGGGACAGAAGGATCAGCCAGGCCGTGACAAAAATCGCCCATCCGAATAGCGGCACTTTGAAGAGCGTCATGCCCGGTGCCCGCATGTTCAGGAAGGTGGTGATCATGTTGATAGCACCCAGGATAGACGAGGCGCCCGACAGGTGCACGGCGAAGATCGCGACATCCATCGAGAAGCCCTGTTCGGAGGTCGATAGCGGCGGATAAAGCACCCAACCCACGCCCGAACCCAGTTGGCCATTACCGCCAGGCAGAATGACCGAGAGTGCCGCGAGCGTCGCGCCCGAGACATAAAGCCAGTAGCTGAGGTTGTTCATCCGCGGGAAGGCCATGTCCGGTGCACCGATGTGCAAGGGCATGAAATAGTTGCCGAAACCGCCGAAAAGCGCAGGAATAACAACGAAGAACATCATCAGGATGCCGTGCGCCGTGACCAGGACGTTCCAGATGTGTCCGTTCGGGGCGCAGGTGCCATCGGCGATAAAGCGCATACCCTCCTGGCACATGTACTGAACACCGGGGTCTTTCAGTTCCATCCGCATGTAAACGGTGAACGCGACGGCGATAAAGCCGACGAGACCGGAGGTGAACAGGTACAGAATACCGATGTCTTTATGGTTGGTGGACATGAACCAGCGGGTAAAGAACCCGCGTTCGTCATGATGGTCGTGCCCGTGTGCGGCGGCGTCGGCCATGTAGTGCCTCCTGAGTGTCGATTCTCGAACAGCGGGACTCCTCCCACCGGATTGCATTCGCTTTTAAGGATATGGCGCGGGGGGGGCAATGGCGGAAAGTGGTAGAGAGCGGGTAAAATTGTCTCACTCGGCGCGGCCTTGCGGGACTTTTGGGGCACCTGGAGCCTTGTCTCTGCGTCATTTTTCGAAACAGGCAAGATTCTTGGCCGAGAATTTCCCGCACTGAAAATCGGCCTCAAGCGGGAGCAGCATTCATTCGGGGAAGGCAGAACCAGCGCCAAACAGCGTCGGGCAAATCAAAGGGAAGGACCTTTGCGTGGCTCATGGGCCTGATCCGACGGCTCCGTGTGACCGCCACGGGCCAAAGTGTCGGGTATTTCTGCACGCCGGTGTCCGGACCCCGCCAGTTCATCGGTGTTGGGCTGCCCTTGGACGTGCGGCCTGTGCAGCCGGCGGCGGCGCTTGCCCAGCTGTCCCCGGTAAGCAGGCGGGATGCCGTCTCCCTCGCAGCGCCTCGGTGCCTGCGTGTCGAACAAGGCGCTTTTCCCGGCTGAGGGGACAAACGCGGTGGTCTCGTCCAGATAAGGGTTGAAATCGCAGCTTATGGGTCGAAGACAAGGCCAAAGGTCTTTTCCAGTGCGACATCCACGTCGCCCATCGTGACAGGCAAGCCGAGATCGACCAGCGATGTCACGCCGTGGCCGCTGATGCCGCAAGGGACGATACCGTCGAAGTGCGACAGGTCGGGGTCCACGTTGATCGACAGGCCGTGGAAAGAAACCCATTTGCGGATGCGGATACCGAGAGCGGCGATCTTGTCTTCGCGCGGGCTGCCGTCGGGCAGGGGCGGCTTTTCGGGGCGCGGCACCCAGACACCGACGCGGCCGTCGCGGATTTCGCCGGTCACATTGAACTCGGCCAGGGCGGCGATGATCCAGCGCTCCAGGTCGTGGACAAAGCGACGCACGTCATGGCCGCGCTTGGCGACGTCGAGCATGACATAAGCCACCCGCTGGCCTGGACCGTGATAGGTGTACTGGCCGCCGCGTTTGCTGGCATGGACAGGAAACCGGTCCGGGTCGGTCAGGTCTTCGATCCTCGCGGAGGTTCCAGCAGTATATAGTGGAGGATGTTCGACCAGCCAAATGGCCTCGTCAGCTTCGCCGGCACGGATCGCCGCCGCCCGCGCCTCCATGATCTGGACCGCGGTATTGTACTCGGTGAGCCCGTTCGAGTGCATCCATTCCACCATGGGAAAGACCTAGTGGAAGCGCGTGTGACTTCCAAGATGCGGCTTCGATTTTGGATCCGAACCGTTTCCGTCCGGTGTCGGCCGGTATTCTCAGGTGTGGTCATCGGAAAAATTCACGTCAGGTGACGAGATTTGGAAAATGCCTCTTCACAACGCCTTGAGAGGGAGTTATGGAACGCGCCACCAAGCAACGGCGTGCGGTCGTGGCGGAATTGGTAGACGCGCAGCGTTGAGGTCGCTGTGGGGTAACACCCGTGGAAGTTCGAGTCTTCTCGACCGCACCAAAGTTCCCGAAAAAAAATTAAGTAAAAATATCGGCTTTTGATTGTCGCATGGTGTCTTCGCCATTTTCTTTCGAAATTCTACAATAAGAGCAACTGCCGGGCACCTTTTCAGGAACGCCCGTTTTGACCCCAAGCGCGGTTCCATTGGGGGCCGCCGCAAAATCATCCCTGAAGCGCAGTAAGCCGCCAATTACGTGGTATGAGCCATTGCCGTCGATTCCTGACGGGCGTTGACCGGACCTTTGCCGCAGTCGCTTGCCAAGCGCGATGGCGGACGTTCGTCGCACTTTCGACGGATGCGGCCTATTCACAAGTTTGCCTCCCTCCACGTCTCCCTCGTCAACCATTGAAATCAGGGACACAGTCTCTCCTTCAGAAATTTCCGCAAGGTTGATCATGCTACCGCACCCGCCCGGTGGCGCGATCTTTGCTTTGGATTGGGAGCACGGCTACTGCCTTGGTGAGGGACTGGCGCGCGTTTGTCGGACAGCACCATTTAGGCGGATCAGTTTTGACAATGAAGTCAAACTGGAGGGACGTTGAGCCTCGATTCAGTGAAGTTATTCAATGGCATCGCCCCGGCCGCCCTCATGTTGTCAAAAATGCCGCCACAATTCTTTCGATGGCTGCCCAATCCGTGAATTCATGCTCCTTCTGCGTCGGGTCGTAGTCGCGTCCACGCATGACCACATGGCGCAGGACCTGCTGTTCATAATAGCCATAGTAACTGCTGCGTACCGCGCCAGCCACCAAGAGCTCGGCGTCGGGCTCAAGCCCCATGCGCATTATGGCTTCGTCGGCATAGTCCTTTGCTTCACCAAGTCCTTCTGGGAAAGCCGCGCTGAGACTGACCGATAGGAAAAGCGATTTTCGTTCATTTATGGCGCTGTTGTTCGAGGCGACGAAAACCTCGAAGGTCTTGGGGTGGCGTCGTTCGTGGACCGGGGCTGCAAGGACGATCTTGTCGAATTCCGTCAGGTCGATGTCGCCTGTTTCATTCGCAGTGTTGAACAGACTGGTGCGCTTGCCCAATTCACGGGCTTTCTCCCCCACGAAATGCGCGATCTTCTCGGTCTGACCTTCGATTGAGGCATAGGCAATTAAGACAGCCACAACGAATCCTCCCTGCTGATGATCTTAGTTCGCACAGCAGGTGCTGACGTTGCGGCAGATCAAATTCTGCTGAGCGAATGCGACCCACGCAAGGTCTGCCGCTCAGGAGACGATTGACTCAAGCACCAAAGGCTTTAGTTCTCGGGTTCAGCTAGACGCGCGCGGGGACTTTTCACATTTCTGCCAACAAACTTTTGACGGTTTGCCGGAGTCCGTTCTTCGGTTCATTGCCTCCCTCAGTTCTTGAGGCGATTGTTTCGCGGTCGGAGATCAAGAAGCTGGACAGCGGCGCGACCCTTTTCAACATGGGAGAGGAGGCCGACGCGGTTTTTTGCGTCGTGTCCGGTCTGGTCAAACTGTCGATTCATCAAAGCGATGGCGAAGAGGCGGTGATCGAGGTTTTCCAACCCGGTCAGAGTTTTGCCGAGGCGCTGGCATTTCGCGCTGGCACCTATCCCGCGACGGCAGTAGCCCTTGTCGACAGCGAGGTGTTCGTCGCCCCCAGCCGGGTTCTTCAAACCGTTATCCGGGACAACCCTGACGCCGTGCCCGCGATCCTTGCCGGAACCTATTCGCATCTTCACAGCCTCGTCCGGCAGATTGAAAGCCTGAAAGCCAACTCGGGTCTGGAGCGACTGGCACGTTACATCGTCGCTGCGACGGAAGACGCGCCCGGTGGCGAAACGGCAGAGCTGCCGTTCGAAAAGAAAGTTCTGGCTTCGCTCCTTGGCATGAAGCCCGAGACACTGTCGCGGCAGTTCAATCGCCTGGAACCATATGGCGTCACACTTCAAAAGCGTCGGATCGTCATTCGTGATCGAAAAGCTCTTCTCAGGTTGTCTGATCCTCACGCATTGTGAGCCGACTTGACAGAAGTCAAGCGCACATTCGAAACAGTCTTCTACGTTCGCACTCAGGCGAGATCAGCAGGTGACTCGCGGTCATTCCACAATCCCAAGTTGGGACCATTGGTCAGCGACACCTGCCGGCAGCGCCGCGAAGGAGTGAATGTCGATGCGGGAGACTGTCCTGGGTGGTGTCCATGACGGTGGTGCTCAATACGCGCCAGATGGATCATTGCGCCCCCCCTGGAGTTCTGAAGACCGCGTCAGACATAGCTGCACCGCCTGTAGCGCTTGTCTGCGAGCCTGCCCCGAGTCCATTCTGATCCCAGGCCGCGCTGGAACGCCCGTCGTGGATTTCAATCGTGGCGCGTGCAGCTTTTGCAAAGCCTGCGCAGAAGCGTGCCCCGAGGGTGTTTTCGACCTTGCGTCACCGGCATGGTCACTGACGGCGGAGGTGCGCAGCGCCTGTTTGCTGAACGCAGGGGTGTCTTGCAGGACGTGCACCGACGTTTGCGAGGAGCGCGCGTTGAGGTTCGACCTGCGCGCAGGATCGGTTGGGCGGGTGAGCGTTTTCTCGGATGCCTGCACCGGATGTGGCGCCTGCCTTTCGGTTTGTCCCGTCGGCGCCGTCGCCCTTTCTCAATCCACGCCAGCCCCGGAGGCTACCGTATGAATATCTGCGGCTGCATCGTCCATGTATTACCGGAAAAAGCGGCCGGCATCCGACCCGGACTTGAGGAGATCGAAGGCGTCGAAGTTCATGCGGGGACCGAAGACGGGCGTTTCGTTGTTGTCGTTGAAGACACCGACACTCGGCGCGCGTCCGAGATCATCATGGACCTGCATCAGATCCCCGGCGTCATCTCGGTGACGCTGACCTACCACCATTTCGAAGAGGCGGCGCTACGGGCGCCCGCACGTTCAAACCCGATCAAAGCCGGAGACCAGCCAAATGACCATTTCTGAATCGCGCCGGACGTTTCTCAAGGCGACTGCCGCAACCGCTACCGCCTCGGCCGCGGGTATTCCGCTTGCCACCGGACAGGCCGCCGCTCAGATAGGCGCCCCGGACATTCGATGGGACAAGGCGGCCTGTCGGTTTTGCGGCACCGGCTGTTCTGTGCTGGTCGGCACCAAAGATGGTCGCGTCGTGGCGACGCAGGGCGATCCCGACGCGCCGGTGAACCGCGGCTTGAACTGCATCAAGGGCTATTTCCTGTCCAAGATCATGTACGGCTCGGATCGCCTGACCATGCCGCTCTTGCGCAAGTCGAACGGCGTTTACGACAAGAACGGCGAGTTCGAGCCGGTGTCCTGGGACGAGGCCTTTGACGTCATGGCGGCCAAGTGGAAAGAGGCGCTGGCCAAGAAGGGGCCGACCAGCGTTGGCATGTTCGGCTCGGGCCAGTGGACGGTCTGGGAAGGCTATGCTGCGGCCAAGTTCATGAAGGCGGGCCTACGGTCGAACAACATTGACCCGAACGCGCGGCACTGCATGGCCTCGGCCGTGGTCGGGTTTATCCGGGCTTTCGGCATCGACGAGCCAATGGGGTGCTACGACGACCTTGAGCATGCTGATACCTTCGTGCTCTGGGGGTCGAACATGGCCGAGATGCACCCGATCCTGTGGTCGCGGCTGACAGACACGCGGCTGACCAAGCCGGGCAGCGAGGTGCACGTCCTGTCGACCTTTGAGCATCGTTCATTCGAGCTGGCCGACAACGGCATGGTGTTCAAGCCGCAGACCGACCTTGCAATCCTGAACTATATCGCCAACCACATCATCCAGTCGGGTGCCGTGAACGAAGAGTTCGTCGCCAAGCACGTCAACTTTACCAAGACAGCCACGGATATCGGCTATGGCCTGCGCGACAACGATCCGCGCCAGCAGGCCGCTGCCAACCCGAACTCCGGCAAGCTTGAGCCGATGAGCTTCGACGAATACGCCGCCTCGGTTGCCGATTACACGCTGGACGCGGTGTCCGAGCTGTCCGGCGTTCCTGCGGGACAGTTGGAGCGGCTGGCCGCGCAATACGCCGACCCGAACCGCAAGGTGATGAGCCTCTGGACCATGGGCTTCAACCAGCATTCGCGCGGGTCTTGGGTCAACGGGCTGATGTACAACGTTCACCTGCTGACCGGAAAGATTTCCGAACCTGGCAACTCGCCGTTTTCGCTGACCGGGCAGCCTTCGGCCTGCGGCACGGCGCGCGAGGTCGGTACCTTTGCCCACCGTTTGCCCGCCGACATGGTGGTTGCAAACGACAAGCACCGCGAGATTTGCGAGACCGCCTGGAACATCCCGGCCGGCACGATCCCCGCGAAACCCGGCTTTCACGCTGTCTTGCAGCACAGGAAACTGAAGGATGGCGATCTGAACGCCTATTGGGTGCAGTGCAACAACAACTTGCAGGCCGCACCCAACATGAACGAGGAGGGCTATCCGGGCTACCGGAACCCGGAGAACTTTATCACGGTGTCCGATCCCTATCCGACGGTCACGGCGGTTTCCGCCGACCTGATTCTGCCGACGGCGATGTGGGTCGAGAAAGAGGGTGCCTATGGCAACGCCGAACGGCGGACCCAGTTCTGGCGCCAGCAGGTCAAGGCGCCGGGCGAGGCGAAATCCGACGTCTGGCAGGTCATGGAGTTTTCCAAACGGTTCACCGTCGAGGAGGCATGGGGCGAGGAGCTTGTCGCGCAAAAGCCGGAACTGGCTGGCAAGACCTTGTACGAGGTGTTGTTCGAGAACGGCACCGTCAACAAGTTCCCGACGTCGGAGGTCGCTGAAGGTTTTGACAACGACGAGTCCGAGCATTTCGGGTTTTACGTTCAGAAAGGGCTGTTCGAGGAGTACGCCGCGTTCGGGCGTGGCCATGGTCACGATCTCGCGCCGTTCGACGCCTATCACCAGGCGCGGGGGCTGCGCTGGCCCGTGGTTGACGGCAAGGAGACGCTGTACCGGTTCCGCGAAGGTTACGACCCCTATGTGCCTGCGGGCGAGGGGGTGCGTTTCTATGGCAAGCCGGATGGCAAGGCGAACATCATATTTGCGCCCTATGAGGTGGCGGCGGAGGAGCCGGATGCCGAGTTCGACCTGTGGCTGTGCACAGGCCGCGTCCTTGAGCACTGGCATTCCGGGTCGATGACGCGGCGTGTGCCGGAGTTGCACCGGGCCTTCCCGTCGGCGGTGGTATTCATGCACCCCGAAGACGCGCGTGAGCGTGGATTGCGGCGTGGGCAGGAGATCGTCATTTCGACGCGGCGAGGTGACATGTCGAGCCGGGTCGAGACCCGCGGGCGCAACAAGGTGCCGCGGGGTCTGGTCTTTGTGCCTTGGTTCGACGAGGGGCAGCTTGTCAACAAGCTGACGCTGGACGCGACCTGTCCCTTGTCCAAGGAGACCGATTTCAAGAAGTGCGCCTGCAAGGTCGAGCGCGCCTGAGCAGATCATCATGTTCGCAACCGGGATAACGCCAAGCCGCAGACGCTTTCTGACCGACGCCTTGCGCGCGGCGGGCGGCTGCGCGTTGGCGGGCTCGGGACTGGTCTATCTGGCCCGCGATGCGCGCGCGCTTCCGGCCCAGGCGATCCGGCCACCGGGGGCCTTGGGCGAAGAGGATTTTCTGGCGGCTTGCATACGGTGCGGCCTATGCGTCCGGGATTGCCCCTATGACACCTTGAAGCTGGCTGAACTTGGCGAGGATGGTCCGGCGACGGGCACGCCGTATTTCACGGCGCGTGAGGTGCCCTGCGAAATGTGCGATGATATCCCTTGTGTTGGGGCCTGCCCGACTGGGGCGCTGGACAAGTCTCTGGATAATATCGACGACGCTAAAATGGGCGTTGCCGTTCTTGTCGATCAGGAGAACTGTCTGAATTTCCTCGGGTTGAGATGCGATGTCTGTTACCGGGTTTGCCCGGTGATCGACGAGGCCATCACGCTGGAATTGTCGCACAACGACCGGTCCGGCCATCATGCAATTTTCGCGCCGACCGTCCATGCCGACGCCTGCACGGGCTGTGGCAAGTGCGAGCAATCCTGCGTGCTGCCCGAGGCCGCGATCAAGGTGCTACCAATGCGGCTGGCGCGTGCGGAAAGCGCCGAGCACTATCGCAAGGGCTGGGAAGAGAAAGAGCGAAACGGCGGTGCGCTTGTCGAAGGCGTGATCGACCTTCCGGACCGTTTGCCTGGTCCGGGCACAGACAATCTTGCCGCACCGGGTGGTTTTGAGCCAGGTTATTCACTTCCGGGGGCAAGCCATTGAGCGCCGCGCCATTTCCCGGTCGCGAAGCGCGGCGCACCAAGGGCTGGCTAAAGGCCAACCAATTCCTGATCCTGCGTCGGCTAAGCCAGGCTTTTTTCCTGGCCCTTTTTCTGGCCGGCCCCTGGTTCGGCGTCTGGATCGTCGAGGGCACTCTGGCAGGGTCCTTGACCCTGGGCGTACTGCCGCTGACCGATCCGCTTGTCGTCTTGCAAAGCCTTGTCGCCGGGCACTTGCCTGTTGCGGCCGCGCTGACGGGAGCAGTCATTGTTCTGGCCGCCTATACCCTGATCGGAGGCCGGGTCTATTGCAGCTGGATCTGCCCGGTCAATCCCGTCACCGATGCTGCGCACTGGCTGCACATGAAATTGGGCCTGCCGAAGGGATGGCAGCCGAAACGGTCGCTGCGGCTCTGGATTCTTGGGACTGTTCTGATCGTCTCCGCGCTGACAGGCAGCATCGCCTGGGAGGTGGTTAACCCCGTCACCATGCTGCACCGCGGCCTTGTATTTGGGATGGGCGCAGTCTGGGGAATGGTCAGCGTGATCTTTCTGTTTGACCTTACCGTTTCGCGGCAGGGCTGGTGCGGTCATCTGTGCCCCGTCGGGGCATTTTATGGTCTGGTCGGCAGCAAAAGCTTGGTTCGGATCAGCGCCGCAAACCGCGCGGCCTGCGACGATTGCATGGATTGTTATGCCGTCTGTCCCGAGCCGCAGGTCATTTCGCCTGCGCTCAAGGGCGCCAAGGATTCAACGCCGCTCATTCTCGCGCCCGACTGCACCAACTGCGGGCGCTGCATCGACGTCTGTGCCAAGGACGTTTTCCTGTTCACCCACCGGTTCGACACCGAATTGGCCGAAGCCGACCAAACGGCGACGAGGCGGGCCGCATGACTAGACGAAGGGAGTACCTTTGATGAAAAAATGGATCCAGTTGAGCGCTGTGGCGCTGGTGCCGCTCGTCGTGTTCGGTGGCCTTGCCGCGGCGCAGACAGTTGCCACCCTGCGGGGGGCCGAGGTGGATGAACCGGTCGCCATTGACGGCATTCACCGCAACATCGAGGGACGGATGCAGCGCAATTACCGTCAGCAGCCGCCTTTGATCCCGCATTCCATCGACCAGTATCAGATCGACCTTCGCACCAACCAGTGCCTGTCGTGTCACGACTGGACCAAGGCGGGCGAGCGCAACGCGCCGACCCTTTCGATGACGCACTATCTCGACCGTGATGGCAACGAGCTCGATCACATCGCCGGCACCCGGTATTTTTGCAACCAGTGCCACGTACCGCAGGCCGACGCGCCCGCGCTGATCGAGAACGTGTTTACGTCCTCGGGCGATCGCTGAACGCGCACAAGGGGAGCATTCGATATGGCAGATGACGATCGTGGCCGGATTCGGCGCCTGTGGGATTGGTTCTGGAGTCCGACGGCGGTTCTAAGCGTCGGCTTTACGCTGATCGCCGGGTTCCTGTTGGGCATCATGTTCTGGGGCGGCTTTCACTGGTCGTTGGAGATGACGAACACCGAGGAATTCTGTGTGTCCTGTCATACGATGGAGACCAACCTCGGTGAGTACCGTGAGACGGTCCACTATAACAACCACTCGGGCGTGCGTGCGATCTGTACGGATTGCCACGTGCCGAAGGAATGGCAACACAAGGTCAAGGCCAAGATCATGGCCGTGAAGGACGTGTACCATGAGGTCATGGGGACTATCGCTACCGCCGAGGACTATGAGGAGCGGCGGCTTCATATGGCTGCCGCAGTCTGGAAGAAAATGAAGGCGAGCGACAGCCGTGAATGCCGGAACTGCCACGCCTTCGATTACATGGACTTTACCATTCAGGAGACGCGGGCCGCATCCGAGCACCAACGTGCCGTGGATACGGGGATGACCTGTATCGATTGTCACCAGGGCATCGCTCACAATCTTCCGACCGGGTATCTGGAAGAATACGACAGCGTCATTGAATCCCTGGCGTCCCATGCCACGCCCGTCGGGCGGACGATGGCCGAGGCCGACGCGTCAGGCATCAGGTCTTTTCTGCGGACCATCCAGGACTAGGAGAGACCCATGTTAGAAATTCTTGGAACGATCGCGGCCAATATCCTGAGCCTGCCGGGCATTTTCGGACTGGCCTTCGGGATGATGACGCGCAGCCCGGTTCTCGCGGCCATTCTGGGGGCGCTGACGGGAGTTGCAGAGAATCTGATCTTTTTCGGGTTCGATCTGGGAGCTCAAGACCTGATCATTGCCATTGGTGTCGGCATCATTGCCGGTTGTCTCGGCAGTTGGGTGCGGCGCAAGGGAACAACGGTTTAGTCGGTGATACGGGACGGGCTTGCCTCATTATGGCAAGCCGCCCGCGACTTTGCCGCCTAAAACGAAAAGCTCTCCGGTCTTCTGAAACGGTCCAATGGGCGGCCGTTGTCCGCAGCCACGTCCAGGTCTTGAAAAAGGCCACCGTCCAGGCGATCACATCGGGGCTGCGGCTCGCACCCACTCCCGGTTGTCGATCGCTTCAATAAAATTTGGACTGTGTTCTGAATGTGAATGTAGTCCGACATATTCGTTAACTCCGGTATCTGATCGATCGGCTAAGAACATTGGCCTCACACACCGCTCGTGGCATCCAAAACGGGTCCGCTTTGGGGCAGATAGGGGCACTGTTTTCTGTCAATATATTTAAAAAACAATAGGTTATGGGCGCAGTGATCGCTGAGGCAAGACGTCTCGACCGCACAATTCTTCAGATCAATATTGTTTGCCGTCAATAAGACGTCACTTGATGAAAGCGGCCTTTTGAAACCCGGTCAGCGCCTGCAGGGTCGCTACGCCGCGGGGCGACTTGCGGGCAGGCTACAAGAGTGTTTCGACAAGGCGCACCAGGTCCTGGTGTATGAGGTTGTGGGGGCGTTCAGCCGGCGGCCACTCCAGCGCATCAATCGCATAGGGATTG